>NZ_JACMYK010000001.1 GCF_020889785.1 Bradyrhizobium acaciae
CACCGGCCTTGCGCTCCGCGGTCAGCGCGATCATGGCGACGCTGACGCCGGGAATGGCGCGCACGGCGTTCTCAGCCTGCGCACGCACGCTTTCCCACGCGCGGGCTTCCGCCGCATCGACGTTGATCGAGAAGAACACCTTGCCGTCGGTGACCGTGATCGCCGACAGCACATTGGCGTTGGTCAAGGGGACGCCGCGCGGCGACATCACCTTGGCAAGGCAATCGAGAACCTGTTGCTGCGTCACGCTCACCGCGCATCTCCCGGGCTTTTTAGTGGGGCATGATCTTGTTCGGAAAACCGCTTCGCACTTTTCCGGATCATGCGCCAAGAGTGCACCCATAGAGCGTTGCAGCGCAAAAGGCTACCTCGCTCCGACGTCGTCCCGCCGCTCGGCCGGCGCGGCCGCGCCGCCTTCCTTGGCGGCCTCGTAGTTCAGCTCGATCATGACCCCGTTGGGGTCGTTGACGAATATCTGCCAGAGGTCGCCGCCGGGAACCTGGCGCGAGTCGAACTCCATGCCCTTGGACTGCAGCCGCTGCCGCATCCCGTCAAAGCCCTGGCTGGCAAAGGCGACGTGATGGACGACGCCGGAGTCAGGCTTTTGTGCCTCGTCGGTCGCGGAAATATCGACCAGATGCACGACCGCCTTGCCCTCGCTGTACATCCACGCACCGGGGAACGCGAAGTTCGGCCGCGCACCCTTTTCCAGGCCCAGAATGTCCTCGTAGAACCGCACCGTGGCGGCGAGATTCCGGGTCCGGATATTGAAATGATCGAGCACACCGACGCTCATGCCCATGCGAGACACTCCCTTTTTTGTGAGCTTCTTAGGTGGCCCGATCCTAGCACAAAACCGGGGTCTGCCATCCAACGAAGCCGTTGCCCTCCGCTGCGCAGGGGGTATGGTGCGGCTCCTTCCATGGACGGAATGCCCCGCCCGCCGCGACGTTTTCCGGCGGTCCCAAGGGGGCGATCACCACGGCAAATCACAAGGTAGCAGATATGGCTAAAGTCGCTTTTCTCGGTCTCGGCGTAATGGGTTTCCCGATGGCGGGACACCTCGTGAAAAAGGGCGGCCATGAGGTCACCGTGTACAACCGGACCGCAGCGAAGTCGAAGGAATGGGCCGACAAATTCGGCGGCAAGACTGCGCCGACGCCGAAGGCCGCCGCCGAAGGCCAGGATTTCGTGATGTGCTGCGTCGGCAATGACAACGACCTGCGCGCGGTCACCATCGGCCCCGATGGCGCGTTCGCCGGCATGAAGAAGGGTGCGACCTTCGTCGATCACACCACCGCCTCCGCCGAGGTCGCCCGCGAGCTCGATGCCGCCGCCACCAAGGCCGGCTTCAAGTTCGTCGATGCGCCGGTGTCGGGCGGCCAGGCCGGCGCCGAGAACGGCGTGCTGACGGTGATGTGCGGCGGCAGCGAAGACGCCTACGCGGGCGCCGAGCCTGTTATCACCGGCGCCTATGCACGGATGTGCAAGCTGCTCGGGCCCGCTGGCGCCGGCCAGCTCACCAAGATGGTCAACCAGATCTGCATCGCGGGCCTCGTTCAGGGCCTCTCTGAGGGCATCCACTTCGCCAAGAAGAGTGGCCTCGACGTCGCCGCCGTGATCGAGACCATCTCCAAGGGCGCAGCGCAGTCCTGGCAGATGGAGAACCGCTACAAGACCATGAACGAAGGCAAGTACGATTTCGGCTTCGCCGTCGAGTGGATGCGCAAGGACCTCTCGATCGCGCTGGCGGAAGCCCGCCGCAACGGCGCCACCCTGCCCGCCACCGCGCTGGTCGACCAGTTCTATGCCGAGGTCGAGAAGATGGGCGGCAAGCGCTGGGATACGTCGA
This sequence comes from Bradyrhizobium acaciae, assembly GCF_020889785.1. GTDB lineage: Bacteria > Pseudomonadota > Alphaproteobacteria > Rhizobiales > Xanthobacteraceae > Bradyrhizobium > Bradyrhizobium acaciae. Next base: position 1,853 of record NZ_JACMYK010000001.1, read on the forward strand.
GCCTGCTGGCGCGGCTGCAGCGCTAACTCATCAACCTCCCCCTTGCGAGACAGGGCTATCGCAGATGGCAATCGCGGCTTCTGCGACACCCTGTCTCCGCATGGGCGCACTGCCAGAATATCGAAAACAACCCCATGCAAAGTAGCCAGCGGCGCCGGCGTTCGACACGACGACTTGACACGTCGGGCAACTCAGCGGCACAATTCCATTATTCCGAAATCGCGCCAGGAATTGCGGTGAGAGTGCAGTTGATTCAATCGAGGTTGACTTGTGATTCGGCTGGCAGAAATGAGAGTCCGTTAGGTGCACCTTAGTTCCCCAGCGGTAAGTCGGAGGGGGGTCGCCCGGCCCTTCTGACAGGTGAGAGCAGGACTCGCATCAGTTGGGATACTTCTTGGGCTCGCGCTTCTCGCGGCGCGAGCCACCGCCGCTGAGCCGAACACATGGCGCTGTGACGGCAAATACGGCCTTTGCCGCTACCTGAACTGGAAGACGAACCAGGAAATCATACCACCTCGCTTCGAGCGCGGCATGCCGTTCAGCGAAGGCCTGGCTGCGGTCAGTGTTGGCGGCCGGTTTGGATATGTGGACGAGCGCGGCGAGATCGTCATCGGACCGAAGTTCGATCTCGCCGGCGAGTTTGTGCATGGCCTGGCCGAAGTCCTCGTCGGAGACAAGGTCGGGGTCATCGATCGCAGAGGCGCGTTTGTCATTGCACCGAAGTTTCGCCGCGCCATGCCGCTGACGGGAGAAGTGGTCATTGCGGTCGAAGGCAGTGGATCGGGCTATCCGGGCCTTGGAATAATTCCCCACGAGCAGGCGAATTCCGGGCTCTACCATATCTCCGGCTATTGGGTGCGGAAGCCTGAACCGATACGGATCAGCCTGTTCGACAAAGCCGGCCGCGGCCTGATCTGGGCAACCGAGCGCAACGGCAGGCTCTACGGACTGCTGGCGAGCAACGGTGAGTGGGCCGTCGAGCCGCAGTACGAATCTGTTGGGCAGCTTTACGACGAACGCGCGATGGTCCGGAAGCGCGTCGACGGAGTTGAGCTATCCGGTTTCGTCGATCCCACGGGCCAGATCGTAGGCACGCTGCGGCCACTGGACGTACCAAACGGCCAACGGCGGGACTATCGCGCCGGCAACGACAACGGCAAGGTTCTCGACACTTGTCCGAACGGCGTGCGGGCAATCTTGATCGACCGCAAGGTTCAAATCGTCGACGTCGGCGGACAGCCGACCACTCCCTACCTGTTCGACCCCACCGGACGGCCGACCTGCATCGACCCCTTTCCTGTCAGCCTCGACGGAATCTGGAGCTTTGTCGGTGTCGACGGCCACCTGCTGTTCGATCCGCCCGCATTCAAGGACCAGCTTGGCTTCAAGGACGGATATGCCGCCGTGTCGGACGGTCAGAAATGGGGCGTCATCGACACTTCGGGCCGCTTCGTTCTGCCGATGACCTTGGAAAGATACATCGGACGCCGGGACGGACTTTTTCAGGTCGTCATCGCCGGCCGCGAGGTCTGGCTGACGGCAACGGGTGAAGAGCGTCCGGAGCCTCCAGTTGCCCCCACGGCACGGAGCGGGCTCGAATGTGGGCACGGGCTCCGGTTGGTCGAGCGGGACGGCCTGTGGGGCATCAGTGATGACGACGGGACGCTCACAATTCAACCTCGCTACCGCGCGCTCGATTGCTTTCGGGATGGCATTGCCTGGGCGGCCATCGACTCCAAGCGTCAATGGTGCGCACTTGGTCCCGACGGCCTGGTACGGGACAAGCCCGTCTGCAAGACTCAGCACTATCTCATCCGGTGGACCCACTCTTACCCCGAAACGTTCGACGAGGATCCATTTGAGGATAGCGTGCTGTGGTCGCGCGCCTATCTCGACTTCCGCGCAGGCCACCGAGCCGCCGCCCCGAGATGGGTCTCGAATGAGCGCTGAAAAAGTTAATTTAACCTCTGGTTAACGAGTTTCCTTAGCTCTTTAAGTCATCGCTTAATGATTTAGCGTCACAGATAGACAATGCAAAAAGCCCGCGCGGTTCGCGGGCAGGATTTGTGTTGTTGATGAGTAATCCCGCAGAAAAGCCTGAAGTTGTAGCGCTTCCGGCAGGACCTCAGGTGGCGGCGCCGGTGAACAGCCGGCGCGTTGCTGCGCAGCGGGTACGTGAGGCGCGGGATCGGTTAACGTCAACCAGTGGAACCCGCCCGGCGTTCGACGCCGAACTGCTCCGCCAATACGCCCAGACCCGGATATCGGCATCCTACGTCGTGATGCTGCTGGTGGTGGCAACCGGCGTGCTGTTTGGCCTCTGGATGAAGCCGCTCATGGCCGGCGCCTGGACGCTCGGCATCCTCTGCGTCCATGTCGCCATCATCCGCAGCTGCGCCCGCTTCCTCGCCGAGCCCACCTCGGTCGCGGTGACCCGCAAATGGCGGACGCGCTTCGTGCTGCTCGACCTGCTCTACGGCCTGTGCTGGACCGCGATCCTGATCCACCCTGCCGGGCGCGATCTCGCTTCCAACACGCTGATGATGTTCCTGATGATGCTGGTGATCGCAGTCTCCAGCATGCTGGCGGCGAGCCTGCCGATCGCAGCACTCGCGGCGACCGTTCCGGTGACGGTGGGGATCGCGCTCGACCTCGTGCTCAACGGCGCGTTCGACAATTACGTGCTGGCGCTGCTCGCGCTTGCCGCCGAAGGCTATTTCGCCCTGCTGGCGCACCGCCTGCATTCGACCACGCTGGCGACGCTGGAGGCCCGTGCCGAAAAGGACGCGCTGATCGGCGAACTGGAACAGGCCAAGGCGATCTCCGACGAAGCCCGGCACCGCGCCGAATCCGCCAACGTCGCCAAGTCGCGCTTCCTGGCCCAGATGAGCCACGAGCTGCGCACGCCGCTCAACGCCATCCTCGGCTTCTCCGAGGTGATGAAGAGCGAGATTTTCGGCGCGCATGCCGTGCCCGTGTACAAGGAATATTCCGCCGACATCCATAATTCCGGCGTGCACCTGCTCAACCTCATCAACGAAATCCTCGATCTGTCGCGCATCGAGGCTGGCCGCTACGAGCTGAACGAAGAGGCCGTGGCGCTGGTGCATGTCGTCGCCGACTGCCACCATCTGTTGAAGCTGCGCGCCTCGAGCCGCGGCATCACCATCCACGAAGTGTTCGAGCACGGCATGCCGAGGATCTGGGGCGACGAGCGCGCCATCCGCCAGGTCGTGCTCAATCTGCTCTCCAACTCGATCAAGTTCACCCCGCAGGGCGGCGAGATCTGGCTGAAGGTCGGCTGGACTGCGTCGGGCGGGCAGTATCTGAGCGTCAAGGACACCGGCAGCGGCATCGCCGAGGACGAAATCCCGGTCGTGCTGGCCTCGTTCGGCCAGGGCTCCAACTCGATCAAGTCGGCGGAACAGGGCGCGGGCCTTGGCCTGCCGATCGCGAAGAGCCTGATCGACATGCACGGCGGCACCTTCACGCTGAAATCGAAATTGCGTATCGGCACCGAGGTGATCGTGACCTTGCCGCCGGAACGGGTGATGAGCGCGCTGGCGCCGATGGCGGAAGAATCGCCGCCGATGCAGCCGGAGCCGGTCGAGCCCGCGATGAGCGGCGACCGCAAACGCGTGCGCCGCAAGTCGATCATGAGTGCCGGCACCGGATTGTAGAGCATGTCGCGGAAGATCGTGACGCGGTTAACGCCAGAGCCTCTTCCGTTCCGATGGAATCGGAATGGGGCTTCAGATTCTTGTCTCGCCGCGTTTTCTTTACGCGAACCGGTATCCACCTCGCTCGAAAACGCTTTGGCAACAAACGCAAGGCGTTCGCGGCAGGACCATGCTCGCGACAAGAAGCCGAGGCGTGATGCGGCATCCCGCGTCGGCCGGCTTGCGCCGGCGGCGGAAACGGTTCAACAGTTGAACAATGAGCTCAGAAACGCCGTGTATCGCAGTCTGCATGATCGACCCCAGGACGAAGCTCTGCTTCGGCTGTGGTCGCACGCTTCCCGAGATCGCGCGCTGGCACAAGATGGACACCACGGAGCGGCTGTCCGTCATGTCGACGCTGCCGGCGCGCATGGCCGAGGCCGGGCTCGAGCGCATCGAGCCGCGTCCGAAGCGCGCATGACCGGCACCACGACCGGAGGTGCTCCATGACCCGCATCCTCCTCGTCATCCTGCTGCTGATGGCAACCGCCGGCGCCGTCGTCGCCTATGGCGATCCCGATCAGATCGCGCGCGCAAGGCAGAACCTGACCCAGATCTTCGGCCGCACCATCGTCGCCTCAACCTCCTCTTCCAGCTCGGCCCCCGCGGTGCAGATCGCGCGCAGCCAGGGCGGCGAGTTCGCGTTCCGCGCCAAGATCAACGGCGTCAGCGCGCCGATGGTGATCGATACCGGCGCGACCTCGGTCGTGTTGACCTGGGAGACCGCCAAGGCGATCGGGTTGCCGACCGAAATGCTCGAATACAATGTCGACCTGGAGACCGCCGGCGGTCACACCAAGGCGGCGCGCCTGACCCTCGACAGGCTCGCGGTCGGCAAGCTGGTCGAGAAATCCGTGCCGGCCTTGGTGGTGCAGCGCGGGCAGATGAAGACCAACCTGCTCGGCATGAGCTTCCTCGACCGGCTCGAAAGCTGGGGCGTGCGCTCCGACACGCTGAGCCTGACGGGATACCCCGACGTCACCGGCAGCATCAGCACCTCGAGCCGCCACCGGCGCCCGCGCACGGTCGTCGACTAAAGCGCGATGAGATCGGGTTGAATCGTCATCGCGCTTTAGATTCTTGTTTCAGCATGATCTTTTCGGAAAACCGCTACGCACTTTTCCGGATCATGCTCTAGGTTTACCTGTCGTCGTCGTGGATCGACGACGGATGCCGGCACAGTGGCGTGACCTGAATCTCCATGAACGGAAACAGCGGCAGGCTGGACAGGATGTCGTGCAGCTCCTGCGCGCCCGATACATCGAAGATGCTGACATTGGCGTAGCGGCCGGCCACACGCCACAAATGGCGCCAGGCGCCCGTGCGCTGCAACTCCATGGCGCGGACCCGCTCGGCCTGCTTCAGCGCATCGATCTTTTCGGCCGGGATGTCGTGCGGAATCCGCACATCCATTTCGACGTGGAACAGCATGATGATGAACTCTTTTCTGCAAGCAATGACACGGCACCATGGAGACGGCGTGGAGCCGCCGCGGATCGCGGCGGCTCCACGATCTGTCTACCAGATCGTCAGCCCTATCGTCAGCCTTGCCCTCAGCCTTGTCGTCAGCCTTGCACCAGGCCGCGACTGACGAGGTTGATGTCGTCGGGGTTGACGAGATCCTTTGCCGTCCAGCCCGAGACGTCGTAGTCGCTCATGCAATTGCGCACGAAATCCTGCATCGCGCCGAGGTCGCCGGTGGCGCTCGCGGCCATCAGGGTCTCGACCCGCAGGTTCTCGTAATTGCCCGCATAGTTGCGTTCGTAGAGTTCGTGCCGGCCGCCGAACTCGGAGCCGACCGCGTCCCAGAGCAGCTTGAGCAGCTTGATCCGGTCGATCGCGGCATAGCCGTTGGAGCCGCGCACGAAGCGGTCGAGATAGGGCCGGATCGCCTCGCTCTCCAGATCGGCCGAGCTCGACGGCAGATAGATCAGGCCGCTCGCGACATGGCGCTCGATCAACTCCTTGATTCGGGGATACGCCATCGGCGCGAACACACGATAGGCCAGCCCGTAGTTCAGATTGGGAAGATTGTAGCCATCGGTCCCCTGCCAGTCGATCGGCGATTTCACCATCGCATCGGCAATGCCGTGGAACAGATTGCGCCAGGCAATCACCTCGCCCACCGCGGTCTGCACGCCGCGGAAATCCTTCGAGCCGGTCGCCTCGACGGCCATCGAGAACAGGCCGGCGATGAAGTCGAGCTTGACGGCAAGGCGCGTCACGCCGTGCAGCGTGAAACGCGGGATGAAGCCCGACGCCGGGAAGAACTGGTTGATCTTGTCGACATCGCCATAGATGAAGACGTTCTCCCAGGGCACCAGCACCTTGTCGAAAACGAGGATCGAGTCGTTCTCGTCGAAGCGGCTCGACAGCGGATAATCGAACGGCGAACCGGTCGCGGCCGCGGTGAATTCGTAGGACGAGCGGGCGATCAGCTTGATGCCCTTGGCATCCATCGGCGCCGTGAAGATCAGCGCAAACGACTTGTCCTTGATCGGGATGCCGTAGTGGGCGATGAAATTATAGTGCGTCAGCGCCGAGCCGGTCGCGACCACCTTCGCGCCCGAGACGATCAGGCCGGCGTCGGTCTCTTTCTCGACATGCATGAAGACGTCGCGCACCTCCTCGATGGCGCGGTCGCGGTCGATCGGCGGATTGACGATGGCGTGATTCCAGAAGTCGATCCGTTCCTGGGTTCGCGAATACCACTTCTTTGCGTTGCCGGCGTATTCGCCATAGAAGCCCGAATTCGCACCGAGCGTGCCGAGGAAGGCCGCCTTGTAGTCCGGCGAGCGGCCCATCCAGCCATACGCGACCTTCTGCAGTTCGGCGATCGCATCGCGGCCCTTGATCAGATCATCGGCCGTTTTCGAACCGAGGAAGAACGGATGGGTCAACTGGCCCGAGCCGGTGTCGGTCAGGACGCCGATCTGGTCCTTCTTCTCGTGGAAGCGATCATACCAGCGCGCCACCATGCGCGCCGAATTGCGGAAGGCGGGATGCTGGGTGACGTTCTTGACGCGCTCGCCATAGATGTAGATTTCCCGGCCGTCCTGGATGCTGTCCAGGAATTCCGCGCCGGTGTAGACGCTGGTGGTTGACGCAGGCACATCGGCCCGCAGGGCTGCTGCTGTAGTCATGGGTTTCTCCTCCGCTTGTGTCGTCGGACCGGTAGGCGTTGCCGCACCGGCCCGGACCATCCCGTCACGCTCTTGGTTGGTGTGACATCGGAGGAAAAGCTACGCGCTCACCCGGCGCGGGCGAAAGGTATCACACCATACCGCGCAGTCCGCCGCGGCTCGGGCTATGAGTCAGCTCGCACGGACCGGACGACAGCGATCGTCCAGCCGATGCAACACCGCGGCTGATGCAGCAATGCACAGCACGGCATAGGGAGCAAAAACCGGAGCGAGCCATGGTCGAAGGTTTGGGCAAAGGTTTTGACAGCACCGCTGTCGCTTTCCATCGCGATGGCGAATTGGTCCTCGACGCGTGCGTCGTCACGATCGGCGCATTTGACGGCGTCCACCGCGGCCATCAGGAACTGCTTCGGCAGACCATTGCGGCAGCGCAACGCAGCGGTGTTCCTGCCGTGGTCTACACTTTCGATCCGCCACCAAAGGTGTATTTCGGCCAGGCCGAGGCGTTGATCCCGCTCCGAGAAAAGCTCGAGCGCATCGCAACATTCGCGCCCGATCATGTCGTCGTCGCCGACTTCAACCAGATCTATGTCCGCCGCACCGCGGCCGACTTCCTTGCAGAACTGCAGCGCCTGCACCCGCGTGAAGTGATCGTCGGCGAAGACTTCCGCTTCGGGTCCTGCAAGGGTGGCACCGCGTTGCTGCTGCGGCAACATTTCAACACGCGCATCCTGCCGCCGGTGCGCTGCAGCAATGGCGAGATCGTCTCCAGCAGCCGGATCCGCGCGCTGCGACGATCCGGCCTTGCCGCCGCCGCGTCGGCGCTGGAGAACTGGCGAGACATCGTGACCGTACCATCGGCCAATCGACCGAGCCTGGTCGAACTCGAGGTCGCCAGCCAATGACCGCCATCGATCCACGCGAGCTGCGCAACGCCTGCGGCCAGTTCGGCACCGGCGTCACCATCATCACGACGCATTGCGAGGGGCGCGATCACGGCATGACGGCCAATGCCTTCATGTCCGTCTCCCTCGATCCACCGCTGGTCGCGATCTCGATCGCGAAAAGCGCGAAGATGCTTTGCAACATCCAGAACACCGGCCGCTTTGCCGTCAGCGTTCTCGCCGAGGGCATGGAGGACCTTGCCTGGCATTTCGCCGGCAAGCCCAGGCTCGACCTCCGCGACGTGTTCGAACGCCGCAACGAGCTGCCCGTGATCGCCGATGCGGCGGCGTATTTCGTCACCGACCTCGCCGACGAGATCGTCGCCGGAGACCACACCATCTTCATCGGCCATGTCCGCGAGATGGCGCTGGAGCCCGGCAAGAAGCCGCTGCTGTTCTTCCGCGGCCGCTTCGGCAGCCTTGCCGACCCGCACCCCGCGCCCGCGACGCTGGAGAACGCTGCTTACGAATTTGTTTGGTGAGACCACCAACCGATATTCCCGAAAACGGGGATGCAAGTTTGAGGAAACTGCAAGAAAAGGAGGAAACGACCATGCTGAACGTCACCAAGGACACCATCACCGACCACGTCATCGCCGCGCTCGCGAAGGATATTCCGGATCGCAACCGCCAGATCATGACGAGCCTGATCCGCCACATGCACGACTTCTGCAAGGAGGTCGACCTGACCTTCGCCGAGTGGTTCGCGGCGTGCGAATTCCTGCGCCGCGCCGGCGACATCTCGGACGAGAAGCGCAACGAGTTCATCCTGATCGCGGATATTCTCGGGGTCGAGGTGCTGGTCGACATGCTCGACCACCGGGTCACCGACGGTGAGAGCGAGTCGACCGTGCTCGGGCCGTTCTACCGGGAAAATCCGCCGGTGCTGCCCAAAGGCGCTTCCATCATCAAGAAAACGTTCGATAACGCGCAGACCGTCAGGGTGTCAGGGCGCATCAGCGACACGGCGGGACGACCGATCGAGGGTGTCACCATCGACGTCTGGGAAGACGCGCCGAACGGGCTCTACGATCTGCAAGACCCCGAGCAGCCGGCCTATAATCTGCGCGGACGCTTCACGACCGACGCCAACGGCGAATACGCCTTCGTGGCGCTGCGTCCCGAACCCTACCCGATCCCCTATGACGGCGCCGGCGGCGAGTTGCTGAAGTACATGGGCCACCATCCCTGGCGTCCGGGCCACATCCACTTCATGCTCTCCAAGGACGGCTATCAATCGCTGATCTCGCAGATCTACGATTCCGAGACCAAGTATCTCGACAACGACTCGGTATTCGCGGTGAAGCAGAGCCTGATCGGCAAGTTCGCGAAGGCACCCGCCGGGGCCGACACCGATCTCGTGCTCGACTTCGACTTCAAGCTCAAGAAGGCGGCCGTCGAGCGGCTCGTCGCGGCCGAGTAACACGTACCAAGCCCGCCGGACCTCGAAAGCCCGGCGGGCTCAACTTGATCTGACCTGTGAGGACTTATGAGCCGTGCCGTGATCGACATCGCCGTACCTGTGGAGCAAGTGCAGCCGCCCGCGAAGGACACTGTGATCCGCAGCATCCGCGCCACCATCGTGGAAGCGCCGACCCGCCGGCGACACAAGCTTTCGAACACGGAAGTCACGCATCAGGGCTACGTGCTGGTGCGCGTCCAGCTCGACAATGGCGTCACGGGTATCGGCGAAGCCTCGACACTGGGTGGACCGCGTTGGGCCGAGGAGAGCGTGGAATCGATCAAGGCTGCCGTCACGAATTATCTGGCGCCGGCGCTGCTCGGGCAACCTGCCCTCGCCTTCGAAGCCAATGCGCTGCGTATGAGCAAGGCCGCCACCCGCAATTTCGCGGCCAAGGGCGCGATCGAATCCGCCCTGATCGACGCCGCCGGCAAGACGCTCGGCCTTCCCGCCAGCGCCCTGCTCGGCGGCGCCGTGCGCCAGCGCATGGAGGTGATCTGGGCGCTGGCCTCGGGCGATAGCGGCCAGGAGCTGGAGGAAGCCAGGGAGAAGCTCCGGCGCCGCGAGCACCGCCAGTTCAAGATCAAGTTCGGCTTCAACCGCCCGCAAGCGGATTTGAAGCGGTTGCAGACGCTTCGCGCCGGTCTCGGCGACGAGGTACGCCTGATCGTCGATGTCAACCAGGGCTGGACCGAGGCCGAATGCATCCGCTTCATGCCTGCGCTGGAGGAGCTGGATGTCGCGCTGGTCGAACAACCGGTTTCGGCGCTGCAGCTGGAAGCCATGGCGCGTGTCGCGGCCCGCACCTCCATCCCGTTGCTGGTCGACGAGGCCGCCTTCACCAAGGAGGAGATCGCCCGTGTCGCCACGATGGGCTGCGGCAGCGTCTACTCGCTGAAGCTCGTCAAGAGCGGCGGCCTGTTCGAGATGAAGCGCGCCGCGGCAGTCGCGGGCGCCCATGGGCTCGAGCTCTATGGCGGCTGCCTGCTGGAAAGCAGCATCGGCGCCGCCGCGCATCTCGCCGCATTCGCCACCCTGCCCGGGCTCGAATGGGGCACTGAGCATTTCGGTCCGCGAATTCTCGTCGAGGATCTCGTCGTCAACCCGATCAGATTCGACACGTTCGAGATCTGCGTCCCCGATGGCCCCGGCCTCGGCGTAGAGGTCGACGAGGACAAGATCCGCGCCTTCGCCCGGAAGGATTAGCCGGATGGCGTCATTCCCGCGGACAATTGACAATCCTGGGACCCACGCCCAGTCTTTGCGCTGGAACCATCTTGATCGCACGCTGATGACGACGCGGTATCGAACCCCGCAGGCCTTTCCCGCAGCTTCTCCGGAAGTGTGCGAACACACGTCCGGCTGACCGTGACCGATCGCGACGATGTCATGGATCTCAGGCGACTGGTCTATTTCGTCGCCGTCGCCGAGGAATTGCATTTCGGCCGTGCCGCATCGCGGCTCGCGATCGCACAGCCGCCGCTCAGCCGGCAGATCGCCCAGCTGGAGAGCGATCTCGGCGTCATGCTGATCGACCGGAGTCGAAGCCAGATCCGGCTGACCCAGGCCGGCAGCGTTCTGCTGGAGCGTGCGCGCGACGTGCTGGAGCGGCTCGACCGCACCCATCGCGAGATCAAGCGGATCGGAGAGGGTTTTTCGGGACACCTGCGTGTCGCCTTCGTCGGATCGGCGACCTATGGCGTGCTGCCCAACGTGATCAAGGCGTTTCGTTCGGCCTATCCCGACGTCGAGCTCGCGCTGTCGGCGATGAACAACGCCGAGCAGAAGCGCGCGGTGATCCAGCGCGAGATCGATATCGCCGTCGCCCGGCCCTCGCTCGAGGACGAGGAGCTGAAGTCGGAGCCGCTGCTGCAGGAGCCGTTGATCCTCGCGCTGTCTGATACCTCGCCCCTGCTTGAACGCCAGGTCACGCGGCTGTCGGCGCTGAAGGCCGAGACATTCGTGCTCTACCCGCGCAAGCCGCGCCCGAGCTTCGCCGACCACATTCTCAGCATCTGTCTCGAAGAGGGCTTCATTCCGAAATCGCAGGTGCTGGCGCAGGACTATCAGACCGCAATCAGCCTGGTGTCGGTCGGCGTCGGCATCGCGCTGGTGCCGAAATCAGTCTCGCAGGCGGAGCGCCCCGGCGTCGCCTATCGCGCCTATGAGGGATATAACCCGGGCACCGCGCTGTCGCTGAACTATCGGCGCGACAATCGGATGCCGCATCTCTTCAATTTCCTGAAGATCGCGCAAGACGTCACGCGGCGTCAGCGCAAGCAGTAATCTGCCCCGTCAGGCCGCGACCGGCACAAGCGCACGATCGTCAACGCGTGCGATCGCATCACGCAGCACCTCGATCCCGGCGCCCGGCCGAACGCCGTTCTCCGCGAGGTGCCTGCGGAACGCACGCGCGCCGGGGACGCCATGGAAGGCGCCGACGAAGTGACGCGTGATCGAATGCAGCCGCGTGCCTTCGGCCAGTTGCCGCTCGATATAGGGCAGCATCGCTTCGAATACGTCCTTCATCGTCGCGTGCGGCTGAGTCTCACCGAACAGCTCGGAATCGACAGTGAGCAGCCGCCACGGCTCCTGATAGGCCGCCCGCCCCAGCATCACGCCATCGACATGCGCCAGATGCTGCTTCGCCTCGGCGACGCTCGTGATGCCGCCGTTGATGATGATGGGGACGTCCGGCAGCGTCGCCTTCAGGCGGTAGACGCGATCATAGTCGAGCGGCGGGATGTCGCGGTTCTCCTTCGGCGACAATCCGTTCAGCCAGGCCTTGCGCGCGTGCACGACGAGCGCATCCGCGCCGGCGGCAATCACGCCGCGAGCCAGCGTATCGAGCGCGACCTCCGGATCCTGGTCATCGATGCCGATCCGGCATTTCACCGTGACGGGAATCCGCACCGCGCGCTTCATCGCCGCAACGCCTTCGGCGACCAGCGCCGGCTCGGCCATCAGGCAGGCACCGAAACGGCCATCCTTCACCCGATCGGACGGACAGCCGACATTCAGATTGATCTCGTCGTAACCGAACTGCTCGCCGATCTGCGCAGCAGTCGCGAGGTCACCCGGATCGGAACCACCAAGCTGCAGCGCCACCGGATGCTCGCTGACATCGAAGCCGAGCAGCCGCGCCCGATCACCGTGGATCACGGCGCCGGTCGTCAGCATCTCCGTATAAAGCCGCGCCCGCCGCGACATCAGACGATGGAAGACGCGGCAATGCCGGTCGGTCCAGTCCATCATCGGGGCCACAGAAAAGCGATAGTCTTGCGATTTCAATTATTTACCTTACGCTTCAACAGGATGAACCATGAACGTGTGAACTCCAAACTAGCCGAAATTGCACACGTTTGTACCCGTTTTGACCTGTCAGCGCACACATAGCGCACACGAAATAGGGAGTGCACACGGCCGTGGCCAGCTTCATTCAGCTGCCGTCCGGGAACTGGCGAGTCCAGGTCCGCCGCAAGAGCCGCTACGTGGCAGAGACCTTTCGCCGCCGCAGGGACGGTGAAGACTGGGCGCTCGAAATGGAGCGCAGCATTGATCGCAACGGGTCCCCCAAGCCGCGCGCTGCCGTCAAGGCCAAAACGTTCGGCGACATCATCGATCTGCATGTTGAGGACATGCACGAGGTCGGCCGCCCTCCCCGCCGATCGAAGGCGGCTGTCCTGGAGGCACTTAAGGAGGATCTCGGATCGACGAAGCTTCCCCAGCTCGATCGTGCACGGCTCATCGAATATGGCCGGAAGCGAGCAAAGGAAGGTGCCGGCCCAGCCACCCTCGCAATCGATATGTCGTTTATCCGGACCGTCGCGACGCACGCAGCAGCCGTTCATGGCATCGAAGTATCCGCCGAAGAAGTTCGCCTGGCCCGCTTCGCGCTGAAGCATCTGGGTCTGGTCGGAACGTCAGATGAGCGAGACCGGCGCCCAACTCAAGATGAGCTCGACGAGCTCATCCAATACTTCGAGACTAATCCTCGACAGATTATCCCGATGGACCGCATTGTTCGGTACGCTGTTGCGACCACGATGAGACAAGAGGAGATCTGCCGGCCCGACTGGCCGCACGTCGACATGAAGACCCGGATTCTCACGATTATCGACCGCAAGGATCCGAGAAAGAAAACAGGTAACGATCAGAAGGTCCCGCTCCTCAATCTGACCGGTTATGATGCCTGGGAGATTCTGCTCCAACAGCGGATCATCACCAGAGGTCAGGGTCGGGTATTCCCATACAATCACAGGTCAATAAGTGCGGCATTCACGCGTGCCTGCGAGGAATTGAAGATCGAGGATTTGCATTTTCACGATCTTCGGCACGAAGGCACCAGCCGCCTCTTTGAAGCTGGACTGTCGATCGAGAAAGTCGCCTTAGTTACTGGCCACAAGGATTGGCGTACGCTGCGGCGCTACACAAAACTGAAGCCAGAAGAACTCCATAAATTGCAAACGGCACCCCAGCCATCGCTGGAGGAATTGATCGAGACGCTTATCGCATCCTAGCGAGAGGATGCGGCCCACTCGGTCGACCTTCCCTCAGTGTGGAACTTACCAGTTGCGCGAACGCCCACGGCATGTGCGGCTAAAGCTATGGGGATCCTGTATATTGTCCGAGTCGAACGGGCTGACGTGATGGACAGCGCAATCTCGAATGTCAGACGGCTCAACGAACTCGCATCGAAGGTCGGTTACAGGCTCTCCGTGGGGGTGGCTATTGCAACGCGACAAATCGATCCCTGGCCTGCTGGATGCCACCGGCAAGGGCCTTTGCGTATAGCTCGCGCGCCTTCGTCACATCGCCGCGTGTCCCATAGGTCTTCCACATGGAAAGAACGAGGGGATCATAGGTCTCCGCAAGCATAAAGCTTGCCTGTGCGCTACCGGTCTCGACAGCGTGTTCGAGCACGATCCGAGCTGCACCGATATCCCCCTGGACGAGGAGAGCGCTGGCGCGCGCCAGCAACCTGGCAACTTCCGGACCGCCTTGCGCCTCAGCGACCGCTGGCTGCTCTATCGCAGCCGCCTCTGCGGCTTGAGTCAGCGCGGAGTCGCGACCCGGTGCCGGTGCCTCGGCACGGTCGCGCTCCCTCTTCATAGACTGTCGCAGCTCTGTCGTCGCGCTCTTGGCAGCCTTGTTCACCTGCACCGCTTCGTCACCGGCCTTACTTGACAGCGCCTTCTGGGTCTCGAGGTCCCGCCGCGCCCTCGCAAGCTCGCGAGTCAGCGCCTCGGCCCTGTCGTGCTCCGTCTTCAAAGACTGTTGCAGCTCCGCGATGGCGCTCTCGGCGGCCTTCTTCGCCTGCACCGTCTCGTTACCTGCCTTACTTGACAGCGCCAGTTGGGTCTCGAGGCCGTGCCGCGCTGTCGCAAGCTCGCTAGTCAGCGTCTCAGCCCTGTCGTGCTCCTTCCGCAGAGACCTTCGCAGCTCCGCCATCCCGCTCTCTGCGGCCTGACTTAGCTGCGTCGCCTGATCGCGCGTCTTGTTCGCCTGCGCTGCCCGCATCTCAATCACCTGCGGCGCGCTCGCCAGTTCATTTGCTAGGGCCTCCGCGCGGCGTCGCTCCTCTTCAGAAGACTGTTGCACTTCCGGCTGCATTGCCTCCGCGGCCTGTTTGCCCTGCGCAGTATCCCGCGGTGCCTGTGCGATCGCCCGGTCGGCTTGCTGATGAAGAGCCGGATCCCGCGCCGATGAATCGGCCCTTTGCTGGCCTTGGCTTGGGACCTGAGTCTCCTTCTTGACGGCCTCTACATCTGCTGTGCTGGGCCTGACGTTATCCTGTTCATCAATGTATCGCGTCACATAGGCGACGAACTCGGCGTGGAAATACCAGCCGATGAGCGACGCCCCGACCATCACCGCGGCGATCGAGGAGATGGCGCGCCGCGCGGTCCGTCCGCGCTCCTGTTTGCTCTGCGCAGCCCGCGCTTCAACCAGGACGCCAGTGACCGGGTCCGCGTTAGTAACCAGACGAGTTAATTCCATCACCCTCGCGCGTTCGGCCAGGCCCGAGGGAAAACAAAAGGAGCGGGGCCCTGGCGACGCCGGGGGAGCAATTGATCCAGTTTCCTTTGTCGGAATAAACTCATCTTGCAGAATAAATTCATCACCTTCCTCTGGAAGGTGCATTGTTTGCCAATGCGTCGGCGCGATCTCGCATGGCTCGCCATTTTTCCTAACCCACCCGCGCCCCTCAGCCGACCATTGAGCAGATTCGAAGCGTCCGCTTACGTCATCCTCAAGAATGACGAATGTTCCATCCCTTGGAGCGGTGTCGATCACGCGGCGCATGCAAAAGACGCCTATTCGATGCGGTTATCCAATTCTTTAGAAGGGCTTCGCCAAGGCAAAATTCTACTCCACCCCGCCAAAGGCCTCAAGAACACCAAAGGCCTCAAGAAATAGTCATTTAGGTCTTTGGCGGTAGTCCGACCGCAGCACGGCGATGGGCACCTACTAGGCTGCGCGCGCCATGGCCGCAGGCCGAACTTGTCCGCCACAGCGGCCGCTTTCAGGCGACTGAAGGAGTCAAATCCGTATTTTTGCGGGTCAATGTTAACTCCCGTGCCAAAGCAGATCACGCGCTTATGCGCGTGGACTCCCTGTGACTGCGCCAGAGTTGTTTCGGCCTCGGCTATCGCCGCGTCAGCGGAGCGGAGCCAACTGTTGTCACTGCTGGCGCTGGTACTGACCAGACAGGCTAATCCATGTGCAATTTGGCGATCCAAATACCAGCGTAGCGCCGGCCCCGAGCTCTCGAACAATCGCGTGAGGTGAGCCTCTGCAAGCGCCGGTCAGGAGTCCCACCAATCGCGTTCATGGTCAAAAAACCGGGCAGCCTGCTGGATCCGCACCTGGTGGCCAAAGGCGCGTTTGAGCCGGTCCTCGTAGGTGTGACCTGTTAGCTGCACGCACGGCCTGCTGTTCAGGTTCGAAGCGAAATGCCTAGCCTGATCGGATCACGCAGGCGGTGGAGCGGGCGTCCTGCGTCATCAAGGCGACGGAGCTGGTATGGCCGCTGTTGCCGCTTTCCGAGCTGCTCGCGCGGACCGTGGAAAGGATGTTCCACAGAATCGCGTGAACTGCGAGGATGGAATCGCAATGGAGCGCGGCTCGTCGGCGGCGGTTGTTGAGCTGGCCATGAATTCCGAATACCTGATAAGGGTTGTGCTCGCACAAACCTACGCTCAGACTTGGCAAGTCGGCTATTCGGTATCCGTCAAAGAGTTGGCGCGACCAGCTCTCATTTTCTTGAACGTCAGGTCGCTATCGAGAAATGCCGCAAGCATAAACGGTATCATCTCTGCGATCTCTTCCCGGCTCCCGTAGGTTTCTGCATAAAATACCGCGTACTCGCGCAGCCGCTGCGCGAGCCCTGGGCTGAGCACAATGGTCATCTTCACTGGAGTCCGATCGGGCAGCTTCGCAAGCTTCATCCGTCACCTGCCCTTCACCACTGTCTGAACGTCCTGGTAAGGCTTCAACACCAGATCCTTCGATACAATCACTCGCAGCGGCCATCCCGGCCGCACCGTGATTGTCGGCTGCACGTCAAGCTCACGTTCTATCAAGCGCTGCCCCGCCCGATTGGTCGTTTGCTGCGTGCTCTCCCGAAGCGCCTTCACGAGATCGCTCTCATCATTGCCGATCGAGAGCTGGGTCCCCACCCCGATCAAAGTCGCCAGGGCCACGCCCTTGAGCAATTGCCAGGTATGGAGGTCCACCTCGTCCTCGAGGCCGGCATAGCCAGCGACGTCGGTCGCCGGCAGATTCTCGATCACGATCGAATTGCCGTTCGGCAGGATCAGCCGCGTCCAGACGACCAGCGCACGCTTCTGGCCGAACGCCACGACGCTATCGTACTTGCCCACGAGCCGTGTCCCCTGCGGGACAAGAAGGTGTTCGCCAGTGACGGTATCAAAAATGTTCTCCGTCACCTGGCCAATGGTCGCCCCCGGCAAGTCCGAATTCAGCCCCGTGACGAGACTCGCCGGAATGATCGACCCGGCCATCACGGCATAGGTCGAAGGCGCCGGCTTGAGGGCATGGGGATTGGTGGTCTCCGTATCGGCTTTCGCTCCGGCGAAGGCCAGCTTTCGCGCCTGTGACGATGGAACGATCTCACTGGATCGATCGACCATCGCCTGAGCCGTCTTCGCCAGTTCAGCCGCAGACGGTCCTGTATCACTCATTGCCGGCCGAAACGCCGTCGGAGCAACGGCCGGCACCTCAGCTGTGTTCGCCTGTTTGCGCTTCTCCTGCTTCTCCGACAGGCGGAAGAACAACCCCGACTCCTTTGCCTGCTGGGCAATCCGCGTCTGCCTGATACGTTCAGCGCGCTCGACGTCTTCCTCCGGATTGGCCTGGAATCCCGTGTCCAGCCTTGCGCCGGCCTTCTTCTCGTTCTCGGCAAAAGCCCGGCCGATGTCGCCCGGCGACGGGGGCCCGAGCCGCGGCGTCGATGGCGGCAGCTCCTCATAGGACTTCGGGAGCTTGCTCAAGCCTTCGGCAGTCTGCTTGCGGTCGGTATTGTAGAGCTCGGAGCGCTCAGCGTGCTTGAACGCGTGCGGCCGGAGCGCCACGAGGATCGCGCCAGCGACGAACAACGCGGCAACCACACAGCCAGCCATCAACGCGCGCCGGTTCAGCCGCCGGACCGGTCGCGGCCGTGCCCGCATTTCCAGCGGCTCCGGATCCCGACCCAACTCCGTCATGAGGCACTCCCGGTGTTGAAAACCTGCGGCACGGGCCGGGCGTCGATACGGATGATCCGGACAATGCGCTGGGGGTCTTCGCCGAGACGAAGCTCGGCGGCGCCGAACATCCGGTCGACGATGTAGTAGTTGCCGCGGACGCGGTAGTTGACGAGGTTCGGCCGCCCATCCGCTCCGGCCACGAACAACGGCGGCGCCTCCCCCTGCGACAGACCAGACGGCATCTGGATATAGACCTTGCGACCGTCGTCGAAGGCACGCACCGGCCGCCACGGCGGATCGTCTCCTTCGATGCGATAGCGGAAGTTCAGGCTGTCGAGCCGCACGCCGCGATCGGCGATCCGCTCCTCGTTCTGCTGAGCCACAGCATTCTGCTTGTGAAGCGCAACAAGCGTGTCCGTCGGATACGTCCAGGAGATGGACGCCATGTAGGTCTGCTTGGTCGAGACGAGCTCGAGGTGATAGGCGCGCCGGTCAGTCAGCACCACGAGGTTGGTCTGAATATCCGGAAGGGTCGGCTTGACCAGAATGTGGACCCGCCGCGAGTTGCCCTGCCCGCTCGATGTATCGCCGACCACCCAGCGGACCGTATCGCCGGTGGAGACGTCGATCAGTTCCTCGCTCGGCTGAAGCGCGATGGTCGAGACCTTCTCCGGGCTGGCATAGAGCCGGTAGAGCGCGCCTTCCGTCCACGGATAGACCTGAATGGCATTGATGTACC
Source organism: Bradyrhizobium acaciae (assembly GCF_020889785.1). GTDB lineage: Bacteria > Pseudomonadota > Alphaproteobacteria > Rhizobiales > Xanthobacteraceae > Bradyrhizobium > Bradyrhizobium acaciae. The sequence continues at coordinate 20,571 of NZ_JACMYK010000001.1, forward strand.
CGGCGCGCGTCGGCTCCATCCTTGCGGCCTTGTTGGCCTTGGCGATCGCCTGCTCCGGCGGCAGCTTTTCCTCCTTGGCGCCCTTGGACGAAATGGGCTTCAATTGGCCTGGCAACGGTAGAACTTTGGGCGTTTCGACGACTCGTACCGGCGCCGGCGGATCGGCCTCCGGTAGCGCCTGCTCAAACGTCATCTCATCATAGGGCGCTTCGAGATTGAGCTTCGTGGCACACCCGCAGAGCGCAAGCGACAAGGCAAGGACGCTGGCCGACGCGAGCTTGGTGAGGGCTTGGGGATTCATTTGGCGTCTCCAATGAGGTCGCGCGACCAGTTGAGGGAATGGACGTAGAGGCCGAGAGGGTTCTTCCGCAGCGTTTCGGCGTCGGCCGGCGGCTTGAGAACCGTCGTGACAAGACCGGTGAAGCGCTCAGTCTTCGCGATCGCGCCGTTCTCGTAGGCGTTCTCTTTCCAGCGGATCTCGAAGCTGTCGCTCGACGCACGCACCACGGACGTGACCTCGGCCGTCACCGTCCTTGACCCGATCTTCGTGAATGGATCGGCTTCGCGCGCATAGTCGTTCAAAGCCTGCGCACCGCGATCCGTGACGAAGTCGTAGGCGCGCAGCCAGTTCGCACGGACGATGACCGGATCAATCGACAGCGATCGGACGTTCTCGATGAACCGCGCGAGAAAGTGCGCGATCTGCGCATCCGACGGCTGGTAGGCTTGGAGCGCCGGCCCGACCGCGCGGACCTCACCGAGCCGGTCGACCTCGACCACGTAGGGAACGACGCCGGAGCGGGCGATCTGGGTGAAGATCGTCAGTCCGAGCGCGCCGGACAGACCGATGGCCGCCAGCGCTGCCAGGCGCCAGTTGCTCGCCTGAACACGTGCGGAGCCTAGCCGCTCGTCCCAGACCTGGGCTGCCTTCTGATAGGGTGTGACTGGCTCCGGTGTCTCACCATAGCGAACCGACACACGCTGAAAGGGATGATCGGCCATGCTTTACTCTCCCAGCTTCGGGCCTGAAGAGTGCCCGCCCTTGTCGCCCTCCTTCAGGGTGTGGGCGGCTACCTGGGCCGCCTCCCTCACGTGTCCCCGCCCCGCCGAAGGAGTTGCGCGTCCCGCGCCTGCGGCAGTTGCAGCACCCGCTGCTGCCCGCCCCGCGCTCGCACCCGAGAGCTGACTCGCCGCCAAGCCCTGGGCCGACCTGCCTGCAGCGGACGATGCGCCTGTGAGCGATGCCGCGGAGCGGACGGCCGTCATTGAACCGCCAGCAGCTAGGCGCAGACCGCCCATCGCCGCCGCTCCGCCGCCGATCGCAACTGCGGCTGCTCCCGCCACCGTTCCTGCGGCAGCGCCTGCACCAAGCTGCGGCGCACCCGACACCAGTCCTGCGGCGATCCCCGGACCAAAAATGCCAAGGCCGAACAGCGAAAGCGCCGCAAGCAACAGGCTCGTGGCCGACACGATGTCGACCGGCCGTGTCAACGTGCCCGCGAGCTGGCCAAAGATGGTCGAACCAATGCCGATGATGATAGCAAGAACCATCACCTTCACGCCGGAGGCGACCACGTTGCCGAGCGTCTTTTCCGCCAGGAACGCCGTCCTCCCCCACAACGCGAACGGGACGAGAATGAAGCTCGCAAGCGTCGTCAGCTTGAACTCGATCAGCGTGACGAAGAGCTGCACCGAGAGAACGAAGAACGCGAGCACGATCAGCATCCAGCAGAACAGAAGGATCAGTATCGTCGGCAGGTTGGTCAGGACGTCAAAGCCCGAGAACTGGCCAGTCTCTTCCAGCAGAGGATGAGCGGCCGTAAACCCCGCCGACGCAACGAAGCCCGGCCGTGCCAGGTCGGCCGAGCTCAATACGCCGCCCGAGGCCTTCAGACCGATGCTGGAGAACGACGCCAGGACGATATCGGCGAGACCCTTGAAGTTACCGATGATGAACGCAAAGGCGCCGACGTAGAGGACTTTCTTGGCCAGCGTGACCAGGATGTGATCGTCGCCACGGGCGCTCCAGGCGAGCCCCGCAAGCGTCAAATCGATCCCGATCAAGGTCGAGCTCAGGAAGGAGACATCGCCGGATAGAAGACCGAAGCCGGAATCGATGTAGCGTGTGAAAGTTTCGGTGAAACGGTCAATAACGGAGAGATCAGCCATGACGCCCTCGCCTATTTGCCGCCGGCATAGGCGCGGCCGTCTCCGATGAAGCGATTAAATCGCTCCTTCGCGGCGGCAGCCGACGCCTGCTGCTCGGCTGCCCGCAAACTGTCCGCGCGCGCCTGGGTCACCATCAGCGCCTGAGCTTGCAACGACTGCTTGATCTGAAGGGCGAGCAGCTCGTTCGCTGACTGCTGGGCTTGCAACGAACCAACCGCGGCCGACGACCTGCTCATCAGGGTTCGAAGGGTCCCGCTGTCCTGGTCGAGCGTGCTGACAATAGCCGATTGCAACGTGAGCGACTGCTTCAGCCCATCGTAGCTGTTGTCCCAGCGGCTGGTGGCGTCCTGCACCATCCTGTCGGACGAGACCGCCGCCGCATATTGGCGGGGATAAAGACGCTGGAAATCCTGTTGTGTCCTCTGAACGTCGAACGAGATGTTCTTGGCCTGGCCAATCAGGCTGTTCATCTGGTTGATTGTCGATGTGAGCTGACCCGCCACGCTCGTTGGGAGGCTTGTGAGATGTCTCGCCTGATTCAGCAGCGATTGCGCCTGATTCTGCAGGCTTGTGACCTGATTGTTGATCTGCGCGAGCGCACGCGCCGCAGTCAGCAGGTTCTGGCTGTAGTTCGACGGATCAAATACGATGTCGAATGCACCGAGCCGCCGCGATCCGTTCACCGCGATGACGAAAGATAGTAACGTTGTTATGACAACTCTTGAAGTTGTACCCATAAGCAAGCGGCCGGTACGTTCGAGCATGGAAATCTCCAGGGATTTCTGTTGAGGTCAGATTTTGTGGGCTTGTTCGAAGGTGTTGATCAGGTTCGCCGCCCATTGCAGTCCCTGTTCGGCGAGATAGCGCTCCGCGAAATGGTGGAGACCCGTGCGCGACAGGACAATGTCGATGATCCGCTGATCTTCAGGTGACGACGCCGCGGCGAGCGCAAGCGCGACCGGTCCGAGACCCAGCTCGAAGAGGCGGTTGCCGGCGCGAGACTGCAGGTAGTAATCACGCTTCGGAAAGGCCTCCGCGATCAGATGTATTTGGGTGTCGTTCAATCCGAAGCGCCGATAGGTCTCGGTCTGGGTCGCCTCGAGCGCGCGCGGGTTCGGCAGGAATATCCGGCTGGGACAGGACTCGATGATTGCGGGTGCTATCCGGCTGTCTGCAATATCGGCAAGCGACTGGGTGGCAAAGATCACCGCCACGTTCTTCTTGCGCAGCGTCTTGAGCCATTCCCGGATACGGCTCGCAAACAGAGGATCGTCCAAAAATACCCAGGCCTCATCGAGCACCAGTAGCGTTGGCCGGCCGGCAAAGCGGTCTTCGAGGGTATGAAAGAGGTACGTCAGGACCGGCGCCACCAGGCCAGGCAACGCCATGAGTTCCTCCATCTCAAACGTCAGCACATCTGCACTGGAAAGACGGTCGGCGTCCGCATCCAAGAACCGGCCGTAAGGACCTTCGAGCGTGTAAGGCTGGAGCGCTTGCCGCAACGCATCGCGCGTCAACAACGCCACGAGCCCGGTCATGGTGCGCTGCTCGACCGGCGCGGAACCGAGACTTCGCAGCGCCGACCACAGCGTCTCCTTGACGTCGGGTGTCACCGTCACGCGCTCATGGGCGAGCACGCCGCACAGCCAGTCCAGCGCCCAGACCCTCGCGCCCTCCTCCGCGACATCCTTCAGCGGCTGAAACGCGATGCCAGCCTTCGCACCCAATTCGTACCAGGCACCCGACATGGCGAGCGTGACCGCGCGTGCGGAACGGCCCTTGTCGAACGTGATCAGCTGGGAATTGGGATAGCGCCGGAACTGCAGCGCAAGCATCGAGAGCAGAACCGATTTGCCTGCTCCGGTTGGACCGACAACGATCGTGTGTCCGACGTCGCCGGCGTGAAGCGACAGGCGGAATGGTGTTGCGCCCTTGGTCTTGGCGATCAGGAGCGGAGGGCCGTCGAGATGTTCGCACCGCTCGGGTCCGGCCCACACGGCCGATAGCGGGCACATATGGGCGAGGTTCAACGTATGGACGATCGGCTGACGGATATTGGCATAGGCCTGCCCGGGCAGCCCTCCGAGCCAGGCCTCCACCGAATTGACCGTTTCGCGGATGACAGTGAAGCCGCGGCTGTTGATCACCCGCTCTACCGCGCGGATATTCTCGTCCGCCTGATGTGAATCCTCATCGGTGACGGTGACGGTCGTTGTGATGTAGCCGAAGGCAACCAGGTCGTCGCTCAGCTCGGCGAGAGCTGCGTCCGCATCGACCGCCTTGTTGCTGGCGTCGGTGTCGAGCAGCGCCGCCTGCTCGTTGAACATGACTTCTTTCAGGATCGACGAGAGCGACTTCCGCTTGGCAAACCATTGCCGGCGATAGCGCGTCAGCGTTGCGTTGGCCTGTGTCCGATCGAGCGGAATGAACCGGGTTGCCCAGCGGTAGGCGACGCCAAGCCGGTTCAGTTCGTCGAGAAGCCCGGGAAACGTGACGTGCGGAAAGCCGAGCACCGTCAGCACGCGGAGATGGCTGCGACCGATTGCCGGGGACAGTCCGCCAGTCAGCGGTTCATCGCTGAGGAAGCAATCGAGATAGGCCGGAATCCTGGGAACGCCGACTGGATGGCGTTTGGTCGAGACGCAGCCATGGAGATAGGTCAGCGTCTCCGCATCGCTGAGGGGCCAGATCTCCGGAAGAACCGATGCGAGCAGGTCGACGGCGCGATCGGTCTCCTGGATGAACCGCTCGAGGTGATCGCGAGAGCCTTGGGGGCGCTTTGATGGCGCGTGGTCTGACTCAGCGCCGACATCACCGCCGACGCCGTTGGCGGCTTGATCGCCGCGGTCCGCATCAGCATCAGACCGATCTTCCCGAACGCGTCGGCTGTCAGTCGCCTTGGCCTTGCTCCCTCGCGGGCTCTCGACGAACAGGCCCTCCAACCGCGAGACGCGCTCGGCCGGCGGCAGATACATCAAGGTCAGATGCAGCACGCTCTCGAAGTGCTGGCCATGAGGGCGCGAAGGGTCCTCCCACGCGACACCCACGACGCCCGCAAATGCGGCGCGCCGTTCCTCGTCGACCAGCCAGGACACCGGATCGGGGAACTCTGAGCGTGGATATTCGGAGGCCGGAATGCGCGTCGCATCAAAGAACAACGCCCACCCCGAGCCGAAGCGCTTCAGGACGTTGTTGACGCGCGAGGCCACACTCATCAACTCGGCCTCGGTCGCGCTGTCGAGATCCGGCCCGCGATAGCGCATCGTGCGCTGGAAGCTGCCGTCCTTGTTCAGGATCACGCCCGGAGCGACCAGACACGCCCATGGCAGCCAATCGGCCAACCGGTGCGCATTGCTTCGGAATTCTCTCAAGTTCAGCATGCGAGGGAGCCCTTGTGCTTGGTGTGGCGGATCGCGACCTCGACGAACGCGGGATCTCTTTTTGCAAACCAGACCGCAGCGCTGTGGAGGACAATCCAGAGCACGAGGCCCGCCAGCCAAAGCCGCAAGCCGAGTGCCATCACGGCCGACAGCGTCCCGATCAAGATGGCGGCGGCACGCGGTGCGCCACCAATCAGGATTGGCTCAGTCAATGAACGGTGGAGCACGAGTTCAAAGCCTTCCGCGCGCATCAGATCAGCGCTCCGCCGCCGAACGAGAAGAACGAAAGAAAGAAGGAGCTGGCGGCGAAGGCGATCGAGAGGCCGAACACGACCTGGACCATCCGGCGAAAGCCACCGGAGGTATCGCCGAACGCGAGCGAAATGCCTGTTACCGTGATGATGATGACGGCGACGATCTTGGCGACCGGCCCCTGCACGGATTCCAGGATACGCTCGAGGGGCGCCTCCCAAGGCATGCCCGAACCGGCAGCGTGCGCCGCCGTGACATTGAGCAGGACGCAAGCCGACGCCACGCCGAACTCGACCAAGCGCAATCCGCCGACCGAGCGGAAGCCGCGAAGGCGCGAGCACATGCATAGACGCAGTCGAATGGACATATGGCAGTCTCCTTGGGGGTCAGGGGCGATGAGAGGCGTTTGGAAGTCCGAGCGGCGTTTCAAGCAGGTAGTCACCTGACGGATCGAGGCCCTTGAGCTCGGCGACGGCCTCGATCCGCCGTGCGGGACCCCGCCCCTTGACGAAGACGATCAGGTCGATCGCCTCGGCGATGAGCCGACGCGGCACCGTTGCGACCGCCTCCTGAATGAGTTGCTCGATACGGTAGAGCGCAGCTCGAGCCGAGTTGGCGTGGACCGTGGCAATTCCGCCGGGGTGGCCGGTATTCCAGGCCTTGAGCATGTCGAGCGCTTCAGCGCCTCTGACCTCGCCGACGATGATGCGGTCAGGACGCAGGCGCAGCGTGGAGCGCACGAGATCGGCGAGGCTTGCCACGCCTGGCCTGGTCCGGAGCGCCACGGCATCCTTTGCATCGCAGCGCAGCTCGCGGGTGTCCTCAATGAGGACCACCCTCTCATCAAGATCCGCGATCTCGGCCAGAAGCGCATTGGCGAGCGTCGTCTTGCCCGAGCCGGTACCGCCGGCGATCAGGATGCTCCGCGCTTCGATGACTGCGGTCGTCAGGACCTTGGCCATCGCCGGTGACGCAATCTGCGCCTTGACGTAGTCAGACAGGCGGAACGTGGTCGTCGCCGGCTTGCGGATGGCAAAGCATGGCGCGACCGAGACCGGCGGCAAGATGCCCTCGAACCGCTCGCCGGTCTCGGGCAGTTCGGCGGAGACGATCGGACACGAGCCGCTCGCCTCGGCGCGCACGTGGCTGGCAACCAGCCGAATGATTCGCTCCGACTCCTGTGGGGTCAAGGCGACGCCGGTGTCAGCGCGGCCTTTTCCGTGCCGGTCGAGCCAAAGCTTCCCGTCGGGATTGACCATGACTTCGACAACATCGGGCTCCTCCAGGGCGAGCGCGATTGCCGGTCCCATTGCGGTCCGCAGCATGCCGCGGCGCCGTTCGCGAGTTTCTGGCGAGAGAAGATCAGACATTGCCGACCTCCTCTCGCCCTGCCGGAGAATGCTCCGGCGGCTCACCCGTCGCGCTGTGCGAGCGGGATCCCCTATCACCAGGTTGGGCGGCGCCCAGAGGCGCGCCCTCTTCGAGGTTCCGCATGAAGAGATCGGGCTTGGCGGCGCTGACGCGATCCATGACGTCGGCAACGAGGCGGCGACCGGAGGCGACGCGCTTGCCGACCTGGGCAACAAACATCTCGAACCGCTCGCGTCCGAGCGCCCGCGCCGCGTCCTGATCCGGCGACGGCAGCGGCGGTGTGATGGTCAGGTAGTAGCGGATGAAGAGCGCGATGGTTTCCGCCAGAACGCCGAGGTCGCGGTCGGCTCGTTCCAATTGCCGGCTCATCCGGTCCAGCCGTCGGATCAGCGCCGCATCGCCGCTGGTGTCCCGCTCGGGGTTGAGAAAGCGGTCCAGCGCCGCATCGACAATGGCCGATTTATTGGTGCCCGGACGTTTTGCTGCGAGCTCAAGCCGCTGCGCCACGCTTTCGGAGACATAGGCCGACAGTTTCGGTTTCATCGGGGTGCTCTTCAGAACGAGGGAAGAAGATCGTCATCGTCGCGGGTGACGGCGTGGGCGCGACGAATGGCGCTGGAGGGAACCGCGGCCTGCTGCATCTGGCTGCGGTCGGCAGCGACATCGGACTCATCGTCGAGCAACCGCTCCTCAATGGCGCGAACATCGCCGGCGGGCGGTGCCGCCTCATCAAACAACGGCAGTTGCTGCTTGAGACCACCCTCCTCGTCGCCCGCCTGCAGAAGCTCGCGATACGGCAGGGTCGCAAGGCGAAGGTCGACGGAGCGCACCTCGCCGCCCCAATTGTCCGGGCCCACCGGAGGCCGATCGGGATATACGTCACCCGTCAGGGATGGCGGCTTGCGCAGCCGGCGGACGAAGTTTGCGTCCTCATAGTGTCGTACCTTGAGCGCTCTGATGGGTGCGAGGCCCGAGACCAGAACGATGGCCTGGTGCGGCGGCAGCTGCATGACTTCGCCCGGCGTCAATAGGGGACGCGCGGTCTCCTGACGGCTGACCATGACATGACCGAGCCAGGGCGCCAGCCGATGGCCCGCATAGTTGCGCTGCGCGCGCAGTTCGGTCGCGGTACCCAACGCGTCCGAAATCCGCCTGGCAGTGCGCTCGTCATTCGCGGCGAAGGCAATGCGGACGTGGCAATTGTCCAGGATCGAATTGTTGTCGCCGTACGCTTTCACGATCTGGTTGAGCGACTGCGCGATCAGATAGGCCCGGATACCGTATCCGGCCATGAATGCGAGCGCGCTTTCGAAGAAATCGAGTCGGCCGAGCGCAGGAAACTCGTCGAGCATCATGAGGAGCTGGCGATGCCGGCAGCCGGTCGCATCGACATTCAAGGTCTCGGTCAGCCGACGGCCGATCTGGTTGAGGATCAGCCTGATCAGCGGCTTGGTGCGGCTGATGTCCGACGGCGGAACGACGAGATAGAGCGTGACGGGCTTTTCGGCGCTCACGAGATCGGTGATGCGCCAATCGCAACTCTCGGTGTTCCGGCTGACCACGGGATCGCGGTAGAGGCCGAGAAAGCTCACAGCGGTCGACAGGACGCCCGAGCGTTCGTTTTCGGACTTGTTCAGAAGCTCGCGCGCTGTCGCGGCGACGACTGGGTGCACCTTCGGTTCTGCCTTGCTGCCGAGGTGATTGGTCGCCAGCATGATCCTGAGCGTCTTCTCAAAGGACTGCGCGGGATCGGCCAGTATCTCGGTGACCCGGGTGAGCGTCTTCTTCTCTTCCGCATAGAGGACGTGAAGGATGACCCCGACCAGCAGCGAATGGCTGGTTTTTTCCCAATGGGTTCGGCGCTCGAGGGCACCTTCGGGATCGACCAGAATGTCGGCGATGTTCTGGACGTCGCGGACTTCCGCCGCGCCTTTCCGGACCTCGAGCAGTGGATTGTAGCGTGCGCTTTTTGAATCCGTCGGATTGAACAGCAGGCAATGCGAGAAGGTCGATCGCCAGCCGGACGTCAATTGCCAGTTTTCGCCCTTGATGTCGTGCACGACCGCGGACGACATCCAGGACAACAACGTCGGCAGCACGAGGCCCACGCCCTTGCCCGATCGCGTCGGCGCAAAGCACATGACGTGTTCCGGCCCGTCGTGCCGGAGGTAATTGTTCTCGACGCGCCCGAGAAACACGCCCCTTGGGGCAAACAGGCCGGCTTCCTTGATTTCCCTGAGATTGGCCCAGCGTGCCGAGCCGTAAGTCGTCACCAGCTGGCTTTGCCGCGCCCGCCACACCGAGTTGACGATCGCAAACAGCGCACCGGCAATGCCGCCGGTCGCGGCGATGGCACCGCCCTCTTCAAATATCTCAGGTGCGTAGGCCTCGTAGGCGAACCACCATTCGAACAACCGCCACGGCAGATAGACGGGATAGCCGACGACCAGGAACCAGGGCTCGCCGAGCCGCTGCTGAAAGCCGAGAGCGGCAGCAGTCCATTGCGTCGCGCCCCATGTCGACGCAGCGACAATGCCGAACACGACCGTGATCTGGCCGACATAGATTTTTGCCGGAAACATTCCGCTCGCCCCATCCCCTCACGAAACGTGAGCGGCGCGATGAAAGGGGCGAATGCGCCTTGCGTTCAATCGAAATAAAAATCGTGTCCGGGAAGCGTGGGCAACATCGATCAGCCGTGCGAACGCGAGAAGGACCTGCGTCCAGTTTCGTCAAGGATGATCCAACACCTCAACAAAAGGTGAGCGGTTGGCTCAAACTGGATGACGCTTGATGCGGACGAGCGCGTGACCAAGGCAGGCATGGGACAAAGGGGGCGGAACCGGGCGAACATCCCTACTGATGGGGCGGATGCGCCGATTCGCCCCTGAAACTCAGGCCAACCGCCATTATACTCACCCTGCGGATTGAGTATAAACGAGAGCATGGACGCCGAGCTCCATCCCTCTTATACTCAATCCGCAGACTGAGTATAACCCTTGGAAACGACCGTGCCGGCCCCTTCCCTCGTTAGCCAGACGACCTATGCCGAGCTCCTGGAGCGCACCGCGACCGCCGCCTTCCGGGACGCCTTTGCGGACAACGGCTCGTTCACGGCCAAGAACATCGGTGGCCGCAAGTATTGGTACTTCCAGACCGGCACCGGCGCGGAACGGTCGCAGCGCTATGTCGGGCCGGAGACGCCGGAGCTGCTGGAGCGCATTGCTCACCATCAGGAGGTTCGCGAGGACGAACGCGAGCGCCGCGCGCTGGTGTCCGCCCTTGTCCGATCGTTCAGCTTCCCTCGCCCCGTTCCCGAGATCGGCGACATCATCGCGGCGCTTGCCAGGGCCGGCGTGTTCCGCCTTCGCGGCGTGCTTGTTGGAACGATCGCCTACCAAACCTATGCGGCCATGCTCGGCGTTCGCCTCTCCGCCGGCTCGCTGCAGACCGGCGACGTCGACATCGCCCAGTTCAAGAATGTCTCGGTGGCGGTCGAGGACTCGACGCCGCCCGTTCTCGAGGTGCTGAAGGAAGTCGACAAATCCTTTCGTGCCGTTCCTCACATATCTGACGGCAGGCGCGTCACCAGCTATGCGGCCAGGGGCGGCTTGCGCGTCGACTTTCTCACGCCCCACCAGGGCAAGGAGACCGCCCGCCCTCAAAAGCTGCCCGCCCTGAATACCGACGCCCAGCCGCTGCGCTTCCTGGACTTCCTGATCCGCGATCCCGAACCCGCGGTCATCCTGCATGGCGCCGGCATCCACGTGCACGTGCCTGCTCCGGCGCGCTATGCCGTCCACAAGCTCATCATCTCCCGCCGACGCCCGGAGGGGTTTGCAAAGCGCGACAAGGACCTGCAGCAGTCCGGGGCCCTGCTCGCGGCGCTGGCCGAAAGGCGTCCCCATGAGCTGAAATCGGCATGGGAGGAAGCTCACGGCCGCGGTCCCAAATGGCGCCAATTGATGCTCGAAGGGCTTGCGTTGCTTGGGGTCCCCGTTCGGGACGCAGTGCTCAAGACCATTGAGGCGCCTCGTTCGATCATTCCCGGCATCGATCTGTCCTTCGACAATCCCCCTGCTCGCTATGACCTCAGCCGCGACTTCGTGACGTTCCAGGGAAAGGAGCTTGGCGGCGCCGTCAACTGCGCCGTCAGCCGCGAGGCGCTGGAAGACCATTTCGGTGCCGATGGTCGCGCGCAAGAGGGTCGCATTGATGCGTTCCTCAAGAACAGGTCGAGGATCGAGGAGATCGCTCGCGCCAAATATCTCTCCTCACCGGTCGATGAGCCCGGCGCCGTTCTGGTCAAGACTTCCGATGTCGCGAGTTTTCCGGCTCGGCGAGTGCCCAGGCGGAAGTAAGTCCGTCGTCATCGCCCACGGCCGCGCTTGATCCCGATCGACCAGGATATACCCTCGCCACCGACACTGCCGCTGACTAACTGTCCGCGTGCCCGCTCCAGCACCGGCCGCCACGGCACCAGCGCAAACTCATGGGATCGCTCGATCACGGCGAAGCGTCCGCTGTTCAGCGTCAGCATGCGCCGGTAGAGCCCGCTGACCTTGTCGCCGGGCTTCACACCAACATGCTCAAGCCCGGTGCGCGCGGATATCTCCGCGGCGGTCCGCGCCAACTCGCGCGCCTCGAGCGTCCCAAGCATGTTCCGCGCATGGCGCACCTGCCCCTCCTGCTCTCGCGCCAGCCCCTGCTCGACCAGCCATTGCCGCCTGACGCGCAAGGCGGTCTCGACATCGGCGCCAAAACCGGCCGATGCGATCCCATCGGGCTCCTTCGCAACCAGCGTGCGATCGAGCCAGGTTGCCCCCAATGCCTGCGGCAGATCCTCAAGCCTTTGCCATGAGAGCACCGAGATCTGCACCGGGTTGCGCGAGCGCTGGCCTTTCTCGTACTTGAGCGCCCCCTCGAGATAGTCCTGGCCTACGCTCCAGCTGCCGTCGGTACGACGGCTGACCACCCCCTCGCGCCGCATGGCTTCGAGACGCCGCATATGAGCCCCGACAAACTCGCCCGATGCCTGCGGATCGAACTGCCGATGCAGGCGGTCGCTGTAGCTGCCGCCATGCGCGGCGGCGATTTCGGCGATCGTCCGATCGATTTCGCGGGGCTCGGCAGAGCGCGCCCTGAGCTCAACGATGGTGTTTCGAATGGGCGCTTCCTGATTGCCGCCGAGCGCGCCGAGTTCGGCGTAGTGCGTCCGCCCGTCGACCCCATCGATCACCACATAGCGGCGCTCGGTCAGTTCATCCGCAAACCCTTCGCCGACGACTCGCCCGACCAGGCGCCGGCCGCCCTGTTCCGGATCGAAGATCGCGTAGTCGCCGGCAGCCTTTGAGACTCCTGCCGCGGCCAGCTCACGATGCATGGTCTTGATGATGTCGCCGCGCTCCCCCATCCGTCTGAGCCTTTGTTCAAGCTCGGCATCGATCCGCCAGCGGCCCGGTTCGCTCTCTTCCGCCAACCCCATCCGCTCCAGCGTTCGCAGCCGTCCCATGCGCGCCGTCTGCCAGGCGGGTTCCTGTCCAGACAGCGGACCCAGCTCAAGAAGCCCGTCCGGAGCATCACGAATAACCGCCCGGTCGAGCCGCGTGAACCGCTCGGCTCCGATCTCCTGCTGGAGTTTGCGCGCAGACTCGATCTCGGTTTCAGGACCGAGTTCCCGGGTGATGAGCTCGGCGGCCCGCGACCGGAAGCCGTGAGTGATGTAGTCGCGCGCAATGACGAGGTCACCTCCCTGGTCATCCCTGCCGCGTACCACGATGTGGGTATGGGGATGGCCGGTGTTGAAGTGATCGGCGGCAACCCAGTCGAGCCGGGTGTCGAGATCCTGCTCCATCTGCCGCATGAGATCGCGCACGAACGGTTTCAAGTCCGACAGTTCGGCGCTGTCCTCGGGCGCCACGATGAATCGGAACTGGTGGCGATCGCCGCTGCTGCGCTCGGTGAACGTCTTACCGTCGGCACGGTCATTGCCGGCGTCATAGAGCTCGCCTGGCTCGCCCTCCCGCGTGACACCGTCGCGCTGGACATAGCGCAGGTGAGCCCGCACGGCGCCGGTGTCACCGGCCTTGATCCGTACGATCCGCGCCTTGATCACGACACGGCGCTGCCCTGGACTGCGCCCACGCGCCGCCAGGACCGCACCTTGCGCGCGACCGCGGCCGATACGAGCGCCCGTGAATGCGGAGGCCGCTCGTGCACCGACACCCGCCTTGGTCGCTTCCTGCCGGACGCGTCGAAGATAGCTGGTTGTCTTCCCGGCCGTGCGATTGCGGATACGTCCGAGCTTGACGTCGAATTCATCGTCGATTTCTCGCATCGCTTGCATCCGCTCTTTGGAGAAATGGCCGATATGTGGGGCGTGCGAGCGTTCGCCAAGACGCAGACGCAATTGCGCAGGATCGCCATTGCATTGGTTCGAACATGGCGACAGCGGAGATCCCGATAGCGACAAAAACCTGGATGTGCAGACAGCGACTTAGGCCTCACCGAGCGCCAGTGCTTTAATCTTGCCCTACGCCCTTCATTGCTCCGCTCTCTGCCCTACTGGCTCTCACTCTGCTCAAATCGCCACGGGTCCGAAGCCGCAAGTGACACGAGGGATCGGATTTCGGCGATGATCTAAACAGCAATTCGGGCTCCGAGAGCAATCGCGCAGGGTGCGGCCGGTTCGAGTTGGCAAGACCGCGCGCGCCGAGACCGACAATCGGCCCCCCGAAACGACGGGGAAACTCCCGAAAATCAGCGCAGAACGGCGCGCAAAGATCCGTCCGATTGATGGTATTTTGGCCGACGGCGACGGCTTGATCAGAGTGTAGGATACTGCTCTGCTCCTTTCCAAAGCGGCACAAGAAACGCAAAAAAGCCCCGCCTCCGAGGAGGCTGGGGCGATGGTTGCGGCCGATCAGTCGCCGCTGCGGCGGGACCAGATGAGGGTGAAGCCCTCGTCACCTTCGACCTTGACCAGCGAGGCGTAGATCGGGGCCGGGAAGCTCGGATCGTCGAGCTTGACCGAGAGGTATTCGCGCTCGCTGTCGCGGACGGTCTTCTTCCAGGCGGCGCCGAACTCGGTCGTGCCCGCGAAGATGCGGTAGTCGGGAGCCTTGTCGTTGTCCTTTTCGGATGCGACGAGCTTGGCCTTGATGTTGAGCGTCAGCGTCTTGATCGAGCCGGTGTAGCCGTTGTCCGATGCGGTGAAAGTGCCGATGGTCGCCATGATAATCTCCGTCTGTTTTGCTCGGGCCGCGTCCATCGCAGCCTCGATGGCGATCCCTTGCCCGGGGAGCGATCGGCCCGCAGCCTTTAGGGCCCGCAGCGCCAGCGGAGGACGGCGAAAGCTTGCTTTTTTGTCTTCCCGCGAGGAATGCCGCCCCCTTCGCGGCAGGGGAAAAAGGCAGGCGTGAGCTGTTGAGGGAAGGCGATCGAGGCGCTTGCCGTCCCCCGCGCTTGATCAGCCCAATCGTGACTGCGTTGGACGCGAGCCCCACGACGGAACTGACGGAGCTGGCTTTGGCAGCGCCTCTGAGCAGCGCCAGAAGCTGGCTGGATCGGCGAAAGACAAGCCGATGTCCGCACGTCAATCACAGCGAGACGCAGCCGGACCCGCGCACAGGACCTAGCCGCATTTTTCGCGAGAATGAACCGGCAACACTCCCAGAATTTCGGTCACAGCGCGCTCTTTAAAGCGCGGCGTCATGACAGGACCGAAGCAGCCGGTCTGGTTGCCTCACCCTGCAAAGGAAGGCGCGACACTCTCCCGGAGCTGCAGCAATCGGCGTTGATCAGGCAGATCGCGCCTGACCGGAGGAAGGGTCTGCCTGCGCCACGCCACTGCGGCATCCATGGAAATCGGCCACGAACAAATTTACCGACGCAATTGTCGTGCATTTGGGAGGTCGTCGTCACACATCGAACACGACGCCAACCCAGTCGCCTTCGCGCCAAACGACGCTGCACGTGTAAGTCTTGCTGGGCGGAACGATAAGCGTGAATTGATCGGGAAGAGAGGATGGCGGTTCGTCTGCCTTGAGCGCTGCGCCATGCTCGGTGATATCGCGCACGAGGCAGCACAATGACAAGTCACCGAATCTGATCAGCGCATTGTCGAGCGATGGATTGCGAACAGACCTTCGTCTGTCCGGAACAACAATCATGTCGTGCCCCTCAATAATCAATGCAAAACATCGTTGCCGTACAAGATACGTTGCGTTGCCACTAACGACGGAACTCGACGCGCTGCATCACGCCGTGCGCCGATTGGATCGACCTTTGCGGCGCCGCGGGCCGTTGCGACGATGTCTGCGCGGCGGATCAGACAGTTTGGTGGCATTCCTTGCGGAGGGCCCGCTTGCTAGCGGGTCGTCGACCGGGCGAAGCGGCGACCTTCGAACAGCGATCGCCGTTTCAAGCGCGCCGAGGAATTGCCGTCCCTCTTCCGTGATCTCCCAACCGGCCGCATCCCGAACCACAAATCTGGCCGAGAAGATATTCAGGTCAGGCGCATGCTCGGCCAATCGCTTCATGCGATCAGTCCAGTCTTTGCCACTGTTCATCAGGATTTCGACCGCGTGCCGCACTTCGGCAACGGAGGCTCGCCCGGTGGGCTGGCCGGCCAGCACTTTCAGGACGGTCAGCTGGAAGGACAACTTCCACGTCTCCGGTCAGGCTGATGAGAAGTCTCGGCCAGAGAGGTTAACCCCCGATCAAGGATTAATTACCAAATGGCTAATGGGCGCAATGGATCAAGCACAATCGGCGGGCGTCGACGACTGCGCGAGCTTGATCTGAACCAGGTCGGTCCAATCGAGTCGTGAGGTTCGCCATCTGACCTCGCCGCTCGTTGCCAAGCGAGTTCGACGGCTTCGATATCGGCAAATGATCAGAGATTGGAGAACCGCTTTTTGCCGTCCGACGGTCCACGATGGATCGGCATGAGATCGCATTGGAAGCGGCTCGATGCCTGCTCGCCGATCGTGCAAGGCCAACGGAAGAAGAGCGGGCCTCCGCTGGCATGCTCATCGTGATCCGCTATTCAAACGTCCGGATTCCACGTCCAAAGCGGACGCGCGACGCCGAGGATGTCGCACCGCAAGACCGGCCCGAAATACCTGGAATCGAACGAGAGAGGATGTGGCTGCAGCAGAAAATACTCCCCGTCGACCAGCCGCATGCAGCCCTCCCAGGATGGCAGGGGCCGGCCCGCGTGGTCCTTTTCCTGCACTTCGGCCGCGACCTTGCCGCCTATCGAAATCGCATCCATCGCTTGCCTGGAGCGACATATCTCCTCGCCCGCGAGCGCGGCAACCTGCTTGAGCAGCGGCACCGCCGGAGGCGCGATCTCGTGTGCGACGATTAAAAGCTCGATCGAAGGCGGCGGCCTCAGCACCGCAAGCTCCCCCCTTGTCGGCAAGCGCCGCTCGAGCGCATAGAAGCCGAGCGGCGCGCTGCCGGAGGCATTATAGATCACAAGCGGCACGCGATCGGCAAAGGCAACGCACAACGTGGCGATGCCGCCGCTCATGGTTGCGAGGATCGCGGCCCTCCTGAAGCGACGGCGTGGATTAATCCGCATCGGACGTCGACCTCCGCTTGCTGGCTTGCGAGAATTCCACGAGATCCTCGATGTGATAGCGCACGTAGCGGCCGTGCTTTCGATAGACGGGCCCGCGTCCTTGCACGCGCATTTTCTCCAGTGTGTTCTTGGTGAGCCTGAGCCAGGCGGCCGCCTCCGCTGTGTTCAGGAACAGCTTGTCAGGCTGCTTGTCTTCCATTTTCGTCATGTTTGTCCCGTACTCCTTCGCACAGAGCCCGCAAGACACGGGATGCGAGGAGCAGCGTCGTCAGATCGCGCTGGAATCCGAGTGGCGAAGATCAGCCGGCGCGGTTTGCCACCCCGCGGGGGCAGGTCTCGTCCAGCGAGAGGCAGGCCGCCCACTCAACCAAGCAGATCGCGGTACCCGCCCTTCATCAGCTCGGTGCCCTTGGCGACCAGCCGCCGGGTCCGGTCCTTCAGAAACTGGCTCGGCCCCTGCCAGTCCTCGGCGACCATCTTCGCGCCGAAGATCGTGGTTGCGATCTGCCGATAGGTCTTGCCGTTCAGGCTTTCGTCGAGCGCGAGCAGCGCCTGGCGAAGCCGCTCGTCGCCGCCAAACAATGAGGTCTCAGGCGCCGGCCCGCTTACCATGAAGCGCTGCAATCGCTTCAAGAGCTCCGTCTGGTCCGCAAGATCGGACAGCCTTTCGAGCTCGAAGGCCGGTCGGAACCGCCGGGTCAGAACCCGGAGATCATGGAGCTCGACCGCGACGTGGACGCCCCTGCCCTTCAGCAGCACGAGCACCCGACCGTCAGCGTCGATCACAGCGTGGCGCTCGACCCTGAAATCGGCGAGCAAGTTCGGCGGCTCCTTGTCGCCCTCGCACGGCGGCAGCGCCCTCAGCCGCACTAGGCGTTTCAATGCGCGCGCATGCCAGAACACCGGCGTATCGCGCGCGGTGAGCATAGGGTCCGCGAACGCCAGAAGCCCCCATTTTTCGGCAAGCGGGAACCGACGCGGCAACCGCAGTAGCCGCGTGCCGTCCATTAGCGCAAGGCACGGCGGATGACGCGGGATGGAGCGCCGCCAGTCCGCGGCGTAGTCGGCGTTACGGCGCAGGAACTCCCATGCCCAATCGACGGCATCGAAGCGGACCTGACCGGGAGCCGCCTCGCCGCCGTAGCGCCGAGCTCGCCTGTGCTGCGACATGTTCAAGAGGGCCCATCACGCCTTGAGGTTGCGCTTATGATCGTTTCGGCCGAATGGGGCAAGAGCACGGCTCCTAGACTTCAACAACCGAACGTAAGGCACGCCCGCACAGCCAGTAGCCTGCCGATGAACCGGCAACGCAATTGCCCGAGCAGCGCAGCATCCTTGGAGCAAGAGCAGGACGCGCAGCATCCCTGATTGGTGCCCGACGCTCAGGCAACGCGTCAACCCGACGTGGTATCAATCTTGCTAGTTTCAGATTAGCTTGGTGGTGCGCGCGCAGATTCACAGCGTTCGCATATTCGTCAAGCCAACCAAACCACGAGGACGACATGGCCAAGAAAGCGAAGAAGGCGAAGACGGCGAAGGCGACCAAGAAGGTCGCCAAGAAAACCAAGAAGATGAAGAAGTAAGCGCGCGGTTCTTCCGCGCCCAGGCCGCCGCGGCATCGCCAGTCGCACCGATCACGGCGATGACGTATCCCGGAAACATCGCAAGATGGCCTTCCGAAAGCCGCGGCGACGATCAGGCCGGCCCCATGTGCACACGGCTCGAGCGGCCACTGGATTGATGCACATGGGTCCGGTTTCTTGTGCGCCGGCTGTTCGGATCCTTGCTGCGGCGGATCGTTTGCACCGTCCCGCCGCCCCGCCCCTGAAAGCCGCGCGCTATTGCTGCCGGCCCATCGGTTCGTCGGAGCAGCCAGTCGGCCGGCCTCCGGCGCTGACGCATAGACGGTACCGCCACGGCTCGACAAATTCTCCGTTCCAAATGCCGCTTCGTTTGCTTCGCGCGTCGACTTCAGCCGGCGTGTGGTCACCCCTGCTGTAGCGCGGCCAATCGATCGCAAGCCCGCCGCGCACCAGCCAGTCGGCCAGATCGACCTTGCCGGCGCTGCAGACCGCGGCGGACCGCCCATACCGGTCGCGGTCGACCTCCACGCAGGTCAGGGTCTGCCGGCCGATGAACGTGACCAGCGCGTTCGCGGCCACCTGGCCACAGCGACAATGGCCGCCATGCGGATCGCGGCAGAGCTGGTCGTGCTCCGGCGCGTCGATCCCGTAGAGACGCACGCGCGTGCCATGGATTTCAATGGTGTCCCGTCGATCACGCTCGCTTGCCCGGCGACGTCGCCGGCGCACGCCTGACCGACCGGTATCGCGGCGAACACGACCAGTGCAAATATGCGGCCTGCAAGCCTCCGCCATCCCGAGAGCCGGTCCGACCGCACAACGACCGATACTTGCGACATGTTCTGCCCTGGCGACATCCCCCCGTTTACCGGTCCATACGTCCAGCCGACGGACTATGGCGTCCCGACCGTCAGCGAGGAAACGACCCGCGCCAGCATCACGAGCGTCGCGGTCAACGTCGCCCCTCCGACCACGCATTGCGCGAGGCACCGCTTCACCATGGCACCGCCGTCAACAAAGATGCTGAATGCATTTGGCATGGGCCAGCTCCGTCCAATTCCTTCCGAGGATCGAGCCGGATTCATAGTCTGAGTCGCGGAGCCACCGCCGCAGGCTTATTTCCCGGAGCGTTAGGGTTTGATTCACGACTCGGGGACTCCCGACAAGCGGTTGCGGCGGAGGTCTCTGCGGGCGAATCGGTTGGGTTCGCCTCCATTTGCGCCGAACCGATCCGGCCGCTCGGCCGCTCCCAACGTCAAGAGCGTGAGGCGGTCGCTCCTGCACACCGTCACCGCCGCCTCTGCGCTTTCCCTCCCCGCGTCAACCGGGCCGACGCAGATGATCGTCCGCGCCGCCGGTGATCATATCCGACGCATCGACGGCTGCCGCCGAGACGGCGAGAGCCGGCGGGCGGAAAGCCAGCAGGAAGTCCGCAGCCTTTGAAGCCCTGCTTGCGGCGTGGAAGATCGCGCGGTTGTCGCCGCGCAAAACATCGATCCAGTTGCCGATATAATCGGCGTGCCGGACCGTCGGAAAAATGGAGAGCGTCGCGCAGACGAATGCCGCCGCCATCTCGGCGACCAGTTCCTCGCTGGCGTAGGGTTTGGTACCGAAACGGCCGGTCTGATCGCGCTTCAACCGGCTGGCGTGCCCGGTCCAATGCCCGAGCTCATGGAACAGGGTCCGGTAGTAGTTGATCTGGTCGAAGAAGGCCGGTTGCGGCGGCAGCTGGACGTAGTCCCGTTCGCACTCGTAATAAGCCTCGTCTCCGCCGTGGCGGATATCCGCGAGCGTCGCGCGGGCAAGCGCCTCGGCCTCCGGCACGATCTCCCGCTCGGGCAGAGCCGATGCCTGGTCGTGACAATGGTCCGGCAGGCCGTCGCATTGGGCGATGTTGAAGACGGTATAGCGCCGCAGAAACGCGACCGCTTGCGGCTCGACCCCCTCGCCTGGCGCGGAAGACGGATCAAATTGCGATTTGGTCCGGCGCTCCTTGGGCACGAACCTGTCAGCATAGCAGATGCCGACACCATGTTCGCCCTTGCGAACCGTTCCGCCGAGCGTGATGGCCTGCCGGAAGGTCAGCCACTGCTGCGAGGGATAGCCTTCGTCGAACAGCCTGCCCCACAGGATCAGGATGTTGATCCCGGAATAGGTCCGGCCGGTCGCCGCGTTGCGCGGCAAGCCTATGGCGGATTGCTCCACGTCGCTTCCCCAGGGCTGCACCCACGGCACGATGCCCTGCTCGAGTTCGGCAATGATCCGGTCGGTGACTTCTTCATAAAGCGTCGCGCGCGGCCTCTCTGCGCGCAGGCCTTCCTTGTTTGACATGCTTCTCGTCCTTGCTTTCTTCCCCGCGCAGGTCCCCGGAGGTGGGGTGGGCGGCGAAAGCGACCGCACAGCCCCGAACGCAGAGGCAAGCCGCACCGGAACGGCCGGAGCGGCAGCGGAGGACCGCGCTCAAAGACAGGACTGCAAGAGGGATTGATCGAAGCGCGGTTGCGGGTTGCCGGTTCGGGGCTATACGGGAGCGCCGCCCACCCCGCCGATGGGGGCAGCAAACAAAAGAGCGCCGGCCGCTTGAGGCCGGCTCAGCGCCGCCGCTGCGAAATGCGCGACCGTCCTCATCACCCGGTCAGCCCGAGAATTGTCTTACCAATTGCCTGAGACCCCGATCGCCGATCTGAACGGACCACTCCAGCGCGGTTTGGCGAAGGGTCGTCGGTATGACGCCGTGAAGCACAAGCCGCTTGATAACCAGGCCCTCGTCGCCTTCGCACCGCTGGCACGACAGATCGAGCAGCAATCGCACATCGTAGCCGAGCCACGCCCCCTGCAGCGCGAGCATCAAGATGTCCTCGTCGATCCAGCCCCCACCCAGGAGAACGCAGCAGCCCTGTGAGGCCTCCATATCAGCGATGAATTCAGTATCCGTCCAAAGGTCTAGTGCGTCATTCGAAAGACGGCTGATCGATGGATCCAAGGCAGTCGAGCCGAGGTCTCCAATAGCGAAGGCCCGGACAGTGAACCACTCATGGCAGGCAGCAAGAAGCCTCAGGCTTTCTCTCGCCTTTCGTGCCTGCGCGCAGGCCTCACCTGCTGACAAGACCCACGCAGGATTCACAAGAACAACCCTGCTCGTTCGAGGATCTGCCAGCATACCCGCAACCAATCGACTTTAGGCAATTCCTTGCCGCGACACGCCGAGCCGTTATGCTCCGCCTGCGAAGACGCCAACTCAGGCTTGTTCCATGGGAATGCCAAGGACGGGCGATGAGATATGGGCCTGTCGGCATAATGTAGAGAACGCACTGTCATTGCCGTGCAAGTACCCGGCTAACGCCATCGTTCTGCCGAACGGCTGCGGTGGTGCAATGCGTTGCAGAGGCCATCCCGCCCGACGAAGAATTCGCTCCATCCGGACGTCGGTGACGGTGACGATCGAGCAGGACTCAGTGCGTCGCAGATACTCGATCATGGCAGCGAACAGCATGAAAGTCGCACGGCTTAGTCCTCCGGACGACGAATCCGCGAGCTTTTGCGTATCAACGCAAAAACGGGAGCTTTCGAGGATCCGACGATCGCGCGGCATCGGTGTGCCTGCAAGCAACGAGGCGAAGACTTCGCCAAGCATCGTAGGGCCGGTGGTCGGCAACAGGCGCACACAACCCAGCACTTCCTTGCGATCGGACAACACGGCCAGATAGGATGGACTGAGCGTATCGAAGATGTCGAGCTCCATGCCGTCACTGACAGATACGTCCCATTCGAGCCGATCGTGGAATATCCGCCGCCTGAGCTGATACATCCGCGTTAGCAGATCAACGTTCTCTCCAAACTGATGACTCTCGATTGCGACGGCGTGCATGCATAGTCTCCCGACCCTCGGCGGAGCCCACACAATCAGAGCGTGTTATTCGCTTCACCTGTTGAATCTGACAGGATGCAAACGTCGGGAAGAATGATCTAGTCACATCAAACTACGTACGAAGCCGATGAACTCAACTTAGAGGCATTCTTACCCGATCCAGGGGCCGCGCCGGCTCCCTTCCCGGCGGCTCATGAGAGCAGACCCCGCCGAAGCGCCTCGGCGACGCATTGCGCAATCGACGACGCGCCAAGCTTGGCCCGTGCGTTCTCAAGATGGAACGATACGGTTCGCGGCGAAATGCCGACGAGAACGGCAATATCGCTCATGGTCTTCCCCTGAGCGCTCCAGCTCAGACATTGTCGCTCGCGTTGCGTCAAGATGTCTGGATTTGAACACTCCGGATGTCCGCGCGTCCGCGCCGACAGGTGCGCATGAAAATAGAATGCAATCAGTTGAATGACCTCCAGCAGGTTCTGTTCCGGATGCTCGATCGACGGTGACCTCTCATCCATGGCGAGCGTGAAGGCTACGGTCCGGCCAAACCCGCCCCTGATAGGAACCGTGAGTCCCGCCTTGATACCGAAAGTCCTGGCTTCATCGAAGAAATGGCGCTCGGGCTGGCTGGCTGTCCGATCCGGAGCGGCGCTCCCCCAGTCGAACAGCTTGTTTTCTCGGGATGCGCGGCGGATCACCGGATCCAGCCGCTGATAGTCATGTTCGGCATATCGCCGCGTCCAGCTCCTTGGGTAGGACGAGATGATGGCAGGCTTGCCGCTCGCAACATCGAGGTAGGCGAACCAGCGAAAGCCTAGCTGCTCGGTTACTCGCGTTGCCACCCTTTCAAAGCCGCTTGCGTCCTCAGCCGTGTGAATGGCATCGGCGAACTCTTCGAGCAGACGTTCAGGTGCCTTCATGAGCCGGCAGCCCGCTTCCCGATAGGAGCCTCGATCTCGAGGGCTTTCTTGACTCGCCTCGAAGGTTGCGATGTCGCGCGACGACGATACGCGTGGCTGGATCATCGCGCTCGCGAGCGAGCATGGAATGTCATTCTATCCGTCACGCAAAGCAGCTTGGAACACCCGGAGTGTTGCGATCTGGAACGGACGCAGGGATAGTTGGCAGGTCCGGCTGCCGGCCGGGATGGCCTCAAGCCGATCTTCAAGAATGCTGCTCGTCCACACCGATTCAACATCGACGCCAAATTTGAGCATCGCGCGAGCCTGAACGCCCGAGCTTTCGTAGAGCCGCACTACCCAGCCGCGTCCGTCCTCGGCCGGCTTGATCGTATCGACGACCACATTGGGCGGAGACACCTGCAGGAATGATTGTTGTAACGGCTCGTGCGCCCGCCCCTTGGTCCAAAGCACCGGACGCGCAAAACGCCGGGCTCTCCCGACCGTATCGGCGGTGCGCCAATCGCCCTCATGGGGGTAGATCGCATAGCGCATGCGATGCTGCCCGATGTCGGCCTTCGGATCGGGGGATGTGGCGCCGCGCAGCAGCGTGAGCGCGAGCTGATTGCCGAACGTCGAATAGCCGTGCTTGGAGTCGCTGAACAGCGACACGCCGAAATCCGGTTCCGAGATATCCGACCAGCGATGGCCGGGGACCTCGTACCTGGCGGCGTCCGCATCCGTGTTGGCGTGGGTCGGCCTCTCGGTCGCGCCGAACATGGTTTCATAGGTCGCTCGCGATGCGCGGCAAGCGACGGGAAACATCACCTTCAGAAGGGTTCGGCGCTCCTGCCAGTTGACGGTGGTCTCAAACTCAAGGTGATGAGCACCGGCATCCAATCGGATCACCTGTGTGAGCCAGCTCGCTTTTCCGAGCGTCCGCTCGAACCGTACCTCACTTCTCAGGCCAGCATCCGACAAGACGCTAAAACTTACCTCGCCGGTCAGTTCCCGAGCGGTCTCCAGCGCAAACGGATCGATGTCCCATGCCTCGAAGTCGAGCGGCCTGTCATCAAGCAACAGAAACCGGGCACCGGCCGACGCCAGGGTTTCGCGGCCGGTCGGCAAGTGAACCAGCGATCGAACAAGACCGGTGCAGTCAATGCGCGCCCTGAGTTGCGAATTCGTCAGCACAAACTCGGCCGGACCGACCGACAACGTGACGCACTCCTCCGTCGTGGCCGCCTCGCCTGCCGCGAACGGCGCGGCGACGATATACCGCAGTGCGCCTTCGGGGTCGAGCGTGACCTCGGCGCGAGAGCTGCCGAGACTGTTGACCGGGGTCCAGCCGGCGCCGTTGGAGTCGCACAAGGCGGCCAGCAGTGCCTGGGTGCGGCATTTGGCCTGTTCCTCGACCGCAGCGAGATCGGCCTCTGCCCTCTCATAGACCTCGCGAATGCTGCTTCCTGGAATGATGTCGTGAAACTGATTGACCAGCAGCGTGCGCCACAGTCCTTCGATGTCCGCTGCCGACGGTGCCGGCCGCTCCCATGCATGCGCAATGGTGGCCATGAATTCGAGGGCCTGAAGGCTGGCCTCGCATGCGCGGTTGAGACGCTTGATCTCTCCCTGTGTCGTGTAGGTACCGCGATGATATTCGAGATAGAGCTCACCCTCGATCGTGGCCAGATCTTCAGCTGATGTCGCCAGGCGATCGAAAAACTCGTCTACGGTACGAATCTGGATCCTTGGCGCCCCTTGCAAGTCTTTCGCGCGCTGCAGCGTCTCGAGCATCGTCTCGTCGGGCCCGCCGCCGCCGTCGCCGTAGCCAAACAGATAGAGTGCGTCGGCCGACCGGTCGGCGTCCTTGTAATTCGCAGCGTGATAGCGCAGCTCCGCGACCTGCGCTGAGCCATTGTAGGTGTCCGCAGGTGGAAAATGCGTCAGCACCGTGGTGCCGTCGATGCCGCGCCAGTTGAAACTATGATGCGGCGGCGAGGTGAACTTGTTCCAGGACAGTTTCTGCGTCAGGAATCGAGACATGCCCGCCAGCTGCATAAGCTGCGGCAGCTGGCTGTCATAGCCGAACACGTCGGGATTCCAGAACACGTCGGAACGTTTGCCGAAGGTCCGCTCGAAGTAGCGCTGGCCATAAAGGAACTGGCGGCAGATCGACTCGCCCCACGGCAGGTTGCAGTCCGGCTCCACCCAACTGCCGCCGACAGGAATCCATTGTCCAGCCTGGACTTTGGCGCGGATTCGCGCGAACAGGCCGGGGTCGTTCTGTTCTATGATGGCGTATTGATAAGCCTGTGAACACGCGAACCTGAAATCGGGATAGCGATCCATCAGCGCAATCGCCGTCGAGAAGCTGCGCTGGGCCTTGCGCCGGGTTTCGTCCAATGGCCACAGCCAGGCCGTATCGAGGTGAGCATGGCCGATAGCCGACAGTTCATGGGCTACGCTGCCGTTTCGCGCAGCAAGCAAGTCGCCGAGTACCGCTTGCGCCGGCGGCCATGTCGCTCGATCGTCGGGATCGGCGAGGTTGCATACCCGGTTGAGGTCATGGAGCAACCGGCCGGCCCATGCTCGGTCCAAGGCCGGTTGCACCACCTCGCCGACGCCTCCGTACGACCTCGGCTTGTTCGAGGGATCACGATCGGCTTCGAGCTGGCGAAGGACATCAAAATCAAAATAGAATGCCGAGGCGTCTTGGTCGAAGCGGCGCAGCTCGCACGCCGCCAGTGTATACGCTTGCGGTTCGCTGCCAAAGGCACCGAACAGGCCGTTGCAGGCAATCTCGACATAGAAGGTGAAACGCTCTCCCCCACGTTCCGAGCCGAACAGCGGCGCAATGTGGCGGCCGGGATTAAGACCTTGCGACGAGAGCCCATCCAGCCAAAGCAAGGCTTCCGAGCGGCTATCCCAATAGAGGTCTACTCTCGCACCGGCCCAGTGCTCCGGTACTTCGGCTGCAACGCGGACCCAATAGGTCGCCCATAGCGGACCGAGTGCCTGGCCCAGGGAAGCCGGCCGATAGTCGAGCTTCAGTGCCTCTTGCAGACCGATGCGTTCCGTCGGACCGGCGAGCTCGAGGGAAACCGCCGGCACGCGATCGGAGTGAACCCTGCGCCGCAATCTTTGCGCAAAGCGCTCCAATCGGCCGCGTGTATACCTTGGGTAGCGCCCGCGAGCCCGCCCGACCGCCGGGTCTTCCGTGGACCTATCCATCCTGTCGATCATCCCTCACCCGCATCGGAGCCGGCAGCGTCGCCGGCGCCAGAATCGATCACCGCGATTCCCGAAGATCTCGATGCCGGCACCGCCCCGCGCTCCTGGACCGCTTGATCAAGAGCATCAATCGCGCATACCAGATGGTATAGCGAGCTCGCCGTGGCTACTTCGGAGAATTCCCCGTTCGCAGACATCCTGTCCCACCATAGCCCCTTGATGGGGGTCTGCAGAAATCGCTCGAGGCTTTCACCCGCTTCGGCGGCCACGGCCCACCACGCATCTCCCCCGCGCTCCGCGCGTGCAACTGCCGCTTTCAGCCGTTCGGTTTGAGGCCAGAGGCGGGATGTGTCTTCAAGTACCGTGAAGTCATCAAGAATTGTGTCGACGACGACCGATCGAGGGCGCGCCACACCACGCTCTTCACCGATTTTCTGTAGTTGATCGACAGCCAGATAGACGGCGTCATTCCCAGTCGAATTGGCCCACTTCGTGAGAAGCCAAGACCATTCGAACTGATGTCCGGGTTCGACGACGCGACCGGCGATACCGGCCTGAGGTGACCAATCAGCGTTGAAGCATTCGTAGATCGCCCCTCCAGCTCCGATGAACCGTGCGAGCGCCAAGTCGACGATCTCCTGCGCCAACTGATGCCAGGTTCCGCTAGCGTCAAGCTCGATCCAGGCCAAGCATGCCTCGAGAAGGTGCATGTGCGGGTTCGAATATCGTAGCGATGACGGGCGGTCGCTCTCTGAAAAACCGCCGGCGGGATGCCGACATGTTCTAATCAGGCAATCACGCACCGAATGTGCAAGGCGCTCGGCTCGCCGCCTGGAATGCCGGGCCACCGCAGCGCCGGCAAGCATGGCGAACGCTTGATCATAGAGCGTCGCTCCATCTGACAGAATCATACCGTCATGTGAGAGCAGACATCGAAAGAGCCCGTCCGGGCGCCCAAAATCGACGAAGTATCTGTCGACGCCGCGCAGCACCTGCTTGACGTCTATTCGGGCGCCCAGCCGATTGGCCGTGAGCAGTGCGTAAATCTGGCGTGCCGGCACTCTGGCTCTCCGGGCGGCCACCACCGGATGGCCGCCTTGGGAAATGGCTTCACAGAAACTGCCGGCGGCATCGAGACCGACACTCGTCCACAGCGGAATAGCGTCATCCAATAGCCAGGCTCTCAGCCTTTGATGCACATGTCGGGCCGCGGTGAAGCCCGTCCTCGGATCGGCCAACCGCGTCGAAGATGACTGACCTTCCATCTATCTGACACCTATCGTGTGGTAAGAAGTGTGATGCTGGCATGCGAACGTGACCGCGAGAGTTCGGTTCGGTTCCGAGCTCTTTGTGTCGAGATCAGCGAGGAGGTCAGAAGATCTGGACGCCACTCGATTTCCCGAACACACCAGGGCTCCGCCGGCCTAGGATCCATCGACTTGCAGACGGCCGAGCCCCTTCGCGCGCTCGGGCTCATCGCGCGAGAAGTTGACCGCATCCGCGGAGCTGTCTCCGAGGCTGACGCCACCATCGCAATTCAGAATGGCGCCCGTAATGTAGCTTGCCAGGTCAGACGCCAAAAACAGTGCAAGGTTCGCAACATCGTCCTTGGAGCCGTAGTCGCGCAACGGGATTCGCGCCTTCGCCTGTGCTTCGAGTTCAGTCGTAGGCGCAAGCCGCGCCATGCCGACGGTATCCGCGATTGGCCCCGGCGAGATCGCATTCACTCGCACTCCAGCGGGACCCCACTCCATCGCGAGGCATTTCGTCAGCATGTTGACCCCGGCCTTCGCGGCGCAGGCATGAGCTTGAAACATGCTCGGGGTCACGCCCTGCGGCGCCGTGATCGAGATCAGGGAGGCACCGGGTCTACGCAGATATGGAAATGCCGCCCTCAATACGTTGAAGGTACCGATCAGGTCGATATCGACAACCGTCCTGAAGGCATTGGCCGACATTCCCATCGCCGGAGCAAGGAAGTTTCCCGCCGCTCCGGATACCACGATATCGATGTTTCCGAAGCACTCCACCGTCTGCGCCAGGGCAGCATCAACCGGGCCGTAGTCCCGCACGTCGGCAACGAGCCCGATAGCCTCGTGTCCATCAGCCAGGAGGGTTCGGGCGGCCTCCGATATCCGGTCCTGACTGCGACTGACGACGGCGATCCTCGCGCCAGCATTTGCCAGAGCGCGGCCGATAGCGAGATTGATTCCGCCAGATGCACCGGCGATGAATGCGACCTTGCCTTTAAGGGAGCACGCCTCGTCGCTGAGAGGCATTGATGTTTGACGCACGTGCATGCTGGAAGATCCATGTTCGAGTAGATTGCAAAGTCGGGCAAGCGAAGGGGATCTGGAATTCTACTTCTTCCACGCGCCCTTGAGATTCGATCGATAGCCGAGAGCCCGGTAGGTCGCATCCACGAGCGACTGTCCGCGGCTGTTGAGCAGAAGTCCGGTCCCCAACAGGTTCATCGTATATCCAAAGCTCAGGCGCGCCTGCGGATCAGCGAATCCCAACGACCCGCCCGCTCCCGCGTGACCGAATGCCGCGCCGGATAGCACGCAGCTCTGATCCGTGCCTGGCAGGGCGCGGTTGTCGATCGACTTCATGAAGCCGAAACTGAACCGCGTCGGCATCAGGAGCGTTGCATCTTCCTTCGTTGCCACCGCTACTTTGCGCAGACGTGCAATTGCGTGCGGCGCCAGCAACCGTTTGCTTGCAACCAGAGCGTAGAGACCGGCGAGACCACGCGCATTGGTCACACCGTTGACCCCGGGAATTTCGGCTGCGCGTCCTTCTCGGCTCCTGAAGTCAAAGCCTCCGGTATTGGCAAGGAATAGATGCGACGGCGAGTCGGGCTGCTGAAGCGCCGCGAGCATGAACCGCGACGTCGGGATCGTCTCGTCGTATTGCGCCTGATAAAGCTCCGCCACAAGGCCCTCGAGATCGACCGGTAGTCCGATCCAGAAATCCAGCCCATTTGGGATGGCCAGCTCTTCCCGAAAGAATTTGCCAAGGCCGCGTCCGGTGATCCGCCGCACGATCTCGCCGATAATCCATCCGAACGTAAATGCGTGATATCCGCACTGTGACCCTGGTGGCCAGAATGGCTCTGCACGCGCAATGAGATCGGTCATGTAGGCAACATCGTAGAAGCCGCCCGGCTTGACCGCCTCTCGCAGGTGCGGCAAGCCCGCTGTGTGGTTGAGCACCATGGCGACAGTTGTTTTCTCTTTGCCGGCCTGCGCGAATTCCGGCCAATACCGGGCAACGGGTGCATTGAGGTCGAGAAGCCCGCGTTCAACCAGCAGATGGGCACACAGTGCCGTTGCCCCCTTCGTCGCCGAAAACACCAGCGAGATGGTATCTCGTGTCCAGCGCGCGCCGTTGGAACTTGCTTTCCCGCCCCAGAGGTCGACCACCTTGCGGCCCTCATGCAAGATGCAAACGCTTGCGCCGAGTTCGCCACGCTCCGCAAAGTTGGCGCAGAACGCTTGCACGACCGGCTCGAAGTCACGATCGTAGCGGCCTTCGATCTGGCTGCTACCGACTTTCTTGAGAACATCAATAACGCGCATCTGCTTCTCAATTCCCATGACTTGATTGTTGCGAAGCCGGGCGTGCGGCCGCGGATCCGCGCGATGCAAGGCGCGCCAGGTTCGCTTCATGAGCTGCGCGCGTGATGGGGAACACAGCGATCAAGCCGATCGAGAGCAGATACAACGTCGCCTGGATGGGAAGCGCGGCGAGCGCCAGATCTCTCAAGACCTCCTCACTAACCTGACCAGGCACTGCCCCTTCCGGAAAATGCACGAGGGTAAGGACCATGCCTGACGCAAAGAGGCCGACGCCTGACACGCATTTCTGCGCGAATGTATTTGCCGAGAAGAACAGTCCTTCGGAACGCCGCCCGGTCGACAGCTCGCTTTCCTCGCTGACGTCGGCAAGCATCGAAGCTGTGAGGATTGATGAGCTGACGATCAATGTTAGCGAGATAGTGATCGTGACCAGGAGGATCGGCAGCAGCAGTGGAGATCCGTTGGCGGGGAACGAATCCGACAACCGCAGCACGAATGGGCAATAGTAGAAGACGATCGACAGCAGCCAAAGCGCGATGGCCGACCGTTTCTTGCCGAAACGGCGCGACAGCCTTGGCGCGGCGACTGCACCAAGGATCGACGCCACGAGCACTCCCAGCATCAAGACCGACAGCTGATCTGAGTTGAAGCCCCAGAAGTAAGTGTTGAAATAGGTGCTCAGCGTAATCTGGATTCCGGCCGCCATGGCACTGCATACGCCGGCGGCCAGCAAGACCAGAAACGCTCGATTGGAGAAGCTCCCGGCCATCTCCCTTAAGGCAGCGACGAGGCCTCCCGCCTTTCGTCCAGGTTGCTGAAGCCAGGGAATCTGTCGTTGCGTACCGGCTGCAGACACGAAGATCGCAACGCACATGATGACGCTCGCGACAACTCCGTAATTGGCATATCCGTCCGGGTTGAGCTGGCCGACAGGATGATCGCTGTCCGGGCGCAGGAAGACGATGAAGGTAACGAATGCCATGCTGACACCGCCGAACCAGGCAAAAAACGTCCGGTAGCTGAGAAGGCTTGTTCGGACGTCATAATCGTCCGAGAGCTCGGCGGCCAGGGCGGAGCTTGGTATCTCGTAGAGCGCCAGAAAGCTGCGCACGACGATAATGGTCACGAGCAAGTAAGTCGCGAGCGCCGCGTGGCTCCAATTCGACGGTGCATTCCACAAGAGAAAATAGGTCAGTCCGGCCGGCACTGCGGCAACATACATGAATGGATGGCGCCTGCCCCAAGTGGAGCGCCACCTGTCGGAAACGTGACCTATGATCGGATCGATGAATGCATCGAGCAGCAAGGCAACCATCGCGATGGCTCCGACCAATTGTGCGGAAAGCCCCATCACCTGGTTGTAGTAAAGCAGCAGGAGAACGTTGAAGCCGTTATCCTTGATGCCGAATGCGAGGGAGCCAACACCGTAGAGTAACCGTGTGACCGGATTGATCGGCGGCCTACTCACGACCATTGGTGAAGGAGCCGACCTGTCAAAATTTGCTCTGAGATTCATGTTGGACACCTCTTTGGGGCGCACGGCCGAGCTCGTAAGCCCGCACCATGTCTTTGCCAGTTGGTTCGACGGCTTCGTCCGCAAGGAGCACGCACCGCGCGGCTCAGAACGCGGTCGTCAAGCTCGCCATGAAGTTGAGCGAATTCTTCAGCCGCGGCGTCGCGCTCGGATGCACGTTGTAGCTGGTTCCCAACATGAGATAGACGCCGGGATTCAGCCGAAACGAGTTGCTGACCGTTACCGATGCATAATCACCGAATGGCCTGATCCCGGTGAGAGCAGCCTGAAAATCGAGAGCTGATTTGCTCAGCGTGGTATAGCCAAGGATCAGAGCCGTCTGATCCATCGGGCGCCCGGGAATGATCCCCATGCCGTAGACACGCCCCTCGTAGTAGTTCTGGTACATGTTCTTGTTGGGATCGGAAGTCATGTAGAAACCGCCCACGTAGTAGCCTTGATAGGCTTCATAAGGCGCGGACGAGATCTGGGAGACCTGGACGTCCGCCGCCGCGTAGAATCCCCAGTTCGTGTCGGTCTTGCGCCCGGCGGAAAAGTCGAAATAGGGCGACGTATTGTAGAGGCCGCCGGCGCGAACCCAGACTGATCCCTGCGTGGGTGACGAAAACGTCTTGTAGCCGAACTCGTCGATGAACAGAGCTTTGGCATCTGGACTAGAGAACCCAAGGCCGATGGGATTGGCCTGCTGCTCGACGTCAGCGCCGTCCGGCGAGATACTCCGCTGCACGCCCGCCTTGTTGTAAAAGTTGTTCGGCAAGTTAATCATGAGGTTGGCGCCGGGCGCGGGCACGCCCTGTCGCGAGAGGCCAAGCTCGTATGGGACCAGGGCTTGGGGCCCGGTCGCCATGCTGGCGGCGACAAGCAGGCCAAGGTAGTTCTGCGCGTTGTAAAACACGCCAGCCTGAAGCTGCACGGTATCGTCCATCAACGACTGGAAGTAGTACAGGTTCGCGAACTTCGCTCCTGATGGGCCGAGTGGCTCCCAGGTTGTTCCGGTCAACATGGTTCCGACGGAGAGCTGACCGCCCGTCAGCCCGACCCGGCCAAGATCGTAGCTGAGTGTCACCTCCGAAAAGGAATAGGTCGTTGGTATCTGCCCTTGATAGGTCTGCGGCTTGGGTGGAGCGTTGTTCAGCATATTGGCGGTGAACGTGTTCGTGCTGTAGGCGACATAGCCGATGCCATACTCGGCCAGCGCGGTTCGCAGCCCATTGGGATCCTGAAAGATCGACTCCGCGGCGGGCGGAACCGTTGTGATCCAGCCCTTCATGGACAGCTTGTCGAAAGCCGCGAACTTGATCATCTTCGCGACCTCCGGAGATACTGCCCCGCTAGCAGACGGCGGTGACGCCGTGCTTGGACCTGCAGACCAGGCGCGCGACACCGTTGCAGCTGCAGAAGCGGCCGGCTGCACCGAAGGTACGGCAGCCGCTGCGGCCGGCTGCGGCTTCTTGCGACTAGCTGGTTGTTGCGCAGGGGCCTGCGCTACCTTCGCCTTTCCGGCGCCGTCTTCCGTCTCGGCCCGCGCCGGTGCAGCAACGAAGAGCGCCAGCGAAGCACACGCAGCAATCCCAGTGTGAAGCGACATTATCGACCGTGCGGTTGCGCGATCGGCCGGGCAGCTCTCCTGCCCTCCGCCAAACTCACGCCGGCCGCCGACGCGATTTCCGTCAAGCCTATTCATCGTCCAACCTCCCCGGTCATATTTTTATGTTCGAGTATGTTATTTTTGTTCTGGGTATCCTCTATAGCGTCAATCAACACCCCGTCAAGCACCCATGTCAGACAGAAGTCACAATCGCAAAATTGGCTGTGATTGCCTATTTATGCGCGGAATCTCAGCTGATAGCGCGAACGCCCGTCGCGGCGGCGCATTAAATCGCACGAAGGCGGATTATCCCTATTTTTGTTTTGGGTTTGTCTTTTACAGCCTATGATGAGGCGATCCATAGCGACAAAACAGGCAGACAACACAATGATCGAAACACCCCACCCGGTCTCAATCGGCACGAAAATCGCCAATCTTGCCTGGGATTCGCCGTCGGCGGACTGTGTAACCTTCGAGGGGGTCACGCTGTCGCGGCAGGAGCTGCACCTCTCGTCAAACCGGATGGCTCACGCACTTGCAGCAAGAGGCGTCGGCCTGGGAGATTTCGTCAGCATTGCCTTGCCCAACGGGCTCGACTTCATGGTCGCGACGTGTGCGGTCCTGAAGCTCGGAGCCATTCCGCAACCCGTATCCGGAAAGTTGCCGCAGAAGGAGCTTGAGGCAATCCTGTCCCTTGCATGCCCTCGCGTGGTGATCCGCGCCGCGGTAGTGCGACCTTCCGACGTGACGCCCGCGATGCTAATGGGGGAGACCATCGATGATACGGATCTGCCCGATCGAATCTCCCCTGCACTAAAGGCTCCGACCTCCGGCGGGTCCACCGGGCGACCGAAGCTGATTGTGTCTGGTCGAGCAGGCGTCGTCCTGCCTGATGAGGGAGATTTCTACGGTATCACGCACAGTGATATCGCCGTGATGCCGGCCCCGCTCTACCACAATGCTCCATTCTCGCTGGCACTCATCGCAATTCTTGCAGGTGCCCACCTGGCACTGATGCGCAAATTCGATCCGGAGGAGCTTCTGCAAATTGTAACGCGCCGCCAGGCTACCTGGCTCTATCTCGTGCCCACCATGATGCATCGGATCTGGCAGCTGCCCCAGGAGGTTCGGGACAGGAGCGACATGTCTTCACTCCGCAACGTCTGGCACATGGCCGCGCCCTGCCCGCCGCCGCTGAAGGAAGCCTGGATCGGATGGATCGGCGCGGACAAACTATGGGAGCTATACGGCGGGACAGAAAGCCAGGCGGTAACGGTCATTGGGGGCCCCGACTGGCTGCAGCACCGCGGGTCGGTCGGCCGCCCGGTCATGGGCGAGATCGCGGTTCTTGATGATGACGGACGACTGCTAGCGCCAGGAACTGTCGGCACCGTTTACCTGAAAATGCCCAGCAGCGGGTCGCCGACATATCGCTACATCGGTGCCACGGCCGAGCGGATCGGAGAGTGGGAGACGCTGGGCGATCTCGGTTGGATGGACGAGGAAGGCTATCTCTACCTTACGGACCGGCGTACCGACATGATCCTGGTCGGGGGCGCTAACGTCTTCCCTGCCGAGGTCGAAGCTGCTCTAGAGGAACATCCGCTTGTCGCCTCGAGCGCGGTGATCGGCCTTCCTGACGAGGATCTTGGCCATCGCGTTCATGCCATCGTTCAAGCGCCTCCTACAATCGACCTGGATGGGCTCAACCGCCATCTGGCAGAACGTCTTGTCAGCTACAAGCGCCCGCGAACCATGGAGATTGTCACCTATCCGTTGCGAGACGATGCCGGTAAGGTACGACGATTCCAATTGCGGGCCGATCGTATGCCAGGATCGGCCTCCAGCGAGGCGGCGAGCGCGTCAAAGGAAGAGCAAATGACTCTTGGAGGCAGATCGACGTGATGGCGCCTTCTGCTGCGAATCAGCCCAAGCCGAAGCGCTTCCGCCGGCGTGAGGCGGTACTTGGCGTCGCTATCCAATTGATCAACGATGTCGGCTTGAGAGGAATGACCTTCGTCGAAGTGGCAAACAAGCTCGGCATCGTTGCTACCGGCATTGCTTACTATTTCCGCCGCAA
This sequence comes from Bradyrhizobium acaciae, assembly GCF_020889785.1. Lineage (GTDB taxonomy): Bacteria > Pseudomonadota > Alphaproteobacteria > Rhizobiales > Xanthobacteraceae > Bradyrhizobium > Bradyrhizobium acaciae. Next base: position 55,693 of record NZ_JACMYK010000001.1, read on the forward strand.
GGAGCAGTTGGCGAGCGCGTGCTATATTTCCTCGCTGGAGCGTATCCAAGGCTTCATCGATTCAGCAGACGGGGCGACGGTCGAAGATCGACTCAAGTCCTTCCTGTCCAACTATTGCCGGTACCTTGAGGACGTGACAGCCGGGCGTGCGCTTGCGATCGTGCGCTTCGACGAGGTTCGTGTTCTGGCGGACCCTGCTGTGGATCATGCCATCGCTCAGACGTTCGGTAAGTTTCGCAAATTACTGCGTAATCCCCCGGACCGACATAGCCGCGTCTCCAACGCGCACGTGCACCTGCTCTTCTCCTGGATCTTCTGGATGCCGGCGTTGCTCGAACGACATTCCGAGGATGAATACGAAGCAATAGCCGGCATCGTGCTCGGAATTTGGCTGGGGGGTGTTTCGATTCAACCGTTGATCGGCGGTCGTCTTCACGCTTTGATGTATCAATCTCCGCGCAGGGACGATCGAGCCGAAGATTTCCTGAAAGCCGCAACCAAGGTACTCAATGAGCAAGGCTATGCAGGAGCGTCTGTCGAGCGCATATCGGCCACGCTGAATGTTACAAAGGGTTCTTTCTATCACCATAATGAGGCGAAGGACGACCTTGTCGTGTCGTGCTTCGAGCGCTCCCTGGCGCTCGTGCAAACGGCGAAGCACGATGCAGCCAGACTCACCGCCCCGGGGGCGGAGAAACTCTGGGCGTTGGCTGTCCACTTGATCGAACACCAGCTGCTTGGAGAGGCGCCGCTGCTCTCGATGTCTGCCCTGATGACGCTTCCCAAGCATATCCGTGCCGACCTGCTGCATAAATCCGACCGCATCATCAATGGGTTTGTTCTGTTGTTCACCGAGGGTATGCAGGATGGCTCGATTATAACCACATCGCCGGTCGTGGCCGCATGGATGCTGTCATCGATGATCAACGCAGCGGTCGATCTTCGGGCGTGGGTCCCTGACCTGACGGTCGACAACGTGGCCGATCTATTCGTGCGGCCGTTCTTTGAGGGTTACACCAAATCATCCGTGTAGTCGGACTAATTTAGTTGGACGCGTCAAGCTATTTTAGACCGCGTGACCTTATCTTTCCGGTTAGCTTTTGATTGATCGGTCCAAATCGTCACCCGGGAGCGAGATCGCTTCTCCGCAGGAAACAGCCCGTTGCGAGCTTGTCGGCTTATTGACAAGTACACCGCCAACTCGGACAAAAGCAAACTCTCCGCACAAGGGATCGAAACCGCAAGGCCGTGACGCGAGCGGCACGGTTCACGAGAGCCCGTCCCGCATCTTGCGGGAGTGCCATGTCAGTCTGGATCAGTTTCGACATGATATTCGCCGATCTTTCAGCGCAATTGAAGTTGGACTGGATTTTGGCCGCCGGTCAAAAGATAACCGACCCATCCAGGACAACCACGGTACTGTCCCTACGGGCGAGCCGTCCGAACCGGGGAAGCGCTACCACTCCCTACGGCCAGATCGCGTTCAGCAAGTTCGCCAGCCGAGCGGCGGCCTTCGCCAATTGCTCACGCTTGATCTGATCGCGGGCATCCACATAGGCCGCGTGATCCGGCAAGGTGATCGACCAGCCACCGTTCGGGTGAGCGGCGCTCGGCTGCACCTTGGCAAAGCTGGCGCCGGCGAACGCTCGCGGCGCAACCTTGATTGTATCGCTCGCCCAGGCGAGCGACCAGTTCTCGATCTGATCGGTATCTTTTGCGATCTGCTGCGCTATCGGCAACAGGTCGAGGGCCTGCGGGACTTGGAAGTGGGTCGGCGGAGCGTCCCACGCCGAATGCAGATTCTTGTTGTTGTCGAACAGGGCGTTGCCGCCGATCGTCTCAGTTGAAGGATCGATCGTATGGGTCACGTCCGGATCGACTTGCTGCCCCTGCAGATCGAGATAAACCGCCCCGACATGCAGCGGCTGATGAAGGTCCCCGATCAGATGGGCGAGAAGAAAGAGCGCCTCTTCCTTTGTTGCGATCTTGAAAGGAGGTGGTGACGGGCGATCCTTCAGAACAGCAATGGCCGCATTGATGGCGGCAACGATGTCGTGCTCATTGGTCCCCTGGAAGTTGCGGTCGAAGTGATCGCGCAAGATCGAGATGTCGTCAAAATGATAGGTGTTGTGACATCCCATTTCCTCGTCGAACTCGTGGCCGTTCTCCTTGCGATGCACCGTATAGCTGCACTGCACGAAATTGCGCCCGACATAGGCTTCCATCAGGTCCCTGCCATCCTTGAACGGCGTGCAAGGAGCCTCAAACGCCTCTTCCACAACGTACTTGAAACTGCCGTCAGCCTGACGGTGGACGCTTTTCACGCAATCGAGCCAGGGCGCAGCGGTGCGCAGATCGACGCCCAGGATGGATGCAACTTTCGCCTTGGCATTCGCGGATAGCAGGGCATCTGCGATGGCGCCGACGATCTGATGGCCGTCGGCATTCCAGGCTTTCGCTTGCTGGACTGTCAGCAGAAGCAACAGGAGGGGGAGCGTGGCGAGAAATTTCCGCATGGCAAAGCCCTCACTCGCTGCAACTCGGCAGCGAATGGAACAAGCTCAGGTTGAGAACGTCAACACGATGCAGTATCGCTCCGGCCAGCCCGCAGGCCACCGCAGCTGGCGTCATGTCTTCTTTTCGCCTTCGAAGACGATCAGCCTGTCAGGCGAGCTCCACGGCCCGTTTGGCTTCGGCGTCATACAGCCGGATCTGGAGGACCGGAAAGCGTCGCTTCAGATCCCTGGCGCCAGCTTCAGCGCCTTCCCTCGTCTTGAACTCCGTCTTCACCTGGCCATCGACAATCAACGCGTAGCCGTCGTCAGGTAGCCCATTAGACCGATTCATAAGTAAGTCCCCAGCCAGGATACAGTCGGTTCGAGTTACGGTGAGTCTCCCTGCCCCGGCAAGGGATGATAAGTTTTGGCAGCGTGGCACACCCACAACCGAGGCTGTGTCATGTGCGGGGCTTGCTTCGAAGCTTGCATCGTTGGCACGCCGAGAAAGGAATGCGTCGCCTGCTAACCACCACTACCACGGCTCTTGAGCCACACGACGGCAGCACCGATCAATGCCGTCAGCACACCGTTCCACCAGATCGACCTCGGCCGCGCTGCGCTGATCGAAGTGAGGTAAAGGAATGCGCCAAGCGCAATTCCATAATGCTTCCGAAACTCCCCGCTTCTGCGGGCGATTTGAACGAGATCGGAAGACCTCGCCTGCTGATCCGACATCACGATGACCTCACCTGGGATCGAGCCACAATGATACGAGTGAGTTGGGTGTTCCGTCGAGTCTTATTTCGTATTTTCCGAATAATGTGATCGAGGCATGCTGTGCCGCGACGCGAGGGATCGAAGCCGCCAGGCCGTGCCGCGACGCGGCACGGTTCACGAGAGCCCGCCCGAATCCCGCGCCGCGCAAGCACCCTTCCCTGGATCCCCAGTTGGTTCCGCGGGAGAAGCCGGTCGGCACCGCCAGGAGCTGTCCTTCGGGAGCCGTCCTTCGTGAGCTGTCCTTGCGCCAAGGATCTATCCACAAGCATTGCTGCGCCAGGACCGGTCCGATCGGCTAGACTTGGCCAATCTTTCAACCAAATGATCGTCCGCCGCTCGATATGATCGTTCAACCGCCCCTCGCCGAGATTGCCGGCATCCTGGAACAGTCACCTGACTACAGGGTGCTGCGCCGGCTGGTTCCCCGCTCCGACTTTACGCCGAGCGATGGGCAATCGACCAAGACCGCGGTCCTGCTCGACGTCGAGACCACCGGCCTCGATCCGGCGCGCGACGAGATCATCGAGCTCGGGATGGTGAAGTTCACCTATCTGCCGGACGGGAGGATCGGCCGTGTCATCGACACCTTCAGCTGCTTCAACCAGCCGTCGATCGCCATTCCCGCGGAGATCACGGCGCTGACCGGCATCACCGATGCGATGGTCGAAGGCCACAGCCTAGATGAGGCGCGCATCAACGAATTTGCCTCCGATGCGGTCGTGGTCATTGCCCACAACGCCGGCTTCGACCGCAAATTCATGGAGCGTTACGCGGCCCTCTTCACGCTCAAGGCCTGGGCCTGCTCGGTCAGCGAGGTCGAATGGCGCGGCCATGGCTTCGAAGGTTCGCGGCTGTCTTATCTCCTGATGAAGGCCGGGCTGTTTCACGAGGCGCACCGGGCGGTCGACGATTGCCTGGCGCTGCTCGAGATCCTCGCGATCACCCTGCCCAGGCTCGATCGCACGGTGCTGTCCGTGCTGCTCGAGCGGGCCCGCCGAAGGACGATCCGGATCTGGGCCGAGCAGTCACCTTTCGAGCTGAAGGACGCGCTCAAGCGGCGCGGCTACCGCTGGAGCGACGGCGCCGACGGCAGGCCGCGGTCCTGGTACATCGACGTCGACGAACCGGCTCAAGCTGCCGAAATCGAATATCTGCAAAGAACGATCTATCAAGCAGACGCCGATATCCGGACCCAGACATTGACTGCGTTCGACCGCTTTTCGGCGAGAATCTGAACGTCTCATATCCGGCCTGACGCTCGCATGCCTATCGTGACCAGCCATGCAACGCAACATCAGCAATATTCACATCGCGCCTCTGTGCTGACGCGAAGCCATTATTCGCCCGATGCTGGAAGGAGAGTAGAGCCAGCCCTTCAGCTCTCTCGACCAGGCCAGTACTTCGCTTTGGTGGCGATCCAGCGCTCGGCGTCGGCTTCCGTTTCGAAATCTCCGATATGAGAATCCGGCCCATTGCCGGTCTTGACCGCTACAAACCAGCGACCGTCCTTTGTCTTCTCGGGCTGAAAATGAGGCGTCTTGATTGTCATGCCGCTCAGTATGCGATGTTGAGGTCCGACATTCCACTACGCCGGGACTGCCTCGGAGGCTTAGTCCATTTGGAGCATGTGAATGACCCATAGGGCCCGTCGAGATCGCGACGTGTCGCTGGAAATGGTGAGCCCGTATTCGCACGGATACAACGGGCGCGTTTTGAGGTTCATGATCGCCGCCTCGGCAAATAGCGCATGGGGACGTTCGCTATGCCAACAATGTCCAGGCAAGAGATGAATGCGCTCGCATGCAAATGTGACGCTTGCGGCCGTCATATGATCCTGTTGGCCGAGCTACCCTCCGTTGGCAAGTACGAAGCGGTCAATGTGTTTCGTTGTTATGGCTGCAATTCAGTGAAGTCGGAGCAAGAGGACCGGCGCTGAGTTCGGTCCTTGACCAGCTGCTTGTTGGCCGGCGTTCTGCCGCCGCGACTTCTGGTGGCCTACCTTCCTGCCGCTGACGCGATCTCGATCATGCCTTCAGATGCGAGTAGCGTCAGCCCGGAAATTGCGGTTGGATCAGCGATACGATCATCCAGACGGCAATCAGAAGCGCCGGCGTGCAACTCACCACAGCAGCCAACCAGAGCTCGGCATTCGGGAACATTTCAGAATCGTTCTGCATGGTGATCCTCCGTGTTATCAACGGCCGCCGCTGGCGCTCGTTCCCCGCGCGCCCGTTCTTCAGCTGACGACAGAGGGATGTCCCACGACCCGCAGTAGCCTTGTCGTGTTCCCCGCCGCAACAACTTGATAATTTGCCGCGCTCTTCGACTCCTGCTTACTGGTTCGGCATGGGTTCGAAATCTCGGGAGTACATGTTCAGCGCCACCGTCAGGCATCTATCCGAACGGGCAACACAAGCCCGGCTCGAAGCCGACGCCTTAGCTTGCCAGGCCTGGAACGCACGCATGCTCGCCCTTCAAGGCCCGGCCCAGCCGTCGCCCGCTCTTGGTGACGCACTCAACGCCGGGTACCGCTATCTCGAAGTGAAGTGTCTCGGCTGCGAAACGCATCAGGCGGTCGCGCTTGACATTGTCAGACGGCCGAAGTGGACGCCGATCCACGAGCTCGAGCGCTACATGCGGTGCAAGGATTGCTCCCGCCGGCACGGTTATCCTTTCAAGCGCAGCCACCTTGTGGCGCTCCGGACGACCAGGATCTCCACCATGAACCCACCGTCAACCTGGTGGCCCGGCGAGCGGTGGCCCATCTCGTGCGCGATACCCGTGCACGCCCGAGCATTCAAGAGTGCCTCGGTTATAATAGCGACTGCAGGCTTTGCGGCTGTTCTGCAGAAGTATCGCTGGCGCCGTCCCTTTCAACAGGCCACATTCACCGCTCGACAGCCGACGAGGTCACGAAATTTCAGCGAACCGGGCAATGTGCAATCTCTACAGCATCACGACCAACCAAGCCGCAATCCTGAAACTCTTCCGGGTCGTTAACCAATACGTCGGCAACCTGGCTCCCATGTCCGGCGTCTTCCCGGACTACCCCGCCCCCGTTGTTCGCAATGCCGGTAAAGAACGCAAGATGGTGCTGATGCGCTGGGGCATGCCCCGCCGCCGCGCACTGGCGGCCCGCCCGTCACGAACATCCGCAACACGTCCTCGCTGCACCGGCGCGGCTGGCTGAAGCCGGAGCACCGGTGTCTCGTCCCCTTCAATAGCTTCGCCGAATACGCTCCCGAGCCGAACCCGCAGACAAAGAAAAAGGACGTCGTTTGGTTCGCGCTCAGCGACGATCGACCGCTGACCGCCTTCGCCGGTATCTGGACCGAGTTCAAGGGCGACCGCGGGACGAAGTCCAAGCCAGTGCCGGGACCGCACCTCGTCTACGGCTTCCTGACGACCGAGCCGAATGAGGTCGTTGCACCGATCCACCCAAAGGCGATGCCGGTGATCATAACCACCGACGAGGAGCGCGACGTCTGGATGCGCGCGCCGTGGGACGAAGCCAAGGCGCTTCAGCGCCCGTTGGCCAACGATGCGCTGAAGATCGTCGCCAGGGGTGAGGCCAAGGAAGATATCCTGGTGTCACCATGAGGCGCCGGTGGCGTCTCGCGGCCGCGACGGTCGGCGTGCTTGTCGCCACGCCCGCGACAGCGGATGACATCGTGGGCCGCGCCAGTGTGATCGATGGCGACACGATCGAAATCCACGGCACGCGCATCCGATTATGGGGCATCGACGCGCCCGAAAGTGATCAGCTGTGCAGGAATGACGACAGCAATCTCTATCGGTGCGGCCAACAGGCCGCGACCGCGTTGGACGTCCTCCTCTACCTGGTCAAACGACCGGTGATCTGCAGTTCGAAAGGCAAAGACCAATACGGCCGGACCGTCGCCGTCTGCAAGGTAGGCGATCCTGGCCCTGACATGGCCCACTACCTCGTCGGAAAAGGACTAGCCCTCGATTGGCCGAAATATTCTCATGGCTACTACGCCGAAGCCCAAACCAAGGCACAAGCCGCCGGCCGTGGCATTTGGTCTGGTTCGTTCGTCGCGCCCTGGCTCTATAGGACCTGCATCCGAGCGGGCCAGAGGCCGACCTACTGCTCGGACGAGGCGAAGTAAGCACCCACGCCCAGCATCCAGCCAGGGTGCAGTCGAATCCCCTACTGCAGCCCTGCCCTCGCCGAGGCGATCAATCGCTTCGCGAGGTTGCGACGGTGATAACCATGCTGCAGGACGTCATGCCGAATGCTGTGGCTGACCGTCCGAACGACACGCTTCTGTTTGCGCCAGCTTCCAGCGATCGCTGAAGGGATGGAGCCGCCCCGAGCAACAACCAGGAGCTCGTTGCTCCTGTTCAAATAAATATCGTACATGGAATACCCCAATTGTGTGCGCCTGCCCGCAGGTTCGGATGGGCTTCGACGGGGAGACAGCGGTCCGCGCGCGGCCCACTATGCGGGACGGCTTTCCAGGAAGCCCTGCAACGCCTTCCGAGCAACGCGCTCGAGAGCCCCAAGCGTCTTTTTCCCATGGTGAGCGGCCCGCAGCAGCCGCCGCGCAATGAACTTCCTCGTTTCGTGATCGCCACCTCCGTTCGGGAGATCGCGACAGACATCATCCAGAACAACGTCGAGGTTGGCGGTCGTCCGCTCGTCAAACTTCTTCATGAAAATGCTCGCAACGAAATGGAGACGAACACCCTGGGCGAAAGCCAAATTGTCCAAGCGTGGGGCAATATCGCCGAAGCGGCACTAGCAAGTCTGGCAACATGGCGCTCACGACGTCCGACCGGCCAGTCAGGAACCGGACTTTTCCCCACTTTCCCCGCCATTCCCGCGCGCGACGGCCTCGGGTATTGTTGCCAAATGAGTTCGCCGGACCAGGCGCGGGACAGCGGCGAGGCCCGACCGCGCAAGATCATCCATATCGACATGGACGCGTTCTACGCGTCGGTGGAGCAAAGGGACAATCCCGACTTGCGCGGCAAGCCATTGGCCGTTGGCGGCTCCGCAGAACGCGGCGTCGTGGCCGCAGCGAGCTATGAGGCTCGCAAGTTTGGGGTTCGCTCGGCAATGCCGTCGGTCACCGCCAAGCGTCAGTGTCCGGAGCTGATCTTCGTCAAGCCGCGGTTCGAGGTCTACAAGGCCGTCAGCCGCCAGATCCGGGACATTTTCGCCGAGCACACGGAAATCATCGAGCCGCTCTCCCTGGACGAGGCATATCTCGACGTCACCGAGAACATCCAGAACCTCCCGCTCGCAACCGAAATCGCCACCGCAATCAGGGCCAAAATCCTCGCCGAAACCGGCCTCACGGCCTCCGCCGGGATCTCCTATAACAAGTTCCTGGCAAAGCTCGCGTCCGATCATCGCAAGCCCAACGGTCAGTTCGTCATCACCCCCAGGATGGGGCCCGCCTTCGTGGAAAATCTCCCGGTCGGCAGATTCCACGGCATCGGCCCTGCGACGACTGCCAAATTCAACGGCCTCGGCATCTTCACCGGGCTCGACATCCGCAATCAATCACTCGAGTTCATGAATGCGAATTTCGGCAAATCGGGCGCCTACTACTACTGGATCTCGCGCGGGGTTGATGAGCGTCCGGTTCGGCCGAACCGGATCCGGAAGTCCATCGGCGCAGAGAATACATTCTCGGACGATCTGACGGCGTTCGATGCCCTGGCGGCAGAGCTCCAGCCGCTCGTCGAAAAAGTCTGGCGGCATTGCGAAAGCACCGGCACCCGGGGGCGCACGGTGACGTTAAAGATCAAGTTCTTCGATTTCGAGATCATCACGCGCAGCAGATCTGTGCCGACCCAGGTGTCCAACCGCGCGGACCTCGAACGTCTTGCCATCGACCTGTTGCGGCACGAGATGCCCTTGCCGAAATCCGTGCGCTTGCTGGGCGTCTCGCTGTCCGCGCTCCAGGACCAAGACCGAGCCGAGCCTCAACTCGACCTACCGATCTGACGCCGCTTGAACTTGCGCCTTTCAATCAGAAGCCCGCGAAGATGAATATCCAGGAGTTGCAACAGCGCCCCTGAAGTTGAGCCGTAAAGGGGATCATACGCGCAGCCGCAACGAGATTTCGGTACTCGTGAATGTCCTTTCTGGTGACAGCACCACCATGTCTACGACGGTCATCGAGCCGGGGTGGCTGTACACGTATTTGACGTGCCAAAGCGGCCCGACATCGGGTGAGATAACAAAATCTCCGGATTCCAGCGCGCGAGCGATCGCTTTGACTGCCGCACTATTCCTTATTGGAAGTGAGAACACCGCGTCGACAAGCGCCGCGAGGGTCACTCCATCGGCAAGGAATGCGCGAGCAACATTATCCCCGTGCGCATCCCGGAGGGCCGATACGATTGCTGCGACAGCTTCTGGGTCCTTCACTCTGCGCGTCCGGTTGAACCATGAGACGGTCAAAGCGGCCCGGACATACCCGGTGACCTGAGCATCTTATAAGCCAGGAGCTGTTCTGTTGGTAAGCGGATCGCTTTACCCCGTCAGGCGCCAGGTCCTTCGGGTAGTTCTGAAATTGCCCTTGCCGAGGACAGGAGGCGTAAACATCTATCACCCAGCGCCAACTCCTTATCCTACCGGTAGCAAAATGGACCTGACCGAACTCCAGGACTACGCGATACAAGCAAGAATGGCGCTCATCGTGGGCGCGGGAACCTTTGACCGCGTCTTTGCCGGCATCCGCTTTGCGGAGATCGACGGGCCGCTTCTGTATGTCTACGCAAGGGACGAGTCGACCGCGGCCGAGATCGAGGACAATTTCGCCCCGCACATCGCAATCGTTGCTTCGCAGATCGTCGGCCGCGAAATCGACGTAGTTGTCGCGCTGCCGAAGGTCCTTCAGTAATGATGCGCGTCAAATGCCGCCCGTTGTGCAGGCGCCAGATCACCGCAGTAGCCGCAGGGGATCAGGAGCGGCTCGTCGGAGACCGTGACTATCGCAAATCCACGGCCGGTTCGACGGAGCACCGTATTGATCCGGATTTCGGTACAGGTAGGTCGGCCGTAATATTATCTCTGCCGACGTTACCGTAACTTGCAGAGCATTTTTCACCTTTGAGTTTTTACAAGCCAATTGCAACCGGCCAAAAAAGGACCGTCCTCGGACGGTCCTTTTCCATTCCAGGCCCGCTCCAACGATCATCGCGGGAATTCACCCTTGACGAAAGAGCAACTCGCTCGAGACGCGGCAGACATATTTCGACTGCTGCGAGCATTCCGCTCCATTAAGGACCGGGCAACGCGACGGCACGTTGTCGAGGCGGTCGAGGCAATGGCGGAAGGCCGCACCGCCGACGAGACGCTCGACGACAACGCCGAAGAGCCTCATGCTTGAGTGAGTGGGCGAATGCAACTGGCTTCCCCTTTTACGCTGCCCAGATCACTGATCGCAAACCAAGTTCGCGCGCTCATCGTCGTCAATGGACTACTTGAAGCCGAGTTGAAGGACGTGCTGGCAACGACACCAAGAAGGCATGCTCGCAAAGCCAGGCAGGATTAGACACTCTGCTGCGTCCGATTGCGATGGCCAGCAACGCCCTGGTGCCTGTGCCGTTTTGGAGCGCCCGGCGCCGGCTCTATCGATCGCATTCGCATCAATTGATTCTGCCGGCGGAAAGAAGCCATCCACCTTCCGGGCCTAGGCTTGCTGCGTACCAGTCAAGGCGAAGTCACATGCGAGACGCGCCGGACTTGCCAACGGTCACGCCAGGTCGATCGCGTGCAGCACAATATGTGCGCATGTCGACCGAGAACCAAAAATATTCGCCCGAAAATCAGAAGGACGCGATAGCGGCCTATGCCGCCCGTCATGGTCTTATGATCGTTCGCACCTACTTTGACAAAGGCCGTAGTGGCATCAATATCGAAGGGCGCGCCGAGCTGCGCAGACTAATCAACGACGTGACGAGCGGCTGCGCCGACTTCGAGTTCATTCTGGTCTACGATGTGAGCCGCTGGGGCCGTTTCCAGGACGCAGACGAAAGCGCCTACTACGAGTTCATCTGCAAGGACGCAGGTATCGGGGTCCTATATTGCGCTGAATCGTTCGAGAACGACGGCAGCCTCGCCTCCACGCTCCAGAAAGCCGTCAAACGGGTAGTGGCCGGTGACTTTCTCCGCGACTTGTCGATCCGAAGCTTTATCGGACAGTCCCGCATCACCAAGATGGGATTCTGGCGCGGTGGTTTTCCCGCTTACGGTATGAGACGGGTGCTGGTCGACGAACACGGGGCGGTCAGGGGACGCCTTGAAATTGGCCAGAGAAAATGCCTTCAGACCGACCGGATCGTTATCACTCATGGCCCGGATAGGGAGGTCGAAACCGTCAAGCGCATCTTCAATTCCTTCGTCAATGAACAAAAACATGAAGGATTGATCGTCGCCGAACTGAACGCGGATCGCATTCCGACACTGCTCGGACATCAGTGGATACGCAAGAACATCACTCAACTCCTCACCAATGAGCGATATCTCGGCCACATGATCTTTAATCAGACATCGGCCAAGCTCGGGAGCAAGACGCGGCGCAATCCTCGCAACATGTGGATACGCAGAGACAACGTGTTCCCTCCTCTTGTCGATCCGGCGATATTTCAGGCTGCGCAAGAGATCATCCGAACGCGTCAACTTGAGCGATCGCAACGCGACATGCTTGACCGGCTTGCGGCCTTGCGGGAAGAGAACGGCTACTTGACCGGGAATCTGATCGACGCAGATCCTGAGCTGCCGTCCGCCGAGACCTTGCATCGACACTATGGATCCCTGATGGCGGCGTACAAGCTTATCGACTACCAGCCAGCTCGGTTCCTTGAGCGAGCCAAGCTCAGGGAGGCCAGATGTTTAAGGCTGCGAGTTGCCACAGGTGAGATCGTCGACAGGATCACCAGCCTGGGCGGGCAGGCCACGCTTGATAAGGCTGGTCATTTGCAGATCAACAATGACATCACGGTTTCGATCTGCAGTGCGTACGCCAACAGCGATCGGCTCGGACGAATGCGCTGGTATGCACAGGTTGATCGCCGCGCCGAAACGGACCTGACGCTTGTGCTCCGCCTCAACGTGAAGAACACCAGGGTCGAGGCATGTTATCTCCTGCCGACGCGAGAACTTGCGCACGCTCGCTGCAACTGTCTTAGGATCACCGAGCGGATCTTCGCCGACTCTTGCCGGTTCGCGACGCTCGATGAGTTCTGCGCGATGTGTCTTGGCGTCAGAGAGAGGGCCGCGGCATGAAGCGGGCTCTGAAGATGCGATCGATCCCGATATCGGCCATCGAGATTCCGAACCCGCGCGATCGCTTTGAAGAGCCCTTCACCGAGATGGTCCGCTCCATCGCGCGTGTCGGCCTGAAGCGGCCAATCACCGTCAGCGATCGCGACGGCTCAGGACAATACGAACTGGTCTGCGGCCAGGGGCGGATTGAGGCTTTTGCCAAGCTGAAAGCAACGGAAATTCCGGCCATTGTAACCAACGTAGAGACTGAGGATTGCATCCTCTTGAGTCTGGTCGAGAATATCGCCCGGCGCCAGCATTCATCCGTCGAGTCCGTCAGCGACATCGGCCGCCTCGCAGAAAACTACGATACAGGTGAAATTGCCACCAAGCTCGGCGTGCCTACGAAATATGTGCAAGCCGTCCGTTATCTGCTCCACAACGGCCACCACAATCTGATCAGGGCGCTCGAGCGACGAGCGATCACGCCAACCATGGCGTTCGAGATCGCCAGGGCAAATACGCCTCAGCTGCGAGCGGCCCTTATGAAGCTTTACAAGGGCGAGAAGCGAAGTGTCGCCGAGATTGCCAAGATCCGAAAGCTGTTCGAGCAGCAAGCGCGTGGCACCGGGAAGCGAGTCGAGAAAGGTGTCACTCCCGGAGGGCTTGTTCGGATCTATCGGCTGGAAACCGAGCGCCACAAGACCGTCGCACAGAAGGCCGAGCTCGTTCAGATGCGTTTGGTCTTTATCGTAAACGCGCTGAAGAGCTTGCTGGACGAGAGGATGTTTGTCTCGCTGCTTCGGGAGGAAGGCCTGGACAAAATCCCCCTGCCCCTTCTGCGTAGGCTGTCAACTACGCGGCCGGAGGCCTAAGCAAGGTGACGAGCGCCCGAGCCGCATTCGACCTCGAACTCTCGATCTTGCCACTTGCTTGCATGCTGCCGACCAAGGAAGTAACGGATCGCGTGAAGCAATCCGCCAAATACCAAAGCATTGCCGCCTCGATCAATGAGGTCGGACTGGTTGAGCCGATCGTCGTGTACCGCAAACCGGATCGTCGTAACCAGTATTTGCTGCTTGACGGGCATTTGAAGCGAATGATCCTGATGGAAAGGGGCGATACGGAAGTTGAATGCATTCTTGCCGACGACGATGAAGCGTTCACCTACAACAAACGCATCAACCGGATCGGCACGGTCCAGGAGCATTTTCTGATCCTTCGCGCCATCGAACGCGGCATATCCGAGGAGAAACTGGCCAGGGCCCTTGGCATCAAGATCGAGGCCGTCAAGCACCGGCAAAGCCTTCTCAGGGGCATATCCGATGAGGTCGCCAACCTTTTAATGGACAAGCCGGCTAACCCGGTGGTGTTTGACCTGCTGCGCAAGATGAAGCCGATGCGACAGGCCGAAGCCGCGAGACTCATGGTCTCCACCGCGACCTACTCATCTGCCTATGCCCGGGCTTTGCTCATAGCCACATCGGAGACGGATCTGGTGAGACCGCGACGGCGGCTTCCTCCGCCGATAGTCACCTCAGCTGATCTGGCTCTCATGGAACGTGAGTTGAAGAAAGCGCAGCAGGACTTCAAGACGGTCGAGCTTGCCTACGGCGCGGACATGGTCAACCTGGTGATCGCGACCCGCTATGTCTCCACCCTCCTTGGACGGTCCAGGATCGTGGATTACCTCGATGCCAATCACCCGGAAATCCTGCGCGAGTTTCGGTCGATCGTGGCGGCCATCTCGACCCACGGTCAGCAAGTCCAGCAGGCAAACGCTGTTGATAAGGATGCTCGTCACGGCGCCACCGGCCAACCACTCGCGCGCAAGTTTTTTCCGAGCAGAGGTCGGAAGTGGCAGCGTCCAGAAGGCCCACCAAAACGGTCGGCAAACCGCCGCAAATAGCCGGCGATACTCATCAGAGCCAGCAAATGATCGCTGACCGAGAAACAGGGCTGGCCCGTATCCAACAATAGGGAAGCGGCTCGTCTGGCGGGAAACAAGAATGACCGAGGGCCCCCGCTCGGTCATCGGCACGGCACATGGGTAGCGAGCAAGAAAGAGTGCCGCCAAGACTTTCGTCTGGTGCGATTGCCGTTATCGGAGCAGCGCTCCTCACCCTATGGGGATTTCGCTCGACCCAGAACTACCGAGGCACAGCCAGCGAATGCTTCGCGGCGGGTATTGTATTACTAATAATTGTTGATTTGTTTCTATGTATTGTCTATCTTTGGTTGTGGTGCTAAGCAGCGCGCGAAATGAAGCGTGCCCTGCCCTGGCTGATATCCGCTATTCTCTTAGTCGCCTTCGGTGCATCGTTCTCCGAACTTCAACGCGTGCGAAAACGCTTCGGCGAAGCCACAACGTCAATTCACTATCATGTGCATGCGGATGTGCGCCGCGCGATCATCGCTCAGCAACTGACGAGAGTTGAAGTACCGATCGTGGTCGTCGGCGACAGTCTCATTGAAGCCGCGACGTTTCCGAGCGCGATCTGCGGACGCCCCGTGGTGAATGCTGGCATTGGCGGCGCCAAGCTGGCGGACTTCCGATCTACCGGCCTCGGGTTCCTCAGCGGGACCCATCCAGCCCTGATCGTCATCGCGCTCGGCATGAACGATGCGCTGGGCGGAAGTGAAACGTTCGAGAGCGACCTAGTCCAGCTCCTCAAACAGATCCGGCAGATTTCTCAGAACGTCGCAGCGTTCGGCATCTCGGAAGCAGAGTCCGGACCGCTCGTTGCGAACAGCGCCGCGCTCAACAACACAATCGCAAAGGAAAACGAAACCTACGCGAAGATCATGGGCGCGGCATTCACGCCGT
Organism: Bradyrhizobium acaciae; assembly: GCF_020889785.1. GTDB lineage: Bacteria > Pseudomonadota > Alphaproteobacteria > Rhizobiales > Xanthobacteraceae > Bradyrhizobium > Bradyrhizobium acaciae. Next base: position 71,042 of record NZ_JACMYK010000001.1, read on the forward strand.
CCCCTTCGCTTGGCAGCCGCCACACGCTCGATGGTGTCCACCTGGCGCCCGCAGCCTACCAGACATGGGCCAACTCTCTCTTCGCTGCAATCGAAGCCGCAGCTTGCCCGTCTGCGGCAATCAGATAATCCGCATGAAGGCCGACTACCGACCGGACATTGACGGCTTGAGAGCGGTTGCTGTTTCAGCTGTGATCCTGTTCCACGCTCTTCCTGAGGCGCTTCCGGAGCCGAGATCGCAAGTGTCGAGAACGCGCTCAGGCCCCGACCGATGGTGCAGCCCATCGACAATAGCCAATTTTTCCCGAGACTCATTCGAGGGACCGTAGAACTACTGGACCAAGTCGCTGTGGCACAAACTGCACTTTGCCCGCGAGGATCTCTCTGCATAGCATGGAAACCCTTCGAGGCCGGGGCTTCCAATGACATATGGTCTTCTGGATTCTTCTTCGACTAGCGGCCCAGATCAGTGCAGCTCGCGCGCTTCGACAATCGGCGGGCGTCGCGCAAAAGATGCAGTGTCCGAAACGCCTGGACTGCACCACGACGCTGCGATCATTTTCTTCGGCTTGCTTCCAGTCCTCGTAACAGCCGCCGCTTTGCTTTTCTGAACCTGGCCCGTTAACGCGGACGGGCCTGGTAGAAGGCCTCAGCAACCTGCCTTCCCTATAAGGCCCCCATAGGTTGCTGGGGCCGCTCTCATAAAAGCACCAGCGCCCCTACCGGCGCTGGTGCTGTAGTTGCGCAAGCGTTGTAGCATGCCGCTGCGTGCAGAGATATTCCGCAAACTGGTCCCCGCAAAACAATGCACCATTGGTCTATGCGGAACTCGCCAACCGGCCCGAGCGAAGGTCAACGTGACGCCGGTCACATCGCGCGTCGAGCCGCCGCATAAGGTCCTCCCTATCGCCGGAATGATCCGGTCAGCAAGGGAGCGAGCAGATGAACAAGGTTATTGTTGCCGTTGGTGTCACCATCGCACTTCTCTCGGGATCGTCGGCTTTCGCAGGCGGTCACGGCGGTGGTGGTGGCATGAGCGCCCATTCTTTCGCTGCGCCAGAAGTTGCTGTTGTCCGCGACCACCGCGGGTCCACGCAAGGCGAAGGCGGAGTGTCCGTCACCAATGCGTCGCGCGCTGACAACGGCCGACACTGCGGAGTGAGCTACGCCTGCGGAGCCAGCAATTATCCTGAAACAGGCACGCGGGATCATCGCACGGGTCATTGACGTCGACGGTCGGCACAGGGCGCGGTAAAGAACAGCGCATGCCGCTATGCCGGCAGAGGGACGATTGCCCGTATCTTTACGGTACGGGCGGCAGCGTCGAATTGCTAAATCGCGCTCATGCCGACAATCTATATCCACCGAGGCGTCACGTTCAGCGTGACACGCCAATACGACGATCAATTCGAGATCATCATTGAGCTAGGTAAAGAGGTGCTGCATAGCACCGTGCGTACGAGGTTGCCCGAATTGGCAAAGCGGCGCGCCGAAATGCTCATCAACCGAAAACTGAGAGATAGACTCAAGTCGGTATGAGCGCGCTGGACGGCAAGTTGAGGGAAATTCCATGATGCAGATGAAGGGCGACCGCCCCTACTCCGCCCCCGAGAAAGCCGCCCGCAGGATCATGGATCACGCCCGCGCGTTCGAGCCAGTGCAAGACGGCAGGATCTACATCGAGAAGATCAACTACCGGATGCTCGACCAGAACAAGGCGACGCCGGCCGAATACTGGGCTGGGCTTCGGCATGCGATCGGTCAGGATTGGCTCGAGCGAGATCGGGACGTTAGTGATGGGGCAAAGAGTTGTTCGCCTAAAGTTGAAGTCCAAGACTCACATACTTCACTTGCGCCATCTTGCGAGTTAGCCACCGAACTGGTTTTTACAGGTGGCGTTTGCAATGGAAATTATTGGACGCCCGATGCGAGGTCGGTTCCTCGTTCGGCAAGGTGGCAAGGGCTGGATGGTCTACGACACCGAACTCAAAGGGCCGGCCCAAATAGAGAAGAATGGGGCGTTCGCAGAGAAGCTGACAAAAGAAGAAGCCGAGGCTCTGGCGAAGCGGCTGGCGACTCGCAAAGCCGGCTCATAATACCTACCTTCCGGTCATGCCGAAATTCGAGTTCTGCCTGCCAACGCTCGGGAAGACGGTTCCTGCAGGCCCGGAATGGTTCCACGAGATCAATACGACGGCTACCACCGCCTCGAGCGCGACGGAGACCGCGTCCGATTGATCACAAAGGCGGCAACGATTGGACCAAAGCGTTTCCCTGGATCGTCGAGAACGCTCTGAAGAATCGCAACGTTTGTCAAGATGGCGAGTCGATCGTCCGCGGCGGCCTGGCGAAGCTGTCGCTCGGTTCATCGTTGATCCATGCATCAAGCGTCATTTCCTACATCGGCATCCCGATCGAGGTGTATGGCTGCTTTCCAGCTCTCTCATCGGTGCGCGCATAGGGCGGTCCCCCTTCGCTGGCCCAATGCCTTAGGAACAGCACGGGGCAGCCCGAGTTCATCCCGGGATGAGAGACCAGGAGCATTCCCGTGCCCTTCACAATGGCATGCGCCAAAGATCTTGAACTCATCGCTCTGCGCGAGCTCCGCAGTCTCCCAGGCGGAGAGCATGTCTGCCACGTCGAAATCAACCCTTCCGGTACTGATTGGACTTTGGTGCCCATCACGCGTGATGGCGCTGATCAAGCGCAGGTCCTCATCTCGGCAAAGACCACCGAACTAAGGCTGAAGCAGCGGTACTCGGTCCGATTCGATTGGTGAGCGACAGGGATTCATTGCAGCGTCTTGGTCCCGTCTCCAAAGAGCGCCGGGACCATTTATTCGGGTCGTGCGATACGTGCGCCCGCTGACCAGAACATGCCCATTTGAGCCACGTGACTTTTTTGACCATCTCGCGCACGTCCTGAACCCACATCATATAGGTCAGCAATGCAATTGCTGAGAGCTAGGGGCTCTGAAACGTTATGAGCTTCCCGGCCACGAGGCGTGCCAGTTCCCGCCTCCCGTTAGTGCCGGCGCGCGACCCACATCCCGATCAGGAAGGCGACGATGAGCGACTGCAGGGGCGCCTCAGAGGCAACCGGGCGAAGCCGCTCGGCCCAGCGCAGCGCGACATCCTGCGAAGGCCGCTGGGGCTGTCGACGGGGCGCTTCGGAAGTCCGACCGCTGCCGTCCTGCTCCTCGACTAGCCCCGAAGCTTCCGTCATGGCCGAGGCTTCTTTCATATCCATCCGGCTCTCCTATAGGGTCAGGCGGACTTCCGCGGCGGCTTGGCTTCTTCGCTGTCTTTGCCGCTCTGGCAAAACGCGAGGTAAGATCGCCAGTTCCAATCGCCCACTGGAACGTTGGCGACCATGCCCGTTTGAATCAGCTCATTGTTTTGTGGAGTTGCGATGTGGCGTTTCAGCGGAGGAAGCCCGAGGCGATCGGAGCGAAGGCGCTCTTCCCCGGCTTCATCGCGCCGGCGCTGGCGTCGCCGATCGACAAGGTGCCAAGCGGCACCCGATGGATCCATGAGATCAAGTTTGATGGTTATCGCGTCCAGACCCATCTCGCGAACGAAACCGTGACCATCTTCACCCGCCGCGGTCATGACTGGACCAAACGGTTCAAGAAGGTCGCCGACGATGCCTGGCACATCTCTGCCGCCTCGGCGATCATCGATGGTGAGATTGTCGTTCCGGCAACGGACGGCACCACCGACTTCTCAGTGCTACAGAACGAGCTCCGAGGAAAATCCAGCAAGATCGCCATGGTTGCGTTCGATCTGCTCTATCTCAACGGTCGGGATCTCCGGAAGCTCCCCCTAAAGGAGCGCAAGGCCGTGCTGAAGAAGCTCATTGCATACACCGCCATCCAATTTAGCGAAAGCTTCGAGGTCGACGGCCCCGAGATGTTTGCCCATGCCTGCAAGCTGGGCTATGAGGGCGTCGTGTCAAAGGTCGCCGACAGCCTTTATCCGACCGGTACCCGCAGCCGCAACTGGGTGAAGAAGACGTGCGCCCAGCGCGAGACGCTGACCATTGCGGGCTTCGCGCTCGACGGCAATGATTGGGACGGTATCTATGTCGGCCGGCGCCGGGGTGACGCGTTGATTTATGCCGGCAAAGTCGATCATGGCTTTGATAAAGCCTCAGCCGCCGACCTTCGCCAACGCCTGACCCCGCTGATCCGCAAGACCCAGCCCTACACCAAGCGCATCAGGCACAAAGGGATCTGGGTCGAGCCGAAGATCCTCGCCGAGATCGAGTACCGCGCGAAATCAGCCGAGGGCAAAGTGCGGCATCCCTTCTTCCGTGGCGTGCGTGAGGACCTGTGAGTGAGCCACCGAACCGCAGTCATATCTCTCCCTGCTGCCTTTCACTGAACATCGCATGAACGCACCGTTCAGCCATCGTTGTAGTAACTGAACGGAAGATCATTGATGGCTGCAATCAAGGGAGGGAGCTCTATGTCGAAGAGGATTTTGATTAGCGGATTTTCCGCCTGCGTTCTTTTGCTGGCACCGGTCATGTCAGCATCTGCACTACCCGTTGCGACACCAAATTCGCTGACCGGTGACGACAGTGCCGTCATTCAAGTCAAAGGCGGACATGGGCACGGACACGGACATGGTTGGGGTCATCATGGCGGCCGAGGCCATCACTACGGCTGGGGCCACGGTCACCACCGCGGGTGGCACCGAGGGCATCATTATGGATGGGGACATCACCACCAACATCGCCGCTGATCGGACCACAGGAACTTTGCTCCACCTGTGATGTTAAACGGCGGTTCAATTACCAGGAGGAGCACCATGAGAACGTTTTTGCTGACCGGCGTGTTGGCGGTTGCCGGATTTTCTGTCGTCGCGCCAATCGCCACCACACCTGCATCAGCTCAAGTAGCAGTTGAGACCCCGTTTGGTGGAGTGGCGGTGGGACCGCGAGGGTATTACCGCGACTACGATCGGCCGGCTTATCGTGCTTACGGATACGATCGCGGCTATCGCGGTTGCCGCACAGTCACGATTGAACGTGATGACGGATCCGTGCGCAGGATCCGCCGTTGCGACTAGCTGCTCTTAACTATCCGAGGCCGCCACGTTGGCGGCCTTTCTCATTTTTAATCTGGTACCCATTCCTTTTGAGCATTGCATGACCTCCGTTGGAACCACACTGCTTAACGACGCGCTCGCTCCGACTTCGTGGCACGCACTGCACAAGATCTAACTGGAACTCCTCAATTCCCCCAGCGTTTGCGGGGTAGTGGGATCGCGAAGTCATGAAATGGATTTTAGTCGTATTGGTTGGTGGCGTAGCGCCGGTTCAGACCGATCTTGTGTTCGAGAAGCTCTCCGATTGCTTGACCGCTGAGGAGCAGTTGCAACAAACTTATGCGAACGCATACAGCGCATTGGGTCAACGCGCGATGATGGATAACGACGAATTCGACAGGCGCCGTGGCCGCCACCACCGTCGAGCTCGGAAGGAAGCCGCCGGGAAAATTGCGAATGCCGGGACCTGCATTCCGCATAATGGCACGGATCAGCCAATCACCTCTCTGGATCAGCCAGCGCCGGCGCCTCAGCCACCCTCGCCCACACCAAGCCCAAAGCCATAGAGCTAACTCTTAGCTGACGCACTGTCACAACCGCTCGAGTTGCGGCAACGCTCTCGCGCGCCGAAGCGGCCCATCCATTCAGGACGAGGGGCCGCGACTGTGGCCTTCTTGGTTCGGCTGGCCGTCCACCCGGCGCAGCGCCGCGGGAGCCCTGCCCGGCCGCACGATGAACACACGCAATGGTGTTAAGGCGCGCGCTTAAACGCAAACACGCTCCCCACCGCGATCTGCAGCCCCAGGCCACAAAGTCCCTATAAATGCAATCGGGCGCACGCTCGGGCAAGAAATAACCCCGTGAGAGGCGCCGCCATGGCCGAGAATCACACCCTTCCATCGTTCGATGATATGCCATCGTTCGATGACATTCCGGACAGCCAACAGGCTCCAGCACAGGCTTCTCAGCCTGAGCGGCCGCTCATGTTCGATGACTTGCCGTCGTTCGACGACATGCCGGCTAGCGCGGCACGCCCCCAAGCCGAAAGCTTCGTTCCACGTACAGCCCGCCGTGTGGCTCACGAAATCCCCGGTGCTGCAGGAGGATGGGCACGAATGGGGGCTGGCGCAGTAGCTGCTCCATTTTTTGCCCGGCCGCTCCTGCGATCCCCTTTATTGGTGCTGTCGGTGGAGCGCTTCTCGGAGGGTATCTCGGCGATAAAGCTGGTAAGGCCGGCTTCGATGCGATTGGCGTTCACGACGAAGATATATTGGCCGCCAACGCTGAGGCTCATCCAACTGAACAATTTATCGAAAGCGCTGCGACTAACATGCTCGGCGCTGGTCCTGCTCGTGGAGTTGGCCTCGCCGCTCGTGGCGTTGCTGGTGGAGCAATGGCGGCGATAGGAGCTGGCCAAGAGTATGCTTAAACCGGGAAGGTGGACGCTACCCATCTCGCTGTTGAAGCCGCTCTTGGCACCGCCAATGCCTGGCGCCAATCCTCTCGGCAGCCGCTTGCAAGGGATCGGAGCATCCGCCGTTCGGAAGGTCGCCGGCCGACCCAATGTCGACCTCAATCCAGCAGCGCAGGACCAGGCACAGGTATCACAGCAGCCCGTCGTGGAAGGCGAAGCAGCGACCGTCCAGACTGCGCCTCCGGAGACTGGCGACACGGTAGGTAATCCTCAGTCGAGTCCGGAGCGATCTGATCGGGTCTACGGGAAAGATACCGCGCCATCAGAACAAGGCGACATGCTGACGACTGGAGATGTAGACCCGGCATCAGAGGCAGCGTTACCCGATCAACTCGAGGGGAAGCCAGCGCGCTAACCTGCGCCGCAGCCAGCACAAGAGCCAGACCAACCACCAGTGGTTCGTCCTGCACAACAGGCGGAGGGTGTTCGGCTGCCCTCGGTTGACGAGATGCCGAGTGAGCCTGGACCTACTCGCGATGCCTCGATGCCTGCTCGTCCGACCGGTGGCGATAAACTCCAAGGCGAAGTAGGCGCCGAGGGACTGCTCGATGACAATCACCCGCAGACTGACCTGACGGACATGACGCCCGGCTCCAAGTCGCCCACCGTACGTGACCTGATGGGCAAACTCTTGAACGACGAAGGCGGTTGGGTCGACCACGGCAAGATTGTCGACGATCTCAAGTCCAAGCTCAAGGGATCGGCTTTTCTCCATTCATTCTTGGAGCCGGGGCACAGGCCGACGAAGAGCTATATCGCCCGCGGCGTGCACGATGACAATCTCAGCCCCCAGGAAGAGTATGCACGCTCGCTCTCGGACGAACTCTAGTGCGCAAGGCGAAAGAGCAGCACGTCATTGACGGTGGACCAAGGCTGCCCGGTCGGCGTGGCAACGTAGCGCGCGTTCAGGACGCGCGGGATCTCGCGAGCTGACTTTCCCTCAAGCTCCGCGAAGATCGGTGCCAGTGCCCTCGCCCGCTCGACTGCGCCTCTTTGGCCTCGCGTCCGTAATCGCGCAGGCCGCCGAGCTGAGTGGCCCGGCTTTGCGCCGCCTTCAGCGCTGCCTTGCTCCGTTCGCTGATCAGCGCGCGCTCTTTCTGCGCGACGGCGGCGTACATGTGCAGCATGAACGGGTCGACGTTGCGGCTCGGCTCCGTGACGATGAAGGGCACGCGCTTGGACATCAGCCCCGCGGTGAAAGCGACATCACGCGAGAGCCGGTCAAGCTTGGCCACGATAGAAGTGCGGACGAGCTTGTGGGTGGCGTGCTAACACGCTTTCCAGCCTTAGCCATGTTGATCGACCCTTCGATGGTTGAGGTTAGGGCCGGACCGGAAGTGACGGCTTCCGCCCGGCCAAAAACGGGGGCGCCCTTCCACTGGTCGCGACCCCATGGTCTCATCTCGGATACCTGCCGCCACCGTTGCCGCCGTCGATGCGTGGGGCGCGGAGCGCGAAACGACGCGGTCGGATGCTATCCGCCAACTGGTCGAGCTCGGATTGACCATACGACCGAGGCGCGCTCCGCGCTCGAAGATCAGCAGAATCGTAAAAACACAAAGCAGCGGGCTCGTGAACTAGCGAGCAACGCAATCGACAAGGCGCGCGACCCTACAGCCAGCCCGGACGATCAATCGGACCGCAAGCGCAAGCTCGTCAAGGGGCCGGAGGAATTTCAGGGCGTGCGGCGTGATCAGCCGAACCGAAAGGCGTGAACAAAGCAATCAGCCGACGGGATCGAAAGCCCGCGCCACGCGTTGACTGTAGAGCCCAAGTGGGAGGTCAACAATGATCAACGGAGAGCGGCGTACAACGACAGCTACGGAGCGCGAAGCCCACAAGATATTCAAAGCGGTCAAGGCGAAGGAAGCCATGACTGATTACGCCAAAGAGCAAAAAGCGCTCCACGATAATCGAGAGCGCCTAAAGGCAGAGCGGCTGGCGCGGGAAGCTGAAGCGGCCAACCGCACAAAAGCAGGTTGAGCGCCCATCTGGGACGTTCAGGATCAAGTTTTTGGCCTCTCCGTGGAGGGCGACATGGCCCTGCACTTCCGCCAAGTCGATGCTGAACTAGAGATATGGATCGCGAGCAGCGACGACTATTCATTCGTCATCAGCAACGAGAGCCAGACCGGACCCGGCTTGCATGGAGATCCGGGTTTTGTTGCATCATATCGCCCCGACTTCCTAAATATGCCAGCGGCTCAAGTATCGGGATCGCCCTTCAGCACGTTCGCTGAAGCCGAGCGGGCCTGCAATGCGTTCTTGAATCGCCTCATTATCAAAGGATGATAGCCTCCCGTCCGCGACGACTGCGTTGTTCGGCTCATGGTGCAGAGCCTGGCTTAGACAACCGAAACTTTGCCTTTGCCCTCGAATCCTGGTTGATTCAGACTCTCGGAAGTAACCGGGAGACGACGATGGCAACCATCGGAACCGTGGCTTGTCTCGCAGCAGGTGGCATAGCGATACTTGCCAGAGCGCGTTTTAAAGCGCGCGCATTCTACCGACAGCAGATGACCGCCAACGCTATGCGCTCAATGGGCAGCGATTGATTTGACCGGCTCAGGAACTTGCTAGCTTCTGCGCGGTTCTAAAGCCGTCGTACTTTGACGAATTTAGGATTGATCAGATGACCCGGCTGCTAGCCGTTCTGGCTTTTTGCACACTCTGCATTATTCCAAACGCTGCATCGGCACAGCATTCAAAGCTACAGCTCAATCATGCTTCCGATTTCAGCTCCCGTCGGCGCTGCGCCTGCGGCACATCGTGGCACAGATCTGTTCACACCGTTCGATATAGGCACTATCGGCTGCTGAGATCGGCATATCTGATCGGTTATGATCCCCTGCCATATCGCTTCGGCTCCACGTTCGTTTTCGAGCCGCCATATCGCTATTACCGTTGGTGAACGGCGGGTATGCGATGAGCTGGATTAAGGCGCAGCATTTGCTTTCCATGCGCTTGCCGGAAACAAATGATAGACAACGTTCTGCGTTCGATGGGGCAACTAATGCCCCGTTCGCATCCTTGGCGGCTCGGTTAGGATCGAAATCTAGCGCGATGAGTTGATCACCATTGAGCCTGAAAAGGACGTTTAGCAATGATCAACGATCGAGAGCGGAGGATTGCACCGACAGGTGCGGAAAGAGAAGCCCGCAAGCTATTCAGAGCGACGGAAGCAAAGGAGGCCTTGAGCGATTACGCTAAAGCGCAAAAGGCCTTCCATGAGAACCGCGAAAGACTGAAGGCAGAGCGCTTGGCCCGGGAAGCAAGTGCGGAGACCGACGAACGGGTGAGTAAACTCGCCGAATGCGCGAGAGAGGCGCGCCACCAAGCCACCCTTTTACCGGCGGGTCCTGTTCGGGATGCATTGCTCAGAAAGGCCGAGCAGTACGAAGCGCAGATGCCGAACGACCCCACGTACACGACTATTGAGCCGCGCTAAGGATCTGACGCCGTCCTGGGGGTGCGCTCAAATGGGCAACTGGACCCGCGTGTGCTACCTACGTCGGCGGCCTGCGATCCGTCGGTTGAGTTCGAGCGCATGGTGGGGTTAGCTTGACTCGGTGTCCATCAAACCGGCAGCAGCTCAGACAGCCACCAGGCATTGGAAAAGGCCAAGGCCTTCACGCGCGCATGGCGGGGGAGAGACCCAATGGCTAAGATCGAGATCTATAGCGGCCGCTACGAGCGCGAGCATGGCCCCCGGGCGGCCACCGCCTCTGGCACTTCACCTTGGTCTCCGAGACCGGGGCCCTGCTCTACGAGCTAAAGCTCAATGAGCGGCTAATCTACCCAGCAGCGCTGGAGAGGGCTCGCGCCACCGCCGAACAGCGCAAGGCAATCGTGGAGCCGTAAGTCCGACAGAGCGGCAACGCTGAAAAATGGGCCATTGGATAGGAACGATCCATAGCCGGGAAAATTAGGCAATCGGGTGAAGGCACACACGGTCCTGCCCCGACCGCCCTCACCGTCAGTCCCAGCGCTCTTTCCCCGGAGCGCTGGGACTTATCACGAATAGGACTTAGCGCGAATAGAAAGGGTGCTCGGGAAGGAAGCTATATCATTTCGATTTTAGCGAAGTGATAGCAAGGAAGGGATCATGGCGCGCTTATTGTTCGGTATCAACTTGATTTTAGTTGTTTTGACTGCAGCTAGGGACGCCGGTGCGTGCGGCGTTGGCTGTCATACGTCGGCCTTTGGCGCGTGCGTGCGTGATGGCTGGCAAGAAGCTCGACCAGTTCGAAATGAATGTCCGGCTACTTCCCGACCCACTCCGCCCTGCGGCCAGTACTATCGATGGGCGCGGCACTCGGTTGCTTGCATTCCGCGCTAAATCGAGTCGACAATGGCAGGAATACAGCAATCTCGGGCGAACGGCTTACCATGACGCGTCCACTTCTCCACAGCCACGACAAGCTGTACCCGCGTCCTGTTCCGCGCTTCAACCCATTGATTATTTGCGCGGCCACCCTCGTTCTGCTCTGTAGTCGGGATGGGCTCGAAATCTCGGGAAGACATGTTCGGCGCAACTGTCCAGGCATCTGGCCGAGCGGTCGAAGGAAGCACGGCTAGATGCTGATGCTCTGGCCCGTCAGGCTTGGAACGCCCGCATGCTCGCCTTCCAAGGTCCGGCTCAGCCCTCTCCCGCTCTCGGTGACGCCTTGAACGCCGGCTACCACTACCTCGAGGTCAAGTGCCTCGGCTGTGATACTCACCAGACGGTGGCGCTGGATATCACTCGGCGGCCAAAGTGGACGCCTATCCACGAGCTCGAGCGCTATATGCGGTGCAAGGGGTGCTCACGCCGAGTTGGTCACCCCTTCAAGCGCAGCCACCTGGTGGCATCGCGGACGAACAAGATCTCGGCCATGAACCCGGCATCGAGCTGGTGGCCGGGAGAACGATGACAGCCCTAACGCTCGTCCCGCATATATGGACTTCGCTGGGAGACGAGTCTGAAGTCTTGATCCGCTATCGTCTGTGCCCCATGCATGTGCGGCACGTTCACCGGATTGCCCCACAAGGTCCAAGCAATAGCACCAGTGGCAAGTATTCCGCTGCAGATAGCCAAAAGGTCCTGCCTCACTGCGCGTCTCCGTATACGATCGGTCATCTTGAAGCATAAATCAGGCCACGCCCAACGAGCACGGAAGAGCGGGGGAATATCGATAGATCCCCAATTTCGGCACCGCGCAGTTGCTCAAATCCGCGGCCGGGTTGCCTAGCAAATCACCTTGCTAAGGTTGCCCCATAGTACTGTGATGCGGGTGGGTCCTTGGGAGCGACACCGGGATATATCTCGCCTCGCGCCATCTTTACCAGGCCCCCGTCGGTTCCAGACCCGTCGGAGGTATCGGTTCGGAAGACCCGGCCTCGCGCGCTGTGAACATCGTCGGATTGGCATCTTCGGCGCGGAGGCATCGGCGCGCAGAGGCCACATTCCAACTCCCGCAGTCGGGGGCTGTGACACGGGAGCAATAGACGACTTCCGGCGTTGCCACGTGTTCCTGGACAGTGGTGCCGATGACCTCCCCAAAACCAGCCGAGGACAAAGAATATGTTTGCCCGATTTGCACGAGATCGCGCTTACAGTCTCCAGCGCGTGGATTCAGTTCGTGGCCCGCTCGATATCTGACCTTACCTGCCCCAATGGGCATCGGCTAAGGATCACGCCCGACGGTAAGGCCGCAGTCCCCGCCATATAACCTCCGCGTCTGGCACAGACCCTGCAATTTCAGCTGCACAAGGAATTTCAGCGTCCCCGATTTATCGGGCGCAGTCGTTTTAGGCCGGCGTCATTCGAGCGGCAGAGAAAACGTCGGCAGCGACTTGTTGCCCTGCTCGCAACCCGTTCGACCCTTGGGCGGCAGAGTCGGTGAGGCATCTGCGGCAGTCCCGCTCATGAATTGGGTCAGATTGACGCCCGATGACCACTCGGCATAACCAACGACCGCAAAGGCAGCCGCTGCCGCGATGACAAAACTGAGCACTGAAGCGGCGGCTGTTGCCGACAAGCTTTGGCTGCTGAAAAACGGCATCACGATTCTCCGACACCGAGAGCTGCCACCCGCCTCTACGTTAGATCAACTCGCGATGATCGAGTGTGAACGGCATCACATTTCACGCGCACTTGACTCTCATCGGCCTGTGGCATCGGTCGTGCAGCACGCTTGCGGCTGGCGGCGTCTGTTCGTGGGACTGGCCGGGCACTTAGGACCTATTGGGCAGGTTGTACGTTATGGCGCAGTACCGGGGCAGGCCAAGACCGGAGGTCGGGTCATGTCTACTGTCCCTCTGGACATTGAAAGAAAATGCGAACAGCGGTGGGCAGCCAGGCGTAAGCAGCCGGTTCTAGCAGGAGCACGGCACGGGCCCGAAAGCCCGAATGAACAGCCCGCCGGACTCATAAAGGCTGAGCAAGAAGCGGCTGATTTGAACCCTCAGCCCGCGCAGTGAGCGCGGGACCGAATATTGCGAAAGGCCCGCCGGGTGTGAACCGGCGGGCTCGCTCCCCGCTACAGTTCGTCAGCCTGCTGACAGATTCTCCGCCGAAGGGATCGGCGCCGAGCACCGACCGACGGAAATCCGCCCCTCACGAGTAATTATCCTAGATTGCGGTCCAAGAATGAGGATCACGTAAGCTGTGGCTGTCTGAGCCAGAGGGGATCGATCTCTTGCAAGCCGACGCACCGACTTTCCGAGTTGGCGACAAAGTGCGCCTCAGTCAGCTCGGCGCCGACCGGATCAGGAAGGCTCCTTTCCAAGACGGGACGCGTGGTGGGCGCCGGCAAGGCGAGCAAGCTGGCATTCCGGGTGTTGTTTGACGGAATGAAGTCTCCGGTTAGCCTGCATCAAAGTTACCTCGAGTTGGACGACGCAAAGTCATGGCACGCTGTCAGCCAAACTGACGATTGACCCATTATTGGTAATCGCCGTCCGACCGATTTCTAGCGGCCCTCACTCCGCGCGCGATGATCGAGCCTTGCCCTGGCGTCGCAAGCCCCGCTCAATTCTCCGCTACCGGTACAGCCCCGTCGATCACAACGCCGGCTTCAAGACAGTGCTGGTCTTTTGCGACCCCGGTCGCGCCACGATCCGGCCCGCGCGCGACCATGATGGCGGACCAGGGTCGGTACCAGCGCGAGGCCTACGTGGTCTCGGCCAAGTCCCCAGGCTACCCCAGGCCGAGGCCACGCCCTCTTCGGGGATGAAGGGACGCGGAACTGGAGTAAGCGATTTATGGCGGCCAACAAAGGCGTCCCTGCCAACGATTGGTCCAAATATCTATTCGGGCAACGGAGGCGGCCTGACAGGCGGTGAGCGCCTTCCGCGCAGTCAGGAGCGAGGCTTGTTGCTCGGCAAAAGGACGAGACCGGGGGCGCCATCGCGCACGGGAGATCGTGACGAGCATCATTTCCGTAAAACCACGGGATTTCGCCCGTGCCCCCGACGCTGAGCGTTTGGTTTCGCGCTGTGACCGCCCGGCACCTAAACTGCGGGCATGCTGAAGCGAGGGCTGCTCGGGATTCCGCTGGATGTGGCTCGCCAGTAGGCGGCAGACATCCAGGCCTGCGGTCCCCACCCGCCATGTTGAAATCGACACTGTGAAGAATTCCGGCAAAGACAGTCGGTTTTGCGGTGTCGAAGTCACGTAATCGCAGTTCAAGAACGTCTTCTTCCGTTCGAGCCGATGATTTCGCCGCATCTGATCAAGAGCCTCCCGTAAGCCGGTCGGCCAAAGTGGCGGATGCATTGAGATGGCGGATCGTTTATGAAAACGGAGAGGCGCTGCAGACCGTATGCCCAAGCCGAACGGACCGAACGCGGGTTTTGTCGAGGGATGGCTGGAACAGCTAGGGCTGTCTGGCTACCTACAGGCGTTCCTCGACAACGACATAGACGCTGGCGATTTGGCGCATCTGACCTCGACCGATCTTGTCGAACTCGGCGTCACGTCAGTCGGCCATCGCCGCCGGCTGCTTGATGCGATCGCAAAGCTTGCCGTGGACGTGCAGCGGCCCGAGCCGAAAGAGAAGCCCGCCCCGCGCGCGCCCGCGCCGCGGCCGCTTTCCAAAGCTGAGCGGCGGCAGGTCACGACCATGTTCTGCGACCTCGTCGGCTACACCAGAATTTCCTCCGATTTCGACCCCGAGATCGTGCTGGAGCTCCTCACCAGTTACAAAGATGCCTGCGCCACGCTAATCGAGCGCTATGGCGGATACGTGCTGCGCTATGTCGGGGACGGCGTGCTCGCGACCTACGGATATCCGCGCGCGCGCGAGGACGACGCGGCACGCGCGGTCGCGACCGGGCTGATGCTCGCCGAGGAGATCGGCAAGCTGGTCATACCAAACGGAGAACAACTTCAGGTACGGATCGGCATCGCCACCGGACCGGTCGTGGTCGGCGACCTGGTCGGCCATGCCGCCATAGAGCGGGACTCGCTGGTTGGCGAAGCCCCCAACCTTGCCGCGCGGCTGCAAGGCGAAGCCGGGGCCGGCGAGGTGCTCATCGCGGAAACGACTGCAAAAATCATCGGCGGACAATTCCGTCTGGAGAACCTCGGCATGCGAAGCCTGAAGGGTTTCGAGGCGCCAGTCACGGCCTATCGTGTGATCGGGGAACAGCGGGGAGCGACCCGCTTCGACGCAGTGCACGGCGCGGTCAGCTTGCCCATGATCAGTCGCGAGCACGAGATCTCCCGACTGGTCGACTGTGCCGCCGCGGCCCTGCTCGGCCAGGGCCAGATCGTCGTGATCACCGGCGAGGCCGGCATTGGAAAGTCGCGCCTGATTGAGGAGATGCACCGCAGGCTCGAGATCAGACCGGAACAGCGTGTGGTGTTGCAATGTTCACCGATCCACACCAACCGCCCGTTCCACCCGATCACCCATTATCTCGACTACGTGACGGGCGTGGAGGCGCCAGATGCCGATGTGCGCCAGCTCGACAAGCTCGACGCAATGCTGCGCGGGCTCGGCCAAGCGAGCCCCGAACGGCTGGCGCTAATCGCCGAACTGTTGCGGCGCGAGAGCAGCGACCGAAGGCTATTGCTGCGGCTTGCGCCCACAGAAATCAGGGAACGCACTATCGCGGCGCTGCTCGACATAGTCGAGGCGATCTCGCGCGAGAGTCCAATCATCGTCATCGAGGACGTGCACTGGGCGGATCCCTCGACCAACGAATGGCTGGAGCAGTTGGCCGGAATGATCCGCAACCTTCCGGTATTGCTGGTCGCGACTATGCGCCCGGACGAGATACCGCAATGGGCGCGGCGTACTGGCGCGAGCATTCTACACCTGACGCGGCTACTGCCCGACGAGATCAGGCGGCTCGTCAATACCATCGCCACCGAGCGCAAGATGCCAACCAGTGTGATCGATGCAATTGTGGGGCGCTCGGACGGCATTCCGATCTTTGCTGAGGAATTGGCCCGCAGCCTGCGGGCGATTGGGGATGCCTGTCCCGGCGCGACGGATGCGACCGCGATCCCGGTGACCCTCAACGAAATCCTGCTGGCGCGGCTCGACCTGCTCGAAAATGGCCGTGAGACGGCGCAGCTTGCGGCGGCTATCGGGCGCGACATCCCGCTCGATTTGATGCTAGCGCTATCGCCCTTCGGCGAGGCCGCTATGCGGGAGAGCATCGAGGGACTGGTCGAAAGCGGTATCTTCGTCACGCGTCCCAGCGGCTTTGGCGATGTCGTCGATTTCCGCCACGCGCTGCTGCGCGACGCCGCCTATCATCTACTGCTGCGGCGCGACCGGTTGCTCGTCCACAAGCTGATTGCCAACACCATCGAGGCGCGATTTCCCGCAATCGTCGACAGCATGCCGCACATGCTGGCGCACCAGTTCGCGGAAGCCGGGGACCATTCCGCCGCCATCATCTATCTGGAAAGGGCAGGGCGCGACGCCGCGCGTCGCTCGGCGGCGGTCGAGGCGGTCGCACATTTCACCGCTGCGCTGGAGCAGACCTCACGCCTGCCACCAGGAGGCGAACGTGACGTCCGAGAATTCGACTTGCGGCTTGCCATTCTGGGGCCACTGATCGCAGCACGTGGCTATGGCGCGGACGAGGTCGAGGGGCAGATCGCGCATGCTGTCGAGCTTTCGGCGCGCATCGGCGGCGGCGAACGCATCGTTCCGGCGCTGTTCCTGAACTGGATCGCCCGCTTCAACGAGACCGATGTTCGGTTCGAAGTGGCCCGCCAGATCATGCAAGTGGCGGCGTATGGCAGCGCCCTGGACAAACTGATCGCGCATCGCTGCATGGGCACGACTTTGCTGTTTCGTGGTGAGTTCGCCGCGGCGATTGCTCAGTTCGAGCTATTCCAGAAATTGTTCGTTCCTGAACGACACAACGAGGCGCTGAACAAGGTCGGCGCCACCGTCCATGCCGTCACTGTCAAGGTTGGGCTTGCCGAAGCCTGGACTATGCTCGGCGACATCGAACGAGCCGGCATCTGGCGCAAGGCTGCGCTCGACGATGCCAACGCGAGCGGCCACTACCAGACGATCTGCCATACCACCGCCTTCGCAGGCGGCCTGCTCGCCGCCTTGATGGAAGATGTCAACGATCTTGCCTTCCATGCCGCGCGGTTGCGCGACCTCACGCTGCAGCACGACCTGCCCTACTGGCGGCCACACGCCGATCTGCTTGCAGGCATGGCTGACATTCATCGGGGATTTGTCGAAAAGGGCTTCCGTCTGGCGCAACACGGCATGGAACGTATGGCCGCCGAGCGCTTGCCCTCGCTGTCTGCGTGGAGCGTGGTGTTTGCCGGCGGTTGCGTCAGGGCACACCGCCCCGAGGAAGGGCTCGCGACACTGGCAGGTATCGCCGAGGAGATCGATATCGGCGAGCGCTGGACGGCTGGCGAGTTTCACCGGTTACGCGGCCTATTACGACTGCAATCCGGCGATAGCCCGGGTGGCCTTGAGGACCTCGCGGAAGCGCAGCGGATCGCCACTCAGCAAGGTTCGGCGCTGGTCGAGCGCCGCGTCAAGGCTGATCGCGAGCGGGTAGCCAAAGCGAGCTGAACCTTTACCGCAACTGGTGCACCGCGTCCTTGGCGGCGCGGGGTTGCTGATTGGCGGATCGAGAAGCTAAGGGAAACGCTGCTGCACGTCGAGCCCGAACTTGCGTCGCGCTCCATACCTGCCCTACCCTTGATCGCGGCATCAGCACGGTGAACGCACTCAATGGCTCGTCATTCGAAGTGCTGTGCGAATTAGTGGAAACACAATTGCCCACGACGCGGAGAACAGCTTCAGCCTGTCGGCCATGCGTCCCAGTTCGGGTAGCGAGTCGGCGCGCATTTTCTGCATGCCCTGCTGCGGTGGACTTTCACCGTAGCTTCGGCAATGCCGATGTCGTAGGCAATCTCCTTGCTCAGTCGGCCTCTGAATAACAATCTCGCGTTCTCGCCGGCTCAATGATCTGAAACGCTCCCTTAGATCGATTAGGTCCTTCTCATTTTCCCGACGCGCTCCATCGCGGGACAACCCGAGCTGAACGGCATCAAGGCAAAGGCCTTCGCGCGCGCACGGCGGGAGAGAGCCAATGGCTGAGATCGAGGTCTAACGGCCGCTATGAGCGCGAGCACGGCCACCCGCCGGTGAGCTACTGGATCTGGCACTTCCCCCTGCTCTTCGAGATCGGGGCCCTGCTCTATGAGGTAAAGCTCAACGAGCAGCTGATTTACCCAGCGGCGCTGGACCGGACCCGCGCCACCGCCTAACAACGCAAGGCCATCCGGCTCATCGTGGAGCCGTAAGCGCGACGGGCGGCAGCGCTGAAATAGGCCAATTTCATTGGAACGATCCACAGCGGAGAAAACTAGCAATCGGGTGAAGGCACCGCCCTCACCGTCCGTCCCAACGCTCCTCCCGAGGGCGCAACATGGTTCATTCTCCGCGCTTCGTGACACAGATCGACGGCTGGAGGCTCGCTACTCGATTACTTTCGATCCTTTGATCGTTCTGGACTGAGGCTTATGCCGAGTTCTCTGGCCGTCGTTGGACTGAATACGACATCGCTAGCTGTTCTATCAAACCAGGCCCACGATGTCGCTTGTTGGCCCATCGCGTCATTTCGCTGCGCTGCGGAACTTATTCGCTATCGGAATATAGCGGACTTTGGTGAGCCGCCCGCCGGCAAATTTATGGGTTCACGGCCTTTAGGGGCATCCGCCCCGACGAGCTCATCGCCAAGGAGTTATCCAAACTGGAGACGCTCAACGATGGCTGGCAGCATCAAGCAAGGTCAATAGGCGCATTTAAACGAGCGCACAGGCCAGGATGTAGTTCTTCATAGACGAGTGTGCCTCCCAGCTGCTGAGTAAGAAGCAGGACGATCCGCGATCCAAGTCCACCCCGATCGCTTTCACCTTCCCGGCCAACGCCGTTGTCCGCGACGGTTACTTCAATTCCACTGTCCACCGAGAGGCGGACCGAGATCTGCCCTGGCCGGTTGTCCGGAAATGCGTATTTCAAGGAATTGGTGACAAGCTCGTTAACGACGATGCCGATGGCCAAGGCTTGATTGTGCGGCACAATCGCGGACTCGCTGACGACGTTGAACGCGACCGGCCCGCTGGGCGGTAGTGATTGGAATATCTTTTCAACCACATCCTGCAGGAAGTACCGCATGTCCACTGAACTGGAGTCCTGTCTCAGCGAGAGATGGTCATAAACCTCCGCAGTAATCTGGATGCGGCGCGCTGTGTCATGCAGCGCGACCACCACGTCGGGTTCGGCGCTTTTGGCCTGAAGGCGTATCATCGCGCTCAGAACCGCCAGATTGTTCTTGGTCCGGTGGGCCATTTCCTGCAACAGAAGGGCCTTGTTTTTGTCAGCCTGCATCACGCGCTTCATCTCTAGCCGGAGAAACTCCGCCACCACCGCTGTACCCGCCGCCGTGATGATGAAGAGACCGTTGACGGATAGGTAATCAACGCTGACGCCGGCTTGATAGCTCAGATACGCCCCGGCTACGACCGCCATGACCGCCGCCACAAGGCCGCTTCCGCGATCGAAGACCAGTCCGGATAGAAACACGCCCGGCAACAGCAAAAAGAAGCTGGGATAACCGGTTAGCATCTGCAGACCTGCCTGGACGACTGAGCACACCAGCATAATGGCTGCCGCAACGCAGTAGCGAACAAGAATTGGCAGATGATGCTCAAGTAACAGCGGATAAAACTTGTTCATCTTGTCAAACGGGTGGCGAGCCGTCCTAGTTCCGGATGCGTGGAACCCTTTTTCAGACGTGCTCCGCCTTAAATCAAGGACGTCTTCGGTTTGGAAATCCTGGAGGACGCCATTGGACGTGCACGACGCTCAGCCCGAGTGCATCGTAAGGTGGTCGATCAGCATCGCTCGACCGTCGGGGCCCGAAGCCCTAGCTCAGTCGGCCCGAGATCAAATTGGGTGTTTCCGCGGTAAACGAGAGCTCATTTTGCTAAACTACCCGCCACATTGCGGAATGTGCGCGCATCGCCCAAATCGATAGGGCCGTTGTGTAGCGTCGCTCGCCTTTCGGCGACGGCATGATCGAACAGTTCAAGGACGAGACCGAATGCGGCCAGATCCTCTGGTTCGATCGCTCCATCGTCGTAGCACCTGAGGGTTTCGCCGATAATCGCGTCGACCTCTCGCTGATATGTCAGCAGGTCCTGTTCGGACTGGGCTTCGCGAACCTCGGAAACCACGGCGAGAATGCGATTGCGCTGGCTTGCGTTGTCGTCGCGTTCGTCCCGGTTCAGATAGCGCCTTAGCCAGGCGGCGGCCGACCCGATCCCGGAGAGAAGAAGGAGTGCGAACCAGAAGTAGTCACTGTACTTGTCCAGCAATGTCCGCTCGGTCCCATTGATTACCGCCGCGGCCCCCCGATGGACCGAGGGCTCCGCCTCCTTCTCCGTCTCGGGCTTCGAGATGTGCGCGGCACCTGCGACCCGTTGCGTGATGGTGTCACGGACCACGAAGAGCTGCCGATAGAAGGCCGCTGCCTTGGCTTCGGACAGTTCTTTTCTAGTCAGGATGAGATGGTTGACGCTGATGGTGTCGACCTTGTCCTCCGGCCAGGCCGGTTTCGCGTTGAAGACACCGCCCGGAATTTCTTCGGCTTCGTAACGGGGATGCTTCAGGGCGATAGCTTCGGATGCTTCGACCGGAAGAAACTTCGGACCTCCGCGCGACTGCGCCGTCGCGGCGATCGCGTCGGCAGTGATCTTGCTGTCGAGCGGACCGACGGCGAGATACGCGTCGAGTGTGGCGTCTTGCGCAAGCTTTTCGATTTCTTCAGTCCCGAATTGAACCATCGTGACCTTTTCCGGCTCCACGCCGGAGCCGACTAGAATGGTCCGCAGGAGTGCGAGGTTGGCGCCGGTCTTTCCGATGACGCCGACCTTGTGACCGGCCAGATCGGCGATCTCTCCGATCTTGCCGCTGGCCTTCTTCTTTGAGTCCCTGCCCGGTCGCCCCGAGGGCGACCACAGGACGACGTAGTTCTTCCGCAAGACGGCCAACGTTTGCGCGTCGGGCGGCATCCCGAGATCGCCGCGTCCCACCGCGAGGTCTGTTTTGCCGGCACCCAGCAAAGCCAGGGATTCGGCCGCTCCTGCAGTCGTGAGCGGAGCGAGTCTCACCGTCCTGCTTTCCTCATCGAAAGCCTCCGCCATCGCTTGAATCACTTGAAGGTCATCGCTGCCCGCGGGGCCGACGGCGATCCGGAGGGTTTCGGGCTGCAAGGCGTAGTACAGAGCTGCCGCGGCGGCGCCGAAGGCGACAAACCCCACGGCCAATACGATGAGAAGCCTTCGTTGGCGTCGATCGTGTGCGCCCCTCGCTGGATCGGACGGTGACATCAGCAGAACCTACGTAAACAACCGCCTGCGTTCGCCCGTGATGTCTGATCTCAAGCGCGACATGGCGATCCTCGCGACCAGTTGGCGGCCTCTCAGCCGGCGAGAAGCGCCGACGGCGATGAGCACCTTGCGGTGACACTGCCCAGGAACAATTTGAGCGGCGGGGGTTCTTGCTTCCCGCTCCTTGCCCTGGCCCGCCCGGAGCAAAAACCTAGTCCCCTACGTTGGCGGCCTGGACCCTTGTCGAGGTCGTTACTTAGGGCTGGACGCAGGGCCGCTTCCCGGACTCGCTCCTTCTTCATTCGAGCTTGGCCGAACCTGCGACATCGCACAGAAGCGGTTGTCATCGAAAATGAAGAATGGACCGCTCTCGACGTCGGCTCCCGTGCGTACATCCGACACGGGAGCCGACGATGCGGACCTTCGAAAGGCCGCTAGAGCGTAGGGAGTAGAGCATCGGCCCAACGCTGGAGCATTAACCTAGGATATTCTCTCGCTGAAGGGGTATGTCAGCCTCACCCGCATAGGAACAGTCTGCCCCAGGGCGAGTTTCAAGGCATTCGTTAGCCTAGAGGTGCAAGATGCGTAACTCGCTGCTTGGAAGCTCAATTCTGACTGCGGTGCTGCTCGCCAGCCCCCTCGCCCACGCGCAAAGTTCTGCGCAAAGTCAAACCCAAGGTGCCGAGCAGAACAAGAGCGCTCAACATTCAACTCAAGGCGCCACCCCAAACGGATCGGAGCAAGCCACGCAACCTGGACAGGGCTCTTCCGATCGGAGTTCCCGCCAGGAGCAGCAACAGGGCAATCAAGAACAGCGTCGTGTTGGCGAAGAAGGGCGTGGCGACGAGCGGAACTCGCGCTCCGCACGTTCGGATCGCGAGGAGGGAGGTCGCCGGTACGACGAAGGACGGTCGAGAGAAGGCGACCGATACGATGAAGGACGGCGATACGAAGAGGGCCGTCGGTACGATGAGCGCCGCCGATACGGCGATCGCGACAGGTACGGAGAGCGCGATCGATACTATG
The DNA here is from genome assembly GCF_020889785.1 of Bradyrhizobium acaciae. GTDB lineage: Bacteria > Pseudomonadota > Alphaproteobacteria > Rhizobiales > Xanthobacteraceae > Bradyrhizobium > Bradyrhizobium acaciae. The sequence goes on from NZ_JACMYK010000001.1 coordinate 93,470, forward strand.
AGGGACGGCATTATGGCGACCGATATGAGGGCCAGCGTTACGAAGAAAGGCGGTATGGGCGGGCGGAGCGCGAGTACCACGGTCCTCGAAACCTTCAGGTCACCCGCCGGCAGCGCGCCCGCGTGCACGACATTCTAATTCGAAGGCACGTGGAGCCAGCGCAGATCGACTTCCCTGTCCGCATCGGCGCGCGCGTACCTGAGTACGTCACTTCGTACGAACTGCCAGACGAGATCTACGACTACGCTCCGGGTTACGAGGGATATCGTTACTTCGTTGCGAACGACGAGATCGTCATCGTCGATCCGGGGACTATGGAAGTCGTGGCGGTAATGGACGATTAGAATTGGCAATTGACGAGGTCGGCCGCGAAAGAGCATTTGCCCGAGCTCGCGAACAGAGGTGGAGGGGTGGACCGATAGCACTCCTCCGGCCTCGGCGTGGGGAGATATTGTGAACGAGCTGCGAGCCGAAGCGTCGCCGCGATCGGTCGAAACAGAGGCCCTAGTGAACCTCCTCCGAATGAGTGGACACCTGTAGTAGGCTCAGAGAGCCCGGAGGTGTCGGATGCAAGAGCGTCAACGTCGGTCGTTTACCGAGGAGTACAAGCGGCAGGCCGCTGAGCTGGTGGTATCGAGTGGCCGGTCGATCACGGCGGTCGGCAAGGAACTCGGTCTGCGCGATTCGGTGCTGCGGCGCTGGGTGGAGAAGCTCCGGCAGGAGCCGGCATCGGCGACGCGGCGCCCCATCACGCAGGCGGCGCCGATGCCGGCTGACCAGGCTGCCGAGATCGCCCGGCTGCGCGAGGAGAACGAGCGGCTGCGCATGGAACGGGACATTTTAAAAAAGTCGATCGCGATCTTTGCCGGAACCCGGACATGAGCTTCCGCTTCATCGAGGATCATCGCAATGCCTATCCGGTACGGCTGATGTGCGCCGTGCTCGAGGTCTCGGCGGCTGGTTATTATGCTTGGCGTGAGCGCCCGCTGAGCGCACGCACGACCAGCAATGCCGCGCTCCTGGCTGCGATCCGACAGGTCCATCAGGACAGCGGCGGACGCTATGGCAGTCCGCGGGTCCATGCCGCGCTGCAGGTGCAGGGACGTGGCGCCAGTCGTGGCCGGATCGAACGCTTGATGCACCGGCACGGCATCCGCGCCATCATGGCACCGCCGCGCCGCGTTCGAACCACCGACAGCCATCATGGCCTGCCGATCGCGCCGAACCTCATCGAACGTCATTTTGCCGCCACGGCCGCGAACCGGATCTGGCTCGCCGATATCACCTACATTCCGACTGCGGAGGGCTGGCTCTACCTGGCGGCCGTCATGGACCTGTTCAGCCGCAAGATCGTCGGCTGGGCGATGCGGGATCACATGCAGGTCGAACTCGCCTCGTCCGCCCTGAAGATGGCAATCCAGCAGCAGCAGCCGAAAGCCGGATTGATCCATCACTCCGACCGCGGCGTGCAGTATGCCTCACAGGACTATCGCGCGGTCCTGTCGGCCGCTGGCATCACCGGATCGATGAGCCGCAAGGCCGACTGCTACGACAATGCCCCGATGGAGAGCTTCTTCCATACCTTGAAGACCGAGCTCGTTCATCATCGCCAATACAACACCCGAGCCGAGGCCCAGCGCGATATCTTCGCCTTCATCGAGGGCTTCTACAATCGAACCAGACTCCATTCCGCCATCGGGTACATCGCCCCGATCGAGTGGAGCTAAAAGCAGCTTAACCCTGTCCACTTTCTTGGGGGAAGATCAAGGACCGCCCACCCCGCCGAACGAGAACAACATCCCGCAGTTGTCCGCACGCGCTCGTCAATCCGCTCGGCGTTTGCCGTCGATGGATACGCTCGACATCCTGTCTCGCCCTCGCCATCCGATACCGTCACTCATCGCATCGATCCAGCTTATTTTTTGACGCAGCGTCGAAGCAAATTAAGACCGGTTGGCCGCTCCTGCTATGCTTGGCGTCGGATCGGCATTGATCGCCAGCCAGTCGTGACGATACTGCTCGCGATGGTCCCGGCCCAATAGCGCAGGCAAGCCCTAGATCGACTGGTACTCGGCAATGGCGCGCGTACCCGCTAACCTGGACGTTCAGTCGAGCCCCTCGCAGTTAAGTTCGTGAAGCGTTTTGTCCACCCACGATGTATCGTGCGTACCCGCCATGATGTTCGCGATCTGCTTCTGCTCCGCCTCGTACTTCGCAGTAGCGCCCTTGAGCACCGTATCGACATCGTCAAACGGTACGCAGAGCATTCCGTCATCGTCTCCGATGATGAGATCGCCCGGATTGATCACCATGCCATCGATCGCAATCGGAACATTGATCTCGCCGGGCCCGTTTTTGTAAGGCCCGCGATGGGTGACGCCCGCCGCGAAAACAGGAAACTTCTGGCCCCGGATGAAGCCGGCATCTCGAATCGCACCATTGATCACAATGCCGGCAAGCCCGCTCTTGATGATCCGCGTCAGCATCATTTCGCCGATCAGCGCATTCGTGAGATCGCCCCCTGCATCGACGACGATGACATCGCCAGGTTCGGCGATTGCCATCGCCTTGTGGAGCATCAGGTTGTCGCCCGGCCGTGTCTTGACGGTGAGCGCCACGCCGGCCATCCCTCCGGCCTGATGCATGGGCCGAAGCCGCGCGCCGGCTGCCGTCATCCGGGACATGCTGTCGCTGACGTTCGCTACCGGCAGACGGGCAAAGCGTTCGACGACCTCGGTCGCCACTTTTCTTTGCCGCTTTAGTATCCTGAATCCTACAGACATGCGTTGTCCTTCTCGATGTTCTCAAAATGAAACCGTTGCGTTCTCGCTGTTTCCCTGTGCATCGAAGCCCTAGAAGCCGAACAGTTCGGCGGGATTTTCGACCAGGATGCGATGGCGCGTTTTTTCGTCCGGTGCCCAGTCTGCGAGGAGATCGAGCAGCAGGGCATCGTCCGGCTTGGTGCCGCGCTGGGTGGGATGCGGCCAGTCGGTGCCCCACAAGATACGTTGCGGTGTAGCCTGCACGTAGGCCCGCGCTACTTCGCTGGAATCTGCGTAAGGCGGACCGAGCTTGCTGTCCTCATAGGGCTCTGTCACCTTCACCCAGGTGCGCCCCTCATCCAGCATGCGGCGGACTGCGGCGAATGCCGGATGCTTGAGACCGTCAGGCTGCGGGATACGCCCGAGATGGTCGATCACCACCTTGGTGGGAAGCGACCGGATGACGCTCTCATGGGTTACGACCTGATCGCCCGTCATCAGGATCTGCACGTGCCAGCCGAAGGGGTTCACCCGCTTGGCGAGCGTGGTCAGCATCTCCGGTGTCGTCGTTCCCCAGCTCTGCGGAGACACGAAGTTGACCCGGATGGCGCGGACGCCGGCATCCGTCAGCAGGCGCAGCTCTGCATCCTTGACGTCGGTGTCGACGACGGCAACCCCGCGCGCCGCGGACCCCAGCTGGCCCAGTGCGTCCACGAGACATCGGTTATCGATGCCATAGGTCGACGGCTGTACCACCACGCTTCGCGTCGTGCCGAGCCGGCGCTGCAGTGATCGATAATCCGCAACCGTTGCACCGGGCGGAAAGCCCTGGCGCCAATGCGGCGAGACGGGAAATCGTTCGTCGTAGATGTGGTGGTGGCAGTCGCACGCGCCCGCGGGCGCATCCAGGCGCGGCGGCGCGGATCCGGTGCTGTTGGGAACCGCCTGGTCAACGCCGGCCGCCCACGCACCCGTGCTCGCAGCCAGCATGCCGGCGAGAACGGAGCGTCGGGTGATGGTGAGCTTTGGCTTTTTGCGACGCGTGCTCATGATTTCACCGCCACCATGTCCGTTGCACGCGTGGCGCTGCGTCCGAGCACCAGGACGCAGACCGCGGCCACGGCACAGAGCAGCGCGAGCGGCAGCATCCCGAGCACGAAGCTGCCCGTCCACTCCTTGGTCACGCCGACCACGTTCACCATCAGGCCGCCACCGATCAGATTGGCGATCGCATTGATGCCAGCAAGGCCCGCCGCAAGGGTGCTTGCCGACAGCCAACTCGCCGAAAGCGCCCAGAACGGCCCCTTGAAGGCGTACGCGCCGACGAGACAGCACGTGACCATGACGATCGTCGGCACGACCGCGGTTCCTGTCATGCCCAGTGCCGTGAAGCCGCCGGCTGCGAACAAGAGCGGAATGGCGGTGTGCCATCGGCGCTCACTGGTCTTGTCCGAATGGCGCCCCCACAAAACCATGAGCACGGTCGCGATGCCGTAGGGAATCGCATTGACAAATCCGGTCTGCAGGTTCGTCAGGCCGAACGATTTCAGCAATTGCGGCTGCCAGACCGACAGCACGCTGCCGGTGGCGGAGGCGCCTGAGCAGACCAGGGCCATGACCAGGAAATACTTGTTGGTCGCAAGCTGCCAGAGTGAGAGGTGCCCAACCGGCTTGCGCGCGGCGGCCTCCGCCTCCATGCGTCCGATCAACCATTCCCGCTGCTCCAAGGTCAGCCAGGACGCTTGCGTAGGCTTGTCAGTCAGAACGAACAGGCATGCAACGCCCAGCAGAACGGTCGGCAGCCCTTCCAGGATGAAGAGCCACTGCCAGCCGCGCAGGCCCAGCGCGCCGTCCAGCTCGAGCAGCCCGACCGAAAGCGGAGACCCGAGGAAGGTGGCAAGCGGAATCGAAACGGTGAACGTCGCCAGAATGCGCGCCCGATACTGCGACGGCAGCCAATAGGTGAGATAGAGGATCGCGCCAGGAAAGAAACCGGCCTCCGCCGCACCGAGGAGGAAGCGCATGGCATAGAGCGAGTACGGACCAATCACGAAGGCCATGCATGCGGTGATCAATCCCCAGGTGATCATGATGCGCGCGATCCAGCGGCGGGCGCCGACCTTCTGCAGCGCCAGGTTGCTCGGCACTTCCACCAGGAAGTAGGAGACGAAGAACAGGCTGGCGGCAAGGCCGAACATCGCCGGCGTGAGCCCGAAATCCTTGTTCATCTGCAGCGCAGCGAAGCCGACATTGACGCGGTCGAGCAGCGCAAAGAAGTAGCAGATCATCAGGAACGGCACGAGGCGCAGGATCACCCTGCGCATCGTGACCTTCTCGATCTCATCGATATCAGTTCGAGCGGCCGTCACATTTCTCTCCCTGTTGTGTTGCTTGCCGACTCGGCCCTACTCGGCCGCTTTGACCCTGGCCTGCGTCTTGGCCACGATCGCGTCGATGGCGACCTTATAGTTCTCGGGAACGACGCCCTTGAAGTGGTCCTTCAGGCCGAGGCTGTCCTTCCAGCGCAGCCGCGCCGCGGTCGCGCGCGCCATCAGCGGCTCGATGCCGGCATCCGCCACCGCTTCGGCGGCCATCTCGACCTCTTCGGTGCGCCGCTTGGCATGGATAACGCCGGAGGGCGTGAGACTCTCCACCGTGTCCATGAACGGACGGGTGAGCGTCTTAGACGCCGAAGCCAGCACGGTCTCATCCAGACCGTAGGATCGCGCCGCCAGCAGCGTCTCGTCAATCAAGGCCTCGATCCCCTTGATCAGGACGGAACGAAGAATCTTGATCCCCGAAGCCGTACCAAGCTTTTCGCCAGCGAACTCGATGCTCATGCCCCAGGGCACCAGCAGATCGATGACACGCTGCCCGGCTGCGCCGCTCGACAGCATGTGCATCGAATAGCCGTTCTTGGGCGTGCCCATGATAGAACCGTCGCCGAGCGTCGCGCCCGTTTTGGCGAGCTGCTCGGCAACGCCGTATTTCACCTTCGGCGTGGCCGAGGCGAAGTCGAGGAAGGTGTGGCGGCCATCGAGCACCAGCGCGAACGCGGCCGCACTTTCAAGCGAAGAAGAGCCCGGCGTGACGCTGAAGATCAGCTCGGCTGCGTCAGCCAATTCCTGATTGGACTTGACCAGCGTAACGCCCGCGGCCTTGGCGCGGCTTTGGATCAGATCGGCATAGGGACCGTCGAAGGCGTATTTGTCGTAGCAGAAGACCTGCTGCAGGCCGGCGCCGCGGAGCCCCTTGCCCAATGTGCTGCCGATCTCGCCATAGCCGACCAGACCAAGACGAAACTGCTGTTTGTTGCTCATCTTCAAATTCCTTTCGAGAGAGGTGTGATCGAGCTGGTGCGACGGTCGGCCGTGCCGGCCTGTCGCTGCAGGCTGACGCCGACCATCCGAATGAGGATGGCAGCAAGCGTGAGAAATGCGGCCACAGAGATCAGGGCCAAGGAGAAGCTGTCGGTGGCCTGCCGGATCACGCCGATGAGGTAGGGACCGACAAAACCGCCGAGATTGCCGATCGAGACGATCATCGCAAGGCCGCCAGCGGCAGCACTGCCCGTGAGGAAGCTCGACGGGATCGGCCAGAAGGTCGACTGGTAACACATGATCCCGATCACGGCGCCGCAGAGCGCGAGGATGGAGATCATGGCCGACGATGTCGCATAGCCGCAGACGATCAACGACGCTGCGCCAAGGAGCAGCCCTGATGCCACGAACCAGCTCCGTTCACCGCCTCTGTCCGACAGTCGCGCCCACAGCATCATCACGATGGCGCCGCAGATGTAGGGCACGGCGGCGATGAAGCCGACGGCGACGACGCCGAAGCCGAAGCCCTTGATGATCTGCGGCATCCACAGGCCGAGACCGACGGAGCCGATAATGGCGCAGAAATTGACGGCCGCGCAGACCAGAACGCGCCAATTGGTGAAGGCATCCCTGAGCGTAGAGGAGTGCTTGGCGGCAATGGCCGCGCGCTCCGCCGCCAGCACCTCGGCGAGCCAGCGCCGCTCGTCAGGGCTCAACCACTTGGCCTGCTCGGGCTTGTCGGTGAGCGTGAAGAAGCACACGAAGCCCAGCAGGGTTGCCGGCAGGCCTTCGAGGATCAAGAGCCACTGCCAGCCATGCAGGCCCGCGAGACCATCGAGCGCCAGCAACGAGCTCGAGATCGGCGCGCCGACGATGTTGGCGATCGGGATGCCGAGCAGGAACGCCGCGGTCGCCGTGCCGCGGATGCGCGCCGGGAACCAGTAGGTGAAGTAAAGGAACACGCCGGGCGTGAAGCCGGCTTCGCCAAGCCCGAGCAGGAAACGCATCACGCCAAAACTCACGGGGCCGACCACGAAGGCTGTGGCGGCCGAGATCAGGCCCCAGGTGATCAGGATGCGGGCGATCCATTTGCGGGCCCCGATCGCCTGCAAGGCGAGATTGCTCGGCACCTCCGCCAGGAAATAACCGAAGAAGAAAAGCCCGGCACTCCAGCCGAATGCGGACGGTGAGAGGCCGAGATCGCCGTTCATCGTCAGGCTGGCGATGCCGACGTTCACGCGATCGAGATAGGCGACGATGTAGCAGAGCAGCAGGAATGGCACGATCCGCCACAGCACTTTCCTGAGGATATTCTCCTGCTCGGGCGTGAAGCCCGCGTCGACTGACGCGGCGGTGGCACTGGCCATGGGTTCCCTCCAGAGCCGGTGTTTCCCCCGGCCATGGCGCTCCTTAACAAAAATAGAACGCCGTTGCAATTTATTTTGAAACGGTGTTTCATTTCCGAGGATCGACACCGGGGCGCTTGCGTCGCCCGGTCGGAGGCGCTCCCATGGAAAAGTGGAGTGCCGGCCGTCGGTTACGGTGTCCGCTAGCCGGGAGGAACTGGATGCTGCCACGCGTATCTGATATGCGGGCCCCTGCTCCGCTGCATAGCGAATTGGCGGCGGAGCTTCGGCTGCGCGGCTTCGAGGGCGATTTGGCGCCGGCCTATGCCGACCGGATCGTCTCGGCAACCGACAACTCGATCTATCAGCTGCTGCCCCAGCTCGTGGTGTTTCCGCGCGGGGTCGACGACCTGGTGCGCCTCGCGCGCGTCGTATCCGAGCCACGCTTTGCGGACATCGTGTTCGCACCTCGCGGTGGCGGCACCGGCACCAACGGCCAGTCGCTGACCGAAGGTCTCGTCGTGGACCTCTCGCGCCACATGAACGGGATCATCGAGATCAATCCGGCCGAGCGCTGGGTGCGGGTGCAGGCCGGCGTGGTGAAGGACCAGCTCAATGCCGCGCTGGCCGAGCACGGCCTGTTCTTTCCGCCGGAACTCTCCACCTCCAACCGCGCCACGATTGGCGGCATGATCAGCACCGACGCCAGCGGCCAGGGCTCCTGCCTCTACGGCAAGACGCGCGACCATGTGCTGGAGTTGACGACCGTGCTGCTGGACGGCACGGTGTGGACGTCCAGGCCGCTCGAGAACGAAGAGCTGCACCAAGTCCAGCGTCGAGCCGACCTCGTCGGCGCCGTTCACAGGCTGGTCGATGCGATCCAGCGCGAACGGGCGGACCTGATCGCAGCGCATTTCCCCAAGCTGAACCGCTGCCTCACCGGCTACGACCTCGCTCACATCCGTGATGATCGTGGCCGCTTCAACCTGAACTCGATCCTGTGCGGCAGCGAAGGCACGCTGGCACTGATCGCCGAAGCCAAGCTGAACGTGGTGCCGATCCCCAAGCACAGCGCGCTGGTCAATGTGCGCTATGGCAACTTCGATGCCGCCTTGCGCGACGCCCAGGAGCTGCTCCGGTTCGGCGCGGCTTCGATCGAGACCGTCGATTCCCGGGTGCTTGGCCTCGCGCAAGACGACGTGGTCTGGGATTCCGTCCGGCAATACTTCCCCGAAGACGACGGACAGCGCGCGATGGGCGTGAACCTCGTCGAGTTCGTCGGTGACACCGAGCGGGAGATCGAGGAGCCGGTCGGTCGCATGTCCGAGGCGCTCGCCTCCGCGGAAGCGAGACGCGGCCGCCGCGGCTTCACGGTGGCGCGCGGCGAGGCCGAGGTGAATGCGATCTGGACCATGCGGAAGAAATCGGTCGGCCTGCTCGGCAACATGCAGGGCGACAAGCGGCCGATTCCCTTCGTGGAGGATACCGCTGTGCCGCCGGAGCACCTGGCCGACTACATCGCCGAGTTTCGCGCGCTGCTCGACGCCCGCAAACTGACCTATGGCATGTTCGGCCATGTCGATGCCGGCGTGCTGCATGTCCGCCCGGCGATCGACATGAAGGATCCCACGCAGGAGCAGTTGATCCGGGAGATCACCGAAGAGGTCGTCAGGCTCACCAGGAAGTATGATGGACTGCTGTGGGGCGAACACGGCAAGGGCGTGCGCTCGGAATTTTCGCCACGCTTCTTTGGGCCGCTCTACCCGGTCCTGCAGTCGATCAAGGCCGCGTTCGATCCGCGAAATCAGCTCAATCCCGGCAAGATCGCCGCACCCGGTGGCGCGCAGTTGCTGACGATCGACGGGCTGACTACCCGCGGCCAGCTCGACCGAACGATCCCCTCCTCCGTCCGTGGCGCGTACGACGAAGCCCTGCACTGCAACGGCAATGGCGCCTGCTTCTCCTGGGATTCGGATGAGGCGATGTGCCCCTCCTACAAAGCGACGCGTGATCGCCGGCACTCGCCGAAGGGCCGAGCCTCGCTGATCCGCGAATGGCTGCGGCAGCTGGCTGCACTGGGCGTCGACCCGGAGCGCGAAGCAGCAGAACTGCGTCGCGGCTCCGGATGGCGAGACTTTCCCGGGCGATTACGTAACAGCTGGGCCCGCGAACCGGATTTCTCGCACGCCGTGAAAGACGCGATGGATGGCTGCCTCGCCTGCAAGTCCTGCAGCGGGCAGTGTCCGATCAAGGTCGACGTTCCGAGCTTCCGTGCCAAATTTCTCGAAGTCTACCACGGCCGCTATCTGCGGCCGTTGCGCGACCACTTGGTCGGTTCGCTGGAGGCGATGCTGCCTGCGCTCGGCAAGGTCGGCTGGCTTTACAATCTCGTGATCGACAGCCCGCCGGGCCGCGCGGCGATGCGGGCAATCGGACTGGTGCACACGCCGAAATTTTCGCAGGTTTCGATGCGGCGGGAATTGGCGGCGCGCGAGATTGCGCTCGCAACGCCCGAGCTGCTGGCGGCACTCTCCGTTAAGGAGCGCGCCCGCAGTGTGGTGCTGGTCCAGGACGCCTTCACGAGTTGGTATGAACCGCGTGTCGTGCTCGCGGTGCTCGACCTCATGCAGACGATCGGCTTCAAGCCGTATGTCGCGCCGTTCCACCCTAACGGAAAGCCGCTGCACGTGCACGGCTTCCTGGGTGCCTTCATCCGCACAGCGTCCCGCAACGCCGCGATGCTGCGCGAACTTGCCGCCACCGGCGTCGAGCTGGTCGGCGTGGATGCATCGATGACGCTCACCTATCGCTCCGAATACGACATGCTGCCGGGCGCGGACCGGCCGCCACCCGTGCTGCTGGTTCAGGAATGGCTGGCGCGTCACTGCGACGCCGTCCCGAAGACGTCAGGCGCCGGCAGTGGATATTTGCTGCTACCGCATTGCTCGGAGCGTTCGCTCGCTCTGTCGAGCCTGCGGGACTGGCAGGTGGCATTCGCGGCCGCGGGCGCGAGTCTGCCGGTGCTGCCGTCGGGATGCTGCGGGATGGCCGGGACCTACGGCCACGAGGCCGAACATCGCGCCACATCCGAGCAGATATATGGAATGAGCTGGGCGCGCCATGTTGCCGGGCAGGCGCCGAGCGGACGCCTGCTCGCCACCGGCTATTCCTGCCGGTCGCAGGTCAAGATCATGGATGGGCAATCCCTGCTCCACCCGGCGGAGGCGTTGCTCGCCTGTGTGCGTGGCCGCCCGACTTAATCCGCGTGCGAGAACATCGGCAGGCCCGGCGTGTCGAGCTCGGCGCGGAGCAGCGTCCCGGTGCGGCTCTCGGTGATGAAGAGGCTCTTTCGCTCCGGTCCGCCGAAGGCAAGGTTGGTGGTGCCGACACCGGCGCAGGAAACGATGCGGTCGAGCGGCTCAGCCAAAGGCGACAGCCGCCAGATCGAGCCGAAGCCGGTGTGACAGACCAGCAGATTACCGCCATCGTCCAGCGCCAGGCCATCAGGACCGCCTGGGCCGCCATGCAGATGCGAGAATATCCCGACCTTGGTGGTGAGACCGCTCGCCGGCAGCGGCACGCGCCAGATCTGGTTGGCGCGCGTCACCGCGACCAGCAGAAAGCTCTCCTCGGCATCGACCACGATGCCGTTCGGGCTCGGGATCGTGTTGATCAGGCAGGTGAGCCGGCCGTCGGGCGTCAGCTTCCAGACCCGGCCCGTGGGATCGTGCATCCCGGTCTGGCCCTGGTCGGTGAAATAGAGATTGCCTGACGGCGCGAAGACGAGGTCGTTCACGCCCTTGAAGCTCTCGCTCGCAGCCGTCTCCAGGAACGGTGTCACGGCGCCGCTGGCCGGATCAAGCAGCATGATCCCGCGCTTGTAGTCGGTGATGAAGACGCGGCCATCGCGGTGAATCTTCAGCCCGTTCGGCCAACCGTCATACTCGGACACGAGCCCCCAATCGCCCGCCGCGCTGACGCGGAAGATGCGCCCATAGGAAATGTCGGTGATGTACAGACGACCCTGCCGATCGAAGGATGGCCCTTCGAGGAAGGAATCGATTTCGCGTCCGCCCTGGTTGGCATCCGCCCAGGCGGTGCGGCGCGGTTTGCGGAAATAATCCGGAAGCCGCGTGAAGATGCTGGTTTCGATCCGGCGCGGGGGGCTGAAGAACGTCATGGTGCGACCATGGGAAAACCGTAGAGTTCGGCGGGATTGTCGACCAGGATGCGCTTGAATACGACGTCGTCGCCCGCGCATTGCGCGAACAGATCGAACAGGCGCGCGTCGTCCGGCTTGTGCTCCTTCGGCTCGGACGGATGCGGCCAGTCACTCCCCCACACCAAGCGCTCCGGCGCGGCCTTGACGTAGGCTGCCGCCACCGCACCCGCGTCGGCGTAATCGGGCGGGCCCTGCTTGCTCGCCACATAGGGACCTGAGAGCTTCACCCAGGTCCTGCCGCGATCGAGCAGACCGCGAATAATCTTGTAGGGCGCGCTCTCGAGGCCCGCCGGCTGCGGCACCTGGGCCAGATGATCGAACACCAACCGCCCGGGCAGCGACGCCAGCAGATCCGCGTTGTCCTCGATCTGCTTGGGACGCATGTTGATCTGGCAATGCCAGCCGAGATCAGCCAGCCGCGGCGCGAGCAATGGAAGCGAGTTCACGGTCAGCACGCCCGGAAAGCCGAGATTGAAGCGGACGCCGCGGACACCTTGTTCGTCGAGCCGTCGCAGCTCGGCGTCCGATATGTCCTCGGCGACGACGGCGATGACGCGAAAATTCTCGGCGCCCAGCGCCTGTCGTGACGCGATCTGCAGCCGGTTGTCGGTGCCATACGTCGACGGCTGGATGATCACGCCCCGCGTCGTGCCGATCCGATGTTGCAGCGCGCGATAATCGTCGGGCGAGGCGTCGTCGGGCAGCAAGGTCGCGCCCTTCGCGATGGGATAGGTCTTGTCATAGGTATGGAAGTGGCAATCGGTGGCGCCGGCAGGCGGCACGAAGTGGGGCTTCCCGCTGCCGCCCGACCAGCGCACCTCCTGCGCCTGCGCCGTTGCAACGTGCGGAAAGAGCGAAGCACTCAGTCCAGCCAGGACCGTCCTGCGGGTGACCGATGCGACTGTCACGACGTTCGTCCTCCCGATCGATTGTTAGAGAGGCTTATAGGCTGGGCAAGGTGGCCGCCGCAAGTGAAATGAAACGTCGTTTCGTTCATGCTTTCGGACTGGAACGCTTGCGCGCGCCCTTCTCCGCGTCGGAGAACGGCGTTCCGCCGCAGGCCAGGGTGAGCTTGGTGGCCGCGTCAGACAACGCCCCCTTGATCTGCTCTGCCCGCGCAGTCGTGAGACGGCTGACCGGCCCCGAGATCGCCAGCGCTCCGACCAGGGAATCACCGATGCCGAACACAGGCATAGCGAGCGCGGCGGCATGAGGATCCGTGACGCCGGAGGTGAACAGCGGCAATTCGTCGTCCGGCCCAGGCGGTCCCGACTCGTACCGGCGGAGCGTCTGTGCGATGGCAGATTTATCCATCGGACGGGTGTCGCCCGGCTGCACGGTCATCCGGATGCGGTTGGTGCTCTCCACCCGGAAAAGACACAGCCTCTCTTCGCCGTTGCGGACATAGAAGGACGTCGTCTCGCCGGTCTTCGCGGCGAGCTGCTCGAGCGCCGGCATGACGTGATCGGAAAGGCGGAACGCCTGCTGATAGGCGGTGCCGAGGCGCAAGGTCTCTGCATCGAGCCGGTAAGAACCATCCGGCAAACGCGCGAGCAGCCGGTATTGTTGCAGCGACAAAGCGAGCCGCAGAATGGTGCTTTTGACAAGTCCGGTGCGCTCGGCCAACTCCGACAAGCTCAAGGCGCTGTCGCCTCGACGGAACGCCGTTAACACCGCCATAGCTCGTTCGGCCGCGGACACGCCCTTGAGTGTAGGCGGCTTCTTCTGGGTGTTCTTTGCCATCTCAAATCCTCATGTCTGCCTCTCCTACGTCATTCCCGCTCCAGTTAGAAGGGCGATGACCTTGCAGCACAGAGAGCCGAGGCGAATCCCCGGATTAAACGGCCGGCAAACGAAGGAGACTGCGTCAACGAGCGAAGATCGTGACTTCGGCTCGCCACTGCTGAAAACATGCGGATCCGACCGAGGCGACCGGGGCCAACGGCTGCCGCCGAAAAAGCTAACATCCCAGACCCGCCCGCCCTTCGGTACGATCAAGTACGCTGCAATACTCCAGGAGTGAAAACACCATAGAATCCTTACCTCAATCGAGATAAGCCGCGCTCACGATCTCGGTCGGCGCCAGCGAGCAAGGCAAAGCGAACGGCCTGCGAAGCTACGCTAAACTACGAGATAGCCGCCGGTGGCACTACGCCCACTCAATCATTTCGAGCGATGCTTGGTCGTTGAATTACAAGCACAAATTTTAAGGCTAGACAGACAAACGCCGACGGTACAACCGCCGCAATTTTTCGGTTTTGAATTCACAGAATAAATTGCTCCTCACGAAGCGACGGCAATTCTGCCACCTATCGGAGTCAATCGACTGGATAGCGCGCCGACTGTGGTACCCACACGATTTTCCTCGGAGAGACCACCGATATCCTACTGGCCCCGACACCAAGCTCCCCGTTGGTCCACTACGACCGGAGCCTGATCGATATGCAGCAGGTGGTTCCCCACTATCTGTGAGTACCAGTTGTTCGTGAGAACGTTCGAGCGATGTCCCATACGTTCTTCACCGCGAAATCCGTCCTCCGAACTCGCGCTGAAATGCTGCGCGGAGGTTGCTTGCGAACCCGGTCCAGCTTGAACTAAGGCGGCCTTCGGCGGCGACGGAGGAAGCGCGTCGTTCAACTTAGTCGAACTCATTGCGGCAACCGAAACGGGGTTGAAGGTATTAAGCAGGCGCAGAGCTTCGATGCGGCGGGCCCTTGGCTCACCGGATTGACGAAACGTCGTCCGATCTGTTGCCTCGGGATTGTCGCCCGACTAAGCCCAGATCCGCGATTGTTCTATAACTTGAACTATTTTTGTGGTCTGCAAGCAGTCTGTCTGCTTTTTGTATTAGACCTGCAGGTGATCGGAGCTCGAGTTTTGAACGCCCAGCCCTTTTGTACGATCAAGCACGCTGCAGTACCCCGTCAGCCTAAACGCGCTGGCTTCCTGACCTTGGCCGGGATCAAGTCAAGCTCATGACTACAGTGAGAGCTCAAACGCTGAAGGACAACACGACCAAGACTACGCTAGACTGCGCAATCGCAGCCGGCCGCACTACTCCCACTCGATCATTCGCGGCCGAAGGGAAGTTATGTCGTAAACTGAACGATTGACGCCCCTGACCTCATTGATGATGCCGGGCATTGGCGGCTGACAGGTGCATACTGGTCCCATAACGGTCCATTGTGTTTCAAAATCCTGCGCGGCCAGATGGTGTGCTTGTGGAAATAGCGAGCCGGCTAAACGCGCTGGTCGGCCGGGAACCCATCCAAATCGGGTGAAAGGAATGTGAGGAATCGTCTTAGCGGGTGGTCGACTCGAACCCCGACATCGTTGCTTGATCTTTCGCTTCACCCTGATCGGCAGAACACTTCGGCGTAGACCAAACACCGAGCGCCGCCTACCATGAGCACGATCCGCCCTCAGGTCGTCTGTGACACTCGCTATCCTTGCGCCTGACTCACCAACGTCGAAATTTGTGCAGGGGGGCTCACTCACCCACGTCGATGCGCACTTACCCTCGATAGATTTTTCTTGACCTCCCGGTGCACACACCGTGCGTACGCCACTCTCTAAGCGCTGTGAAACTTGAACTCTAGCTCCAATCCGTCATGGGCAAGTTTGAGCCAGCTACAGACAAACAACGGCCATTCCAGCAAACTATTGGAAGCTTCGGCGCCTGTGTTCGGAGCGGTGTTTGGATCGCCTGCCCCGTGGGCCAATTGACGAACGCAACCGGAGCGGCGACCTGCTACTTGCAGCCGCGGCAAATCGTCAGCTTGCCCTTTAGTTTGTCATCTTCCCTGGGATCGACCGATTGCTGCCCAGAGACACGATCCGCTTCTTGACCGCGCTTGGACTGCTTTGCCGCGCGCGACCTGACGGGTCGCGTCGTCCGGCTTGACGCGTCATTGTCGTCGACGATGCCGACGCTAAAGCCATCGTAATCGGTGGCCGGCTTGGCCCACGGCGGCAGCCTGTCGATCACCGGTGCTGACGAAACATCGTCGGGCGCCGACGGCGTGTCCTTGACAGTGGCAGATGGTGGGGCGGATGCCAGTGGCGGCACATCTTTAGCGGCTCGGGCTGGAACTGAGCCCTTGGCGGTCTCCGCCGGCGGCGGAACGTCATCCGTCGCTGGTGACGACCCAACATTGCTCTTTGCTGATGATGTCGGATGTTTGCCCGCCGCCCGCGGTGGCGACACGCTCGGTGCCGCCATCGGCGGCCAAACGCTGTTGGTGGGGGCGACGGCCGGAGGTGCCGCCCCCTGTTCACGAAACGGCGGCGGCGGAGCGAGCGAAAGTGGTTGGGCCAGCGACGTCTGACATCTCGCGCTGTCGTGGAAAAAAACACCAGCGGCCAACAAGCCAAGGGCAAATAGCGCAGCGTTTTTCATTGGCGTTCCACAAATCGCTTTGACTGAAAGGAATGGATCGCGTGACTTGGCCACGCTTCGGCAAAAATAGCCATGGCTGAGATGGTGGTCAAAATTGACGGAAATGGGGTATCACCGGCGGAAACGAGCGCACTTCGGTCCGCCTGTGGTCTTTCGGCAACCCTCGTTATCAGCCCCTTGGGGTCGCTCGGAAGTCCATGCGGACCGATCGGATGTCCCTGTGGTCTCGCAGCCGTGACGATCAGCGCTTCCGGTGCGGAGCGCACTGATCTCCGGCGCAGACATCGTCAAACCTTCGTATAGCTCCCTTCATCTATTTTCATAGCCTGGGCTTACGCTCGTACAATTGAGCGACCGCTGGGGATTCTTATGCTTGCGGCGATCGTGGCCCGCAACTGCGAGGGCGCGCCTCCTCCCCGCGCCTTTCGAATTGCGAATGCCCCTAAAGCGCGGTGAGATTGGGATCAATCATCGTCGCGCTTTAGCTTCTTGCTTGAGCATGATTTCCGCGAAAACTAGAGGTCGAAATTCGTGGGCAGCATGACAACGTCGCGAATGGGTCATGCCGCGGTGGTCAGGCGCGCGCGCCATTTCGCTCAGCCGCAGTTTCGTGCCGGCCGGGCAAGTGATCGAGAAACATGCGGCGCATTCGGACGGCTATCTCGCCGAGGCGGACGCATCGCGCTCATATCCGCCCCGAACTGACGGGCTTCTCTTGGCGGGATTTCGATCGACTTGCGCTTCATCTTCTAAAGGCAGGCCCGTACGCCGCGGATTGCCAATCAGCCGGAGGCGCACCTTTAGGTGGGGCAACCAGCATATTTTCCGGCGCTCCCCATCAGACCACAGGCGGGCGCAGTGATGGCGCCCGACTTCAGCCCGTCGTAGACGGCATTGCCGATAACACCGGCGAGAACGCCCAATCCAAACGCGACCAAAGCCGGGTTGCCACCTGAGACCTGCTCCAGGTGATCGAGGGACAATTCGTGGTTGATGCTCGGCATGTTGAATCTCCTTTGCTTTAAGTGATGGGGCATCCATCACTAGGGGATCATGCAACAAGCCGAGCCGCTGATCTGTGACTGGGATCACGCGCCGGTAGGTCGTTCGACCTTGAGCTGGGGCGCGTCCCGCCCCGCCAGGACAAAGCATTTGAGGCGGCCCCGGCGGCACAGTTTCCTTGGGAAATTAATCGGGCACGGTTGACCAGGTGTCATTCGAGCGGCAGAGAAAGCACCGAAGGCTTATTGCCCTGCTCGCAACCTGTTCGTCCCTTGGGCGGCAGAGTCGGAACCGAGGCAGCCGCGGCCAACTCAGTCTGACTCATGAATCGGGCCAGATTAGCGTCCGATGACTACTCCACGTAACGAACGGCCACAATGGCAACCGCCAATACGATGAGCATGCCGACAACTGAAATAGTGGCTGTTCGCGACCAGCTTTCGCCGCTGATTAATGGCATCGCGAATTCCTCCGACGCCGAAGTTGTTACCCCTTAGAGCAATTCGTCAGTTTCAAATGTGAACGACCTTACATTTCACGCGCACTTGATGATAAGGCAGAAGCAGCGGCCTGTGGTGGGCTCTGTCCTGCAAATGTGGAGGGTGAAATGTGCTGCACTTCCGCCGCATCGACACTCCGGGCGATCTGGAGATTTGGATCGCAAGCAGCGATGATTATTCGTTCGTTATCAGAAACGAGAGCCGAGGTGGACCTAGCTTGCATGGAGAGCCGGTTTTTTTGCGTCATATCGCCCCGACTTTCTGAATATTGCCTGCGGCTCAAGGGCCCGGATCACCCTTCAGCAAATTCGCTGACGCCGAGCGGGCCTGTCCTTGGTCGCCTCATCATCAAGGGATAACTACCGTGGTCCGAGCAAGGCGGAGCGAAGTCGTGGCGCGAAATGCGCCGCAGGGACCATGACTCCCAGCGGCGTTTTCCGTGGGCAGCGAGCACCGAGGCCGGATTTGGACACTGAACTCATCGATGCAGGGTCACTGCCTTAGCCGGGTGGAAGGTAGCCGCCCGGCTTTAGCTCCTTCACCATCGCGAGATTCTTGTCGATAGCCGCCAGCAGCTTGTCGAACGCATTTGCAGGAACACTGACCGGGCTGGACGGCTTACCTCCCGAAACTGCTCCCAGCTCGTCGGCTGACAGTTCATGAATGCTCGTCATCTTCATCTGCTTTCCTCCTGTTGCCGGCGGCTGCATTGCCACCTGGTGCAGGATGGATACGAACTCCAAGCGACGGTTGCTGTGACGTGTGTCACACGCGTGAAAAATCGACGCCGACAACTGGCGCTCATTGTGGGCAGCACGTCTACCGAACCAATGATCGAGCCTCGCTTGCCACAAGCCGTGCAGGTAAACCGCGGCTCGAGATCGGACGGACGCATCTCGTCAGGCTCCGCATCTAACCTCGGTGAGATGGTCACGCTCGCTCCGCTATCGAGCCGACACCGCCTATCCATGTGTCGATGACCTCAAAGTTCGGATTAAAGGCGACAAGATCAGCGCGGTATCCGCGCGCGATCCGTCCAAGCTCGGACTCAAGACCCAGAAATGTCGCGGGTGTCCGGGAAGCCATGATAAGGGCGTCGATAAGGGAGGTACCGACGAGCACAACGGCGTTGCGCACCGCCTCGATCATGGTGAGGTGAGCGCCAGCGAGCGTGCCATCCGGGCCGGTCAGGCGATTTTCGTGCAATGTAATCGGCCTTCCCTGCAGCAAGAATTTCCGATCGTCCGTACCCACCAATGGCATGGCATCAGTGACCAGCATCAATCGATCGCGTCCCTTGCAGCGGAAGGCAACACGCAAACCAGCGCGGTCAACGTGAATGCCGTCGCAGATGATTCCTGCAAACAGCCGGTCATCTTCAAGCGCAACGCCCACCAAGCCCGGCTCCCGGGCGCTCAACTGCGACATGGCGTTGAAGAGATGGGTCACCCCCGAGATACCACGATCGACCGCTGGCCGGATTTCGGCCGCGGCGGCGTCGCTGTGGCCGGCAGAGATACGCAATCCGGCGCCGATCAATGCGTCTATCATGGACGCGGGAACGCATTCCGGGGCCAGGGTCACAATGGAGCAGCCGCGGCCCCCGAAACTCGTGATGGCGGCGAGCTCGCGCTGATCAGGCACGCGTATCTCGGCTTCCGGATGAATGCCCTTGCGAGATCTGTTGAGAGCCGGACCTTCCAGATGAAAGCCGAGTACGCCAGGAATTTCGAGGCACGCCTGAGCTACCAGCGCTAATTGCTCAATGACCTCGCTTCGATCGGTGATGAGGGTTGGCAAGCAGCCCGTGGTCCCCGCCTTGCCGTGCGCCGCCACGATACGTCGAATGCCAGCTTCCGTTGGCTGGTCGTTGAGAAGAACGCCCCCGCCTCCGTTCACCTGAATGTCGATGAATCCAGGTGCAAGAATCGCGTCTGCGGGAAGGTGGATTGAAGCGCGCGCTTTCTCGCCGAAGGTAACGCTTTCAATCCGCCCCTGCGAGATCCTGACCAACCCCGGCCCGCGCATGTCGGCACCATCAAAGATGTGCTGTGCGGCAATCGAGAGAAAGACGGCTTGGCCCATCAGTGCTGATCCAAGAATGACAGTCACGGACTCGTGAAGCGCGCCCGGTACCGCACGGGACCTTATATGTACACGACCGGCCTCGGAGGACCCGGAGCTAAATACTCGCGTTAACGTTCCATGGGAACAAAAGGTACCACGTATCTCGGCATTGATGGCGGTGGAACCCGTTGCCGCGCCCGGATCGAGGACGAAAACGGCAGGCGAAGCGAGTTCGGACCTGCCACGACGCGGATTGGCATCGAGAGGGCCTGGCGGTCGATCATGGACGCCACCGAACTGGCGGCCGCACAGTCCGGACTGACGCAGGAGGATTTCGCGTGGATGCACACCGGAATTGGGCTTGCCGGGATTGGTCGCCGGGGCGCAGATGCGGCGCTCAACAAGATCGCCCATCCCTTTGCGTCCGCTGTCTTCATCAGCGACGGCCTCGCGGCCTGTCTCGGCGCCCATAGCGGCGCGGACGGAGCCATCGTGGTGACGGGCACAGGCTCGGTGGGTGTCGGCCTGATCGACGGGCGTGAAATCCGTCTCGCCGGTTACGGCTTTCCCGTGTCGGACGAAGGTAGCGGTGCCGACATCGGCCTGCAGGTTGTTCGACTGGCGCTGCGGGCTGCGGATCGCCGCGGCGAGCTGACCTCGTTGCTTTCAGAGGTGCTGGAAGCATTTGATCATGATCCCTATCAGGCCGTGGCCTGGTCTGAAGAAGCCAAAGCCACGGACTACGCTGCGTTCGCGCCGATCGTGGTGCGGCACGCCAACCTGGGCGATCCGGTCGGCCGCCGCATTGTCGAACGTGCGGCCGATGCCATTGGCGATCTACTTGATCTGTTCCTGGCGAGAGGAATTGACCGGGTCGCACTGGTGGGCGGGCTCGCGAATGCCATTATGCCATGGCTAACGCCTGATCTACGCGCCCGCCTGAGACGTCCTGACGGCGACGCAGTGGCCGGTGCGTTACTTATGGCGCGAGGGCGGCTGGACCTCCCCAAGAGAGAAACTGAAACTGACTATGAACAGGCTTCAAAGTTCCGCGTTTGATGGCGCTTGGATCAACAATACGGCCACGGAAGAAGTCGATCTCCGATTTGCCGACCTTGATGCATGGCCGCTGGCGTCAGCGATGGAAGCGATGTGGGAGGGCCAGCTTGCGGCAGTCTCCGCGATCGGCCATGCCCTTCCCGTGATCACGGCGGCGGCTGAAGCGGCCAAGATGGCGTTGGGCGATCGCGGTCGCATTGTATACGTCGGTGCCGGCACCTCAGGCCGGGTGGCGGTCCAAGACGGCGCCGAGCTGACGCCGACCTTCGCCTGGCCCAGCGAGCGCGTCCGCTTCGTCGTCGCCGGCGGTGACAGCGCATTCGTCACCAGCATCGAAGGCGCAGAGGACGACGTCGGTGATGCGGTCGCGCAAATCAATGCCGCGCGGCTGACGCCGCACGACGTGGTGATCGCCGTTGCTGCCAGCGGCACCACACCATTCACGGTGGCCGCGCTGCAGCAGGCAGGCTCTTTCGGCGCAGAGACGATCGGTATCGCCAATAACCCGGGCACCACCCTGCTGGCATCGGCAAAGTTTCCGATCTTGATCGAGACCGGCCGCGAGCTGATCGCCGGCTCCACGCGGATGAAGGCTGGTACCGCTCAGAAGGTTGTGCTCAACCTGATCTCCTCAGGGATCATGCTGCGTCTTGGCCGGGTGTATCGCGGCATGATGGTGAACATGCCGCCGACAAATGCCAAGCTGAAGCGGCGCGCCGAGGCTATGGTGGCGCAAATCGCGCACTGTGATCCGGCGCACGCGGCACACTCGCTTGAGCAGGCCGAGGGAGACATCAAGACGGCAGTCCTTCTGGCGTTGGGTGTCGATAGGGCCGATGCGGAGACCGTTCTGAAGAAGTGCGACGGCAACCTTCGGCGTGTGTTTGTCGAGCTCGCCAAGACTCGTGACCGGTACCAAGCGAGCGGCGGAGCGCAGGCGAGGCGGAGCGATTGAGCCGTGACGACATCCGCGATGGCGAGCGAAATCGGGGAAAGCGCGGATGTTGTCGCCAACCTTGTTCGCAGCCGCCCCACGACGCGCAACATCGCACAGCGGCTTGGGACTGGCTCCATCCCCCTGTGCGTCGTGTGTGGCCGGGGAAGCTCTGGGCATGCCGGGGTTTTCCTAAGATACCTCGTCGAGACGCGACTTCGCCTTCCCGTTTCAGCCAGCGCTCCCTCGGTAATCACGGCATTTCGCACGCCCCTGATGCTGCGTGATGCGCTGTTCATTGTGATCTCACAATCGGGGCGCAGCCCGGATCTTGTCGCAGCGACCAGGTCAGCGCGCGCCTCGGGCGCCCGGACCATCGCCATCGTCAATGCGACGTCGTCACCAGTGGCTGACGAAGCCGAGTTCGTCATTCCGATCGAAGCCGGCCAGGAGCATTCCGTAGCGGCGACGAAGACCGTGATCGGCTCGATGGCCGCCAGCGTGGGACTTGTTGCCGAACTGGCGGAAGATCGTGTGCTGCGGTCGGCCCTCGACAGGCTGCCTGAGCGGCTGCACCGCGCGATGGCGCTCGACTGGTCCGAGATTGCCGATGATCTCGCGAAGGCTTCAGCTGTTTTTGTGGCGGCCCGGGGCTTGGCCCTGGGCTCGGCGAGGGAGACCGCGCTCAAACTTTCGGAAATCCTGCGCCTGCCCTCCATCGGTCTGAGCGCCGCCGAGCTGCAGCATGGGCCACGTGCCGCGTTGTCGTCGGGCACGCCGGTTGTCATGATGCGCCTCATGGATGAAACGGCGGCCATGGTTGACGCATTGGCAGAAGAATTGCGTGAACAAAAGATCGCGCTGCATCTCTGCGGCGGACCGCGTGGCTCGCTGGCCTGGCTTACTGAGGATGACCCCGCCACCGACCCGATCGCCATGCTCGTTCCGGCCTATCGGATGATCGAGCAGACGGCACGTGCCTTTGGATTTGACCCGGATCGCCCCCCTCGCCTGCGCAAGGTTACCGAGACGTTTTGACAGCTCATTGATCGTTGGCCGACAGCCGAAGGCTGAAGCACTGCCGCACCAGACTTGCACCAGAGACGACCTCGCCCATGTGTAGCAACCGCGATCAGAAGCAAACGAAAAACCATTCGAGTCCTGCCGGGCCCACTACCAAATCAATCATTGATTTAGCTGGTTTTCATTTCACAGCCCGTTGGCCGCCGATGATTACGCAGCCGGCGAGCGGCTGCACATCAAAACGTGCGCTTCGCGGACCTTGCAAGCGGCTGCGATTGGAAGCAACGATGTCAGGACTCTTGGGTCCGTTCTTCCGAACGGCTCTCATGACTGTAAGCTATTGCTCTGCCTGATGCACCAGCAGCTCGGCAATCCGATCATCGGCGCGGCGGAGCCTGCGACAAAGCTCGCGGCTGATATTCTGCATCACTAGGACGTACCCGTGGATGTCTGTTTTGCAATACATGTAGAGGTTTCGAGCCGTGAGCTCATACAGGACAGTTGTGCTTTGCGCGGCGACGGAGGCGGATCGATTTTGCATTTCGATGAGCGTCATTTCGCCAAAAAAATCACCGGGCGCAAGACTTGCCATCCGAATCGAGCGTCCCGAATGCCCAAGCCTGCTCACGACGAGCTCGCCGGAGTGAACGACGAACATTGAACGCCCCGGCTCTCCTTCCGCCACGATCGTCGCGCCTACCTCGAAGTGGCGCTCGACGAGCATTGGGATCAACAGATCGAGGCTTGTATCTGACAGCCCTCCGAAGAAAGGCGTGCCGAGCAGGAAAGCTTTCAATTCGGGAGAGCTGACAGCCATCGCGCCACTATACTGCCACTCCCGGGGGCAGCAAGCGCAACGGTCCGAATGAGCATAGCGTTCGCGCGTTCAGATGAACCAAAGCCCTCGTTCAGCCAGCGCCATTGTGCCGAGCCGCCTCGCTGTCCCGGTTCTTACGGACTTCAGAGCCAGCATCGTTGCGAATGCCGGCTCTGACATGCACCTGCTCGTTGATTACGCGGGAAACGGTCCGAACGGACCACCCGTAGGAAAGGTCGGTCCGGTGCCGGTCGGCAGCCTTGGACCACGCCCGATGGTCGGGGAAACGTAAATGACCCCGCCATGACCGTCGGAAACCGGAATTCCGACGCAACCGCCGGACACGGATTCGAATTCCTCATCGGACAGCGGACGGACCGTCTGATGCTCATTCTGGTATGCACTCATCATCATCTCCATCTGTCTAAGGTGAACGGATGATCCTTGTCATCCGCGTGCAGCTTGCCGCATCAACCAGCAGTTCGCTGTGACCTTGGTCACGCAGCTCGTACAAGCGAGGCGGACTGCTCTTTCTGCCGTCGATGTTGTTGCCGATCGAGGTGCGCCGGTGAACGGCGCAATCGAAATGTTGCATCGCAAAAAATAATGCGAGGTTCTCGTTTCCGAGACCTCGCATCCATCGATCCCTTTCCGGTAGCCCAAGGCCCGAACCAGGCCGGAGCTAGCTCCGAATGGGGCCTCCCGGTGAAGTGGGAATGTGAAGTTGGCCCAAAAGCCAATTTATGAAATCGGAAACAGCCGATCCGCCGGTTCCGCCACTGCCGCGGCTTCCGCCGCACGCGGATTCGAGTTCGTCACCTGTCAACTCCCGAATTTTCTGCATGCTACGCTCCTCTCATCTGTTGGGCTTGTGCCAGTTGAGATCATGCTCGCCGGCCAAAGCGGAGCCCGTGATGCGGGTACCTCAGGCCTCGCTCTGGTCGGACGGAATGCTCAAAAGAGCTGGCTGATGCAGTACCCGATTCCGGCGAGAAGGCCGCCGCCAACGGCACCGGGTCCGGCACCGACGCCGCCAGCCGCCGCACCACCCATGCCGCCGGTCACCGCTCCGCCGGCCACGGCCTTGGCGAAATCACCCCAACTCCATTTGCCACCGGCCACCGCGTCGAGTTCGTCGATGGAAAGTTCACGGGTCGTTGCATTGTCGTTCATTTTGCGCATCATCTCAGTCCTCCTTGCTGTGTTGATGGTGCGGGACCACCCCGCAACCGGAGTGCAGCATTTCCCAGCTGCTCGGAGGTTTCCGTGAGAATTGTCACTCTGAGCTGGACCGTACCGTCATCAAGCCTGCTGATCTGATGTGCTGTGCGGGTTCCAGGGCTGAGGCGAACGTCGCGCATTCTCGCGTCAAAACCCGGCCCGTCATTGCGCATAATCGCGTCTCGTGATGCAGGTCACGCTCGATCTGAACAGCTGATCTATTGTGCTGATGGAGTTCAGGACGGGATGGTCCGTTCCGAACACATGGCAGAAAGCACGAAGGAGCGTGCGCAATGTGGGACCAGCGGCCCGCCGGCAAGTCCGGCCTTCGGCGAAAGCAAACGCCCGACCCGTTACAGGCGTTCGCGAATGGAGTTCAGGATGCCGGTCGTCGTGTCGATGACCCTCAACGACTCCTGTGCCTTTCCGAACCCCACCGGATTTTTGATGCATTGCTCGGACAACTGAACCAGCCGCTTCCTCTCGCTGGTAAGAATGACATTGGTTTTATCAACGGCAAACTTGACGACGCCACGCAACGGGTTGTCATCACCGACGTCGGTGAGATCCTTTTCCATCGTGATCAGATATTCGTAGCTGGCGAGTTCGTCGGAAATTTGCAGAAGCTCACGGATCGTGGAGTTGATGCAGACGATATCCCCGTTCGGTACGTCCGAGCGCTTGACGGTCTCAACGAGATCAGTCATCAGATTGGCAAACAACGGCTTCAGGCTTTCCGCCTGCTTGAGATCGCGCTCGGAAAGGACCCCGGCCCGGGCGGAGGACCAAAGCAGGCCCAGCGCTACGCTCATTACGAACATCGCCTGCCGCGCGTGCCGTGCAAACAACCGTTTCGTCTTGCCGCTCAGCCTGCGCATTCAAGCTCCGCCACCGATTTTGCGCCCGGCCTTTGTTGTGACCACGCCTGATCTATGCAAAAATATCGGCATATTCATTCAATCAATTGAGTTTCTGCGTGCTGATATGTCCACCTCGGAAACGCTTGGACAACCGGAGAATAGGAGGGCGGCCGCCGGGCCGCAACGGGCATTCCGGGCGACGGCACTCGACCGAGCGGCCTCGCCTGAGCAGCTTGACGAGCTTGTAGTCGTCACCAAGCCTGCCGACTGGATTATCACGGCCGTTTTCCTCGTTGCGGTGGTGGCTGCGGTCGCGTGGGGCGTTTTTGGGCGCGTGCCTACCCGTGTCTCCGGCGAGGGAATCCTGATCAGCAGTGGCGGCAAGGTGGTCGACGCGGTGTCGGCCGCTGCTGGCCGGCTGCAGTCTGTAGCCGTCACGGTCGGCGACCACGTCGGCCTTGGTCAGCCGATCGCCCAGATCGTTCAGACTGATATCGAGCAAAAGCACAAGGACGCGCTCGAGATACTCCAAGAGCGCCAGCGCGAATATAGCGACCTCAAGTCGAAGGTCGCGGCCGAGCTCGCCGCCAAGAGCCAGAACTTCGAGAAGCTCGAAGCCGCACTCGATCAAGTCATCAAGGCGACGGGCCAGCGCGTCGAATATCTCTCAGTTGACGTCAAGAACCTTGAGGGTTTGCTCGCGAAGGGCTACACGACGCGACGCGCTCTGGAGGACCGGCGGCAGGAATTGGCCGATGCACAGCAACGCCGGCTCGATGCGCAGAACGAGATTCTCAAGCTCAAGGCGCAGAAGACGGACCTGGAGACACAGCGCGAACGCGACGTTCAGCAATCCGAATTCACGCTGAACGAAGCGCGCCGGCAGGTGAATGCAGCCGCGGAGCAGCTGAGCCAAAACACGCAGGTCCTCAGTCCGATGGAGGGCCGTGTCCTCGAAGTGAAGATTTCTCCCGGTTCCGTACTCGCGGTCGGAATGCCCGTGATCCAGATCGAAAGCGAGGGCAGCAAGCTGCAGGCCATCGTCTATATCCCAGCTGAACATGGCAAGCAGATCAAGCCGGGCATGCAGGTTCATCTCGAGCCGAGCACGATCAAGCGCGAAGAGTTCGGCATGATGCTGGGCACGGTCGTGAGCGTCTCCGACTTCCCGATGACGCCTCAAGGCATCAGCGCTGCACTGCACAATGAAAGCCTGGTGTCCCGCTTCTCTCATAATGGCGCGCCATATGCCGCCGAGGTGGCACTCCGAGAGGACGATTCCACCGCGACTGGCTATCGCTGGGCCGTAGGCAAAGGACCCGCCACTCATTTGACGAGCGGGACGCTGGCGCGCGCGGAAATCACAACTCGGCGGCAACGACCGCTCGATCTGGTGATCCCCTTGATCAGGCATCTGACGGGAATTGATGGGTAAGCCCCCTCCTCTATCAACAAGCGCGCGACACGGTCGCCTGTCGGGACTGCTGCGCAAAACGGTGAAGCGGACCCCCGTCGTCCTGCAGATGGAGGCGGTCGAATGCGGCGCCGCGGCGCTCGCGATCATTCTCGCCTATCACGGCGCCTGGATTCCCCTGGAGCAGCTCCGCATCGCTTGCGGCGTATCGCGCGACGGAAGCAAAGCCAGCAATATTGTCAGGGCGGCGCGGCGCTATGGTCTTATTGCAAGAGGATATAGTGTCGAGCCGTCCGCGCTGACGGAGCTTCTGACGCCCTGCATCATCCACTGGAACTTCAATCATTTTGTGGTCCTGGAGGGAATCAAGGGCGGACACGCCTATATCAACGATCCTGCAACCGGCCGCAGACGCATCCGCCTGGCCGAGCTTGATCTTGCCTTCACCGGGGTGGTGCTGGTCTTCGAGCGCGGCGAAGAGTTCAAGATGGTCGGTAGCAAGCCCAACGGGATCAGGCTGTTGCTCCGAGAGTTGCGTCACTCGAGGGCCGCGGTTCTCCTGCTGGTGATCGTGAGTGTCGTGCTTGTCTTTCCCAATATCCTTGCCGCAGGCTTTTCCAAGATTTTTGTCGACGACATCCTGATCCAGCACAGCAACAGCTGGCTCATGCCGCTCCTGATCGGAATGGCATTGACGGCGGCTTGCCGCGCTGTCCTGGTCGCGGTTCGCCAGTCTGTGGTGCTGCGGCTTCAAGCCAAGCTCTCTGTTGTCATGACCAGCCGCTTCCTCTGGCGGGTGATGGAACTGCCGCTGGAATTCTTCACCCAGCGCCATGCCGGCGACGTTGCCAGCCGCGTCGCCTCGAACGAGCAGGTCGCGCGCCTCCTGTCCGGCGGGATCACGATGAACGCGCTCAGCCTGACGTCGGTGCTTCTGTTCGCAGCTGCGATGGCGGTCTATGACGTTGGCCTGACGGTGCTGTGCGTCGCAATCGCATTCCTGAACGTTGTCCTGCTTCGCCTGGTTGGTATGCGACGCCAGGAGCTCAGCTACCGGCTCGCGGTTGAACAGGGCAAACTCCTTGGCGCTACGGTGGGTCTGGTGCGCACCATCGAAACCATCAAGGCGAGCGGCCTGGAAGACGACACGTTCGGCAAATGGGCAGGCTTCCAAGCCAACAATCTGAACGCGGAACAGAGGCTCGGTGCATCGGCCATCATCTTGGACATGGTGCCGACGCTGCTCTCCGGCTTGATGGTCGCCGCGATCCTCGGCCTCGGTGGCTTGAGGGTCATCGAAGGCACGCTGACGCTCGGGAGCCTGGTTGCATTCCAATCCCTCGCGGCGAACTTCTCGGAACCATTCGAGAATCTCGTCAACTATTTCGGCGGGCTGCAGACCATCAAGGGAGCGCTTGAACGGCTCGAGGATATTCGCAAGTACCCGCTCCGGCCCACCTCAGTCGGCAAGGCAACCGATGGCGTTCCACCAAAGCTTGCCGGCAGGGTCGAGCTTCGCAATATCAGCTTCGGCTATTCGGTTCTCGAACCGCCACTGCTGGCGGACTTGTCGCTGACGATCCCTGCAGGATTCCGTGTGGCGCTCGTCGGCGTCTCAGGCAGCGGAAAATCGACGCTCGGCAAATTGATCTGCGGGTTGTATGAGCCCTGGGCGGGAGAAATTCTCTTCGATCGATGGAAGCTGGCGGAACTTCCGCCCCAGGAGTTCGCAAATTCCGTTTCCTATGTGGACCAGGATATATTTCTGTTCGAGGGGACCGCGCGCGATAATCTGACCCTGTGGGATTCGACCGTGGATGAGCGCGACTTGATTGCCGCGGCGCGGGATGCCTCGATCCATCACGATCTGGCCACGCGTCCCGGAAACTACGACTGCCACATCAATGAAGGCGGAGGAAATTTCAGCGGAGGGCAACGCCAACGTATCGAGATCGCGCGGGCGCTGGTCTGCAATCCGTCAATTCTTGTGCTGGATGAAGCAATGGCCGCGCTCGATCCGATCACGGAGAAGGTCATTGATGACAACCTGCGACGCCGAGGCTGCACCTGCATTATTATCGCACACCGCCTAAGCACGGTGCGCGATTGCGACGAAATCATCGTGCTGGAGCATGGCCGGATTGTAGAACGCGGCACTCACGAACAGCTTATCGCGCTCCAGGGCGCCTACACAAGGCTCGTGGCAAGCGAATGAGCAACCCTCTGGCCAAGGATGAGTTTGCGACTGTAGGGCCGATTGCACCTCCGGCCGCTCATCGCATGGCGATCGATCCGCGACATCCCATTCTCCTCAACGAACGCAATGAGGTCCTGGAGGTGAGTGCCGGTCACGTCGATATCTTCGCCGTGGAGAAGGACGGCGTCCGACATCACCTGCTTCGATGTGAAATCGGTGAAATCATACTGGACTTGCACACGGCCTGTGAACGGTCAGCGATTGAGCTGCGGATCGTTGCAATCGGGGGGCCTGACGCCGAGATCATCACAATCTCGCGAAGCGAGATCGCCGTGGATCGTATGTCCGGCTGGATCGCCCGGTTGTCGCTCGCAGTCGGCTCGGCCCGATCGGACAACGCTTTCGAATTGATCGGCGGCGAAACGAAAGAACTGTATTCGGGCGAACGTTGTCGCGGCCCGAAGCGGAGCATCCTGTGGGCCCGCATCGAAGCGGGAAGCGTAAAGCTATTGGATCTCGACCTCGAGTTCGAGGCCGGAGATCTCCCCATTCCGCTCACAGCGGATGTGTGGCTGGAAGCCGGCGAGCATGGCTCCACGATCAAGGCGGATCCGGCCGCGCCCGAATTACCTCTGATCTTTCCGGCGCTGGACCGCTTCCATGTCGCGATTGCTGCCAGTCTAGACCAGTCGCTTGGACGTGAACGGTCGTCCCAACGGCAGCAACTCGCCCAGCGAGCCGAACTGACCCGTGCGCGGACGCTGGACGCCCTTGAGCGTCTGTCCGAAGTCGTCACCGCCCCAACCGTTCGCGCGCAGGTCGAGCTGGATGCGAGCGATCCCCTGCTCGCCAGTTGTCGGCTCGTTGCGGACGCATTGGGAAGCTCCATCACTCACGTGAGCCGAACTCATCCCGCAGGCCAGAGCTTCGCCGACGTTCTGCAGATCGCGCGCGCATCGCGATTGCGAATTCGCCGCGTACGGTTGCGCGATGGCTGGTGGAACTGCGATGCCGGCCCCCTGCTCGGGTGGCATGGCCCCGAAAGCGACCCGGTCGCTCTGATCCGCGACCGGCGCGGCCGCTACACGACGATCGATCCGAAGCAGGGACTGCTGAAACCGGTCAACCGCTCGGTTGCAAACGGTCTCGCACCGGAAGCCGTCAGCTTCTACAAAACCTTCCCCGCACAACCACTTCGCTATCGCGATCTGTTGTCTTTCGCAACCCGAGGCCTTTCCAGCAGCATGGTCCGAATGGTCCTCGCGATTATTGCCATCGGGGTGCTGTCGCTGATTCCGCCACTACTGACCAATCTGCTGGTCAATTCGGTGATCCCCCGCACGGAGATCGACCAGCTCGTCGTTTGCGCGGCAGCGCTCTCCGTCGCGGCGGTCGCGATGGCGGGACTGCAGGGAATGCAGGGACTGGTGACGCTCAGGCTCGAAGGCCTCCTCGACTACAAGCTCCAGGCCTCTCTGATCGACCGTCTGCTCAGGTTGCCGGCGTCGCTGTTTCGCGACTACACGACCGGAGATTTGGTCGACCGTTCGATGGGCATTGAAGCAACGCGCCAGATCGTTACCGGACGGACCTTGCGAGGCTTTACATCGGCCCTGTTCGGCATTTTCAGTATTGGGCTCATGCTCTACTACGACCTCAAGCTCGGCAGCATCGCGCTCCTGCTCATCGCGTTCCGAGCGGCCGCGATCGTCACTGCCAGCGCCGTGCGAATCTACTACGAAAGCAAGCACTTCAATCTGCAAGGCAAGGTCAGCGGATTTGTGCTGCAGCTGATCACCGGCGTCGGCAAACTCCGCGTGGCGAACGCCGCAAATCGCGCACTTGCGCGATGGTCGGGACAATTTGCTGTTCAGAAGAGCTACTTCATCGCCTCGCAACGAGCGGCTAACGTTCTGGTAGTGTTCGAGACGGCCTTTCCCCTTCTCGCCACCTTGATCATTTTTGCGATCGCTCGCGCACCAACAGTCAGCTCCTGGCCAATCTCGGCGCCTTTCTCGGCTTCCTCTCCGCTTTCGGCCAGACCACGGCAGCGATCGGCAACTTTGCCTCGAGCATGAGCGAATCGCTGGTGGTCATCCCCCATCTCACCCGGCTGAAGCCGATTCTTTCCACTGCCGCCGAGATCGCAGAAGATCGGCGGCCGGCAGGCGAGCTCGCAGGCGAGATCGAGTTCTCCGGCGTCACCTTCCGCTATATCGAGGGTGGACCGATCGTCCTTGACGATATCACCCTGCGCGTTTCGAGGGGGGAGTATGTAGCGATTGTCGGTCCTTCGGGGAGCGGAAAATCATCGCTGATGCGGTTGCTGCTGGACTTTGAACGACCGGAAGCCGGGACGATCTTCTATGATGGCAAGGCGCTGAACACGATCGAGACCAATGACGTGCGCCGCCAGCTTGGGGTTGTGCTGCAAGACACGAAACTGGCAACAGGCAGTCTGTACGAAAATATTTGCGGTGGCGTCGATCTGACGCTGGAAAAGGCCTGGGAGGCCGCGCGGCTGGCGGCGCTTGACGCGGATATTCGGCAGATGCCGATGGGTATGCACACGCTCGTTGCCGAGGGCATCAATACGCTCTCGGGTGGACAGCGTCAGAGGCTCCTCATTGCCCGCGCGCTCGCGCGTTCGCCACGCATCCTGCTTTTTGACGAAGCGACGAGCGCTCTCGACAACCAGACGCAGGCGATCGTTGGCGCGTCGCTGGAACGGCTGAACGTCACGCGGATTGTCATTGCGCATCGGCTGAGCACGATCCGCCACGCGGATAGAATTGTGATGCTGGTCGGTGGCAAGATCGTACAATCGGGGAGCTATGACGAGTTGACGAGCGGAACCGGTCCATTCGCAGAGTTCGCGCGGAGACAGCTTGTGGCCTAGCCGGGCGTCGATCGATCTCGCCTCGTTACTATGCTGACCTGCGGGCCTATCTTTCGGCCGAGCCCCTCGCTGTTCTTTCGTTCGCTCCCTGTGAGCCGATCTGCCGGTCGGCTATCTTCCACCGCTTCAACTACGTCATGACCCAGACCGCGGCAGAGTATTGCAGGAACGGCCGGTAGTCGACGCGCCTTGCGAACGGCACGGTTAGCGAAACTCGCACCGCCCTTGCCAAATCGAGCACGGCCATCTCGGCATGCGATGCTATGGAACGGCGTCCTGCGCCTCAGAGACCGCCAAGTTCGCGCGGTCGATTTGTTGACATGCGCAAGGCTTGAGGGAGGCGCGGCGTTCGTTTGGTCCGCCTATCGCATCAACTCCGACGACCAATTTCCAGGTCCGGATGGTGTGTCCAAGAGGTCACGCTACCGCTCTTGCACCCCAGCACTCGGCCACCGAGACTGTGCCCGGACTCGACTCGACCGACCGCGCACGTTTCTCTAAACGAGATTTTTCTTGATCTCCGAGTGCACACGTCGTGCACACACCGCCCTCTAACCAACTGAAAAGCTTGAACTCTCTGTCCAATCCATCATGGGCAAGTTTGAGCTATCTCCAGCAACCGATGTCCCATTAGATCCAATCAAGACAGGTCATCCCACCAATAACAAAACAGAGGACGGCCAACTCCCTCCTGCTCCATGAGTGCGGCGGAGAGAGTGTCAGTCAATCCCCTTTGAAAAACGGGCATTTTCGACTTTCTGGATTCAAACCCTACTGTTTGAGCTACAAGAAAGCCAATTCCACCCTCGCAGGTTTGTTCACGCTTTGACAAACCTGAGGCGGTTTCTCCAGCCGTTCTGCATAAAAGATAGCGAGCCCGGTGACGATAGCGACAGCTTCATTTCCGAATCGATGGTGAGGAAGGCCGCTCCCAGCAAACCAGTCAGCAGCAGGAACAGCAGTGTGAACTGCCTAAACCCCTTTCGCGCGGCCGTACACTGCGGAGACGCTTACCCGCGTTGTCGACCATATCGATCTCCCGAGCATTTTCACGACGGGAGAGGCGCTGACGCCCGCCGTCCAGAGCACGGTCGCGCTCTTGGCGATTTTAATGGCGGAGAATGGCACGATGACGTCCTTCTCGCCCGCGCCAAGAAATCCTCCCACCCCGACGACCAGTCCCGTGATCTTGCCCGATTTGTCGACGAGGACGTCGTCGATGTCGCCGAACTTGCTCTCCTTATGGATCGTACACGGCCTGCTTGTAATAATTCGTCACCGTCCAGCTTTCCGTCGGTGCCGCGGTCAGCACGGTGGTGGCAGCGAGGGCCCCGGTCGCCGTCGTCGCAGCCAGCAAGCATCCGATTGCGAGTTTTCTCTTCATATCCGACTCCTCATTTTCCCGGTGGTCCCACCCAACGGGACATAGTGGCAAACGTTCCGCGATTGGAACGTGCCAGCAGCGAGGATGCCTAAGAAAGTCGAGTCCGTCCGAAGGTTAGTTGACACGTTGTCAGCCGGTTTGTCAGTGCAGGTCGATCTCGACGGCCCTGAGATCCGAGTGGCTTTGGCGCCGAGCTTCGTCTTGAGCGCCCGTTGCGATCACCTGTCCCTGACTGCACCAAAATAGAGTGATGCGCAGCCTAAAGCCGTAACTGCCGACGAAATTAGGAGAACTGGCGGATAACCACCGAGCCGCTCATGGAGATATCCGATGAACGCGGGCCCGCAAGCCGAGGAGAACTGGATGAAGGTGGCGGCCGTTCCGTAGACTTCAGCGAAGGCCTTGGCCCCGAACTCGCGGCGGATGACTATCGGGCTGAGCGTCGTGACGTGTCCGATCGCAAAGCCGTAGATCAAACTCCCGACGATCACCGTCGGGATTGAAGGAAAAAGCCCGATCGCGAGGAGAGCGGCCAATTGGGCGACCATCGCTTGGCAAGCGAGGCGCCGGACTGGCGCGCTGTCGACGATCTTCGCCAGATACAGTCGGCCGAACAGCGTGACCGCACCCGTAGCGCTGACCAGCACGCCCGCACCAAAATTGCCGAGAAACTGCGCGGCCAACGCGACGTGATGAGCGATGAAGCCGATCTGCGCGAGCAGCGTCAGCGCGAAAGCGACAGTTGCGCTCCAGAGCAGGCGGCGACGGTTCTCAGGCGTCGCGATGTGCTTGGTGAATTCGGGCGCGCCGCCTGCTCCGAGGAGCCCACCGTCCCTCGCTATGCCCAAATCCTCGGGACCGCGGTATCGAAGGACGACACCGATGAGTGGAAGGAGAACGAGAACAGCGACGGCGCTTGCCGCGAGCAGACCCTCGCGCAGGCCAAGTCGATCGACGGTATAGAGCAATGCCGGCACGCCAAGAATTGCGCCGAAGCTTGCGCCCATGATCGCAAGAGTTATGGAGCGGCCCTGGTGACGTTCGAACCAAGGCGCTACGGTCGCCGAAATGCCAGTCGTCGAGAGGGTCGCCCACCCGATGCCAAGCAGCGCGAAACACGGATAGAGTTGCCAGGGTCGGCCGACCACGCCGATGCATGCGACGCCGATACACATGCAGACGGTGCCGAGGAGAAGCGCATCGTGTCGAGCGATGCTGCGGCCCAATGCGCTCTGGCCCGCGGCACTGATCAAAAGGAACGTCGTGATGGCAGAGGAGACTTCGGAGATCGACCAACCGCGCGCCGCTGTCACCGCCTGGAGATAGACGCTCGAGCCGAAGAGACCGAGCCCCCAGGAGAAGCAGGCGATGACGAAGCACGCGGCGACGACACGCCAACCGTAGAAGATTTCGAATTTCATGACGGGTTCGGAAGTTCTTTGACCGCGGACTTTGGGGAGTAGCTTGGACTTCCGGCCGGGCGTGCGGCTCTCACTGCCGGTGCGCTTCCGGATAGTATTGGGGCGCCTCGCGACGATCGAACATGCCGTAGTCCCGTATGACGCGGACGTGCCGCAGCCGGGCGCCTGGGGGAAGCTTGGCAGATACCTCGAAAGCGGCTGCGTCGTTCTTGGTCTTCCACACCATCATCAAAATGGCATCGCCCGGCGTGAGTACGGCATCGAAGACCTCCCAAGCCACCAGGCCGGGCGCGCCGGGATCTAGACCGAGGTGGCGAGCGACCGCGGGCCCGTCGGACGGTTCGATGGATCCCTCCAACCACTTGGCATCGACGACCGTGACCGTCGTTCCCTCGCCTATCTCCGTCTCGTCCAGACGCTGCTCGGCGACTGAATGCCCGGCCGGCACCTGCGTGTCGTGCGTGATCTGCCCGACGCGAAGATGGTAGTCGAGCATGATTTCGGAGCGACCGCGCTCCTGGGCCACGTGGTGGCGTTGCGCGGTACGCCACCTAACGACCGACTTCTCGTCTCGCCATCCGGAAAGCGATAGGAGCCAGCCCGGCCGCGAGAGACTCCTGTAGCGGACGTTCTCGACGAAACCGTCGACCCGCTCCAATTCCGGTCGCAGCATCTTGGCGATGCCGAGATAGCCGTCCCACTTTTCCGACTTGGGATGAACTTCGAAGATCACCGAGAACATCGTCGACTCCTTTGACTGCGGGACACTATCGTCAGACCGGCTCGCCGGAATCGTGCGCGGGAGCCTCTGCTTTTCCTTCCGACTTACCACCGGAACCGAAGTTGCGGATGAAGGAATAGAACGCCGGGGTGAACATCAGACCGAAGATGGTGACGCCGATCATTCCGGCGAACACGGCGGTCCCGATGGATTGGCGCATCTCGGATCCGGCCCCTGTGGCGACCGCGAGCGGGAAGACACCGAGGATGAATGCGGCCGAGGTCATCAGGATCGGGCGGAGGCGGATGCGCGCTGCTTCCGTGGCGGCCTGTTCCGCCGTATCTCCGTCGTGATCCTGCCGCTGCCTAGCGAACTCCACGATCAAGATCGCGTTTTTCGCCGCAAGCCCCACCAGGACGACGAAGCCGATCTGAGCGAGGATGTCGATCGGCATGCCTCGGAAGGCGAGACCCGTCGCCGACGCCAGCAGACACATCGGCACGATCAGCACGATGGCCAACGGCATCTTCCAGCTTTCGTACTGAGCGGCCAAGACCAGGAAGACGAAGAGAGCCGACGCGGCGAAGATGACGATCGTCGGGATGCCCTGCTTTTCCTGCTGGTGCGACAGCTCGGTCCACTCCATCGCGAAGCCCGCCGGCAGCACCTCCTTGGCGAGAGCCTCCATCCGGGCCGCGGCGGTGCCAGACGCGACGCCCGGTGCTGCGGTACCGAGAACGTCGGCGGCCGGGTAGAGGTTGTAGCGCGGCTGACGATATGGCGCGGTCTGGTGCTGGAAGTTGGCGACCGAGCCTATCGGCACCATCTCGTTGCTCGCGTTGCGGACCTTCAGGCGACCGATGTCCTCCGGCGTCTTGCGGAACACCTCGTCCGCCTGGGCCAGCACCTGATAAGTGCGGTTGAGATAGTTGAAGTCGTTCACGTATTGAGAGCCGAGATAAAGCTGGAGCGTCGAAAAAACGTCGGTCGGCGTAAGCCCGACCTTTTCGGCCTTCTCGCGGTCGATATCGGCGAACAGCGAGGGCGCGCCGGCGTTGTAGAGCGTGAACACGCCGGCGAAGGCCGGGTCCTTGTTGGCGGCCGCGACCAGGGTGTTGGTCGCTGCGGCGAGTTCCTGCGGGGTATGATCGCCGCGATCCTCGACCATCAGCTTGAAACCGCCGGCGGAGCCGAGACCCTGGACGGGCGGCGGATTCACGACGATGACGACCGCGTCCTTGATCCCGGCCAGCGCCGCGCGGACCTTCGGCAGCATCGTTGCGGCGTTGACGCCCGGAATGTGGTGCCCGTAAAGCGACGGCAGGCCGTAGAAGATGGTGCCGACGTTCGGCGCGATCGTGCCGGTGGTGACATCGAGACCGGCCACGGGCGAGGTATGGGTCGGGCCCGGCACTTCCTTCAGGACGATGTCGTTTACTTCGCGAACGACGGCATCGGTCCGCTGCAGGCTCGATCCCGGCGGCAGGAACACGATGACGGCCTGGTATCCGATGTCCTGGCTCGGGATGAAGCCGGTGGGCATCCTGGACATCTGGAAGCCGGTCAAGCCGATCAGGCCGAGATAGACGACGCCGACGACCGCGCTGGCCCTGATGATGCGTCCCGTGACCCGGCCGTAACTCGACGACGCCCACTCGAAGCCGGCGTTGAAGCGTCCGAATGCGGCCTGCGAGACGCGGAAGATGCCGCGCGGCTTTGCATGGGTGGCGTGCGGCTTCAGCAGCACCGCGCACAGTGCCGGGCTCAACGTCAGCGAGACGATGACCGAAATGATGGTCGAGGCCGCGATGGTCGCTGCGAACTGCGTGAAGAACAGGCCGGAGATGCCGCTGATGAAGGCCGACGGGATGAACACCGCGCACAGCGTCAACGCGATGGCGATCAGCGCGGTCGAGACCTCGTCCATCGTTTTGTGGGCCGCCTCTCGCGGCGACATGCCCGCCGCCATGTTCCGTTCGACGTTCTCGACGACGACGATGGCGTCGTCGACGACGATGCCGACCGCCAGGATCAGGCCGAACATCGAGAGGTTGTTGATCGAGATGCCGAAGATGGCGAGGACCGTGAAACAGCCGACCAGGGAGACGGGAATGGCGATCACGGGAATGATCGTCGCGCGCCATGTCTGCAGGAACAGGAAGACGACCCCGACGACGAGAGCGATCGCGATGAAGATGGTCTTGACGACTTCCTCGATCGATTGGCTCACGAACGTCGTCGGGTCGTAGATGCGGATATAGTCGAGACCAGGCGGGAAGCTCTTCTTGAGCTCGGCCATCTTCGACCAAATGGCGTTCTCGACCTGCACGACGTTCGCACCCGGCGTGGCTTTGGGAAACCACGGCGTCGACGGATACTTGTCGGCGTAGGCGATCGAGCCGTAGTCGGCCGAGCCGAGCTCGACGCGGCCGATGTCGTGGATGCGGGTGACGCGTCCCCGACTGTCGGACTTGACGATGATGTTGCCGAATTGCTCCGGCGTCGTGAGGCGGCCGAGCGCCTGCACGTTGATCTGGTACGCCGCATCGGTTGTCGTGATCGGCGGCGCGTTGAGCACGCCGGCGGAAACCTGAGCGTTCTGCGCACGAAGCGCGGCGAGGATCTCGTTTGCGCTGATGTTGTCGGCGGCGGCCTTGTCCGGATCGATCCAGATCCGCATCGCGTAGTCGCGCTGGCCGAAGATCTGGAAATCGGACACGCCAGGGAGGCGAGCGATCTCGTCCCGGATCTTGAGCATATAATTCGACATGTATTCGGGGCTGCGCGATCCGTCCGGCGAATAGACGTGAACGCCGAGCAGCAGCGCGTCGATCGTCTTCTTCACCTGCACGCCCTGCGCCTGGACCTCCTGCGGCAGGCGCGACAGCGTGTCTTGCACGCGATTCTGCGTGAGAACAAGGTCGGTGTTCGGGTCTGAGCCGATCTTGAAGACCACGGAAATCGCGAGCGCGCCATTGCCTGTCGATTGGCTCGTTATGTAGTCCATGTTCTCGACGCCGTTGATCGCCTGTTCGAGCGGCGTGGCCACCGTGCGGGCCACCACGTCGGCCGATGCGCCGGGGTAGACCGTGGTGATCTGGATCGTCGGGGGAACGATATCGGGATACTGCGCGACGGGCAGCAGGAAAGCTGCGGCGGCACCGAATATCGTGAGGAAGATGCTGATGACCGCGGCGAACCTCGGATGCTCGATGAAGAAATGAGAGAGTTTCATGGCGATTGAGCCTTGTCAGCAGAATGAGGTTACGTCGACTGCCGGAAGCGACGAATGAATGAAGTCGGGAGCTACGGCGCGGCGACCCGACCTATGTCGGGTTCGCCGCGACGGCCCAGGAGCGATGAGAGCGCTCCGCGGCCCACGCTTTCGGGATCCAGGAAGGGTCGCCCCTCCCCTTGATCCGGTCACTCTCAGCGAATGCCGCC
This sequence comes from Bradyrhizobium acaciae, assembly GCF_020889785.1. Lineage (GTDB taxonomy): Bacteria > Pseudomonadota > Alphaproteobacteria > Rhizobiales > Xanthobacteraceae > Bradyrhizobium > Bradyrhizobium acaciae. Next base: position 132,482 of record NZ_JACMYK010000001.1, read on the forward strand.
TTTCGAGAAGAGGTTACTTCGCGCAGCATGACCCTGAGGGCAGCGACGTCCACCCGGTCCGCCTGCATCAGGCTTTGCGTCAGGCCGTCGCCGAGCAGCTCGTCGATCGTCGGTTCTTCGAAGCAGACGCTCATGTCGGTCCCCTTCAGTCGGAAGCAAGCTGCTTCGAGGCGTTTTCGGCGATCACCTTCGCGCCGGGCTTGGCTATCGGAATGCCGGCGACGACGACGCGGTCGGATGACTTTAGGCCGGAGGTGATCACGCGAAGACCGTCCCGCAGATCGCCGAGCTGGACCTTCTTCGGCGTGACGGTGCCGTCCGCACCGACGGTCAGGACGACGTGTTCTGACTGATCCGGCAGAACCGACGCGTCCGGAACGAGGAGCGTGGGGACCGGCTTCGAGATCGCGATGCGAACTCTTGCGAAGGCGCCGGGGGTCAGCAGGCCATCGGTGTTCTTGATCGTTGCGCGTCCGTGGATCGTGCCGCTCGAGCGGTCGAGCGCATTGTCGATGAAGTCCAGCGTGCCGTTGCGATCGAAACGGCCGCCGTTGATGGAAACCTGGACCTTGTCGGCCAAGGGTCCCTGCTGCTGCAGGTGCGCCTGCTGGAAGGTCGCGTAGTCCGACTCGCTCAGGTCGAAGTTCAGATAGATGTTGTCGACCGAAACCAGCGTCGCGAGCAGGGTGGTCGGGCTGGTGGCGGCCCGGCTGCCGGCAACCAGGTTGCCGATCGAGACGAGGTGTGTGCCGATGCGGCCGGTGAACGGCGCCGTCACGCGGGTATGATCCAGATCGAACTGCGCGTCGCGGACCGCGGCCTGGGCATCGTCGAGAGAGGCCTGCGCCGCGCGCTTTTGGGCCAGGCGCTGGTCGGCATTCTCGACCGTTCCGAAGCCGCTCTGCTTCAATGTATCGGCACGGCCCAGTTGCTGGATCGCCAATTCCAATTGAGCGCGAGCCGTCTCGACCCGTGCCTTGGCCTCGTCCAGCTTGATCTGATAGGGGGTCGGGTCGATCTCGAACAGGACGTCGCCTTCGCGGACGATGTCGCCGTCCTTGAAGCTGATCTGCGTCAGCGTGCCGCCCACCTGAGGGCGGAGCTCGACCTGCTGCACCGCCGAGAACTGGCCCAGTAGCTGCAGCCGCTTCTCGACGTCGCGCTCAGCGGGCGTGCTGACGGTCACGGTCGGTGCGGCCGGCGCGGTCGCCTTGGCCGAGGGAGCCAAAAATTCGGGTCCGAAGACGACGCCGGCGCCGAAGATGCCTAGTGCTGCGGCTGTGGTGAGCCAGACTTTGATGCTGGTCCTGCGGGATGAATGGCTGGCGGCGACTTGCGTCATGACGATCTCCGTTATCTATCTATCAGTAGATGCATAAGAGGTAGCTGAGGCGCCAAGCACTGTCAACGTCTATCTATCGATAGACAGAAAAAATGTGGCGCAACGCCAACCCTATGATTTCATGTTCGTTTTCTTTTTGGGGCGAGGTTCTCAACCCGTTTGAAGGTTCGGGGCAGGATTTCGGATGTCCGGCCACCTGATCCCGTCCGCCGGGTCGGCGCCGGCTCGGTGTGCTCGCCTGCCGGCGTCCGCGACGCTGCGGCATCGCCAGGCCCGTGGCGGCACGCCGACAAACCGGTTGAAGAGGCGCGTGAGGTGGGACTGGTCGGCCAGGCCGCATTCCAGGGCGATCTGAGCGATGGACCCGTGCGTCGTGGCCAGAAGCTGCTTCGCCAAGCCGATTCTCGACATCAGGACGAAATCGGAAAACGGCACTCCTTCGCTCGTCTTGAAGGCTCGCGAGAAGTAGCTCGGACTCAGGTTGACGATGCGGGCCACGGTCCCGATCCGTATGCGCGCGTGCAGGTTCTCATCGATGTACTTCCGGGCGCGCAAAATCTGCCAATGGGCGAGATGACCGTTCTTGCCGCAGCTTTGCCTTGGATGGTCGACGAGCCTGCGGGCGTCCTCGATCCGCTGCCGGGCTCCCGGCAGGTCGCGGTCCAGAAGCTTCAAGGCTTCTTCGAGAAGGACGGCCGCAGCGGCTTGCTTCGTCCGTTCGCTGGATTGAATAGCGGCAAGCGTGGCGGACATCCCCAACCTCTCGAATAACGGTTGCGGGCCCAAGATGCTACTCTGCCGGCACAAGTCGAGTTTTCGAGCGTTAACGCTCGTTATTTGTCGTTATCGCGCCGAGGACGGTGCCGATGGCGAACGTCATATTTCGAGATCGAAGGCCTCGGTCGTGCTGATCTCGACGTGCTTTCGCATCTCTTCGGGATAGACGTTGCGGTAGCGTCCCGTCCGCGCCGGAATGATCTCGACCATTCGCCTGATCATCTCGTCCGGATCGACCGGTAGAGCTTCGGCGTCCGCGATGGCATCCGCTTCAACTCGCAGCGAGGCATGCTTGGTGAAGTTTCTCGAGTCGTCGAACCAACTGAAGGCATTCGCGATCATTCCCTCGTTGAATCTGGTGACGGCCGGTCCCGGGTTGATCGTCTGTATTTGTATCCCGAACGGCTTCAGTTCGTGATGAAGGGCGCGGGAGATCACTTCCAAGGCATGCACGCTGCAAGCATAAGGCGCGACCACCGGGGGAAACTCGAGACTCGCGACCGAGGAAACGAAGACGATCTTGCCGCGCGTACCGGCGGCGACCCACTTCCGCACGACCTTCTGAATCAAGGCGAGCGGCCCGAATACGTTCGTCTCGAAAAGGCTGTGCAGGATCTCCAAGGGAATTTCCGAGATCGGTCCGCCTTCGCCCCGAGCGATGTTATTGACGAGGATACCGAAATCGAGCGGCAGGAGAGCGTCTATGTCGGTAGCGTTGCGGAGGTTCAGTTTGTGGGACCTGAGGGTGATGCGCCGCAATCGGGCTTTCGTCTGCAGCGCGTCCGCGACGTCCTGCGTACGCGCCGTAGCGATCACCTCATGACCGGCTTCGGCCAAGCCGAACGCGACCTCCTCCCCGAAGCCGGATTCTGCTCCGGTGATGAGAATGGTGTCGGACATCGACCGTCTTCCTCGCCCCGTCCTCGGCCGCATGCGAGCGGCGGCGTCGGTTTGGCGCTCAATATCGTCCCCGTTCCGGCGGCGTTCTTGGATTGTCGATCCGAATTTGACTTTCGATGATGCGGTAGCACCAGATGCGGGAGCGGTGGCTTTGGATCAACTTTCGATCGTTGGGCGACAGGCAGGCCTGCGCGCGGCCCGCTACGAAACCTTCGGCACGGGCCCGCTCCGATGCTGCTCGTAGGAGGCCTCGATGTACCGGGCGAAGCTGGATGCTCCGAGCTTCGCTGCCCAAGCGCGCGCTTCGTCGAAGCAGGCCGCGGCGGCAGGGTCATCCCGTTGCGCGAGCGCGACGGCTTTGAGCCGCAGGGCCTCCGGCAGGAACCAACGGCACTGCATAGCTTCGAGTTCGGCGGCGAGCTTGCCGGCGAGATTCGCGACCAGGTCGGCCTTTCCGAGAATGAGGCAGCTTTGGAGGACCGGCACCAGGATCCAGTTGTTCCGATTGGTCAGGGTCTGCCAATCGCCGGCGAGCAGATCGCTCTCGATTCCCGCGAGCGAGGATTCGGTGCGGTGGCGGTGGATCTCGATGACGGCCTCCAGATTCCGGATCCAACCCTTCCATCGCGCACCGACGTTGAAGCGTCCGCTCAGCACCTCGAACTGGCGCATGATGTCAGCCCAGTCAGAGCTGACGTAGAGCGTTCTGCAGAACAGCTGGGACAGCGGAATGAAGAGCGTCGGCAGATGATCTCCGGTCTCCGCGATCGCTTTGCGATTCCATTCTTCGGCTTCGTCCAAACGCCCGACCTGCCAGCAGCATTCGCTGAGATCGCACATCGAGACGGCCCGGTGATTGAGTCCGAAGCGGTTGGCGTCGGCCGCGCTCATCTCGGCCGGATAGGCATCGACCACGCGTCGATGCGCTTCCATGGAAGCACCGAACTCGCCGAGATCGTGAAGCGCCCAGCCTTGCAGCGTCTGGGCGACGAAGCCCGCTGACACGTCGCCCAAAGTCCGCGCTCGATCCTGGAAGGCACGGCCCGCCTCCAGACACTTCTCTGGGCTATACCCGGGGCCCGACAGATAGGAAAGGCCCCATCGCGCCTTCAACTCGCTATCAGTGTCACCGAGAGTCTCGGCGATCTCGACCGCCTCGCGATACAGCGCGATCTGTACTGCGAGATCGGGGCGCGATAGGCCCAAGGCGCGGGCGTACGGCATGAGAAGAGGGAGGCGCTCCGCCGCGCCGGTCAAGGAATCGAGGGTCCGCCGGCTCCAGTCGGTGAACTCGAACATGTATCCCAAGTGGAGCATCAACGGAGCGAACTTCACCAGCAACGACGACTGGAACGCAGTGTCTCCCATCTCGAACGCCTTGCCGATCGCATACCGCAGATCGTCCAAGCGACGCCTCGCGAACGCCGTCGCTTCGACCACGTGGCCCGAACGGATCAGATTGCCGAACCGGTCGCAGTCCGCGATGAGGCGCTCCCCCAATTTCCTGACGAGCACATTGTCCGGATCGATCAGGGGAAGTCGCTCTCGCGCGAACGCGCGGATGGTTTCCAGGAATACGTAATGCGGTCGGGTCGGGTCGGATACGAAGACGACGAGCGACTTCTCGACGAGATCGGCGAGGATGATCGATACCTCCCGAGGAGAGAGGGGCGTCCATCCCGCCACGTCGATCGCCGAATCGAGGTCGAACTCTCCGCTGAAGGTCGAGAGGCGCGCGCAGACGATTCGTTCGTTCGCGTCCAGCAGTTCGAAACTCCAGCTGATCGCACCTTCGAGCGTCTGATGCCTCGGAAGCGCCGTCCGCAAGCCGCGGCTGAGAAACGCGAAACGATCGTCGAGCCGCGAGGCCACCTCCGCCAGACCGAAGGTGCCGACCCTGCCGGCGGCAAGCTGCACTGCCAGCGCGATGCCGTCGAGGCGACGGCAGATTTCGGCCGCCGGCGCCGCAAGTTCGTCCGTCAACACGAAGTCCGGATCGGACGATCGTATCCTCTCGACGAGAAGCTCCACGGCGGCGTAGCGCAAGGCCCCCTCTGCGCTTCCGACGAAACTCACTTCCGGATAAGGCAGACCTTCGAGCCGATGGACCACTTCGCCTTCCACGTACAACGGTTCTCGGGTGGTCGCGAGGATCCTTGCCCCGGGCACGTTCTGCAGAATGGCGGTCGCCGCCTCGGCGATCGATCCCAGCATGTGCTCGCAATTGTCCAGAACGATAAGCACCTTTTTTGCCGCGGTCTTTTCAAGAATGGTCCGGAGGGGATCTCCTCCGGTCTGGTCCAAGGTGAGACCCGATGCGATGCGGGTCAGGACGAGGTTCGAGTCGCGGATCGGGGCGAAGTCGACGAAGCAGACCTGTTCCGCGATTTCGGAGACGTCGGAGGAGACGACGATCGCGACGGTGGTCTTTCCGATCCCCGCAGCGCCGACGATGCTAACCAAGCGGCTTCGGCCCAGGAGGTCCACGATCTTCGCAGCGGCCCCTTCCCGCCCGATGACGGGCTTCAGCAGAAGCGGTAGTTGGCCGTGAAGTGCGGGCGGCGATCCGGCCGGAACGGGAGCAGACGCGCCGTGGCGAGGTGGCCAGTATTCGAGATGGACGTCGCGCGAGAAGGCGTAGCCATGTCCGGCCGTGCTCAGGACATACGCTTCGTTCGTTCCGCCTTCCGCCAGGCACTTGCGCAAGGCGGCCACCGTCACGCGCAGGTTCACTTCGGCGACTGTGCGATCGCGCCAGATGCGCTCCAGCAATTCGTCCTTGGTACAGATGGAGCCGGGCCGCTCAAGCAGGGCCTGTAGGAGTTCGACCGCGCGCGTGTTGAGCGGCAGCGGCTTTCCGTTTCGGGTGAGCACGCGCTGCTTGAGATGCAATACGAACGGGCCGAAACCGATCCATTCGGTATCCCGGTGTTGTTCCTGCTCCCTACCCATCGCGTGTCATCCAACCTAATCGGCCAAATTCGCGCCTGACGGGTAAGAGCTGCCGGCTCTGCCGCGACGATCTAAAGATACCTGATCTAGCGACGAATTCCGAGCCTTTCGACCTCTCGCCGGTTTTTGCAAAATGGAGACGGCAATGAAGGATGTGGCAGCGAAAACAATGAGTTGGATGAATTTCTAGCGGACCGTCGCCAAGACCGCGGTCCGGCACGTCCGGAGCATCGCTATCGCGACGTGTGCAGCCAAGATCTCGAACCTACGACGACATGGAGGTAAATTTGTGCTGCCCGGCCGCGCCTAGTGGGCTTCAAGGGAGTCTTCGCGGATGAAGATACCGGTCGTCGGCAGGAACGGGCGCAGAGCGCCCTTCGCTGCGGGGCGATGTGGCTTATCGAACTCCTGCCGATCCGCGTGCGGCGGCCCGCTCCCGCCGACGACACGGATCGCGCACGATGCGATCGCGATCCGCGCGCTCGGTAGCCCCGCAGCAGGAATGGTGGCGAGGAGCGTCAGGCTTCAGATGGCCCGCTGCGACCGCCACAACTTCACGGTGGCTCGATCGTACGTCGCTGAATCGTCCAAAGCCGCCGACACGACCATCCCGCCGGTGATGATCGCAAGGAGTTCGGTCGCCTCGTCCTGCAGGAGTCCTGCGCCGACAAGCTTGCCCAGGCACATCCTGAAGAAGCGCCTTACCTCCGCTGCGACCTCTTCCGGCAGACCCAGCGATCCGGCTCCAAGAACCGTTACCGGACACATCCTATTGGCCGAGAGAACGGTGCCCCGGAAGGCGTTCGTCAGCACGTCGTAGGGATCGATCCCGCCCGCCAGATCTCTGTCCACCCGCTCGCCAAGTCGGTCGGCATATCTGTGCACGACCGCTGCGGCGAGCTTCTCCTTCGTTGGGAAATGATAGTGCACGCTCGAACTCTTGATGCCGACGTCGTCCGCGACCTCCCGGAAGCTAAAGCCGTTGAAGCCGCCGCCGCGCATCCGACGCTCGGCTGCGTCCATGATGGACTCTGCGACGCTGCTCATGGCACGCTCCAGTCTATCTTTCGATAGATAGTTACATCATCGTTGGTCCGGTCACAAGCCTTTTGTCTATTAGGCGATAGGGACCCAACGTTGCGACGATCTGAACATGCGCGGTGGCGCCGTCATTGCAGGGTTCATGGAAAGCCCTGCCCGTTCAAATCGGGCGCCGGGAGACAAGAACCTAGGAGACTTTTCCGGTTTCAATCGGCTCCCATGATGCGGCGAATGAAGACAATGGAAAGGCTCCTTAGGCGACGCAATTAAACCTCGCCTCCGCGCCGACGCGTAAGCCCGCCCGAGGGAGACAAGTTTTATCATTCTATCGATAGATAGACGTTGACAGCGCGATTCGCACCACCTACCTAATGATAGATAGATGGGTTTCCCTACATCGGAGATGAAGATGCTCGAGTTCACCCATCGCAACCCGGAAATGAAGCTCGGCGAGAAGAGGCGCGTCGCTCTCGTTCTCGCCGACATCCAGAACGAATTCCTCGAAGAGAAGGAGTCGGGGACCTACTACGCGCTGATCGAGGACGCACTGAAGAAGCGCGACGTCGTCGGCAACCTGGAGAAACTCCTCAAAACGGCGCAGGAGCTCGGCTACTTCATCGTGCACTCGCCGCACTGGTACTACCCGACGGACCGGCAGTGGACGGTGCCGCCCGGAGCGATCGGTCACTATCTCGGCGGCATCGGCTTTTGCGGCCGCAAGGATCCGGTCAATCTCGAGGGCTTCGAGGGATCGAGGGCGGACTACTACGAACCGTTCAAGAAGTACCTGCTGGACGGGCACACCTGCAACACATCGCCTCACAAGGTCTTCGGGTGCGAATCGAACGACCTGATCAAGCAGCTTCGCATGCGCCGTGTCGAACAAGTGATCATGGCGGGCCCCGTCGCGAACATCTGTCTCGAGTCGCACATGCGCGACGTGATCGAAGCAGGCTTCGAGGTCGCGATGGTCCGCGATGCGGTGGCCGCCGGTGTGAACGAGGAAGGCGACGGCTATGCGGCGGCGATGGTGAACTACCGCTTCATGGCGAATGCGGTCTGGACGACCGACGAAGCCCTACAGCGCATGAAGGCCGCGGCCTGATCCCGAAAGCGTACGAAATCCAAAAGCTGAAAGAGAAAGAACGACCATGTCTGACACGATACTCATCACCGGAACGTCGAACGGTTTCGGCAAAGACCTTGCAAACACGCTCGCCGCCCGCGGTCATCGCGTATTCGCGACCATGCGGGATATGGACGGGCGCAATCGCGAAGTGGCGAAAGAACTGCAGGCGAAGGGCATCGAGACTCTTGAGCTCGACGTCACGAACAGCGCGAGCGTCGATGCGGCGTTGAAGACGCTGTTAGGCAAGACCGGCGGCAAGCTGGATGTGCTCGTAAACAACGCGGGCATCGCCTCTGGAGGTCTCGCGGAGACCTTCACTCCGGAGCAGGTGCGCGAGATGTTCGAGGTGAACGTGTTCGGCGTCCAGCGCATGATCCGGGCCGTCGTTCCGCAGATGCAGGCGAACAGATCCGGCATGATCGTCAACGTCGGTTCGATCCTGGGCCGGCTGACGCTGCCCTTCTACGGTCTCTACGGCGCCTCCAAGCACGCCGTGGAAGCCCTGACCGAGGGCTACCGATACGAACTTTCGCAACTCGGCATCGAAGTCGTGCTGGTGCAGCCCGGTCCCTTCCCGACGAACTTGTGGGCGGCGGTTCAGAAGCCCTCCGACCCCGGTCGTGCGGACAAGTACGGCGAGGTAGCCGCTCTTCCCGGCAAGTTCGTTGAATTCCTCGGCGGCGTGTTCGCCGGCCCCGACGCTCCGAACCCGCACGACACGGCAGAAGCGATCGCCCAGCTGGTCGGGACGCCCCGCGGCAAGCGTCCCGAACGCGTGGTCGTCGGTCTGACGTTCGGCGCCGATGCGGCCAACTCCGCAATCCAACCGATCCAGGAGCAGGTGATCGCCGGCATCGGCCTGGATCATCTCAAGAAGCTGAAGGTCGCTTGACGACGTTCGAGGTGGATCCGAGCAAGCTCCGCTCGCGGCGGGCTACGCTTCAACAAGGCGAGTGACATATGGCAACTGAACGCAAAGTCGTCGTGGTGACCGGCGCGTCACAGGGACTCGGCGAGGCCTTCGTGAAGGCCTATCGGGAACGAGGTTGGCAAGCGGTCGGAAATTCCCGTTCGATCGCGCCTTCGAGCGACCCCGACTACGTCACCGTCGCCGGCGACGTCGGCGAGCCGGAGATCGCCAGGAAAGTCGTCCGGACCGCGCTCGAACGCTTCGGCCGCGTCGACACGCTGATCAACAACGCCGGCATCTGGCGCCCCGGCCCGATCGAGGGCCTCTCCGAGGATCTCTACCGACGCGTGATGTCGACCAATCTCGACAGCATGTTCTTCGCGACTCAGGCGGCGGTGCCTGCGATGAAGAGACAGGGCCGAGGTCACATCGTCCAGATCTCGACGAGCCTCGTTGAGCACGCGCTCCAGACAGTGCCGGCCGTCCTCGCCTCGCTGACAAAAGGTGCCGGCGTCGCCGCCACCCGAGGACTCGCGATGGAGCTCGCTTCCAGCAACATCCGCGTCAACACCATCTCGCTCGGTATCGTCATCACGCCGCTTCACGACGGATCGAACCCCGAGGACCTGAAGTCTTTCTCGCCCCTCAACCGCAACGGCAAGATCGAGGATGTCGTACGGGCCATCAACTATCTCGAGGACGCGGACTACGTGACCGGCGAGATCCACTACGTCGACGGAGGTCGGACAGCAGGCCATTGATCCTCGGCGGACGCACCGCTTCTCGTTGCGCAAACCGATCTTCGAACCTTCTCTCGTCAGCTTCCGCCTCTCTGCCACCGGAGCCGACTGCAATTTGGCAGCCCCTACCCAAAGGAGATATCGTCATGACAAACACGTTCATCAGAAACGCGCTGGTTGTCGCCGCCACTGCCACCTCGCTCTTCGGCGCACCTGCCTTGGCTTCTGAGCAGACCGCGAAACTGCCGCAGGCGACAAACTCGCTCGAAATCCCATTCGAAGATATGACCTTCGCGGATTCCGGATTTGCCGCCTACGGACCCCGCCGTCCCGACGATCATTCGAACAGGGACATCCTGGTTTCGGACGCCTACGGAAAGGTCACCTCGGGAGCTCACGCCACGATCACGAAGTTTCCGAAGGGCTTCAAGAGCGCGCTGCACACGCACACCGGCGATTACTATGCGGTGGTGATTTCCGGCGTCATGGCGAACTACCGCCCCGATAGTGAGATCAAGCATCTGAGTGCCGGTTCCTATTGGTTTCAGAAGGGCGGTGAACCGCATATCACCGAGTGCTTCTCGGAGAATTGCACCGTCGTTCTCGTCCAGGACGTTGCGTTCGATGCACAGATCTTGAGCAAGTAAGCGGCGCCGAGGCTTGGCGGTGTTCTTATCGCCAGGTCTGTTGATCCCGATACGGGAGGCAACGTGGCTACGGCGCGCCCGACGATCGCGTGAGGTCCATCCTCCACCAATACGGAGCGACCTTCTTGTCGAACATCATGGGGCCGACCGGATCGTGATTTCAGAAGGCGCGGCAATCGATCGCCGCCGAACGACCACGCGAGCGCCGGCTATGGCCGGCATCCGCGACCTCGAACCATCACGCTGGAGGCTTCGTATGCGTTGTCGCCGTCGAGACCCGACGACCGCAAGACGATCATCGGACCGATGGGCGTCAGGCCGCAGACTTTTCCGCGACCCGAAACGTCGTGGTCGCCCGATCGTACTCAGCGCTATCGCGCAGCGCGTTCGCGACGACCAGCGCGCCGATGATAGTGGACAGGAATTCGCTGGCGTCGTCCGCGGACATGCCTTGAGCGACCATCTTGTCCTGGCACATCTTGAAGAACCGCTTCACCTCGGCAGCCACGGCTTTCGGCAGGTCCTGCGAGGACGCGCCGAGGATCGTGCACGGACACATGTGGGCTTTGGAGAACGCCGTTCCGCGCAGCGCCTTGGCCCAGACGCGTTTCGCGTTGGGGTCCTTCGCGAATTCCCGGTCGATATTTCCGGATGTCCGGTCGGTCCAACGGCGGACGACCTCGGCAGCGAGGTCTTCCTTTGTGGGAAAGTGGTAGTGGACGCTCGAGCTCTTGATGCCGACGTCCTCGGCGATCTCCCGAAAGCTGAAACCGCCGAATCCGCCGGCCTGAATCCGCCTTTCGGCCGCGTCCAAGATCGCCGTCTTCATATCGCTCATGTGGTTCGCTCCTGCGTCTACCTTTCGATAGATAGTCCAATGGAGGCCGGATTGCAAGCTCTGTTCCGAGAACTCGCGGCTGCGCCAGGGCGGAACGAAGCCATCAAGATTCGTGCGTCTATCGGTAGATAGATATTGACATGGTCGCAACAGGCGATTTACATGCAATCTATCTATCAACAGATAGATTAGTCGGACGGCCTGATGGCCTTCTCGATCTGGATCCCGCCGCATCTCGGCGCTCGAACCCGCAGGAGTTTCGCCATGGACCGCCGCCTTGTAATTCTAGCGCTGGGCATGTTCGCCCTCGGGACCGACAGTTTCGTCGTCGCGGGCGTGCTGCCCGAGATCTCGCAGTCCTTCCAGGTGAGCGTGGGCGCCGCCGGACAGCTTACCACCATCTACGCCATCGCCTACGCGCTGCTATCGCCGACCGCGGCAGCCGTCTTCGCTCATGTCGAGCGCAAGAAGCTAATGCTTTCCGGGCTCGGTATCTTCATCCTTGCCAACCTCGCGACCGCCTGGGCGCCTAACTTCGCTTTCGCACTCGGCGCCCGCGCCCTCGCGGGGCTGGGAGCCGCCATCTACGCGCCGACCGCCACCGGGTCCGGCGCCAGCCTGATGCCGCCGGAAAAGCGGGGCTTCGCGCTCTCCATCGTCATCGCCGGGCTCACCTTCTCGACCGCGCTCGGCTCGCCGATCGGCACGCTCATCGGCGGACTTGCCGACTGGCGCTGGACGATGGTGTTCGTGTCGGCGATCAGCGTTGTCGCGGCTCTCGGCATCACGGTGTCGCTGAAGGACATCCCGATGCCGCCATCGATCTCGCTGAAGCAGCGCTTGGCGCCGTTCGCGGATCGCCGCATCGGACTGACGCTCCTGACAACGTTCTTCTTCCAGGCCGGCAATTTCTCCCTCTACACCTATTTTGCGGTCATCTTCGGGCGCGTCACGCACGGTGATACCCTCATCCTCGGCTTGCTGCTGGTTCTCTGGGGTGTATCGGGCACCGTGATGAACCTCGTCGGAGGCCGGCTGGTCGACACGATCGGCACGCGAAAAGTCCTGGTCGTCATGTCGATTGCGCTGATCGGCGTCACGGCGACGCTATCTTGGACCAGCGCCGCTCTCGCCACGGCTATCGTCGCCGTCGTAATCCACGGCGCGACGAGCTGGGGCCAACTCGCGGCGCAGCAGCACCGGCTTGTGTCCATCATGCCGACGGCTGTCCCGATCGTTCTCGGCCTCAATACGTCGGCCACCTACGTCGGCGTTGCTTCCGCCGGCGTCATCGGCGGCGCCAGCCTGACGTTGATCGGTGCGCAGAGCATCGGATGGATCAGCATGGTTCTCTACGTCGGCGCGTTGATCGTTGCCGAGGTCGTCCATCGCCTGATCGCGGCGGGAGCGTCTTCCGACAAGAAAGCCGAGCGCGCCGAAGCGCCGGCCCTTGCCACCCGATAACCCGCGACCACTGCAGACAGGATACGAACCATGAGCCAGATCGAGAAAGCGAAAGTGTTCGCCGAGCTTCACGTCAAGGGACGACCGATCATTTTGTACAACGCCTGGGATGCTGGCAGCGCGAAGGCCATCGCGGACGCCGGCGCTAAGGCGATAGCGACCAGCAGTTGGGCGGTCGCGGCCGCCCAGGGCTTCAAGGACGGCGAGGACCTTCCCATCGCCGTGGCGGAGCAGATCGTCTCCCGGATCGCCGCGACCGTCGAGAAGCCGGTCACGATGGACTTCGAGGGCGGCTACAGCGACGACGACGGCGCGTTGGCCTCGAACATAGAGAGAATTCTTGATCTCGGAATCGTCGGGATCAACTTCGAGGACCGCGTGGTCAAAGGAAAGGGGCTTTACGGCGTCGACCGCCAGGCGAGCCGCATCTCGGCTATCCGCGTTGCGGCAGATCGTAAGGGCATTCCGCTCTTCATCAACGCGCGTACCGACGTTTATCTCGGAAACGGAGACGATCTCGAAGAGGCCTTGAAGCGTGGGAAAGCCTACGCGAACGCCGGAGCGTCGGGTTTCTTCGTACCGGGCGTCAGGGTGCCCGATCATATTCGCCGGCTCGCCTCTGAGACGCCGATTCCAGTCAACGTCATGGTGATGGATGGCGTGCCGGCGAACGATGAGCTCGCGAAACTTGGCGTCGCGCGTGTGAGCTACGGCGCGCTTCCTTACGCCGAAGCCATGAGCACCCTTCGGCAGAAGGCAGGAAAGTTATTTTGTGAACCGGCGAGCAAATCAGCAACATCGATGGCGGCGGACAGTCCCGCTGCCGCGCGCCAATAACGTCCGGCATCCGACCCCACGGTCAATCTTACTTTTTGCGCGATGACTACGGGTAATCGCGGATGTAGCCGCAACCGCTTTGTCGCGCTCCTCGTTGTTTTGCTGTCGCTTCGGACAACGGGCTACTGAGAGGAGCGGTATGTGGCGGAAGACCCCTCCTCCGAAGCACGGCGAAAACACAACCACTGCGTGAGGAATTAGCGCAAAATCGCGAAATTCTTCGATGGCGTTGCGATAGATTTGAACAATCGAATACTGGGGAGAGCAGTGCCGTAGAAATGACTGAGAGAGTGGTAGTCTAACCCACGATTTCGATCATTCCGCGTCGAACAGCTGAGACTGCACGTAAGCACTCGCCCGCCTCCTGCCCTCGGAAATTCAGATCTTGCACATAGCGCCACAAGCCTGCTCACGTTGGCTGTGGTGAGATTTTTTTTGATCTCCCGGTGCACACGTCGTGCATACACCGCCTTATAACCAATTGGAAACCTTAAGGTATCCATCCAGTCCATCATCGGGGCCACGGAAAATTGATAATCCTGCGATTTCAATCGGTTACCACATCCTCATCTCGTTCGCCTCCGTTATACTATTTCCGCGGAAATAGTATAGTCGCCGGACGCGCGTGATCGCCGACCGTCGACACGGCAATGAGCGATCCAGGGCATAGCGTTTCCTCCTCCAATCCACCCACGAAGCACGACATATCTGCGAGGCATCGTCACTATGCCCCGTCGAGACTAGGGAGGAACGGCGATCAGAGCAGCAGTGTCGATTTGGACTGACTCGGATTTCGACCCCCCTATCAGATTGGACTTCTTCTGCCCCAATTGCGCGCAAGCAACTGCGCAGTGCACAAGGACTCCGGCACTATGGTCCTATAGTCACGCGATACCGCCAATTCCGAGCGCAAGTCACTCCGCCGCGAGCGCATGCCGTCGCAATGGCAACCCGAGCCGCCGCCCCCACACATCGACCAGTGCTTCAGCCAGCGCGTCGATCTGGCCGACGACTCTCGCCTTAACGACATCCAGCGCGGAAAGGTTCACCGTCATCTGGAGATGCCCGTGCGACGAGAACGGCGTCCACGCACATTCTTCTGCAGCCCGCTCGAACCGCAGCTAACGATGGCACATGACAGCGCTATGCGCGATGAGCTGTTTTATGTAAGCTCACGACATCCCGGCATGTTTGGGAGACAGCGATGAAGTCCTTCTTGCTCGCCTGCGCGGCCGCCATTGTTCTGGCAGCAATTGGGGCCGCAGTTCTGGACCGCGTGCAGGAGCCCGTGCAACAAGCCTTTGCAACGACGGGCGTGCGCCTCTAGTGGGATGCGCCAACGTCTAGGGCTGCGTGCGCCACCTATTCCGCGGCAGTGGGCTGTGTTCGCACATCGTTTGCACCGGTACGCGCATTCTCCTCTTCGAGCCAGAGACTATGGTGCTCCTTCGCCCAGTTGACGTCGACGGTGCCGCTACCCATCGCCTCGAACGCCCCTTCCATGCCTATCGTGCCGATATAGATGTGGGCCAGCATCACCGCCACGAACAGCATCGCCACGGTGGCGTGCACGACCTGCGCGAGCTGCATCCCTTCGATACCGGATAAATAGAACGGGAACATCAGCTCATATCCTGTGGCTGCCACCAGGCCTCCGCCGATGACAACGATCCAATAGATTGCCTTCTGGCCGGCGTTGAAACGATAGGCCGGCGGATGGTCGTGACCCACGATGCCGCCGCCGCGCTTGAGCCAAGCGACATCCACCTTATTCGGGATATTGCCAGCGAGCCACATCAGGAAGATCAGAACGACGCCGATCGTGAACGGGAAGCTCAGGTAATTGTGCGCATACTTCGCCCATTGCGACCATTCGGAAAACGCTTCGGGACCCACCAAGGGCAGAAGCAGCGTACGGCCGAAGGTGACGTTCAATCCCGAAAGCGCGAGAATGATGAAGCAGGTCGCCGTCATCCAGTGCACGAAGCGCTCGACTGAGCTAAAGCGCACGAGGGTCCGGCCCGAACGACCGCTCTGAAGCCGCACCGTGCCCCGGATCAGATAGAAAATGATCAACGCCGCAAGCATGCCAAGAATGGCGATGCCGCCTATCCAGTGTAGCGTCACGTTCCGGAACTCACGCCATTCACGGCCTGCCGGCTGCTCGAGCACGCCGGAACGCTGGTCGGGAATGCTGACGCGTCCCTGGATCCGGTTCAGTTCCTGGAGAAGCTGCTGCTCCTTGACTGAACTCGCCGTCGGGTTGACCTGCTGGGCGATGGACGGTGAAGCCGCGGAGACGAGCAGCAGCAGCAGCACGCCCGTTCCAATCACGAGACGGGCAAATCGCGCAAGGCACACCATCAATTCCTCCCGATTGGGTGATCGCTGGCGATGCGGTTTTTCAAGACTCGATCGTCTCGCGATACGCGGTCTTCCAGCCCCAGGCACCCGAGCCGTAACCGCGCTTCGTCACACGCTCCTTGTAGATCTGGGCAATGATTTCGCCGTCGCCGGCAAGTAACGACTTGGTCGAGCACATCTCCGCGCAGAGCGGTAACTTGCCCTCGGCGAGACGGTTTGCGCCGTATTTCTCGTATTCCGCCTTGCTGCCGTCGGCTTCCGGACCTCCGGCGCAGAAGGTGCACTTGTCCATCTTGCCGCGCGAACCGAAGTTGCCGACCTTCGGATACTGCGGCGCTCCGAACGGACAGGCGTAGAAGCAATAGCCGCAGCCGATGCAAAGGTCCTTGGAATGAAGCACGACACCGTCGGCCGTCGTGTAGATGCAATTCACCGGGCAAACCGCCGCGCATGGGGCGTCGGTGCAGTGCATGCAGGCCATCGAGACGGAACGCTCGCCCGGTTTGCCGTCATTGATGGTGACGACGCGGCGCCGGTTGATGCCCCAGGGCACCTCGTGCTCGTTCTTGCAGGCGGTGACGCAAGCATTGCATTCGATGCAACGGTCGGCGTCGCAGAGGAATTTCATACGTGCCATGGTCGTTGCTCCTTATGCCGCCGCGATCTGGCAGAGGGTGACTTTCGGCTCCTGCATGCCGGTCGCCGGATCGTATCCGTAGGTCGTGATGGTGTTCGCGCTTTCGCCGAGCACGATCGGATCGGTGCCCTTCGGATAATTGCCGCGCAGATCCTTGCCTGCGAACCATCCGCCGAAGTGGAAGGGCATCCAGGCGACCCCCTTGCCGACGCGTTCGGTCACCAGCGCCTTCATCCTCGCGCGCGAATTGTTTTCGGCGCCAGTCACCCAGACCCAGCCGCCATCCTTGATGCCGCGATCGGCGGCATCAGCCGGGCTGATCTCGATGAACATGTCTTGCTGCAATTCGGCAAGCCACGGGTTGGTGCGTGTTTCTTCGCCACCCCCCTCGTATTCGACGAGACGCCCCGACGACAGGATGAGCGGGAATTGCTTCGCGATCCCCTTCTCCACCGCGGCCTTCTGCACGGAGAAACCGATGTTCGGCAGGCGGAATTGCTTGGCATCGGGCAGCGTCGGATATTTCGCGACCAGATCGACGCGCGGCGTGTAGATCGGTTCGCGATGAACCGGAATGGGATCGGGCAGGCCGAACGCGTTCATGCGCGCCTTACCGTTGCCATAGGGCACACAGCCGTGTTTGAGCGCTACACGCTGGATGCCGCCGGACAGATCGAGCGACCATGAGACCGCATCCGGATTGGCGGAGTTGATCCTGATGATGGTGGCCATCTCCGCCTCGCTGAGGTCCTTGTCCCAGCCAAGCTTCTTCAGGCTCGCCAGCGTGAATTCTGGATAACCGTCCTTGATTTCCGAGTCCTTGGAGTAGGAGCCATCCGCAAGCAGGCTCACCTTGCGCGTGGTGCCATCAGGCAGCTTCTCCTCGCGCTCGATGCCGAAGCGCGGACGGAACGTGCCGCCGCCATCCATCACGCTCAGGTTGGTATTGTAGAGCAGCGGAGTGCCGGGATGGCGCACCTCGGGCGAGCCCCAGCACGGCCACGGCAGGCCGTAATAGTCGCCGCCGACTTCCGGATCGTCCTTGGGCGCCCGCATGGTCAGGAAGTCGAACTTGGCCTGGTTCTTCATGTGCGCCTTGAGGCGCTCGGGCGACTGTCCGCAATAGCCGGTGGACCAGCTGCCGCGATTCATTTCTCGCAGGACATCCTCGGCCTCCGGCAGATTGTTCTCGACCTTGATGTTCTTGAACATCTTGTCGGCGAAGCCGCACTTCTTCGCCATCAGATAGATGATCTCGAGATCATCCTTCGATTCGAACACCGGTTTGACGATCTGCTCACCCCACTGCATTGAGCGGTTGGAGGCGACACGCGAACCCTTGCACTCGAATTGCGTGGCAACCGGAAAAACGTAGACGCCATCCTTGCGTCCCGCCTCCACGGAAAGCGATGCCCAAGTGGTCGGATGCGGGTCGGCGATGACAAGCAGTTCAAGCGCCTTGAGGCCGTTGAGGGATTCAGGGATACGGGTGATGCTGTTGGAGGCGTGTCCCTGCACGAATATCGCCCGCACATTGTCCTTCTGTGCGACCTGATCCTTCGGCAGCGTCACCGCATCGAACCAGCGGGTGAGCGGAATGCCGGGGGTTTCCATGATCTGCTTGCTATCGAAGCGGGACTTCAGGAAGTCGTAGTCAACCTCCCAAACCCGTGACCAGTGCTTCCAGGCGCCCTCGGCCAGTCCATAGTAGAACGGCAGCGTGACGATATCGAGCCCGACGTCAGTCGCTCCCTGCACGTTGTCATGGCCGCGGAAGATGTTGGCGCCCATACCCGGTCCGCCGACGTTGCCGGTCATGAGGAGCAGGATGCAACT
Organism: Bradyrhizobium acaciae; assembly: GCF_020889785.1. Taxonomy (GTDB): domain Bacteria; phylum Pseudomonadota; class Alphaproteobacteria; order Rhizobiales; family Xanthobacteraceae; genus Bradyrhizobium; species Bradyrhizobium acaciae. The sequence goes on from NZ_JACMYK010000001.1 coordinate 150,896, forward strand.
CGCCCGCACGTTCGCCGTGCCGACTGTCTTCTGGGTTTGGCCCATGGCCCAGATCAGCGTCGACGGCTTTTCGGTCGCAAACATCTTGGCGACACGCTTGAGCTGTTCGCCGGGAATACCGCTGACGCGCTCAACCTCCTCCGGATTCCATTTTTCGACCTCCTTGCGAAGATCGTCGAAACCGTAGACACGCTGCCTGATGAATTCCTTGTCCTCCCAGCCGTTCTGGAGGATGTGCCACATGATGCCGTAGAGCACCGGGATGTCGGTGCCCGGCCGCATGCGGACATATTCAGTCGCGTGCGCCGCGGTTCGCGTCAGACGGGGATCGATCACAATGAAGTTGGCCTTTTGGAGTTCCTTGCCCTCGAGCAAATGCTGCAACGAGACCGGATGCGCCTCAGCCGGATTTCCGCCCATGATCATTTGGGTCTTGGCATTGCGGATATCGTTGTAGCTGTTGGTCATCGCACCGTAGCCCCAGGTATTGGCCACGCCGGTGACGGTCGTCGAATGGCAAATGCGCGCCTGATGGTCGGTGTTGTTGGTGCCCCAGAATGCTCCGAGTTTGCGGAACAGATAGGCGCCCTCATTCGTCATTTTGGCCGAGCCGAGCCAATAAACCGAATCCGGGCCGGATTTCTCGCGAATCTCGAGCAGCTTGTCGCCGATCTCGTTGATCGCCGTCTCCCAAGAGACGCGCGTCCACTGTCCATCCACCAGCTTCATCGGATAACGGAGCCGGCGTTCGCTGTGCACGAGCTCGCGCACGGAAGCGCCCTTCGCACAATGCGATCCGCGATTAATCGGAGAATCCCAACTCGGCTCCTGACCGATCCAGACCCCGTTCAACACCTCCGCGGTCACGGTGCATCCCACCGAGCAATGCGTGCAAATGCTCTTGCGAACCGTCGCCCCGGATGAGAGGGGACCTGCCATTGCCGCTTTAGCCGTCCGCACGCTGCCAGGCGGCAGGGTGCTCAACGCGGCGAGCGCACCGCCCGCAAGACCCGAGCGGCGCAGGAAGGCGCGGCGGTCGAGACCATTCCTTTGCCCGGACAAGCCTGCCGCGATGGATCCGCTTGAGGCGATTTCGGAACGTTGTTGTGTTCTCTTGATCAGCACGGCCGCCTCCCTCACCCGGGATAACGATTGACGCGGTAGTAGGCCTTCACGTGGTCGGTTTCCTTGTAGCGTGCCTTGCGCTTCTCATCGTCGGTCTCGCTGTCGGCTTTTGCGGGCGCGATCAAGGGCGTCGCCAGTGTCGCTCCGGCGCCGATGGCGCCGATTCCGGCCTTACGAAGAAAGTCGCGGCGGCCGGCTGTCGTTTTCCTCTCGTCTCTCATCGCGTTACTCCCGGACCGGCGGCGCCGGTCAGTTGGCGAACGTGAAAGCCTCGGCTTCTATTTCCAGAAAAACCCGTCCGAGCATCCCTACCGATCGGTAGAATCCAGCGCTTTCCGCCTTCTCCATGTCGGCGAACAAACGTCCCATCCAGAGAGAAACGTGCTTTTCGAAGAAGGCGCGTTGTGCATCCGGCGATGCCGAAGGGCCCGCCACCGCAAGCTCCGCCATGATCTCGCACAACGTCCCCGCGTGATCCTCCGGCTCAAAATTGTTCGCCACCCGCTCGATCCCGAGCAGAGCCAGATCGTCGCGCAGGCGCGACAAAGGACGTTCGTTAAGAAAGCCGGTCAGATAATAGGACGCGTAAGGCAGCAACTCGCCGCGGCCGAGACCGACGAACAGATCGAAATATTCGCGCTCGACCTCGGATGCCACGGCAGCCGATGCAGCGTCGGCAAGAGCTGCGTGGGCGCGCCCCAGCGGCGTCGCATCGCCCTTCAACTGCGCGATCTGCTCAAGCAATGCGGCCGACGGCGCGGACCAAAGCAGGTTTGCAAGCAACGCGTATTCCTGGGCACGCGCCGCATCGATCGGATCAACAGCGTCGCCTCCCACGACAGGCCCGTTGTAGAGATCGGGGCGAAGCAACTTGCGCGGGACGCCCGTTACGGTCTCGACCGCGATCACGCGTTGCGCAGGCACCCTGTTCCAGTTCGACACCGAAGGCTGGGCAATACCGATCTTACGGGCGAGCTCGGCGACGCCGCCCGCCGCATCAATTGCACGCTCAAGTCCCGCATCGCGCACGCCGACCTCCCGCTCCAGGGGCCAATTGCGTTTGCAGACGAAAGACTACGGCGCGCCGCGGGATTTGGTCAATCAACTGCCATAGCTTTAGGCTATCGCATTTCGTCGCAGTCTACCGGGGCAGCGCACCGCCATGTGCGCGGCGCGGAACGGAAGTCTCGTCACGCGCAGCTGCCGGTTGCGGTGCAGCAGAACCGGCCGGTAATTCCTCGACCGCGCGCTCCCCGAACCGTTGAGGATTGGTGATTGCCTTCACCGGGCCTGATGACGGCCCAAAATCGGATTGCAGATCAGCCGGTCGCGCCGCCTCTTCGGCCCCTTCCGTGGACGGGTTGGCGAGGCTTTCGGCGGCCTCTGCCACACCCCCGACGATGCGATGGGCGAGCGCGCCGACCCGCTCGGCTGAATAGTCCAATGGGCCGAAACCGGACATGGCGTTCGGGTCGTTGAAGTCCCAGGCGTTCTCCGCCAAACCCACGAAATCGCGGATGGCGGGATCGGCACTCCAGGCACGACGAAGCGCCGCCCGGCTCAACTCCAGCGGAATGCCTTTGCGCAGGAAAGCCGTGATGTCGGTGGCGGCATCAATCGATTCAATGGGCGGCAAGTTCGAAAGATCCGGCTGGGCGAGAGCCGGCACCGCCGGCACAGGATCTGCCGGCGCCGGCGCGCCCGCCTCGACAGCTTGTTCCGGCGCCGGCTCGACGTAATCGGGCTTCGCCTCCTGCTTGCGACGCGACCAGCGCGCCAGAAAATGCTCGTCACTCATTCGTGCTCACCTTCGTGGTGACGCCGCGCAAGCGCCTCCGGGTCGGCGCGTCGCCGCTCGCGCTTGACGAACTCCGTCTCGACGTGGTGCTGCGCAACAAAATTTTCAATCGCCCGACGTAGCACCTCCGGCATAGGCACCGCCTCGACCAGATTGGTACCGGCTTCGGTGCATGCCTCTCCTTCCGCGGGGTCGGCGGTGACTGCCGAAACAACATAAGGCCAGGCGCCGTCGGAAGGCGCCAGTATGATCCAGACACTGGGATCACCGCTGGCGAGATTGTCGCGGTAGCGCGCTGCTTCCGAACGATAGAGATCGACCATCGCGCTCCCGGCATAAAACAGCGTCGTTCCCTCCTGCTCCCGTAAGACGGTCCACGGCGTCATGTCGGGCTCATCCGGCAACACGCCGGTGCCGCGCCAGACAAAATCGATCCACGGGGATTCCGCGCTTACCCGCTCGACCACGACGCCGAGCGGAATGCGCAACAACGGCAGGACGGCGGAACTCACGTCATAGCCTCCAGGTGTTTGATCGGCAGTCCCGTCAACAGATTCTGCGGTTTCATCCGCACAAGCTGATCGGGGCTCATTGCCAGTATCAGATAGACGTCCTCGCGCCCGACGGCGTCGACGACCAGATGTGCATCAGCGAAAGTCACCCGGAATAACGCCAGCACGCGTGCCATCGTTCGGTCATCGAGCGTCTCGCCATGCCACAGCCGGTCGCCGATCCGAGTGGCTTCGGCATCGAGCCCGACATACCAGGCGAGCTTCGCATCGCGCAGGGCGCTGAGCGGCTCGATTGCGACGTCAACCCCGAGCAAATGAGAAATCCAGAGTTTCATGACATCCGCCAGGGCAGCCGGCCCCCGTGTCCCGGTGCTGAAATCGAGCGCAAGATCGAACTGATCACTGCGATGCCAGTAGCTATCGGCATTCGCATCGCCCAAGACGTCGACCCCGGCTCCAGTCGCGCCCCCCAACATGGAGATCAGCGACAACACCGGCGTCGGGCTTCGTCCGCCAATGACTTCCTCGTCACCGAGCAGCAACGACTGCTCGTGCGGCACGACCCGCTGAGGCCGGAAGAACAACTCGGCCGCACGTAACACGAACGAATCCTCGCAGCCATGGAGTGCGTTGCGCAGAATGACGTGCACGAGCTGGTTCAGGAACAGGGGTGGCAGGTTGATAGTTCCTGACCGAACGAGCGCAAGATAGGCCGCTTCCAATGTGGGTTCGCGTAGCAAGAGGTCGCGGAACGCCAGCACGAACTGCCAATTCTCCCGCGCATCCGCATCGGCGATTGCGGCAACCTCTTCCTTGGTAACCGCCCGGCGCGGATCGGCGCGTAGCTCCCGATGCAGCCTGCGTTCGATGTCGCAGGCATCGTCCGGTGGCATCAACTCGGGACGGACGAAATAGGCCTTCAGAAATTGTCCTGTCACAACGAGTCCGCCGCTCGCATTTCGATCGAGCAGGTGGTGGCCGCAAGCGATCCAGAAGTCCCTCATCGCCGTGACGGCTCCGCGCCGATATTCGCAATGTTTAGATCGCTGTCGGGCTCGAGGTCATCCTCGACCTCCATGAACGAGAACGCTTTGCCGTGACGCTGCCCCTCCCGCAGTCGCAACCTGCGAAATGACTCGCGGACCTCGCCATCGTTCGCCGAGCGATGAACGGCGATCAGCGTGCTGACAGGATGGGCGCAGAGTGACTGCGCAAAAGCAACCTCTTCCTCCGCAGCAAGGTGCGCGGTCGCAGGATCCGGCGCGCCAAACTGTTCCACCAGCTGTTGTGCAAGGAGCTCCACCAACGCGCGGCAATCGTTCTCTGACGCAGGGACGATTTGCGCCAGCGTCGACCAGCCCCAGGACTGCACTCCAAGAAAGCCGCTGCGAAACGCCGAACGGGCCTTGCCGCCCAGCTTCGCCGGATCCTGATCGCAAAAGCGGAACGCGCCCGAAACCGCCCATTCTCCGGGCTCCGCGGCCACGTCGAATACGAACCTGTCGGACGGATCGAGCGCGATGGTGCGCAAGAGTCTCACAGGCGCGGCCCTCCGAGGTTTGGATCGAGCCATGAGGGCGACATTAAGCCTCTTCTCAGGTCCTGCCGGACGGTCACTTCCGTCCCGATCCGGCGCGTGATGAGGTCGCCATTGTCAGCTATCAGATGCGTGATCTGCGGCTCACGCGACAGTCGACCCAGGAATTCGCGTGCGATGCCGTCGAATCCATCGGTTTGCCAGCCGTCCAGCGCACGCATCAGATGCCGCGCAAAGCTTTCCGCGACCTGAACCGCGCCGGCCTCGCCGAACCCCTCCTGATCCAGTGCGGCAGCGAGCGGATACAGGCCAGCTTCCGTGTCGGTCATCGCAACGGTCCGGATCATGGCACCGAACACCAGCCAGCGCGGAGGCTTGTCCTCCTTCGCTGATGGCGGCCAGCCAAGCCGTCCGCCGCCAACAAGACCACCGTCGACACGAATCGTATCGGGCCAGTCGATCACGATCGCGCTGTTCGGCGGTGCATAGGCACGCAATGCATCGGTCAGCGCCACCATCCCCGCGTAGAAAGCGCGGCGCGCAGTGCGCAAGGGCTCGCTCGGTTCGAGCACGATTGCGAATTCGGCAAGATCGAACCGCCCCACATAGGTCAGTGTACCTGCCCCACTCGCCTTTGCGATATCGGTTGCGTGGGCAAAGGCGTCACGGCTTTCGCGCAGCCTCACCAGCGTGAATGGCGGAGGCAGATTGATGGGCTCCGAAACCGCAGAGCGCCTGGGGGCTGTCGGTGTCAGTCGGACCTCCAGCTTCCTTTTCCTTTCTCGTGAGAATAACCTAATCGAGCAGAAGGATTGACGCGAGTCTGCTCGCGATCGTTCCCTGCCTCTCGGTGAGATAAGCGGCTGCGCATGTCCGAACCGAAAAAAGCGATCCTGATCTGCTCGTGCGAGGACACCATGCGTCTCGACACGGGCGCGATCAGGCGCGGATGCCGCAAAAGCGAAATCGCCGGATTCCGTCAGCTCTGCCGTGCGGAGCTCGATTATTTTCGCAACGCGGCGAAGGCGGATGGACCACTCATCGTCGGCTGCACCCAGGAGGCGGCGCTGTTTGGCGAGGAAGCGAAGGAGCGTGCCGGGGCGATGGAATTCGTCAACCTTCGGGAGACGGCCGGCTGGTCGGCGGAGGGTGCGAAGGCGGGCCCAAAAATGGCAGCTCTGCTTGCAGCGGCGTCGGAGGCTACGCCCGATTTTCCGTTTGTCACCCTGTCGAGCGAAGGGGTGGTCCTGATCTACGGCTGCGACGAAGTGGCAATCGAAGCCGGCCGACTGCTTGCCGAGCATCTCGACGTGACTGTCATGATCACAAGGCCGGCGCAGATCATGCCGCCGGCAACGACGTCGTTCCCAATCGTCAAGGGAACGATCCGCAACGCCAGCGGCTATCTGGGAGCGTTCGAGCTGACGGTCGATGACTATGCGGCCCCGCGCCCCTCCTCGCGCAACGCACTCGTCTTCGAAGCTCCGCGCAACGACCTGACATCGCGCTGCGACATCGTCCTCGATCTCTCCGGGGGAACGCCACTTTTCTCCGCCCATGAGCTGCGCGACGGCTATCTCCGCGCCGACCCGCGAGATCCGGCTGCGATGCTGCGTGCCGTGCTGAGGGCGCGGGACCTCGTCGGTACCTTCGACAAACCCAAATACGTCAATTTTACCCCCGAGATATGCGTCCATTCTCGGTCGAAATTGACGGGTTGCCATCGATGCCTCGATCTTTGCCCGACCGGAGCGATCACCCCGGATGGCGACCACGTCAGGATCAATGCGGAGGTCTGCGCCGGTTGCGGGCAGTGCGCCGCTGCCTGTCCGACGGGAGCAGCGACCTACGCCTTGCCGCCGGCCGACGTCCTGCTTCACAAATTGCGCGCGACGCTGCTGACCTATCGTGAAGCCGGTGGCTCGAATGCGGTGATCCTGTTTCACGACGGCCAACATGGCACTGCGCTGATTGATGCTCTCGCCCGCCACGGCGACGGGCTTCCTGCCAACGTGCTGCCGTTCACCGTCAACGAGGTGACGCAGGTCGGCCTCGAAGCGATTGCAACCTCCTTTGCCTATGGCGCGGCGGCAATCCGTTTCCTGCTGCGAGCCAAACCGCGGCACGACATCGCCGGTCTTCGCCAAACCATAGCGATGGCCGATGCGATCGTTTCCGGACTTGGATTTTCCGGCAACCGCGTCTCGACGATCGAAACGGACGATCCGGATGCACTGGGGGACGTGCTGCGGGCCATCGAGCCCGCGCCGGTCGTGGAAGCTCCTGCAACCTTCAAGACGGTAGGCAAGCGGCGCGACTTGCTTCGTTTCGCTCTTCGCGAGTTGCATCGCGTTGCGCCTGCCCCGACTGACGTGATTGCCCTGCCGGAAGGCGCGCCGCTCGGGGCGATCAGTGTCAACGTGGATGGCTGCACCCTGTGCCTGGCCTGCGTTTCGGCCTGCCCCACCGGCGCCCTCCGCGACGATCCCGAGCGTCCCGTGCTCAAATTCGTCGAAGATGCCTGCGTGCAATGTGGATTGTGCCAGAGAACCTGCCCGGAAAAGGTCATCACCTTGAAGCCGCAGATCGACTTCCGCGCCACCACCGCTCCAGCCCGGATCATCAAGGAAGAAGAGCCGGCGCTTTGCATTCGCTGCGGCACGCCCTTCGGCGTGAAGAGCACGATCGAGAAGATCGCGGCGAAGCTCGAGGGCCGGCACTGGATGTATCCCACGGGCGACAAGCGGCTGGACGTGGTGAGGATGTGCGCCGACTGTCGCGTCGTCGTCATGAGCGAGCAGCAGTTCGATCCGTTCAACGACATTCCGGAACGCGCTCCGCCCCGGACGACGGATGATTATTTACGCCAGCGAGAAAACAAGGATTAGCCGGAATCACGAACAAGCAATCAATCGATAAGCAACAAATGGGGAGTGCGTTATGTTTCATTGCACAAACGCAAGCATCTTCGCGACCGCGCTGTTTGTTGGTGCCATTGCAATGCAGACCGTGCCGGCAGCGGCTGCCGTATCGAGGGCCGACAAGGTCGCCCTCAAGCGGGCGATCGTTGCCTGCAAGGCGGAAGCGAACGGCAGGAAGATCAAGTGGCTGTCGCGCAGGAAATACGTCAACAATTGCGTCACGGAGGCAATGAAGGAACATCCCAACATGGACGTCTCCACCGTGCTCAGGAACCGTCCGGATTTAACGGATCTTCCGGTCGAGCGATGGCCCGGGTACTAGACCTTCGGCGTCATTTCGATGTCGCGCGCCCGAGAAAATCGGTCAGGGCCTTGCGATCCTCCGCAGATCCAATCCGTTGCTCCGGCATTTTTGTGCCGGGCGTATAGGTGTTCGGACCGAGTTCGAACAATTTCGACACCGTCTCGGGCGTCCATATGATGTTCATGCCCTTGAGGGCGTCCGAGAAGCGATAGCCGGGCAGTGACGCAATCCTGCGCCCATAGAGGCCCGCAAGCGTGGGGCCGGCGCGTTGCGCGTCCTTCCCTGACAGGGTGTGACAGGCGACGCACGCCCTGAACACCTCGGCGCCGTGATCTCCGGCATAGCCGGCAAGCGGATCGCTCGGCTGGGCTTGCGATGCGCCGATGACAGCGCCGGTCCGCGCGTTCCAACGCCGAATCTTACCGTCGGCGCCGCCGGTCAGCAATGTTGCGCTGTCCGGCAAGAACGCGACCGCCCACACGGGCGAACCGGAATCGGCCAGCGTTTGCGCGATGGTCCGCGCTTTGCGATCGATCAAGGCAACGCTGCCGCCAATTCCCGCAGCCGCCACCGACGTGCCGTCCGGAGAGACTGCCAGCGCGACAATAGGCCTCTGCCCGGCTTGCACCTCGCCGCTCTCGTGGCCCTCCGTCGTCAGAAAGTGCAGCTTCCCATCGGCACCGCCCGCGACGATCTCGCCGTCAGGCGCGGCTGCCGCGGCGTTGAGGGGTGATTCCAGCGCAATGACGTTTGGAGTGCCGCCCGCCAATGGCCATATCCTCAGTTCGCGATCGTATCCGACGCTTGCCAGATATCGTCCATCGGGTGTGAATGCGACGCCATTAACCTGCTGCGTATGCCCTTCCAGCACCTGTTGGGCGCCGTCGTCCAGAGACCAGACGCGAACCGTGTGGTCCCAGGAGGCAGAAGCCAGCCTTGCGCCGTCCGGCGAGATGGCGAGTGAAACGACCGGTGCGGTATGGCCCTCGAAAACCTGGTCCGGCTGCTGCCTGCCGAGCGTCCAGATCGCGACCTTCGCATCCGCTCCGGCGGTCACCATTCGCCCATCCTTCAGGAAAGCAACCGCGTTCACCGCACCGGAATGGAAGCGCAGGACCTGCTCGGCGGATTCTGTCTTGAGCGACCATCGAATCGCGGCGGTGTCGAAGCTGCCCGACAGCAGGCTGTTGCCATCGCCGGAGATCGCAATTGCCCGCACCGGCCCGCCGTGACCTGCCAATTGCGCCTGCGCCGACGCCACAAGAAGCGCCAGCAGAGCGGCGGTCGTGCTCAGACTCGTGGCGGTTCCATGGGCCATTCGCGCGCGCTACTCTCGTCAAAGTTGGCAGCAGTTGCCTGCTTCAATGCTGCATCGCAGGAGACAAGATGCACCTGCTACGCAATGCCGCAACGGGCGTTGTCAGCTTGAACCGGATATAGCCTGATCCTATGCTCGATCGTGACACGTCAAGGATGACGTTATGCAAATACGACCAAAAACGTATCTGCATCTCATCTCTCTATGGCGATTGCTTCGCAATGCGATTCCGCCACGCCCTGAGCGTGTGCCCGCCAAAGCATCGCCGGCGCTCATCTTTGCCGCGATCGTGCTGGCGCTCCTCCTCGCCATTCTTGAAATAGACGCTCATCGAGGTGAACTGCAATCGCTTGGTTTGATGGCGGGCGATCAGTTCGTCCCGGCTGCTTTTTGGGGCCCATAAAGCTTGCCGTGCGTCGTTTCCAATCAGCGCCTGGTTTCCCTGGGATACACCAGTGACCGATCCTCGAAGTCCTCGGCCGGCAAACTGTCCATGCTGCGGGCGCTTTGCATGTCATGCAATATCGACGTGCTTGCTGTACCGGCATGCCCGGTCGTCAAGTCGGAGTGTGATCGCGAGATGCCGGTCAGAGCAGCAAGCAGACCGACGGCGGCGGTGAAAGAAGCAACGATCAGAAGCTTCATGCGAAATCTCCCGCTTTGAAATCGAGCAATATCGTGCAGCGATATCCTGCAGCGCTCTGACTAGCGCCAAGCAGGACACCGCGGTGTGAACCGCCTCACAGCTCTCGCGATGTTGAGTTGCGCGCACGCGCCGGTTCCCGATCTGGAACCGGAGGCCGATCGCGGGTAAAATGCTCGCCCAGCGAAGGCTCGTCAGGAACGGAGGAAAAATCTCTCCATTACTTTCCAGGGGCAGAGCATCCGCAGAAGGACGAAGCCCATGAGGAGTCCCACCATCGTCGCCGCACTGGCGATCATGCTCGGCGGCACTGCGCTTTCGTCGGCGCAACAGAATGCACAAGGCGCGGTTGAACTGAGCAACGGCACCAAGGTGTCGCAGACTCCATCGTTACCGAAACTCAAGCTCTCAACCTCTCAGCGTGAGCAGATTCGCAAGGCCGCGCTGACCGAACACAACGAGGTGGAATTCCGGCTGGCAGCCACCAAATCCGCCGAGGACTTCACTCCTGCCGTTGGCGCCAAGATTCCAAAGGGAGTTAAGGCTCAATCGTTGCCGACACCAGTTCTCTCGCAAATGCCTGAGCTGCGTGGCTGCATGTACGTGAAGATGAAGAATCAGGTGCCGATCGTGAACGGCATGAAAAACACAATCGTCGATATCATCTCGGAGACTTAGCCGCTTAATGGCCGTCGCTGCACTCGGCGAGCCGCTGGGCGTGCCGACCGCCGCCTACGACCTGCCGAACAGGCGCTGCCTGATCATCGACCAGATCAGTTGCAGAACGTTCAGGCTCTCAGGTTCGCTTGGCGGCGGTGCGTCGCCCTTCAACATGGCCTCGAGATTAGCCGCGAAAGCGGTTGCAAGGCCGCGCACGACGTCACGAACGATGCTGGAGCGGTTGAACTGCGACAGCATGCCGGTCAGTCGCCAGTTCATGGAGACGACGACGACAGAACCGTTCGCCGGCCCTTCGATCACGCGCCAGCTCGCCTCGCCTTCAGCCGACGACCCAGTGCCCTTGTCGCGCCCGAGGCCGGTCATCTTGCCTTCGCGCGCGGCCGGGTTCAGCGACACGCGCGCTTCGCCGCGGAAGGACGGCTTGATTGGCCCGAGCGCCATCTTGACGCGGCCCTTGATGAGTTCGCCATCGATTTCAGTGATCTCGGCGCCTGGAACGCAAGGCGCCACACGCCGCAGATCGGAGAGCGCGCCCCACACCTCTTCGGGCGGGGCGTTGATGACGATCCGCTCTTCGAGCGAACCGCCCTCGCCCTTGCTCCGGCCTAGCTGGCTTGTCGGCGCCGTTTCGGTAGAACGAATGACCACGTCGGCGCCCAATCGCTCCAGGCGTGTCGCGGCGGCGGCCACGGCGAAAGATTCTGGTGCTTTGCCCAGCGAAACGCTGCGGATCGCCTCGACGATGCCGACATAGCCGGTGCAGCGGCAGATGTTGCCGGACAGCTCCAGACGGATGCGCTTTTCGGAGACTTCGCCCAGACGGCTGACGATGTCGCGCGCGCTGGCAAGCATTCCGGGCGTGCAGAAGCCGCACTGCAGCGCGTGAAACTTACTAAATGCCGCACGCAGTTCGTTCATCAAAAGATCGTTCTCGAAGCCCTCGATGCTGCGCACGTCAGCGCCATCGCAATCGATCGCGAAAGTCAAACAGGCGCGCTGCGGCTTGCCGTCGATCAGCACCGTGCAGGCACCGCACACGCCCTGCTCGCAGCCGAGATGGGTGCCTGTGAGATGCTGATCGCTGCGCAGGAAATCGGCCAGATGAGTCCGTGGCTCGACCTCGGCGGTGACGCTGCGGCCGTTGATCGAAAGCGAAAGCGTCGCCATTTTCAGTGATCCATTCTGGTGGACATCGCCGCGATGGCGCGGCGGACGGCTGTCGCGTGTAGGCGCCGGGCTGCCGGTTCGTGCTCGGGCAGAGCGGCGATGATCTCCTGATCGAGACCGTCAAGAGCTTCGGACATGGGATCGGCGGCCAGCGCCGCTGCGGTCCCGGGCAGCAACTTCGGCGGGCCATCGGTTGCGCCGACGACGATGCGGCATATATTCCGGGCCGGATCGTGGATCACAGCGCCGAGCGCATGGGCGAACTCGCCCGCCTTGCGGCAGATTTTGTAGTAGCCCCAGCGCGCCTGCGCCGAGAGCCGGGGCACCTCGACCGCAACCAGCACTTCATCCGAAGCAAGCTGCGTCAGAAACGCGCCCTGCAGGAAACTATCCGCGGCGACATGCCGCCGCTTGCCGCCCGCGCCTTCGCAGACCAGCGTCGCACCGAGCACCGCCATGGTGGATACCCAATCGGCCGCGGGATCGGCGTGGGCCAGGCTGCCGCCGATGGTACCGCGATTGCGCACCGCCCGATAGGCGATGCCACGCGCGACGTGCCGCATCAAGCCGCGAGTCGGATCTTCGAATACGCCGTCTTCGATCTCCGCGTGAGTCCAGCCGACGCCGATCGCCACTACCGAGTCATCGGCCGCAAGCGACCGCAGCCCTTCGGCGCGTTTGATGTCGATCAGCAACTGTGAGCGAGCCAACCGCAGGTTCAGCATCGGCGTCAGCGACTGGCCGCCTGCGAGGATCTTGGCATCATCCTTGGCCGCGAGAAGGTCCACCGCTTCGCGCACCGAGCGGACACGGACATAATCGAAAGCAGCCGGCTTCATGCGTCGGCCCCGGCCAGCGCGCCGACATGGCCTTTGGCGGCTTCGATCGCCGCCAGCACGCGCTTCGGCGATGCCGGCGCGTCGCGCACCTGGGCATGCAACGGCGCCAGCGCATCGTTGATGGCGTTGATGATCGCGGCCGGCGGCGCAATCGCCCCGCCCTCGCCGACCCCCTTGATGCCGAACTTGGTGTAGGGCGACAGCGTCTCGCGATGCGCGATGCGGAACTTCGGTAGCTCGACCGGCCCCGGCAGCAGATAATCGATCAGCGTCGACGCCAGCGGCTGGCCGTTGGCATCGTACGGGCTCTCCTCGAACAACGCGGTGCCGACACCCTGCGCGGCACCGCCGTAGGTCTGACCCTCCACGATCATCGGATTGACCATGCGGCCGCAATCTTCGACGATGACATAGTCGAGGATTTCGACCAGGCCGGTCTCTGCATCGACGGCGACTTGCACGGCATGGCTGGCGTAAGAGAACAGTCCGCCATCGACATCCGGTTTATAGCCTTCGGTCGCCTCCAGCCCGCCGCGGTCCACATCTTCCGGAAGCTGCTCTGGCCGGAAGTACCAGGCCCGGCCGACATCCGCGTAGGACAGGCTGGCGTTACCTGCATAGATTCGGCCGTCACGGAACGTGACCGCGTCCGGCGCGACCTGCAGCAGATGCGCGGCGATCGCCTTGATGCGCGATGCCACCACCTCGCCGGCGCGCCCCACCGCGCCGCCCGCCATGACGATGCCGCGCGATGCATAGGCGCCAGTCGAGAACGGCGTCGTCGCGGTGTCGCCGAGCGTGACCCGAATGTCGCGCAGCGGCACGCCCGTAACTTCACAAGCGACCTGCGCCAGCGTCGTTTCTAGGCCCTGGCCAATCGTGTGAATGCCGGAACGGACCTCCAGCGCGCCATCCGGCGTCAGCTTGACGAACGCCTGATCATAACCCGGCACAAACGGCAGGCCCCAGGCGGCAAAAACCTTGGTGCCGTGCGCGGACTGCTCGGTGTAGCTGGCGAAGCCGATGCCGAGATAGCGGCCGCGTGCGTCTCGCCGCGCGCCGGCCCGGAAGGCATCAAGCCCGATCATCTCCTTGGCGCTCAGCAACGCCGCCGGGTAGTCGCCGGAATCGTAATGCTTGTTGGTGATGTTGGTGTATGGCATCGCCGAACCGGGGACCAGATTCTCGGCGCGAACTTCCCACGCCTCGCGGCCGACTGCCTTGGCGATGGCGTCGATCACCTGCTCCATCGCGAAGCACACGCCTGGACGGGCGACGCCGCGATACGGCGCGAAGGGCGGCTTATTGGTTGCGACCGAGTAGGTCTGCACCCGATACGCCGTGAGATGATAAGGCCCCGGCAGATTTCCGCCGGCCTGCGCGGCCTCGAGGCAGGCGGTGAAAGGCCACACCGAATATGCGCCGACATCCACCGAGACTTCAGCGTCCATGCCGAGCAGCCGGCCCTGCTGATCCGCATAAGCCTTGATGTGATACTGATGCTGGCGCGCATTGGCGCCGGCGACCAGATGTTCGCGGCGGTCCTCGATCCAGCGAAACGGCGTCTTGTAAGACAGCGCCAGCCAGGCGACCGCGACCTCTTCGGGCTGTAGCAGGCATTTGTAGCCGAAGCCGCCACCGACGTCCGGCGCGATAATACGAACCATCGCCTGCGGCAGACCCAGGCATTCCGCGAGACCGGCCCGGATCAGATGTGGCACTTGCGTCGACGTGTGCACCACGAGCTGGGCGGCCCGATGATCCCAGTGCGCCACCACGCCCTTGCCTTCGAGCGGATGCATCGTCTGGCGCGCCGTCGAGATGTCGAGCTCGACTTTGATGGGCGCATCGGCGACGGCCGGATCGAGCCCGCTGTCGAACGAGGTTTCGAGGAAGAGATTATCGCCCCACTGCGGATGCAGCAGCGCCGCGCCGGCCGCGCGGCCGGAATCGCACGACATGATTGCCGGAAGCTCGTCGTATTGAACGTCGATGGTTTCCGTGAGGTCTTCGGCCAGTGCGCGGCTCGCGGCGACGCACATCGCCACTGGCTCGCCGACGAACCGGACGCGCTCACGCGCCAGCACCGGATAGTCCGATACTTTATATCCGGGGATCGACGAGCGGGTGACGATCGGCAACGCGCCCGTCAGGTCGTCATGGAAAAAGATGGCGCCATCGGAGCGGGACGGCTTGCTGCGCGACAGGATAACGGCGTGCGCCACCGGGCTGCGCAGGAAAGCGACGTCCTGCAGGCCGGCCATCGCCAGGTCCCCGACGAACTGGCCGCGGCCATGAAGATGCCGCGCGTCTTCCTTGCGAAGCGCGCGCGCACCGATCCCCTCGCCGTTGACCGAGCTGCCGCTCATTTCGACTCCCTATTCTTCGACCCTGGTAGCGCCCGCGAACGAGCAGCGCAGCGATTCAAACCGGCAGGCACAGCGCGTTCGGCACCAAGAGATTATCGTACACGCAGTGGCGCTTGGCGAGACGCAAGCCGTCCGGTTCCCGCCTGAACACGTCGTGATAGACGCCGACCTGATGCAGCGTCGCATCCGGTCGATCGAACAGCACCTGCAGCACCACGTAGTTCGCCCGCGCCCGGATGGCGCCGTCGGGCTCGACGCCGAGAACCTGCGTGTTGCTGACGATGTGCCGCAAATAGCGCGGCGCGAACATCGCGGTCTTTTCCAGCGCGAACGCCCGATCGAAGATCATTGGCCGGCCTTCGCAATAGATCAGCCCGACCGGCAGACCGCTGTCGTGATTCTCACGCGACAGGACGACATAGCTGGCGTCTTCGGTGAACATCTCGCTCCAATCGACCAGACGCTGGGCATCGAGGGCGGCCGCGTAGGCGGCGTTGAAATCGTCGACTTCGGCGCGCAGCAACAGCCGCTCGATCTGAGCGTCTCGGTCATCGGTGGGGTGGGGTCTGATTTCTAAGGCAAGAGACATGTTCGTCATCCTCAGGCGGGTTACTTGAGCGGCCACATCAGCAGCGCGCTCAGAGCTCCATCACTTCGCGCCAGTAGCGATACATTCCGCGGATCGCGGCTTCGGAGATCAGCGTATCCGAGGTGCCGTCGTTGCCGGGATCGAGCTCGATGACGTGCTCGCCGTCCGGCACCGAGATCATGCCGTCCTGCACGAACTTGATCGCCTCGTTGTCTTCAAGCCCGAGGAAGCCGGCCGGCCCCATCAGATTGCCTTGGCGCAGGCGATGACGGGTCATCTCTTCATCGTCGTCTTCGAAGCCGAACATCGTCCACTTCATGATGAACTCGTTGGGGCCGGTCGGCACGATCTGGCGGATACCCAGGGTGTTCATCTCGCGCTGGACGATGAGGTTCGGCCACACGGTGATCATCGTCACCGACCACGGGCTGTTGAACTCGTCGACGAATTTCATGAAGCGCGGATCGGACAGCGACATGCCTTCCTTGTAGGCCCGCATCTCCCTCTTGGTGTCCGCCGCCAAATTGGTGGTGTCGGACTTGGCCGACGCCATGACGCCGTGCCGACCCGACGCGTCGGCCAGCATCAGCGACTTGTTACCAGCCACCAGCAGCCCGAACGTCACCAGGAAGGTGTGCAGCAGCGTGGCGTGGTACGGGTCCTTGAGGTTCTCGTGGTAGAGCTTCCAATTGCCCGGCAGGCTGTGGCGATAGTGACCGAGCACGCGCGGCTTGCGGCCGTCGAAGGTCGCTTCGAATTCGGCCAGCACTTCGGGGCCGAGATAATCGGTGAGCTGCTCCATGTCGTCGCAATAGGACGCGAACACCACGCCGCGATGGGTTGTGACGTTGAGACGCTTCAGCCCGTGCTCGGAGGTCTTGAAGTCCTTCGGCATGCCGCCGGCGCCGTTGACTCCGCGGCGGAACGGCACGCCGGCAAGATTGCCCTTCAGGTCGTACGACCACTGGTGATACGGGCAGACGAATTCCTTGGCAGAACCGCGCAGATCGCGGCAGAACTCGGCGGCGCGGTGCGAGCAGCGGTTCTCGAACACGTTGATCGAGCCGTCCTCGGCGCGCGCCACCACCACCGGGGTCGGACCGACATTGGAGCGGATGAAGTCGCCGGGGTTGCGGACTTCGTCTTCCAGCGCGACATAGTTCCAAGAATGACCGTGGAAGATCTTCTCCACCTCGCGTTTGTAGATCGACTCATCGGTGTAGACCCAGTCGGGCACGCGCGTCAGGCCCGCGGCCGGCCAGTGATAGGTCTTCTCGGCGGCGGCTTGCCCGGACGCAGCCGGCATCTTGATCAGAGAGTTCATCATCTCCTCCTGCGAATTCTCATCCTGAGACAAAATCACTGCGTCCACGAGCGCCGGGTCGAACGGCACACCGCTCGCGAGCTCGGCGCGACCAACCCGGATCGCTGGCGGCAACGAGAACGCCACCAGGCCGGTCAGCCGCCGTGTTGCCGGTTCGAACGTCCGGTAGATCGTGCCCTTGGCGGCATCCTCCCCGGTCCGAGCCACGGCATCCCCGCTTGTCGGAATGCCCAGCACCTGAATGTTGAGGCCGAACTGATCCGTCCAGAACCACGGCAGAGCGGCCTGCTCGCCTGCCTCCGCGGCGCCCGCAATTGCGCGGCCGGCAGCAGCGCCTTGTTGCTCGGCGTTGTGCCAGCTCTCCAGGCGGATTCGGCGACCGCGGACCTCGGCGTGGTGCAGGGCGCAATCACCGGCGGCCCAGATATTAGCAACGCTGGTGCGTCCAGCCGCATCGACCACGACGCCGTTCTGGACATCGCAGCCGGCCTGCACGGCAAGCGCCGTCTCCGGCTCAAGGCCGACGGCCATGACAACGAGATCGGCGGAGATCGTTCCGTGGTTGGTCCGCACGGAGAGCCGGCCGTCCGACTGCGAGATGGCTTCGACCGAGGTCGAGACTCGCACTTCTACGCCATGCGTCTCGGCGAGGCTCCGGAACGCGCGGCCGAGCGGCGCCGGCATCACGCGCGACATCAATTCCGGCTCGCGCTCGAGCACGACGATCGAACAGCCGAGTTCGACGGCTGCGGAAGCCAACTCCAGACCGATGAAGCCGCCGCCGACGATGGCGACTTTTTTCGCAAGGCGGAGCGCTTCGCCGAGCGCCAGCGACTCTTCATAAGTGCGTAGCGACATCACGCCGGGCAGATCGGCGCCTGGAATGTCGAGAGCCCTGGCGCGACCGCCGGTGGCGATAAGCAGTTCGTCATAGGCAAGCGTCTCCCCATTGCTCAGCGCAACGAGGCGATTGGCGACATCGATCGAGACGACTGTGGTCTGCAGATGAGCGGTCACGCCGAGCGCCGTCAAATCGGCCGGACGCAGGCGAGCGCAGGCCTCATGCTGCGTGGTGCCGAGCAGCACGCCCTTCGACAACGGCGGCCGTTCGTAGGGCAGATGTGTCTCGGCCCCCACCAGATCGATCGAGCCGATGAACCCCGCCTCGCGCAGCGCGCGGATCGCTGCGGCGGACGCCTGACCCGCACCGGCGATCACCGCGCGCTTGACCGACGGTGCCGGCACCACGCTGTTAAGCGCGGCCTCGCTGGCGACATCCGCCGCCGCGCCGTCAAGGTCGACATAGACCGAGTCGCCCTCGATCTTCACCGCATAGGTTCTCACGGGCTCGGTCAGCGGCGCGCAAAGCGCGGCGCCGGTGCGGATGTCGAACAGGCCCTGGTGCAGCGGGCATTCGATCTTGCCGTCCTCGACATAGCCATCGGCGAGGAACGCCAGCGCATGGGTACAAATGCCGTGGGTCGCAAACACCTCGTCGCCAAGCCGATACAAGGCCACTGGGACGCCGCCAATATCGACGCCGGTGACGCCTTCGGCGCGGAGTTCGCTCCGCGCGATCGCAAACTGCCAACTCATCGTCTCATCCTCGCAGCAGACTCTCCAGTCCTGACCGGCCCTAGTGGCCGGTCGCCTTTCGCTGGCTGGCGTGCCAGGGCAGCGCCATCCGTTCGATGACATCCAGCGCGCCGATCAGGGCCACGCCGAGCAGCGACAGGATGAAGATCGCGGCGAACACCCGCGGGGTGTCGAACGAACCCTGCGCGGTGAGGATCGCGAAGCCCAGGCCCTTCTGCGACGACACGAATTCGCCGACGATTGCACCGACCAGCGACAGCGACAACGCGACTTTGAAGCCAGCGAACATGTGCGGCAGCGCGCAGTACATCTTGATGCGCAACAGCACCTTTAGCCGCGAGCCACGCAGCACCTTGGCGAGGTCGAGTTGATCCGGCGGCACCGAATGCAGACCGAGCGCGGTATCGATAACGATCGCGAACACGGCGATCAGCGCCGCGATCGCGATCTTCGGCTCTGCGCCGGTGCCGAACCAGATGATGAACAACGGCGCGATCGCCACCTTCGGCACGCTGTTGAGCGCGATGAACAGCGGAAACAGCAAGCGATCGAGCAGCGGCCACTCGACGATCGCGATCGCGAATACGACCCCAACGATCACTGCCAGTCCGAAACCCAGCAAGGCGACGCCGACGGTGAACACCGCCTGCTCGGCGAACCACGCCGGCTCTGAAGCGAGTTCACGGAATATAGACGAGGGTGACGGCAGAATGATCGGACGCACCGCGCCAATATCTGTGGCGAGTTCCCACAGCAGCAGGAACGCCAGCGCGCCGAGCAGCGGAATTCCGAAACGCTTCAGTGTGTTCGTCTGCATCTGAACTCCCGATGGATGGTGGCGTCGAGCGAGGTGACGCCTAGTCGTGGATCAGGCCCATCTTCTCGAACAGGCCGCGAATGTGGTGCGCGTAGCGGATGAAGTCTGGCGTATCGCGGAGTGCGAGCTTGCGATCATCGGGCAGATCGACTCGGATGTCCTCGGCGACCTTGCCGGGACGCGCGCTGAACACCACGATCCGCGTCGACAGGAACACCGCCTCCGAGATCGAGTGAGTGACGAAGCCCACCGTCATACGCTGGCGCTGCCAGAGATGATGCAGATCGACGTTCAGCTGATCGCGCGTCAGCGCGTCGAGGGCTCCGAACGGCTCATCCATCAGCAGCAGCCGCGGTTCGAGCAGCAGGGATCTACAGATCGCCGCTCGCTGCCGCATGCCACCCGACAGCGCACTGGGATAGACGTCGGCAAAATCCTTCAAGCCGACCATCGCCAGCAGTTCACGTGCCCGGGGCTCGTAGGCCTTACGGCCGTAACCGCCGAAATCCGCCGGCAGCAGTACATTTTCGAGCACGGAGAACCAGTCGAGCAGCGCATCGCGCTGAAACGCGATGCCGAGCTTTTCCGGGGGGCCGTTGATCGGCTTGTCGTCGAGCAGCAGCTCGCCGGCGGTCGGCTTTTCGAGGCCGGCCAGACAGCGCAAAAATGTACTCTTGCCGCAGCCGCTAGGCCCGAGCAGGCTGACGAATTCACCCTCGGCGATGTCCAGCGAGACGCTCTCGAGCGCGAGCAGACCCGTGGGTCCGCCGAACCGCTTCTGCACGCCACTGGCTGAGATCATCGCCCGCTCCGGCACCACGCCCGGCGCGAAGGATTGCACGCTGAGACGATCAAGCGCCGCCATTGGCGATCTCTTTCACGAGCTTTTCGTCGATGAAGTCGTTGGTGTAGTAGGCGGTCGGCGTCTCCACCTTGTCCATCAGCTTGCCTTCCTTCAGGGTCTCGATGCCCTCTGCCCAATCCTTCTCGGAGGCGACGCCCATCGGCTTGCCTTCGGTGGCGGGGGTCGAAACCAGCCCCTTGAGAATGTCGATCTGCTCCCGCAGCACCTCGGCGCTGAGCTTCGCCTGCGGCCGCGCGTCGATAATCGCCTTGATGGCCTCATCTTCATGGCCATTGAGGATGTACTGCCAGGCGCCGGCTGTGACGCTTGCAAATTTGCGCAGTTGATCGGCCTTGGCGGCGATCGTGGATTCGGTGGCGACCAGACCGAAGCTCGGGAACTTCAGACCGTAGTCCGAGAAGTTAATGGTCTTAGTCGGGCGCTGTTTATCGAAGATCGGCTGCATGAACGGCGCCGACGAAAACGCACCGTCGACATTGCGAGACATATAGAGGGTACCCTTGTTCGCGGCGTCGACGTTCGTCAACTCGAGATCGTTGCGGGTCAGGCCGCCCGCCGCCAAGAAGCGATCGAGAAACGGCGTTTCCAGCGAACCGGCCGTGAAGGTGAGCTTCGTGCCCTTCAGATCCTTAGGCGAGCTGATGCCGGAGTCCTTGCCGATCATCAGGCCGATATCGTTCTGGCGAATGAACACCGCAATCGACTTCACCTTCAGGCCCTTCGAGCGTGCAATCGCCATAGGGGCCAGCGCCGCGTGGCCGACATCGTAGGCGCCGTTGCCGACGATCTGCACGGTGGAGACCGAACCGGTGCCCTCTTCGAGTTGCACGTCGAGCCCCTGCTTGGCGTACCAGCCCTTCTTGATGGCAAGGTGGAACGGCACCTGGTCGCCCCATGGGGTCCAGTCGAGACGAACACGGATGGTCTCGATCGCGTTCGCCGGCGCGGCGATCGCCGTCATCGTCATCACCAGCGCACTGAGAATGACTTTTGGACTTATTCGCATCAGCCAACTCCTTTGATCGAACATCTGGCCTGAAGCGTAACACAAGGGTTCGGCTTGAACAGCCCAAAAAGCGAGCTGTACTGATTATTTTTCCCTCAAAGGCATGAACTTCAGTGCGCGCCCTCCTACCCGATTAAGAGAAATTCCTCCTATTCTGCCTCATCCGCTTGCTGCGGCGCAACGCGCGAAGGCCACCGCGGACACCTCGCCGAACTCCGCCAACAAGCACTAATCATCACGCGACACCGCGGCTTTGCGGCGCCTGCGGCGCGCAGGCGGCTCTTCTTCAGCCGCACCCGACTCCGGATCGGATTTCGCTGCTACTGCATCACGCTGCGGCGAGAGCATCTTCTCGCGGCGGCGACGCTCGACCTCGAAGCCAGATTCAGAAGGCACGAACTGGCTATTACCTTCGACTAACTGAGTCAGGACCGCCAGGAACGCCGGATGAAACGGCGGCGCCAATGGCGCCAGCAACCGCTCCTGCGCCTTCATCATGCAGACCCGCGCCTGTTCATGAACCTCCTCTCCCGCAGGCGTTAAGAAGGCTATCATCGATCGCCGATCACGCTGGCTGCGCTCGCGCCGGACCAGGCCGCGCTCCGACAGCCGCTCCAGCACGTCGGCCACATTAGTCCGATCGACACCGACCTCTCGGCCGAGATTCACCTGATCGCTGCCGGGATAGTAATGCAGAGCCGTCAGCAGCCCGTACTGAACCGGAGTGATCCCGAACTGCTTACACTCCTCGACGAAGATGGCGTTATGGATCTGGTGGAGACGTCGAACCAGATACCCCACCCGCGACCACAGCGGCAGCCGACCAGGCGCCGGGCCGCCCGCTTGCTGATCCATTTTGTCAAATTCGGTCATTCCATCCTCTCAGCTCGTCCAGAGCGGCGCGCTTTGCGGCGCCGAAAAAATCAGCATAGCTCACATTGACATACTATCGCAGCACAAATAGAATGATCAGTATACATCGTATTTCCCGACGGCCTTTGAGGCTCCTCAAAGGCCGCCGCGGAGCGAGATCGCTGCCAGTCACGCGCAACCCGCAGGTGCACGCCGGGCTGGCCTCAGAGACAAGGACCGCTCACCCGATGACGCGCAGGACGCGGAAGATCGCGCTTGAAGAGCACTTCATGCCGCGAGGATTCCAGAATTATTCCAAGACCTTCACGAAGCTCATGGGCGACTCGGCGCAGACCGAGTTGGCTTCGCGGCTGGAGGATTTCGACCGCCTGCGCATCGCCGACATGGACAATGCCGGCATCGATGTCTGTGTGCTGTCGCCGACCGCGCCGGGCGTCCAGGCCGAGCCGGATGCCAAACTTGCCGCCGAGCGGGCCAGGGAAGCGAACAATTTCCTGGCTGACCAGATCTCGCGCAATCCCGCACGCTTCGCAGGCTTCGCATCGCTGGCGATGCACGAGCCCCAAATCGCAGCGCGCGAGCTGCAGCGGTCTGTGAGCCGGCTGGGCCTCAAGGGTGCACTGGTAAATGGCCACACCCTGGGCGCTTATTATGATCAGCCGGTCTACGACGTGTTTTGGGAAACGCTGCAGGGCCTCGACGTTCCGCTCTATTTGCATCCGATCGATCACTGGCAGGTACCGGTGGCCTACGCAGATCGGCCTGAACTCGCCGGCGCCGTGTGGGGCTGGGGTGTGGAAACTGCCTCACACGCGTTGCGGCTGCTGTTCAGCGGTGTGTTTGACCGCTTCCCCAAGCTCAAGATCATCCTCGGCCACATGGGCGAGGGTCTGCCGATGCTGCTGTGGCGGTTCGACAGCCGCTTTGCCGTGTACTCGCAGGGCGTCAAGCTTGAACGCCGTCCGTCCGAGTATTTCGGCCGCAACATCGTCATCACCACCTCGGGCGTGTGCTCGCACGCCGCGCTGTCCTGCTCGCTCGCCGAGCTCGGCGATGACGCTGTGATGTTCTCGGTCGACTATCCGTACGAATCCAGTGCGGTCGCCGCCGACTTCATCGAGAGCGCCCCGATCGGCGACGACGTCCGGCAGCGCGTCTGCTTCGACAACGCAGCGCGTCTGCTCAAGATCGATACCACGCAAAAGCAGGCAAAGATCGCATGAAGACCTCGTTCCGCATCGGCCAGATCGTGCCGAGCTCCAACATCACCATGGAGACGGAGATCCCGGCGCTGCTGCGCGCCCGTGAAGCCGCGTCTCCCGAACGCTTCACCTTCCATTCGTCGCGGATGCGGATGAAGCACGTCACCAAGGAAGAACTAGCCGCGATGGACCGCGACAGCGGGCGCTGCGCGCTCGAACTCTCTGATGCGCGGGTTGACGTGATGGGCTACGCCTGCCTCGTCGCCATCATGTCGATGGGACTCGGCTATCATCGCGAATCGTCCCAGCGCCTCGCCGACGTCGCCGCCGACAACGGACACCCTACCCCGGTCGTCAGCTCGGCCGGTGCGCTGGTCGATGGCATCAAGACGATCGGCGCCAAGAAGATCGCGCTCGTCGCCCCCTATATGAAACCGCTGACCCAGATCGTAGTGGATTACATCCGCAATGAGGGCATCGACGTCGTCGACTGGCGGGCGCTCGAGATCTCCGATAACCTCGCCGTCGCAGCGCACGACCCGGCCAACCTGCCGGAGATCGCCAAGGCAATGCGCACTGCCGATGTCGATGCCGTGGTGCTATCGGCCTGCGTGCAAATGCCCTCACTGGCTGCCGTGCCGATGGCCGAGGCCATCACTGGCAAGCCGGTGCTGAGCGCGGCGATTGCCACCACTTGGTCGATGCTGAAGGCGCTGGGCCTCAACACCCGCGTTCCCGGGGGCGGCACGCTGCTGTCCGGCGCATATTGAGGTGCCGCTCATGAGCAGTGCAACGAGCCGCGGATACAATCTTCACACCAACGGCATTCGGCTGCACCTGCTGCATTTTCCGGGCAACGGGCCGCAGATGATCATCGTCCCCGGCATCACCTCCCCGGCGGTCACCTGGGGCTTTGTTGCCGAGCGGCTGACCGAAAAGTTCGACGTCACCATCATGGACGTGCGTGGCCGGGGCCTGAGCCAGGCCGGCGCGCTCGACTACAGCCTCGACGCAATGGCCGACGATCTGATCGGAGTGGTGGCCGCCGGGAAATTCGGTCGCCCCATCGTTCTCGGCCATTCGATGGGCGCCCGCGTCGCCATCTGCGCCGCGCGCAAGCAAGCGGACACTTTCTCCGGCCTCGTGCTGGTCGATCCGCCGGTCAGTGGGCCGGGCCGACGGCCATATCCCTCTGCATGGGTATGGTACGAAGATTCGATCGTGATGTCGCAGAAGGGTTGCTCCGGCGAGGATATGCGCGGGTTTTGCCCGAGTTGGAGCGATGAGCAGAACGCGCTGCGTGCCGAGTGGCTGCACACCTGCCAGCTCGACGCCATCCGCACCGCTTATGACGGCTTCCACACCGACGACATCCACGCCTATCTGCCGCAGATCAAGCTGCCGATGCGCCTCGTCGTCGCCGGCGGAGCCACCGTAATCCAGGCCGACGACGTCACTGAGTTTCAGAAGCTGGCGCCGCATATCGAGACCCGCACCGTCGCGCGCGCCGGCCACATGATCCCGTGGGACGATCTCGAAGGATTTCTGCAAGCCGTCTCCGATTTCTCCGCCTGATAATCAACCGAGGTAACCAAAGCATGGACCAGTCGATTTTCGCCGAGATTTGCCTGCACCAGCTCAAGATGTCGGGCGTGAAGGAAGGTGAGAAGCTGATCGTTCTCACCCAGGGTCAGGAACGCCTCGACTACGCCGACGCCTTCATGAGCGCCGGCCAGCGCCTCGGCGCCAGCATGTATCACATGCGCCTGCCGACGCCGCTGCCGACCAGCGGCTGGAATGTCGGCGTCACCGGCCTCGCCGCGATGCCGGATGCGGTCGAGGCGCTGAAGGCTTGCGACATGCTGATCGACTGCATCTTCCTGTTGTTCTCGCCGGAGCAGATGGCGATCCAGGCGGCAGGAACGCGCATCCTCACCGCGGTCGAGCCGCCGGAGTTGCTGGCGCGCATGCTGCCCACCAAAGAAATTCGCGAGAAGGTTGAGATCGCCGCCGGCCTGCTCGACCGCGCCAAGGTGATGCGGATTACGTCACCGCACGGCACCGACGTCACCTACAGGCTCAACACCTACCCGACCATCGCCGAATATGCCTGCACCGACGAACCCGGGCGCTGGGATCACTGGCCGTCCGGCTTCGTCTTCACAGGCGGCGATGACGACGGCGTCGACGGCCGCATTGTGGTGGCGCCCGGCGACATCCTGCTGCCACAGAACATCTATGTGCGCGAGCCAATCAGCTATACTATCGAAAAGGGCTGGATCACCGACATCCGCGGCGGCCTCGACGCCGAGCTGGTGAAGTCCTACATGGCAGCGTTTGACGATCACCGCGGCAACGGCATGAGCCATGTCGGCTGGGGCATGAACCCCAATGCCAAGTGGCACAACCTTGTCGCCGGCGCCTTCCCGGGCGGCATGGGGATGGAGCCGCGCAGCTTCTACGGCAACGTGATGTTCTCGACCGGGCCGAACAACGAACTCGGCGGCCCCAACGACACCGCCTGCCATCTCGATATCCCGATGCGCGGCTGCTCGCTGTTCCTCGATGACGAGCCAATCGTCGTAGACGGCGACATCGTGGTGCAAGAGATCCAGATGCATCGCAACTGACGAGTTCGTTGTCGTCAGGCGCATCGAGGGACAGGACATGGCCGCACATCAGGAAACCATCTATCGCCAAGCGGGCTTCGGCAATGCCGTGCCGCGCGGCTCGCGGCCCGGCGTGCTGGTCGTCGACTTCAGCTACGGCTTCACTGACACGAGCTACCCGACCGCCGCCGAGATGTCGGAGCCGATCGCCCGGACCCGGCAGATCACCGAGCTGGCGCGGGACCGCGGCCACCCCGTCGTCTACACCACGATCGCGTACCAGCCTGCCGAGCTGACGACCTTGCCCTGGCTGAAGAAGGCGGCCGGCATGGCGGCGCTGCTAGAAGGATCACGGCTCGTACAGATCGATGCCGCCACCGGCATCCGGCCCACCGATGCGCTAATCACCAAGAAGGGAGCGTCGGCGTTCTTCGGCACGTCGCTGGCGGCGCTGCTGACCAGCGCCGGCGTCGATACGCTGATCATCACCGGCGCGACCACCTCCGGATGCGTCCGCGCCAGCGCGGTCGACGCGGTTCAGTCCGGCTTCACCGTGCTGGTGCCTGCCGACTGCTGCGCCGATCGGGCCGACGCGCCGCACCGCGCCAATCTCTACGACATCGATCAGAAGTACGGCGACGTCACCACCGCCGCCGACATCATCGATTGGATCGAGCGGCTCCCTCGCTGAGCTTTCCAGATCGCCCGCTTGAGAGGCGTTCTCTGATAAGCCTCGAAACGCCAATTGAAGTGTGCTCCCTTCTCGCCATCTGAACTCCTGCCCGTCGGATGTTCGAGGCGAGACGCCTCTTTCGACGTGGATCGGAGGCGGAAGCAAGCCGATCGAGCGCGGCCCTTCGTGTCTGCTTCTGCGCTACAGTAAACAGATGGGCCGCCGGAAGCGGCAAACTATCCCGTACATGTTTAAACTATCTCGCGGCGCTGATGGATGAAGCAGTGCGGATGCCCGAGACCTACGACCAGAGCGGGCGTGACAGCAAGCTGGTAGAACTCCTCCTCTCCGAGATCGCGCACATGCCCCTGCATGCTGCTGGAGACCTCGCCGGTGCTGATGTCGGCTAGAACGGGCGATCTCCGGCAGCGATAACGGGCGGCAGGCCAAGTCAACTGGCGCCTTTGGGGGGGCCCACACGAGCGCGTGAAGGCCGAGCCGGCCTTGCTCCGGCCGGAGCCGCTGCTTGGGCCGTCTCGAGCTCCCGCGCCGCTTTAGCTCGATCGAGCCGATGCCTTCCTTCGAGTCCATCAGCGTTCCGATCTCATCGGCGCCCGTGAGGCGGGAGTAGCCGACCACGTCGGCCGCCAAGTTGGCCGCGAGCGTTGGCCACGTCTTGTCATGCTATCGGGTACTTCACGAACCCGGACGTCAGCCGTCCAACGACAAACTCGCGAGGCTGGGCGTCGCTCGTGTGAGCTACGGGCCGATTCCGTATATCGAGGCAATGGAAGCGCTGCAGAAGAAGGCGGCCAAAGCCTTTCATCGCGATACGCGGTAAGGAAGACCCACGCGACGCGGCTCGCACCACGGTCGTGGAGGCCCACAATTCAGGAGAGGATCAGACGATGTATTATGAAGCGATATCGCAATGCACGCAGTCCCTGAAGCTTGTCGAGGGCTGGCTCAATAAAACCGTAGCGTTCGCCGAAGCGGAAAACGTGGATGTCGACCCTCTTACCCCTATCATCTCAGGGGACTGGAGCGGGAACAAGTGCACACCTGTGCACGCCAAACCAGCCAAAATTGCACACGCTTGTACCGCATTTGATCTGGCGGTGCACACCTAGCGCACACGAAATCGGGGTGGAGTGCAGATGCGACCCGCTATGTCTCTACCTCATTGGACGCTCCGGGATCGTGGATCAACTCGATGCCAATCTCCGAGAAATTCTGAGCGCGATCGTGGCGGCCGTATCGGTTGAAGGGCGGCCTACCCAGCAAGCAGATGCAGCCGCCAAGAAAGCTTGTTGCAGCGGCACGAACCGCACGAGCAAATTCGGTATCGGCCTAACCGCGCTCACCCACGCGTAACGTCCCACACGCATGCCT
Source organism: Bradyrhizobium acaciae (assembly GCF_020889785.1). Taxonomy (GTDB): domain Bacteria; phylum Pseudomonadota; class Alphaproteobacteria; order Rhizobiales; family Xanthobacteraceae; genus Bradyrhizobium; species Bradyrhizobium acaciae. The sequence continues at coordinate 179,056 of NZ_JACMYK010000001.1, forward strand.
CCGGCGATCGCACCTCTTGCTACCTATTCCGCCGTCGCTGCTGGGCCGATCGCAAACGTCCGAACCTCCGCGGCACGTATGCTGGTCGCAGAAATTTGGTGCACTGACTGATCGAGATCGAGACGCTCGATCGTGTACCCCACATCTCTTCCATACATTACGCTGGTGATGTTCGGCACCCGAACGATAACGTACAGACCTTCGTAAGCACGTAGTCCGTGCTCTATTCGGGATCGCACATACTCGAAGTCGAAAGGATTGCTCGCATCCACCCCTGTCGTGTCACGCACGGCGATACAGGCTTGGCCCACCCGACGAATACCCTCCACGATCAGGGCCTTGTGACCGTCATGAAACGGCTGATAGCGACCAACGAAGAGCGCTGTGGGCTTCTGCGAATTGAACACCGGCCTGACCAGGCGGCAAATCTGCTCCGCCCAGTATTGGGGCAAGCCTTCCGCATCGACGCGAACGTCAAACTGTTCGGGCATCACGAACAGCCGGTTGGTGTCAGAAAATCGACTTATCTGAATCCGGTCCAGCCAGACCACGAAGGCGGCACCTCCCTTAAGAAAAGCTGCACGCGCTGCCGGTGTCGGACAGATAAAGTCCGCTATTGCGAAGCCGCCCGTCCGCACGACCTGGTCACATAACCAGCCCATCCGAGCGGCGTGTTCAATGCGATCGGCCTCGTCAAAACCAAGATCCTTGTTGACGTTGCTTCTCACCTCGTCGGCGTTGAAGACCACGGCGTTAAGTCGCGGTGCAAGTGCGTTGGCCAAGGTCGTCTTGCCGGCGCCTGGAAGTCCCATGATGAGAATTTTTCGCGGAGCGGTGACTCTCATTGTATCCCTCCAAGCTCCCTGTCATGCCGCCCGAGCTCCGACGTGGCGGGCAGCGCATAACGGGTCAATGCCGCGTCTCTCAGTTGCGTTGCCATTCGCTGCCTTGCTTCGAAAGGACGCGGCGGGTCTGAGGATGCCCCCCGGCCAGCAAGCGATCGAAGACATCGAGCCACGGTTCGTAACGCCGCCATCGGGATACAGAGGTGCCGTAGATCGGCTGCCGCGCCTGCCACAAGCTCGCTGTCTTGATCACTCGTTGATTCCGCTCCGGCTGAAGGCACGCCTCGTTCCATTCCAGGCCGCAGAAGTCGAGCATCCTTCGTATGACCGGCTCAGGCGCCCCGACCAGTTCCTCATACCCGATCTCGAGCAGAAAGCTCGGGGGCAGCACGCTCCGCCAATGGTCGGTCAGTCTCTCGTATTGCAGATAGTAATCGACGATCCAGGCTCGATCGAAGGAGAAGTCCATACCGTTTGCAAAGTTGTTGAAATAGATCGAAAGGCACGTATCGATCGGGTCACGCCGACAATGGATGATCCTAGCGCCGGGAAAGGCTGCATGCAGCAGCCCGGCATTGTGGAAATTCTGCGGCAGCTTGTCGGTGACCCTGCGCGCGTCAGGAGAGATCTGCCTCAACATGACCTGATATACGCTCTGTGTCTCCCGCATCCATGCGGGATCGATCCCGCCATCGCGATCCACTCCGAAATCAGCAGCGCGATCGGTCCAGAAGGTCAGCTCACCACCTGCGGCGACCTCAGGATGGCTTGAGAGAATTTGTTCCGCCAATGTGGTGCCCGAGCGCGGCATGCCTACGATGAGCACCGGCACATCCCACTGGCTCGCCATGTCCCGGTTGCGCGCGATGAATTGCGGCGTGAAGCGCTGGATCAATCGGTCGACCAGGCCCGCATGTGCCTCGTGGTTATATCGCTTGTTCCTCACGCGCTTCTTCAGGGCATTGGCGCTGTCGAAATGCTCAATGGCGTGACGATACTCACCAAGATCGTCATAAGCCTTGCCCAACGCGAAATGGACAAGAACCGCCTCGTGCCCGGTGATGGCCGGGTTTTCCAGCTTGAGCTCCAATTGCCCGATCAGGGGTCTGTCAGCCTCTGAGAGCTGCTTCACCTCGACCAGTCCGACTGGTCCCAATATGTCCTGGGCATTGAGCGCGTTGGCCAGATCGAATGACGCAGCGGCCTCCTCGAAGCGTCCTCCCTGCATCAGAATGGTACCCAGCATGGCATGCGCATCACTTCTGCGCGGCTCAAGCGAGATCGCACGCCTGACCAGCTCTTCTGCCGCAGCGTCGTCGCTCGCAAAGCCCTGTACCCTGGCCTCACACAACAGCGCGAAAGCCGTGCCAGGTCGCAGGGCAGCAGCAGCCCGGAAGCATTCGCCGGCACGCTCGCGATGGCCCTGCTCTTCCAGCAGCAGGCCGAGCTTGAAGTGTGCTTCCACCAGGCTCGGCCGCAGCCGCGTGGCTTCCTGATAGCAGTCGATAGCCGCGGGGAGCGAACCGAGCGCCTCCGACGCGAGCGCCATGTTGTAATGGATGAGCCCGGACTTCGGATCGAGACGGAGCGCCTCGGCGAAGCAATCAGCAGCTCGCCGGAAATCGCTCGCGGCCAGGTGCACAAGCCCGAGATCATTCTGGGCTTCGGCACTGTCCGGCTGAAGACGCAGCGCTACTTCGAGCTCTTTAATGGCGTCCGCAAGATTGCCGGCCTGTCGGAGCAAGTTGGCCAGTTGGATATGAGTGGACGCAAGATCAGGATGAAGCGATACCGCTCGTTGCGCGACCTTCAACGCAAGCGGCAGCCTGTCGGTCTGCCCGGCTATCGCGGCCAATATCTGCAGGCCAGCCAGGTGATCAGGCTGCTGTGCCAGGATGCGGCGCGTAAGCCGCTCTGCGTCCTGCCCCTGCCCGTTTCCGTACGCGTCGATCGCATCCCTCAGCAGCGTCGGGATGTCGGAGGAAGATGCCGGCGACAGCGGCGCGCCGTCGGGCACCATGGCGATTGTGTCACTCATGCCGGCTCAACGCTTCGAACAGAGGACCGAGATGCTTCTCGTAGTTCCGCCATCTCCCGACCGAGCTCTGATACAGGGGTTGCCGGACTTGCCAGTAGCTGACGGTCGAGACCGGCCGTTCGGTGAGGTGAAAGTCCAGGCAAGCAGGCTCCCATTCCAGACCGAGAAATTCGATCAGACGTCGGCTTTGACCTTCCAGATCGGCGGTCAGCGTCTCGTAATTCATCTCGATCATCCGGTTGGGCAGTAACGTCATCCAGTGTCGGGCCAAACGATCGATCAGCCGCGCCCTGTGGCCGCAATCGGCGAGGTCATAGGAAAAATGCTGGGCTCCCGGGGAGAACATCTGGAAGTAGCACGACAGCGCGGTATCGCGATCGTCGCGACTGCACCAGATGATCCGCGCCCGGGGAAACAATCGCATGACAAGACCAACGTGAAGAACGTTGTCCGGCATCTTGTCGACGACGCGACATGCGCCTTTTGCATCGCCATACAGCTTGACGATGTGATCCTTCGCGAGCTGACGCGCCGTCTGATGAAACTTGTCCACCGAGCCGGCAACGTCCGGCCTGTTCAGGACATTGTCGAGCCGGATGATGTCGCCGAGCTCACCCGCTCCGAATACGCGTGAATGGCTGGCACAGATCTGCTCGACCAGCGTGGTGCCGGATCTCGGCATTCCCACCACGAATACCGGCAATTCCGACATGTTGCTGAAATCTGCCGGTGCCACGCTCGAACGATCCGGAAAACCTTCGATCAGTTGCTCAATCCGGACGCTGAAACCGTCCTTGTCGAATTGATCGGCCATCCTCGGCCAGATTTCGCGCACCAGCGCATTTGCCGCCGCATATCGGGCAAACGCTTCGTCATATCGCCCGGCCTTGTCGAACAGGCGTCCAAGGCCGAAACCCGCGGTGATGCGACCGTCAGTGCCTGTATCAGAGCGCTCCAGCAGTTCAATGAGGTGCAGTTCCTCTTCGACCTCCAGCGCCTTCCCCTCACTGAAAACGTGCTTGTAAGATCGCAGATCCCCGGGGCTGAGAGCGCGGACCTTGTGGGAATAACCGTCGGCTTCTTCGAACCGCCCCAGCGATCGCAACGCCCAACCGATGCCAGCGAGCGCATCGGGCATATCAGGTGAAAGCGCTTCTGCCCGTTCGAAGCACCCCAACGCATCGTCGGCCCGGTTGAGGTAGATGAGCGTGGCGCCCTTCGCACACAGGAATTCGGGAATGTCCGGCTTCAGGGCCAGTGCATTGTTGTGGCACCGCAGTGCTTCCGGCAACTGTCCCAGATCCCTGAACTGCGTTCCGAGCACGTAGTAGGTTTCCGCTCTGTTGGGCGCCAGGGCGATGATCTCCGACCAGTGGCGTTTGGCGTCCTGCACTCGCCCGGCCCACCGAAAGGCAATGGCGAGCTGGATGCGCGCCGGCATGGAACCGGGATCGATCGCGACCGCCGCCTCGCAATAGGACACTGCCGCTTCATAGCGGCCGATCTCCATCAGCAGCCTTGAAAGTTCGGTGTAGGCCAGGATCATGTCAGGCTTGAGCTTGATGGCGCGCTGATACGCGCTCATGGCCTCCTTGTTGTCATTGATCGCGCGTAGCGCCGCTCCGAGGTTGACCCATGCCTCGGGATGGCCGGGATGAACCTGGATCGCTCGCCGGATCGTATCGATGGCCGCCTGGACGTTGCCACGCTGCAATTCGATGGCGCCGAGCATATGCAGCGCCTGCGGATGGTTGGGCAGCCTTGCAAGGATGCCGCGGTATCCGGCTTCCGCCTGCTCCAGATTGCCGGATTTGTGCGCCGTGACCGCAGCGGAAAGCGCGTCGGCAATCTCCGTCACCTGTTCGCGGAACCCCTCGTTCTCCTCAAACAGCTGAACCAGCTGCGCGCGGAATTCTTCGGCCGGACCACGCCCGGTGTTCGTCCTCGCCGTTGCCTGGGATGCCTTGCTCATCGCTCGCGCAGACTCTCGTGTCGGTATCTCATGATCGGCGACAGGACATACTCGATTACACGCCGCTGTCCGGTTTTGATCTCCGCTGTCGCTCCCATGCCGGGCCCCAGCTGCATTTTCCCCTGCTCGGTGTCGATCGCAGTCTCGTTGAGGGCAATGCGCACCATGTAAGAGGACTCGCGCTCCGAAGAACTTTGCGGAGGTTGCTCCTTCGCCGCGAGCGGATCCTTGCCGGCTGCGTCACCGGAAGGGTGCGCGTATCGCAAGGTGTCGTGACCGACAAGCCGGACGATGCCGTGCAGGAGGCCGTAGCGCGTATAGTTATATGCCTCGATCTTCACTTCCGCGGGCTGGCCAATCTCGACGAAGCCGACTTCACGGTTCGGCAGCACCGCCTCGATTTCGAGCTTCGACTCGCGAGGGACCACAGCCATCAACGTTTGCGCCGGTGTCACTATGCCGCCAATTGTGTGGACCGACAGCTGTTCAACGGTCCCGTCGACCGGTGAGCGCAGCGTCTGCAAGACGGTACGCTGTCGGGCCTTGATCCCGTCCTGCGACAACTGCGCGGCATTCTGGTTCGCCTTGACCAGTTCCTTGATGTCCTGATCCCGCAACTCCTCTTCGGTCTGCTTCCACTGCTGCGTCAACGCCGCGACCTGCGCGGCCGTCGCGTCGACGTGATGTTGTGTTGCGGTGCGGGTATGTATTGCCTCGACCAGCTGCCGTTCGGACTCAAGCAGGTTGACCTTCGAGGTGAGACTCTTCTCCAGCAATTCCCGGTACATCCGCACCTTCTCTTCGAGCAGAGGAAGGGTCGCATCAATCTTCGCGATGGTTGCCTTTGATTCGTCCCGCTCGGCCGCCTTGGCCTGAATCTGTTGATCGACGCCGTCAAGCTTGGCCCGGTGCTGCGCCAGCTCGGTCGACAATTGTCGCCTTGCCGTCTCGACCAGCGCGGGGTCTGCGTCCGACGGGACAATGAAAGCGCCCGAGTCTCCGGTCAGCTGCGCCGACAGGCGCGATGCATCGAGTTTCGCCTGCATCAGATCGCGCGCTATCCGCTCGACGTCTGCTCCGGTCGTGGTCGGATCGAGCTCAATCAGGACATCACCGCGTCGAACCTGATCGCCTTCGGCAACCGCGATCCGCTTCACGACGCCGATTTCCAGCGGCTGGATCAGCTTCACCTCCCCGGCCGGAATCAGCCGTCCGTTCGCGACCGCGATGATGTCCACCTTGCCAAGACAGGCCCAGGTCACCGCCACCGCCACCAGGAGCACGATGACCGCAATCATCAGACGCCCGGTGGGCGAAGCCGGCGTATCGATGATCTCAAGCGCCCCGGGCAGGAACTCCCGCTCCGCAGCTCGCCGCTCGGTCGCCGAACCCCGCGGGAAGAGGATCAGTTTGCCGGCCGTACGACCGGCAGGAGCCCCGTTAGACGGCATTGGAGATCCCCGACTGTAGCCGGTAGAGCTGGGCATAGCGTCCTGACCGCCGGAGCAATTCCTCGTGCGTGCCTTCCTCCACCTTTCGTCCGCGGTCGAGCGTGATGAGACAATCGGCGCCGCGGACCGTCGAGAGCCGGTGTGCAATCACGAGCACGGTCCGGCCCGCCGCGATACGACGCATGTTTTCCTGGATGATGCGCTCGCTCTCATAGTCGAGTGCGCTCGTGGCCTCATCGAAAATCAGGATTCGGGGATTTGCCATCAGCGCGCGGGCGATCGCGATACGTTGGCGCTGACCACCGGACAATGATGCACCGCGTTCGCCGATCATCGTGTCGTAGCCGTGAGGCAGCTCCAGGATGAAGTCGTGTGCGCCCGACAGCGTCGCGACGCGGATGATCTGCTCGATCGGCGCGCCGGGATCGGCCAGCGCGATGTTCTCTCGCACCGAGCGGTTGAACAGGACATTGTCCTGCAACACGACGCCGATCTGCTGGCGTAACCAGGACGTATCGATCATCGCAAGATCGGCCCCATCGATCAGCACCCGGCCGGATTCCGGCGTGTAGAGGCGCTGGACCAGCTTGGCCAGGGTGGACTTGCCCGATCCCGATGGTCCGACGATGCCGATCACCTGGCCCGGCGCCACATTCAGCGACACATCAGTCAGGACCGGTGGTCCACCTGCCAGATAGCGGAACGTGACATGTTCGAGCCGGATCTCGCCCTTGATCGACGGCAGCGAGGCCGCCCCCAATTGCGCCGGCTCGCGTTGCGTATTCAGGATATCGCCCAAGCGAGCGATCGAGAGCCTGGCCTGCTGGAAATCCTGCCACAGCTGTGCGATGCGCAGCACCGGCTGGGCCACGCGTCCAGCCAACATATTGAAGGCGACCAATTCGCCGACAGTGAGCTCGCCCGCCATCACGCCCTTGGCTCCCAGATAGAGCGTGACGACGATGGTGAATTTGTTGATGAACTGGACGATCTGCCCGCCGATGTTACCCAGCGTCTGCGTACGGAAGCTTGCCCGGACATAGCCGGACAATTGTTCCTCCCATCGTCGCTGCATTTGCGGTTCGACCGCCATTGCCTTGATGGTTTCGGCGCCGCTGATCGACTCGACGAGGAAGGCCTGATTGTCGGCACCGCGAGCGAACTTCTCATCCAGGCGGCGGCGCAGCACCGGGGTCAAGACCAGGCTGATGATCACGTAGAGCGGCAACGACGCAACAACGATCCACGTCAACATGGGGCTGTAGAGGTACATGACCCCGAGGAAGATGAAGGTAAAAAACAGATCGATCGTGAGCGTCAACGCCGAGCCGGTGATGAAGTTGCGGATATTCTCCAGTTCGCGCACGCGCGCCACGGAATCACCGACACGGCGGTGGGCAAAATATGCCAGCGGCAAACCCAGGAGGTGATCGAACAGCCGCGCGCCCAGTTCGACATCGATGCGGTTGGTGGTGTGGCTGAACACATAGGTCCGCAGCGCACCCAGTGCCACCTCGAACACCGACACCGTTGCGAGGCCGATCATCAGCACATCGAGCGTGGACAAGCCCCGATGCACCAGCACCTTGTCGACGACGACCTGGAAGAACACCGGCGACACGAGGCCGAGCAGTTGGAGGAAGAAGGATGCGACCAGGACTTCGGAAAGCACATAGCGATAGCGATGCACGGCCGAAAGGAACCAGCGCACGTCAAAGCTATTGACCAGCGTCGTGGGCGAAAAACGTTTGCCGAGCAGAATCAGTTCGCCCGTCCATTCCTGCTCCAGCTCCGAGCGCTCCACGAGATGCGGGAGTGCAGCGCCCGCGACGTGCACGGCGGCCCGACCATCGACTAGACGGCTGACGATGCTGAATCGACCGTCCTTGTTGACGAGAATCGCCGGCAGTGGCGTTTTCTCGAGCCGATCCCAGCCTGTCTTTACCAACCGCGCCCGCAATCCAAGACGTCGCGCGATGCGAAGCAGGTCTTCATCGCTCGCGCTTTGCCCAGCCGCCAGGTGATGGCGGCCTATGGCGACGGGGTTCGCCGGGACGCCCAAATGTCGCGCAATCTGGCAGAGCGCGATCAAACCCGTATCAGCCCCGGCGATGACTGATACGGGCCCCGATTGCTCTTGATCGACGTTTGCCACAGCCCGACTCGACCGACTACATCGACACCTACACCGTCTGCGTTACGGTCTGCTGCCCGAAACCATTCAACGCGAACGTCTTGTTGTAGATCGGCGGGAATGTACCGAGTTGGACGGTCGTCCCGGCCTTGAATGCCGTGAAGGAGCCGATGTGGCTGACCGACAGCGCCAGCGCGGTGATCGAGGCATTCATTGTGGCGCCGAGCGACGTGTTGTTGGTCAACGTCGCGGCCGGCACCAAGCCGAGATTGAGGTCGATCTTGCCGTCGTGGTTCAAGTCGTGGGTCGACGCGTTCGGAATCGTCAGCGGCGTGCCGAACGACAGGGATTCGACCGTTCCGTCCTCCAGGACCAGCGCAGGTACCAGGCCGGACGAATTGAGATCGAATTTCTGGACGACGTTCAGGCCGATGCCCAGGATCAGATCCAGCACATCGATCGACAACGGACCAACGTTGATGTCGGTCACGTCGGAGCCAAGCAGGATGTTGCTTGCGATCGCGACGAGATCGCCCGAGAGGTTCACGATATCGTTGCTCGTTCCCGTACCCGAGATCGTACCTGGGTTCGGGTTGCTGCCGTTGGTGTTCACGTTGGGGAATGCGAGGGTCAGCGATCCCCCCTTCAGGTCGATGGTCGTGCTCAGCTGGCTGCTCTTCAGGCTGAAGCCCAGCACCGGCTTGGTGAACGACCCGACGGTTACATTCACGCTGGGACCGGTACCAAAAACGGTGGCGTGTGCACCGGCAGAGAGACCGAGATCCAGCCCGAAGGTGAAGGATCCGCTTGGCCCATGGGCCGTGAAGTGCCCATTGCCCAGTTCCATGTCGGTCGCCATGATCTGCAGGGTGTCGGTCGTCTTGTTATAGGTCGAGTCCAATCCGACCTGGAACGGCAGCGTTGCGCTGATGTCGCCGGCCGTAATCTTCAGGTCCGCCTGCACCCCGGCCCTGAAGTGCAGATTGGCGCCCGCGCTTGCGATCGTGGTCGAGATGCCCAGTGTGCCGATCACAGCCTTCTTCGAGGTGCTGTAACTCTTGTCGATGCCAAGGAACCCGGTGTTGAAGTCCTTGCTGAAGGCTGCTCCCGTATCCCAGATGCTCTGACCGGAAGTCTGGAAGTTCAGATCGTTCGATGTCTTGACGTTGTCGATCGCGATCGACTGGCTCGTGCTGTTCGAGGCGGTGACCGCGGTATTCTCCGTCTCGGCCGCCGTCGCCGTGATACCCAGCGAATCGACAACCGAGGTGTCCGTCGGCATCAGGACGTCGATCTCATCCTGAAAACTGCCCTGATTGGAGGAGTTGAGCGTGATCGTGTTGCCCGACAGCAATCCGAGCGTGTCGGTGATCGAACTGGCGCTCGTGGTTCCGGTCAGGTTCAGCGCGATGCTCTGGATGAAGTCGGACCCCTGGTTCACGGTACCAAAGTCGCCGGATCGAGAAGTGACTTGCAGGCGAACCTCGTTGATCGGGTCGCCGGGCTGCATCGGCAGAACTTTCACATCGACCGACGGCGTGTCCGCCACCGGCGTTTCCTTGACGGTGAGCAGCGTGACGGCGTTGTTGCCGGCACCGTCGGAGGAATAGACCTGGAAGACATCCTGATCTCCGGTCGGCATCCCGTTCACAATGTCGTCCAGGGTTGTCGGCGTATAGATGAGGCTCTGTCCATCGGGTGCGATGCTGATCGTGCCGTATTTGGGCCCAAGCGGTCCTGGCGCTACCTGCGTAATCTTCATGTTCGCGCCGCTGACCAGATTGCCGATCGGGATCGTGATCGGCGTATCCTCGAGCGTCGTCTCGGTATCCGCTGTGATGGTCTGGCTGATCGTGGTGGACGCGGTGGGCGGAACGCCGGTGTTCTCGGTCTCGGCATTCGTTCCGGTCATCGACAGGGTGTCACTGAACGTCGATCCCGAAGGTAGTGAGACAACGAGTTCGTCCGTGAACTGTCCCGGATTGGCTGGGGCGTTGATCAGGTTGCCGGACAACAAGCCGGCGGTATCCGTGACGGTAATTCCGCTGGTATTGGTACCGGTCAATGAAAGAGCCAGACTCTTGATATAGTCCGACATCTGATCGATCGTGGCGAAGTCCCCCGATGTCACGGTCACGTCGAACCTGACCGTTGTCGCGGCGTCTCCCGCATGCGGTGCGGCGATCTGATCGGTCACCTTCGGCGGATCGGCAACGGGCGTGGCGTTCACCGTAACGAAGCTCGTGACTTCGCCGCCAAAGCTGTCGGTCACACAGACCTGGAACGCGTCCTGGTTGCCGGTGAGAATCCCGTCGACCATGTAATCGAGTGTCGTCGGCGTGTAGATGATGCTCTGACCGTCCGGTGCGATGGTGACTGTGCCGTACTGCGGTCCTTCCGCCCCCGAACCGATCTCGCTGATCCTCAGGATCGCGCCGCCGTTCCTGTCGGTCGCCAGAGCGCTCACCGGAATCGTGATCGATGTATCTTCCAGAGTTGTGACCGTATCGGGCGTCGCCGTCGGCGCATATGGCGCCACAGCTTCAAGTTTCTGCCCAACGCTCAGCGTTCTAATCCCGACGATGCCGGTCTCACCTGCCGGATGCAGGTCATCAATTGACAGGTCATGAGCGCTATCGCTCAAGACGAAGCTCGCGGACTGGATATTCAGATGATCGCTGCCTATGCCGGCCAACCCGAACTCCATGCCGACGTCAAACGCCGGCACCTTGGCGCCGTTCAGATTCACCCCATTCTTCAGGTTGATCACGCTGCCCGCGCCAGTCACGAACTGCGTGATCTGCGGATCGCCGCTGACCGTAAGGCCGGATAGCTTGTTGTTGGTAAGATCGAAGAAGAGCCCCGACAGGTCGGCCTTCGGCCCAAGCATGTTCACTGTGAAGTCGAGGTTGCCACCGTCCTCGACAACCGTGACAGTCGCGCCCGGCGAGCCCGGCACAGTGAACGTGATACTTCGGGGACATACCACCTCCGCTGCCGGCGGTGAGGTTGGATCAGTGGGAAGAAAAACTCCGTCTATTTTTCCGTGGAGGGCGGCCGGGAAACTGACGTCTAAGAGGTTTCCATCTGACCAATACCAGATGCCATCCTTGCTCTTGAGGACCAACGTCATCGTCGCCTCCCTCTATCACTGATGAAAAATGAACGACTACAACTGACTTCTCCTCGCGGAAGCTCCTGGAAAAGGAGCTCGCGACACTGCGCATTTCGGTCGATGGACCACAAATATTTCGGGTAAGCGTCGTCAGCATTGCACAGTTGCCACGACCCCACAACACCTATCGTTTCAAGTTGTAATAAAACACCCTTGGATCGAAATCGTTTCGAGCGAGATCTGCGCGAATGACAATCAAGATGACGCGCGCGCAGGCCTTACCTCATCAAGCGCACGCGTGATTGCTCAACGCTTCAACTTGAGTCGTCCGCGACCAACAATTGCCGGGAGTTCATGCGCAGCGCTTCGTGTGTTCCGGAATGCAATGGGAGTTCTGCTGCACTCTTGCTCTCGCACATTGCGTTTAGCATTGCTGATTTGACGCTGCCGCTAGTGGAGTTTACCGAAGAGCGCGCGAGCGCTCATCACAACCGCAATCAGTGCGGAAACCCATTCTACCCGTCACGACGCTTCCGTCATTCGGGGTGATACGTCCGTCTTGGATTCGACGATCTAGGCGCCGGCCTCGTCAGGGCCTCGCTTCAGTCGCCATTGCAGCAACGAAAAGATTGGGTCGGCCTCCAGGTGATGCTCGAAGACCCCTTCAACCTCAGCTCTGATGGCCACAGTCTGGCGGGGATCGCCCAGCAGATTACCCACCATGCGTACGCCACCGGCGTGTGGTAACTCGACGAGCAGCGCGACGTATGGCCCGTGCTGCTTCAGTGCCGCATGCGATGGATGCCACACGCGCTCCCAACTATAGATGCGGCCGGTCGGCTCGACGTCGGTCCACGTGAGATCAAAGGAATGACAGTTGTGGCAAATCCATTCGGGGCCGAACTGCCAGGAACGGCAGCGATCGCAGCGTTGCACCAGCAGACGGCTTTCGCGCAACCCCAACCAATAAGGTGTCGAGAGGCCGTCCGGCTCGCCGACCGGAATCGGCAATCCGGCAGGGAGATAGTGCGCGGGTCCGCTCATAACGTCGCCTCCGAACCCAGAATGAGGTTGCTGGCCGGCGTCACCATCGGACCGCCGATCACCAACGCCACGTCGTTTCGTCGAACCTGGCTCGTCGACGTTCCACGTACCTGACGGACCGCTTCCAGCACCAGCTCAAGGCCGTGCATGTAGCATTCGGCAAGGTTGCCACCGCTGGTGTTGAGCGGGAGCCTCCCGGTCGGTGCGATCAGATTGTCGAAGGTGAGAAAGTCGTTGGCCTCGTCGGGCCTGAAGAAGCCGTGTTCCGCCAGTGCCATCACGACGCCGCCAGTGAAATTCTCATACGCCTGGACCACGCCCACATCCAAGGGCCCTGCTCCGGCCATGCGATAGAGATCAGACGCCACGGTATCGAAGCTCGAAGTCGCATAGAGCGGCGCGTTGTGTGCCGTCGCCGCCGCGCGATGTCCCGATCCGAAGGCGGCACCGAGCACATAGGCCGGCTTGCGCCTGAAGTCATGGGCGCGCTCGGCCGATACGAGCAGCAGCGCGGCCGCTCCATCGTTCTCCATGCAGCAGTCGTAGAGATGGAACGGCTCCACGATCCAGCGCGAGGCATCGTACTTCCCGGCGTCCAGCGGCTTGCCGTGCATCACGGCACGCGGGTTGGCCTGGGCATGATGATAGGAAGCGAGTGCAATCGCGCGTAGCGCCTCCTGCCGTACGCCGTGCTCGTGCATGTAGCGCTGCACGCGCATGGCAAAGCGCTGCGGCGGCGCCAGCACGCCGTAAGGCATCAGATATGACCGCTCGCCCGAAACGGTGTGGATACCGGCCGCCTGTCCAAAGCGGCCATATTGGCCCTGCGCCAATGAGCGGGAACACCACGACGCAATCGGCGAGGCCGGCGACGATCGAGGCCGCCGCGTTGGCAACCGCCGCGCAGCAACCGCCGCCACCGCCGCCCCATTGCATGGTGGCGGAGCGCAATCGATGCGTACCCAGCGCCGCAGCCAACCTTGACGCCTCGCTGCGATCGTCGCTGTAGGAGGAGAAGCCATCGATCTCGCGCGGATCGAGCCCGGCATCCTCGCATGCCGCCAGAATGGCCTTCAGCGCGAGCTTGAATTCCGGATCGGGCGAAGCGCCGTGCCGATAATATTCCGTTTCACCGATCCCGATGACGGCCACGCGGCCTCTCAACGTCCGTGCGCCTCGACCGCGTGCCGTCACGGCTTGGCATTCTGTCGCGAGGGTTCGCTGCCGAAGGCCCCGCCTTCGGCAAGGTGCGCGATCTCCGCTTCGTCGTAGCCGAGCAGCTCGCGCAGCACGCTTTCGGTGTGCTGCCCAACCGCCGGTGCCGCAACGGGATCGACGATCGGCGTCAGCGAATAGCGGATCGGCAGATTCACATTCGGCACCCACCCGACCGTCTCATGTGGAATCCGGGTGACGATCCCGCGCTCCCTTGCCTCCGGAGAACGGATCGCCTCGCCAACGGTGCGCACCTGGCCACAGGGCACCCCGGCGGCCCGCATCCGCGACTGCCAGTACGACCAAGGCTGGCGGCCGAAGGCATCGCCGAGAATTGCGAACAATTCGTCGCGCCTGCGGATTCGATCGGGGCCGGTTGCATAGATCTCGGCCGCCGCGAGATCCTCGCGATCGAGAACCTGTGCCATCAAGCGTTGGAAGATCTTGTCGTTGCCGCAGTTGATATAGAAAGTGCAATCACTCGCCGGGAACACGCCCGACGGACAGGTGTCCGGGCTGGTGTTGCCGCTTCGCTTCGGATCCGCATCATTGAAGAGCGACTGCATGGTCGCGTAGCCGGTCATCAGCACGGCATTCTCGAACAACGACACCTCGATGGCCTGGCCCTGCCCGCTGCGCTCGCGCGCGAACAATGCACCAAGGATCGCATTGCTGGCCATCATCGCGGTGCTGATATCCATCACCGGCGACAAGGCACGTACGCCCTCCCGGTCGGCATAGCCGTTCATCGACACGAAGCCGCTTTCGACCTGCGCGATCGGATCGAATCCCAATCGATCCGAAAACGCCCCGTCGCGGCCATAGGCCGACACCGAGCAATAGATGATCTCGGGTTTGATCTTGCGGCAGCTCTCGTAGTCGAGCCCCAGCCGTGCCATCACACTCGCCGAAAAGTTCTCGACAACGACGTCCGCCGTCGCGATCAGCTCACGCGCGAGCTTCAGCCCCTCAGTGGACTTGAGATCGAGGGCAACGCTGCATTTATTCCGGTTGGTCCAGAGGAACGGCGCGCCGTGCTTGAGATCGGGATGTACCGGGGGATAACGGCGCAAATCGTCCCCGCGGCCCGGGGCTTCGATCTTGATCACTTCGGCGCCCAAATCGGCGAGTATCATGGTCGCAAACGGTCCCGCGATGAAATGCGAGAAATCGATCACGCGGATTCCCTCGAGAGCTTTCCGGGCTCCAGCGGGACGAGGCGTGTGCTCGGGGAAGTCGGCTTCAAGCTGTTCCAGCATCGGGATATCCGCCCGTTTGAGTGTGTTGATCCGAGGGTTGCGGCCGTCGTCGTCAATTGCTCTTCGGCTCGACGAGCGAGCACCCGCCCTGCTCGAGCGGCCGAAACGCCTCCGGTCCGGACAACACGCCGACCTGCTCCAGCAGGTCCCACTTGGCCTTCGAGGCACCCGGGCTCTTCACTTTGAAGATGTGCATGTTGTGAATGGCGCGGCCGTCGGCGCGCACCACGACCGGCCCGAACAAAGCGTCGTCGATCGGATCCTCCTTCAATTTCCGGATCACGGCCGGCGCGTCGTTGGTGCCTGCCGCCAGCGCCGCGTTCAGATAGGCAAGCACCGAGGAATAGACACCGGCGTGGAACGCGGTCGGCGACTGCCCGTGCTGCCGCTCGCTGAACCTGGCCGACCAGGCGCGGCTGGCCTCGTTGAGGTCCCAGTAGAACGGCTGGGTGATGATCAGCCCCTCCCCGACCGCAAGCCCACTTGACTCGACATCGTTGGTGGTGGTCAGCAGCGCCGCGAAGGTGCGCCCGCTCTGCTTCAGCCCGAACTCGGCGGATTGCTTGATCAGGCTGACGGTGTCACCGCCTGCGGTCGCGAACGCGATCACGTCGGCGCCCGAGCTGTCGGCCTGCAGGATGAACGAGGCGTAATCAGCATTGTTGATCGGCACATTGACCGATCCGAGAACGGTCCCGCCGCCGGTGCCGATCACGGCCGTCCCGTCGCGCACCATCGATTTGCCGAGCGCATTGTCGGTCGCAATGAAGTACCATTTCTTGCCGCCGTGACGCACGAGATAGGCACCGATGGTGTGCGAGGCGGCCCAGGTGTCGAAGGTCCATTGGATCGTGTTCGGCGAGCAGTATTTCCCGGTCAGGTCCGAGGACGCCGCGCTCGATGCGATCAGCGCTGCCTTGGTGCCGCGGACGACCTCGTTGACGGCGAGCCCGACGGCCGAGTTCGGCACATCGGCGACCGCATCGACCTTCTCCTGATCGATCCAGCGGCGCGCGATGGCGGCGCCGACGTCGGCCTTGTTCTGGTGGTCGGCCGACACGATCTCAACCTTGAAGTCCGGATGCAGCCGCATGAAGTCCTCGGCGGCCATTCTGGCCGCCGTCACTGATCCTTCGCCGGCATTGTCAGAATAAGGGCCGGACGCGTCATTGAGCACGCCGATCTTCAGGGACCGCGCAGCGTCCGCCGAAGCAGGCGAACTGGCCCAAATAGCCAGAAGGGTTATTCCGGCAATACGCGAAAGATACTTCATCGTTTTCACCCTGGTTATGCCGCTGTTCTAGAGATCGAGCACGAGCGTGCGGGACTTTGCGCCCGAGCAGCAGATCATGATGCTCTTGTTCGCCGCCTGCTCTTCCTCGCTCAGAAACTGATCGCGATGATCGGGTATGCCTTCGACCACGCGCGTCTCGCAGGTGCCGCAGACCCCTTCGGTGCAGGCATAGTTCGCGGCGATCCCGGCATCCAGCAGCGCATCGAGGATGGTCTTGCCGGGCTCGACTGCAATCGTGCGGTTGCTTCGCGCGAGCCTGACATCGAAACCGCCCCCGGTAGCAGCCGCTTCCCGCGCCTGGAAGTATTCGACATGCACGCGATCGGCCGGCCGGTCGGCCGTCGCCGCCTCGAATGCCACGAGCATGGGCACCGGACCGCAGCAATACAGATGCGCGTGGGCCGGCGCGTTTCCGACAATTGCCGGAAGGTCGAAGAGCCGCCCCGATCGCTCGTCGTCGAAATCGACATGTATCCGCGAATGATCGGACCGGACTGTTCCGAGCTCGTCGAGGAATGCGGCGGCGGCGCGGGTCCTCGCGGCGTAGAACAGGTCCCAGCGGCGCCCCAGCGCCTCCAGACGTCGGATCATGGACAACAGCGGCGTAATGCCGATGCCCCCGGCGATCAGGACCGAATGCTCAGCCTGTTCCTGAAGCGCGAAATTGTTGCGTGGCCCGGAGATCGTGATGATGTCTCCGACCCTGATGGTGTCGTGGACGAAGCTGGAGCCGCCCCGGCTTTCGGCATCCCTGTTAACCGCGATCACATAGCGGTGCCGCTCGCGCGGATCGTTGACCAGCGAGTAGCAGCGGAGCATGCCGTTCGGCAGATGCAGGTCGATATGGCTGCCGGCCGTGAATGGCGTCAGCTCGCCGCCTCTCTGCGCGATCAGCTCGTAGGAATTGATCCGCTCGGCCTCGTAGCCGATGCGTTTGACCAGCACGTCCTGCGTCATCTCAGTCATGGCGGGATGCGTTCACAGCTCGTAGCCGAAATCGGCACCAAGTTTCGCCCGCATGAACGGCGCGCCGACATCGACCCAGGAATCCTCCGGCGGCAGCCGCAGCGATACCGCTCGCACCATGAACACGTCGGGATCCAGAACACCCTTGGGCTTGATCGCGTGATCGCGATAGGCGCCGAGCGCCTCAAGAATGAAGCGCCGCGTCATCGCGATGCCGGTGTCGCTCGAGCAGAGCGTCTCCCGGGTGCGATCGAAGATCGGCGAGACACCGCTCTGGCAGGCGCCGTCCTGCACCCAGAGCCCCGGCAAGCCCGAGAACCAGGTCGTCCGCTGCGCCTCATAGTCGAACTGAAAGCCATTCTGCGGATTGTATTTGGTCCAGTAGCCTGCATACGGGACCGTCGGCGGGTGCTGCACGAGCGCGTGGCGGCTGGCATGTCCGCTCTCGCGGCCCTTATGTCCTTCGGCGAACACCTGCCGCGTTTTCTCCAGCAGCGGCTCTGACGGATGATAGGAGAACATGATGCAGAGCGTGTTCTCGTCGTCGATCGGCACCCAGGCGTGCCCGCTCAGATCCGGGAACGGCGACAGCGGAGGCACCAGCGTATAGAACGGCAGCAGGAACTGGTTGACGCGCCAGTACAGCGTGTTGGCATCATAATTGCGTCGCGCGGCGATGCTCATGCCGAAGTCCTGCTTGATGCATTCGAAAGTCGGCCGGAGGTCGCGCTTCTGGATCCAGGCGCTGGTCGTGCCCTGCGCGTCCAGCCGCCCGTGAAGCAGCGGCGCGTGCGCCGAGTCGATTTCGCCCTCGACCGCCTGCAACCAGTTGCACTCCTGGACCCGGACCGAGATGTGCACCTGCTCCGCCGGCACCAGATTCCATTCCAGGTTCGGCAGTGGCGGAAGCTCGGCCTGGTCGGGCCCCATATAGGTCCAGATCATCCCGTTGCGTTCCTTGCAGGGATAGGCCTTGATCCGCACCCGCTCCTTGAGGCGGCTGCGCGCGGGTTCTGCCGGCATATCCGTCACCGCGCCGGTGACGTCGAATTTCCAGCCGTGATAGACGCAGCGCAGCCCGCAATCCTCGTTTCTCGCGAAGATCAACGGCGCTCCGCGATGCGGGCACGCCTGATCGACCAATCCGATCCGGCCCTCGCTGTCGCGAAAGGCGACCAGATCCTCGCCGAGCAGCCGGATGCGCTTCGGCTGTCCGTCCTTGGCGAGGTCCGCCGACGGCAGGAAGGGAATCCAGTAAAGCCGAAACATGTCGCCGAGCGGCGTGCCCTTGCCGACCCTCACCAGGCGTTCATTGTCTTCGCGTGACAGCATGGGTTTGCCTCCTTCAATTGCGGTTGGTCGGACCCGCCGCATCGCCGAGAAGCGCGGCGACACGGTCGGACAGTCCGAGGTCTTGTGCGGCCCAAAGCGGATCGGATGCGGCGAGCGGCTGGCGCGGAATGGGCGGTTGCTTGCCCTCCTCCACGAGGCCGACGATCAATTCGATGCGGCGTCGCTCGAGCTCCCGCAGAGCCTCCTCAACGACAGCGGCTTCCGCCGTGCACGCCGGAAGCTCCGGATAGGCAAGACGAACCCGCCACTGCCCCGGCTCGGTTTCGACCGCCTCGGCCTCAAGCAGATAGGGAATCGACAGCAGCTCACGCAGGTTCAAGTTCAACCTCCCTGCACGACGTCTTTCGCATCGCACTTGATACGTATACGTACTATATTGATCGATGGCTGACAAGAGCCGGAGGCCCATTGCATCATCGTGGGAACAGACCCCGGGGGGCGGCTCACCCCAGGGTTGAGGACGTCAGGCCAAGCTGATAACGGCTAACGCGAATTCGCAAATCGGAGTCCAACGACGGCATGGCAGCCGACAAGGGTATGAAGACGAGCTCGGCCACAGATATTGCGCGCGACTGGCAACTCGAAGGCGGCGTCGGATTTTTGCTGCGGCTGCTCGAGGCGCGCTACGACGGGCTCTATCAGAGCATGACGCGCCAGAGCGACATCACGCCACGGCAGTTCGGCGTGCTGATGGCGCTGTACCAGCTGGGTCCTCTCACCCCCTCCGTATTAGCGGACCGGATCAGTTGTGATCGCAATACGCTCAGCGAAATGCTGAAGCGGATGGTCGCGCGCCGGCTGGTCTCCAAGAAGGACAATCCGGACGACCGCCGCTCGCTCCAGGTGCAGATCACGGCCAAAGGCGAGGAAGCGCTTCTTGCCGTCATCCCGGCGGCCGCAGAGTTGCAGAACATCATGCTGGCTCCCCTGCGCAAGGAAGACCGCGCGCATTTCCTGAAATGCCTGCTCGCGATCGCGAAGGCTCCGCCGCCCGACGCTCCGTCCGATATTTGAGATCGTCGGCGCGCGGCCGCCTAAGCCTGCGGCTTCCCAAACGTACCCGCCGCGGCAAGCGCCGCGATTGCGTCTCGCGACAATCCCAGGATCCCGGACAGTACATCGTCCCGCTGCGCGCCGATCTCGGGGACCTGACTTCCCATCGGCGTATCTGCCCCGGACATCTGCCATGGCGCATTGACACCGACGAATTCGCCGGCACCATCCGAGACCGTCTCAAACACACCACGCTGACGCAGATGGGCATCGGTCAGCGCCGCGCCCGGCGTCCGGTACTCGGCGCAGGGAACGCCGGCGCGGTCCAGCGTGGCGATACATTCGGCGACGGTGTGGCGCTCCGTCCATTGCTCGATCACCTGCATCATGGCGGTCCAATTGGCGCCGCGCGCCGGAATGGTCGCAAAGCGCGGATCGTTCGCCAGCTCGGCCTGCCCCGTGACCTCACACAGCGCCGCAAAATTGCGCGGCGTGACCGGAGCGATCAGGATATCGCCGTCGCGTGTGCGGACCGGCCCATAGGTTGGACGCGACGAGCGAATCGGGAATTGCGCTTCCTGAAGCTCGTAGACCAAAAGGTTCAGCATGCAATCCATCAAGGCGACATCGACGCGCTGTCCCTTTCCGGTGCGCGTACGCTGCACCATCGCGGTCTGGATCGCCGAATAGCCGAAGATGCCGCCGAGGATATCGGCGACAAAAATGGCACCCGGCGCGGGACGCTCCCGGTCACCGGCATAACGCATCAGGGAGTGATCGAAGCCACTCTCGGCATGCACGATCATGGCATAGGCCGCGCGCTCGGCGGCCGGCCCTGACTGGCCATAACCCGAGATCGAGCAATAGATCAGGCGCGGGTTGATCTCGCGGAGCGTCTCGTAGCCAAGGCCGAGCCGATCCATCACGCCGGGGCGGAAATTCTCGACGAGAATGTCCGCCTCCGCGACCATGCGATGCACCAGCTTGATGGCGTCTGCATTCTTCAGGTCCAGCGCGAGGCTGCGTTTGCCGGCATTGAGCTGGCCGAAATAGGTGCTGTGGCCTTCGCGCAGCGGCGTCCGCAGCCGCATGTCATCACCTTCCGGCGGCTCGATCTTTATGACCTCGGCACCGACGTCGGCGAGCAGCCGCGCGCAATATGGCCCCGCGACCATGATGGAGAAATCGAGCACGCGCACACCGGCGAGCGGCACCCTGTCGCCATCCTTCTGCATCCGATCTCTCCTATTTCGGCAACCCAAGCGCGCGTTGCGCGATCAGGCTACGCTGGATCTCGTTGGTCCCGATGCTGATGACCCACATCAGCGAATGCCGCAGATTTTGCTCGAAGCGGCCGTTGTCGATCGCACCCGACATCTGCTCGGACAGCGTTGCGCGCATCCCGAGAATGTCGAGCGCAGCCTCGCCGAACCGTTCCATCAGCTCCCCGGAGAACACCTTGCTGATCGCGCCATATTCCGGCGGCGTCACGCCATCGGCAGCAAGCTCGGCACAATGCATCATCAAGAGACGGCCGATCTCGATCTCGGATGCCAGGGTCGCGATCTTGTCGCGGACGATCGGATTTTCGGCGAGGCACCGACCACCCTGCTTTGCCATCACATGCGAACGCAGCTGCTCGAAAGCGTGCGCGACCTTCAGGACGATCCCGCCACCGACCAGCCCCCGCTCGAAGGCGAGCGCGCCGGTCAGCACTTTCCAGCCGCCATTGACCTCGCCGACCAGGTTCTCGGCCGGAATGCGGACGTTGTCGTAGAAGATATTGGCAAACGTGCCGTCATACATCGTGCTGGATGGACGGGTCGTGATGCCCGGCGCATCCATCGGCACGATGAACATGCTGATGCCGGCGTGCGGCGGCTTCGCGTCCTTGTCGGTCCGCGCGGCGAGGAACATGTATTTGCCCCACCAGGTGGTGGTCCAGATCTTCTGGCCGTTGATTACCCAGTGGTCGCCGTCCCTGACGGCGCTTGTGCGCAACGCAACGAGGTCGGAGCCCGCCTGCGGCTCGCTGTAGCCCATGCCGTGCATGGCTTCGCCGCGCAGGATTTCCGGAAGATACCTTTGTTGTTGCTCGGAGGTGCCGAACATCATCAGCGCATTGGCCTGGATCGCCGCGCCGATCCGCGGCGCTTCGCCCCGCTCCATCGTCTCCATGAAGGCGATCTGCTCCAGCGGAGAGCGCGCCTGGCCGCCGAACTGCTCCGGCCATCCAAGGCCGATCCATCCGGTGTCGCCGATGTTACGGGCAAAGGAGGCATCGAACTCGCGCTTGGCGAACGGTCGTTCGTCGAACGCCTGCTTCGCACCTCCGGTCCAGTTTTGCTCAAGCCAGAGCCGGACCTGGTCACGAAACGTATTTCCCGCAGGCCCGAGATCATATTGCGGCAGCCCGGCGCCGCCCGCATCCAGTAGCCGTGCGGCCAGCCTCCGCCTGGCATCCGAGGCGCCGCCGAGCGCGATTGTGTCGAGATGCACGCGCTTGAAATGGATCGGCGCCTCGTGCTCCTCGGCATAACCGATCGCACCGAACGTATGCTGGGTTTCCAGCGACACCTGCCGCAGTGCATGACCAGAGAAGACCGAAGCGCAATCGGCAAAGTAGCGCCAGTCCTCATCTCCGCGATCGTGGAGTCCGGCGACATGATCCAGGATCAGCCTGACGCCCTCGAGCGTGATCAGGCAATTGGCCAGCTTGTGCTGGAGCGCCTGGAACTTGCCGATCGGCTGTCCGAACTGCTGCCTTTCCCTGGCGTAGTCGACGACGAGCTCAAATGAACGCCGCGCCGCGCCATAGGCGCGCGCTGTCAACGCGACCTTGCCCTTGAGACGGAGATCGTCCAGACTGACAGCGCCGACGGGAATGAGCGTGGCCGGCGCCGCGCTCAACCTGACCTCGCACAATCCCCAGGCCCCCATCGCGCGGGTCGCGACGCATTCAACGCCGACCCCGCCGAGATCGATCAGCGCAAGGTGAGACTGATCGCGAGCGACCAGAAGATGCGTGGCACTTGCCGCTGCCTCGACGAAGCGAAGCACGCCCGTTGCTTTGAGGTCGGTGATCCCGATCGAGCCCGTCGCGCGATCGGGATCCAGCGCACCGAATGAGAAGGCGAGGATCGCCTTCCCGGAATGCAGCCGCTCCAGAAGATCGACTACGACGTCAATCTGCGATCCCGCGACCACGAGATTGGCCAACGCCGCAGGCCACATCGGCGCCGGACATCCGGCGCGGCCAAGCTCCGCCATGACGACGAAAATCTCGGCGAGCCCGCCCTCGCCGCCCTCCGTCCCGAGAGCGGCCACGCCCTGCCCGACCAATTTGCGCCAGATCGCCGAGATCTCGTCCGGCGAGGACGACGCTGTCGCGCCATGCGGACGCCAATGCTCATCGAGGAAGCCGCGCAAGGAATCGCGCAACATCGCCGTGACATCGTCAGCTGCCGCTTCGATTGCCGCCATGGCCCGGCCTCGACCTATGCTCCAACTATGCCTGGCCGAACCTGGGCTTGCGCTTCTCCTTGAACGACATGGTCGCTTCCTTGTGGTCGGCGGTCTCGAACGTCACCTGCTCGAGCGCCATCGAGGCCTCCAGCAGCATGTTCACGCGCTCCTTGACGATCTGGTTGATCGACAGCTTGGTCCAGCGAATGGCCCAGGTCGGACCGTTGGCGAGCTCGACCGCGATCGCGCGGGCCTTCGCCAACACCTCTGCACGCGGCGCGACATGATTGACCAGCCCGATGCGCTCTGCCTCATTCCCCTTCAGGAGCGTGCCGCGGATCAGGAACTCCTTGGCCTTGTTGATCCCGATCAGCAGCGGCCAGATCACGGTGCCGCCGTCGCCCGCGACCAGGCCGACGCGCGAGACGTGGGTGTCGCCGATCCGCGCGTCCTCGGCCATCACCGTGATGTCGCAAAGCAGCGCATGGGTTGCGGCAAGGCCGATGGCGTCGCCGTTGATCGCCGCGATGATCGGCTTGTCGAGCTCGAGCTGGCGGGTGACGCCGCGGCGGCTGATCATGGGATCGTGCACCTCGCCCTCTTCGAGCACGTCGCCGCCGGGTCGCTCGGACATCGCCTTGACGTCGCCGCCGACGCTGAAGAAATCCCCGGCGCCGGTGAGCACACGGCGTTGACGGCGTGATCGTCGGCAAGATCGTCCCAGATGGTGCGCAGTTCACGGATCAGCTTCTGATTGATGGCATTGCGCGCCTGCGGGCGGTTCAGGGTCACGGTTGCGACCTTGTCGGCGACTTCGACTGTCAGGCATTCATACTTGGCGTAACTGGACACGTTTACCTCCGTTATTGTTGCTGTTTCTTTGTTGACTAGCTCGCCGGCCCGGCGCGCCTACCGGCGCATTCCGGGCTGCACGTCCGCCAGTGCGACATGCAGCGACATCGCTCCCGGATCCTGCTCCAGCATGCGCTGCACGGACTCCAGGTGCGACCGCAGCAACCGGCTCGCCGCCGCCACGTCTCTTTCGCTCAACGCCACCAGGAACTGCCGCCGCTTCTCGACCAGCCGCGCCATCGCGACCCCGCTGGAGGCGACCTTCGCGTAGACGAAGCGCATGTGGATCTCGGTGACGGAATCCACGATCATCGCTATCACCTTGTTGCCCGTTGAGGCCGCCAGCAGCTTGTAGAACTCGCGCGAGCACTCGACCCGATCGAGCAGCCGGCCCTCCTTGGTGGCGAGTTCGGTGCGCGCGACGTTCGCTTCCAGCGCATCGAGATCGGACCTTCGCGCATGCGCGCACGCCAGCTGCACCACGAGATCAAGCACGTGGACCCGCGCCTCCGACAGCTCCCGCACGGAAATCGTGCCGAGGCTCAGCATGTCGCGCATGACCTCGTTCATGCGGCGGGTGTCGCCCTGCTGGATGAAGGCGCCGCCCTTGACACCTTTCTGCAGCCGCAGCACGCCGGCCATTTCGAGGCTGCGCAGCGCTTCGCGCAATACGTTGCGGCTGACGCCGAGCTGCTGTGCCAATTCGCGCTCGGCTGGCAGCTTGTCGCCGGGCTTCAGCACGCCGAGCGCCAATTGCTCGCGAATCCGCTCGCAGATCTCCTCGAACGTCCGCCTTGTGTGGATCGGCTTGAATGTCGGCGCAGCCGCGGCACGGTGATCAACGGCTCGCTCCCGCCGGTTTGGCGAGGCGGTACGGGAGCGCTGCGGCGCGCGAGGGCTTGACTTGGTGTTCATGCGGTGAATTATTAAATGGATCACCCATTCAATGGAAGCCCCTTTTTTGGCTTCCGGCAAAGAAAACGAAACGGGAGTCCGCATGAGTTTTTCCGAGGAGCAGGTCGCGTTCCGCGACAATGTGCGCAGGATGGTCGCCAGGCACGTGACGCCGATCGCCGCCGAGATCGACGAAACCGACCGCTTCCCGCTCGAGCTGGTCAAGCTGTTCGGCGAGATGGGACTGATGCAGCTCTGGGTGCCGGAGCGTTATGGCGGCCCGAACGGCAATCTGACCATGGCCTGCATCGCGCGCGAGGAGATCTCGAAGGTCTCGCCGGCCTGCGCATCGATCGCGGCGCTCAACACCATGTTCATCATGCCGCTGCTGCACTTCGGCTCGGAGGAGCAGCGCAAGAAATACCTGCCGATCATCGCCCAGGGCGGCGTGGTCACCGCGATCGCGATCTCGGAACCGCAGGCCGGATCCGATGTCGCCGCGCTGAATACCCGCGCCCGGAAGGATGGCGACAGCTATGTTCTCAACGGCCGCAAGCAATGGTGCAGCTACGGTGTCGCCGCCGACTACATCGTGGTGATGGCGCGGACAAGTGACGGCGCCGGCGCTGACGGCATCAGCGCCTTCATTGTCGAGCCGAAGACGATGCCGGGCATCACGTTCGGCCGCCACGAGCGCAAGATGGGATTTCGCGGCGCCCCCAACACGCCGATCTTCTTCGACAACGTCCGGGTCCCGGCGGAAAATCTGGTCGGCGAGGAAGGCAAGGGTTTTCGCGCATCGATGCGCGCGCTCGACCTCAACCGTCCGACCATCGGCGCGCAGTCCGTCGGCCTTGCGCAGGGCGCGCTCGATGCCTGCGTCGCCTATGCCAAGGAGCGCAAGCAGTTCAAGCAACCGATCGCCGAGTTCCAGGGCGTCCAGTTCATGCTCGCCGACATGGCGATGCAGATCGAGGCGGCCCGCGCGCTGGTCTACGAATGCGCTCGCGCGGGCGACGCAGGCGACTGGAAGCGCCTCAACGTGCTCGCCAGCATGGCGAAATGCGTCGGCAGCGACATGGCCATGAAGGTGACGACCGACGCCGTACAGATCTTCGGCGGCTATGGCTACACCATGGACTACCCGGTCGAACGCATGATGCGTGACGCCAAGCTGACCCAGATTTTTGAGGGCACGAACCAGATCCAACGCGTGGTGATCGCCCGCGAGCTGCTGCGCTAGTGCCGACCGATTTCAAGAAACGATTACGGGGAGAAACGACCTTGAACAACATCATCAACCGGGCATTGATAGCCGGCGCGCTGTCGGCCCTGCTGGCGGCACCTTCCTACGCTCAGAAAGCCTATGATCCCGGCGCCAGCGACACCGAGATCAAGCTCGGCCAATCGACGCCGCTGAGCGGCCCAGCATCCGCGTTCGGCGCGGGCGCTGGACGGGCGGTGGTCGGCTACTTCGAGATGCTGAACGCCAAAGGCGGCATCAACGGCCGCAAGATCAACTTCACGCAGCTCGACAATGCCTACAGCGCGCCGAAAGCGGTCGAACAGTCACGCAAGCTGATCGAGGATGTCGGCGTATTGGCAGAAGTCGGCACGATCGGCACCGCGCCCAACGTCGCCATCCAGAAGTACCTGAACGCCAAGCAGGTACCGCAGCTGTTCATCACCGCCGGCGGACGCCGCTTCAACGATCCCAAGGCATTTCCCTGGACCATCCCGCTCTATCCCGACTTCGAAACCGAAGGCCGCGTCGTCGCCAAGTACATCCTGAGCACAAAGCCCGACGCCAGGATCGGCGTGCTCTACCAGAACGACGACTATGGCAAGGACTACCTCAAGGGCCTCCGCGCCGGGCTCGGCCCGAAAGCCGAGCTGATCGTCGCCCAGGCCTCCTACGAGCTCGCCGATCCAACGATCGACTCGCAGATCGTTCAGCTGAAGGCCGCCGGTGTCGACACCCTGATCGAGCAGTCGTCGTCGAAGGCAGCAGCGCAATCGATCCGCAAGGTTCACGAGCTCGGCTGGAAGCCGCTGCACGTGATCGGCGGCTCGACCGCATCGGTCGAAACCATCCTTAAGCCCGCAGGCCTCGAAGCATCCAAGGGACTTGTCACGACGCAATTCCTCAAGCAACCGGGCGACCCGGCCTGGGCCAATGATGAAGAGGTCAAGGACTACAAGGAGTTCTTGAAAGCGTACGCGCCTTCAGCCAATCCTGACGACTATTCCGTGCTCGTCGCATATATGAACGTGCACGCCGTGGAGCTGGCCCTGCGCAAATGCGGCGACGACCTGACCCGCCAGAACCTCATGAAGCAGGCGACCTCGCTGAATGGCGAACGATTGCCGATGATGCTCCCGGGCGTCGCGATCAGCACCCGGCCAGTAGACTACACACCCTTCAGGACTCTGCGGATTGCGACATTCGACGGAGAAAGCTGGTCCTTGACCGGCGCGCCTCTATCGGCCGACTAGAACGGATGAGACCGCGGGCGAGAGCCAGCGCGGCTCTCGCTGCTTCAGGACAATAGGCGGCCCGCCCGACTCAACTCAAAAATCGAAAACAACCCCACGCAAAGTAGCGCCCGGGAGCACCCCGGTTCGGACCGTCGCCTGCCCGCGAAAGCAAAGTCATAGCCTCGCTTCCGTCGAACTCATGAAGCCTCAGACTCAGACCCCGAGTCACTCCAAGCCGGACGCCTGCGCGATCTCCTATGCGGGATGTCGCCCCTGAAGCAATTCATTCCGAGCCCGATGCTCGCTCTCCGGATCGAAAGCCTGTCCAACCCGCTGTTGGACATGTCCCTGAATTGCATCGATGACGTTTGATGAATGCGTCACGAAGCCGAAGCATTTCTTGACGTTGAACAGCGTTGCTTCAACACAGAAGCCCGGCGAGGTCGTTGCGCAGCAGTCTTCGACCAGGAGGCAACCGTAACCCAGGAAATTCGCGTCGGTGAGCGAATGCAGCACGCATTGATCGGTGTTGACGCCGGCGAACAGGATCGTCTTGGTTCCGAGATTGCGCAGGATGCTGTCCAGCGGCGTGTCCCAGAAGCCGCTGATCCGGTATTTGTCGACGTGAATGTCCTCGGGTTCCTGCTGCAATTCATCGACGACCGCCGCGGCCCAGCTGTCCTTCTGCAATACGCGCGCGCCGCTGCCCGGCAAAGCCTCGCCAAGACCGATGCCGACCCCCTTCGGCTTGTACAAATGGAGCTGGTTGGGCGCCATGTTCTTGAGATCGGGCCGATTGCCCCAGTTCAGCCAGATCACGTGCACGCCGGCATTCCGCAACACAGGGAGAAGCTTCTGCAGCGGCTCGATCGGCGCCCGATCCGGCGTGTGATCGAGGCCGAGATGGTCGACCCATCCCCCCTTCGCGCAAAAGTCGTTCTGCATGTCGACGACGATCAGAGCGGTGCGGTGCAGGTCGACCGTCACCGTTTGAGGTTGCGCGTCGATCGTGACGGCCTTGGGTGGCGGTGCCGCCATCGCCATGTTGACGTTGTTGTCGTCGACCAGCCATTTGTAGCCGGGAGCAGACCCGAGGGGATTGGCGGTGCCGGGCGCTGCGGATTCGGCGGCCTTTGCTAAAGTGGAACTCGTCATCGGACTTTCCTCCCTTGCATATGTTTTCTTGAAGTCGGTTGCGATCAGCCGCCGCGTTCGAACGGAATGGTCAGCGCCGAGGGCTGCCGGCTTTTTCCGACGAAGCCCGCGATGGCGACCAGCGCCAGCAGGTATGGCAGCAGCAACAGAAGCGCGACCGGCACATCGAGCTGCAACGCCGGCACCAGGAATTGCAGCGCGGTCGCGAAGCCGAACAGCAGGCACGCCGCCAGCGTGTACCAGGGATTCCAGCCGCCGAAGATCACGGCCGTGATTGCGAGATAGCCTGCGCCCTTGGTCATGTTCTCGGTGAACGTATTGCTGTCCGCAACCGACATGAAGGCGCCGCCGAGCCCGGCCAGGATGCCGGCGTAGAGCACGCCGAGATAGCGCGTCCTGGCGACGCTGATGCCCGCCTTGTCCGCAGCGCGGGGATCCTCGCCGACCGCCCGCACCGCCAGCCCGAAGGACGTATATTTCAGGATCAGCCAGGTCACGACGACCATCAGGATGCTGACATAGGCAAGGCCGGTCTGGTTCGCCAACGCCGGCCCGATTACCGGGATATGAGCGAGCCACGGCAGATTGAGCTGCGCGAAGCCGGGAATCGGATCGCGCGACAGCGGCCCGAAGATCTCACGGTAGAGAAACGTTGTTGATCCCAGCGCCAGGATGTTGAACCCGATCCCCACCACCAATTGATTGGCACGCAATGTCACGCTCAACACGGCCTGCGCCGCAGCAACCGCCGTCGCGACCAATACGCCGGCCGCGACGCCAATGAGCGGCGAGCCGGTCGCCCACGATGCCAGCGCCGCCGTGAAGGCCGACATCAACATCATGCCGTCGAGGCTGAGATTGAGCACGCCGGCGCGCTCGCTCAGCATCTCGCCCGTTGCGGCGAAAATGATCGGGACCGCGAGGCGAAGTCCGGAACCGATGAACACAGCCATTTGTTCGTCAATCATCGGGTCACCTTTCGGTTGGTGAGGATCGCGGAGCCAGCAATGACGATGACGATCAGGCCCTGGCAGATCAGGACGACGGCGGACGGGACGTGCGCCGAGATCTCCATGTTGATCGATCCCGAGCGCAGGAATCCGAACAGCAACGCCCCGATCACGACGCCGACGGCCGAGCCGCGCGACAGCAGGCCGACGACCAGGCCGTCAAATCCGTAACCGGACGAGAAATCGCTCGTCAGATAGAGTTGCTGGCCGAGGATCATGATCGCGCCGCCGAGACCGCCCAGGCCGCCGGACACCGTCATGGCCAGGATCACGTAGAAGCTCGTCCGCATGCCGGCGCGGCGGGATGCCGTCGCATTCAGGCCGACGGCGCGCAGCCGCAGGCCGAGCGTAGAGTGCTTGAGCACCAGCCACACCACGACGACCGCGATCGCCGCGATCAGCAATCCGATATGGAGCGGAGATCCATTGTCCGGGAACAGCAGCGGCAGTTTGGTCGAATCCGGAATCTCTGCCGATTCCGGCAGCGACGACACGTCGCTGATCGGCTTGCGCAGCAGGTGAAAGGACTCGACCGACCAGTACACCAGCGGCAGCGCAATGAAGCTCAACAGCAAGGTGCTGATGACCTCGTTGGTGCCGCGTGCCGCCTTGAGGAAGCCCGCCAGGCCGCCCCAGACGGCACCGGCGACGGTTCCCACGGCAAGCGGCACGATGAACGCCAGCCCCAACGGCAGGCCCCCGGCGCCGTGCAGAGCCGCCGCGGTCGCGAACATGCCGCCCATCGCGATCTGCCCCTCGCCTCCCACATTGGTCAGGTTGGCACGGCTGGCGAAGATGAAGCCGAGACCGACGAGCGCGAGGCTGATGGCGCGATTGATCGAAGCACCGATGTTGAAATCGCTTCCCGCCATGCCGTCCCAGAAGGCTTCGATCGCCTCGACGACGGACGCACCGGTGGCAGCGATAATGAGCAGGCCGATCCCGAGCGCGATGACGGTCGACACTATCGGAACCAGAACCTGCAGCGGCACGAGCTTGCGCCGCGTGCCCTGCGCAAGCTTCGGATTTTTCATGACCATGGCCAACCTAGACATGCGCGTGCCCCGACATCATCGCCCCGATCGCCTCGCGGCTGAACGACCCTGCCGCGAGCTCGCCAACCAGCTTTCCGCGGTAGATCACCGCGATCCGATCCGACACCGCCATCAGCTCCTCGAGCTCGCTGGAGATCAAAAGCACCCCGAGGCCATCATCGCGGGCCGCACGGATGCGATTGTAGACGGCCTCGATCGCACCGACGTCGAGCCCGCGCGTCGGCTGCGCCGCGAGCAGGAACACCAGCGGATCGAGCGAGAGCTCGCGTGCGAGCACGGCCTTCTGCTGATTGCCGCCGGAGAGGCTCGCCATCGAAACATCAGGGCTGCTCGCCCGCACGTCGAAGTCGCGCATCATCGTCTCCGCCGCCTTGCGGCGCGCCGATTTGTCGAGCAGACCGAAGCGGCTGAATTTTCCGATCGCGCCGAGATAGAGGTTCTCGGCAACCGACAATTCCTTGATGCAGGCCACCGCATGGCGATCCTCGGGAACGATGCCGACACCGGCATCCGTGATCTCTTGCGGCGTACAGCCGGTGACCTGGGTCCCGCCGACGACGATCGCACCTGCGCTTGGCGCGGCGAGACCGGCCAGGATCAACCCGAGCTCAGTCTGACCGTTGCCCTCGACGCCCGCGATCCCGACGATCTCGCCGGTGCCGACCGTGAGGCTCAACCCATCGAGCCTCGGCACGCCATGCGGGTCGCGATACACGAGGTCCGAGATCTGCAGCACCGCCTCGCCCGGCGACGTCGGACCAACATCCGAGCTGGATTTCGCCGGCGTCTTGCCCTCGATATCGACCGCTGCCGCGAGCACCGAACCTGCCGACTGGACATCGCGGCCGACCATGGAGCGCACCAGCGACCGGATGTCGGCGCCCTCCATCGCAACGGTCGCGATGATCCGGCCCTGCCGCAGAACGGTCGTGCGATCGGCCACGCGGCTGATTTCGCCGAGCTTGTGCGTCACCAGGATCACGGATTTTCCGCGCAGCGCCACCTGACGGCAGATCGCCAGCAGCGCGTCGATCTCGTCCGGCTGCAGCACGGCCGTCGGTTCGTCGAGCACGAGCAGTTGCGGATCGCCGAGCAGGCATTTGATGATCTCGACCCGCTGCCGCTCACCGACCGAAAGCTCGTCGATCCGCGCCTCGGGGTCGATCTCAAGCCCGTACTCCGCGGCGAGCTGCTCCATCCGCACGATGATATCTTGCGGCTTTAGCACCGCGCTGGCGCGGCCGAGCATCAGGTTCTCGGCCACGGTCATGTTGGGCACCAGGCTGAAATGCTGATGCACCATCACGACGCCGCGTTGCAGCGCTTCCGCCGGGCCACGCGGATCAAACGGCTCTCCGCCCAGCGTCATCGTGCCGGCATCCGGCCGGTGCACCCCGAACACCAGATTGCACAATGTCGATTTACCGGCGCCGTTCTCGCCAAGCAGGCAGTGCACCTCGCCGCGCTCGATCAGCAGCGTTATGTCGTCGAGCGCGGTAAAAGCCCCGAAGCGCTTGGTCAGACCAGACAGTTCGAGCAGCGCCACGGTCAGCCCACCTTGACTTTGATCTTGTTCGACAGCAGGTCGTCCTTGAGCTCCTTGATCTTCGCCTGGATCTCGGGCGTTGCCCCAGCGCAGATCTCGATGTCGGCCGAGCGTGGCCCCATGGCGAGGCCGAACTGCTTGTATTCCGGGTGCCACGTTCCGGCGACGGCCTGGTCGATGGCGTATTCGACCATGAACCCGATGCCGCTGACCGTGTAGGCGATGTAGAGCGGGTTGTTGTCGGAGCAGTAATTGGTATAGCTCCCGATCATCCTGGTGCCCTTCTCGCGCGCCGCCTGCTCCATTCCGCGGACACCGAGATTGAGGATGTTGTAGTGGACGTCAGCCCCTTGCGCGATCGAGGCAAGCGTTGCTTCCTTCGCCTTGGCGACGTCGTCAAAGTCGCCGGTGTAAGTCACGAAGCATTTGGTATCCGGCTTGACGTGCTTGGCGCCGTTCGCGAATTCCGTTCCGGTGTTGACGATGGCTGGAATTTCAAGCCCACCGACGTAGCTCACCGCGCCGTTCTTCGACATCATCGCGGCGACCGCGCCGGCAATGAAGCCGATCTGGGCCTGCAGCACGTCGTATTGCGCGACGTTGTCGGTCGGCTGTCCGGTCGGGCCGACGATCGAGAACTTCACCTTCGGGAACCGCTTGGCGACCTTGAGCACCGAGGCCTGGGTCTGCCCCGCGGCGCCGATCACCATGTCGTTCTTGGTCGCGAGCGTGACGAGCGCCTGCTCCATGTCGGCAAACTTCACGTTCTCGATCGACGTGATCACGACTTTCTTGCCGTGGCGTTGCTCGGCCGCCTTCATGCCGTTATAGGCCGACTCCATCCAGCCATGGTCGGCCCGCGACCCCGGAATCAGAATGCCGATGCGGAGCGGCTTCGCGTCGTCAGCGAATGCGAGCCGGCCTGATGAACCGATAAAGGCCGCCGAGAGCAGGCCTGTTTGCAGAAATGCACGACGGGTACCGTTCATGTGTTTCCTCCTGTTCGTTCCCGCTGTTGCCGCATTCTTTTGTCACGGCATTTTTGTTATCTACGGCGCGGCCATCGGCCGTGCTGCCGCCTTCAGAATCGAAGCAACCTCATCTCGCGGCAATCGTCGCCAACGCTCCCACGGCGTCGACGAAGCACTTCATCGGGGCCTGCACGACGCCGGCGCCGATGATCCCCTTGCCCGGCTCCTTGTGCGCCGTTGCGGTGTTGATGACCGGCCGCATGCTCTCGTCGACGACCTTGCGGATGTCGATGCCGACCGGAGCTCCGATGAAGTCGAGCATCGGCAGAGTGAAGCCGGGATTGCGGCCGACGGTGACGTGCGCCATCTCGCGCGAATAGCGCAGCGCGTCCTGCGGCGTGCCGCCGACGAACTGGACCATCGCGGGAGCCGCCGCCATCGCAAACGCGCCGAGCCCAGCGGTCTCGGTGATCGCGCTGTCGCCGATATCGGGATTGGCATCCGCCTCGCTGAAGCCGGGCAGGAACAGGCCGATGGGGATGTCGGCCGGGCCGACGAACCATTGCCCGTCCAGTCCGCTGACCCTGATGCCGACATTCACGCCGTTGCGCGCCATCGCCGTAACGATGCTGCTGAACGGCACGCCGTGCGCGGCATCCATGGTCGCCTTGCACGCCGCCATCGACAGGCTCAGGAAGAACATGTCGTCCGCCCCGATCGTCCGCAGCGTCTCGTGAACGACATCGCGCGAGATCGAGGACTTGAGCAGCGCTTCCGTGACGGCGCGATACAGCAGCAGGGTCGCGGCCGTGTTGCGATTGTGGACGTCGTCGCCCATATGCAACGACTGCGACATCAGCGGCTTCAACGGCAACCCGCCATCGATGCCGGCGACGGCGGCCTTCAGGCACGGCGCCAGCACATTCTCGATCAGCTTGAGGCCTTCGATCACTTCAGCGGCGAAAGCGCCGAAGCGCAGCGTCTTGGCGCCACCGGATTCCATCATCGGCGCATAGGCGCGATTGCCCGTGGTCTTGTTCTCCACCACGAACAGCGGCATCGAGGGCGACACGATCCCGGTCATCGGCCCGACCGCGCCGAATTCATGGCACGGCGCGAAGCGGATGCCGCCTGACGCGGCGAGTTGCTCGGCCTCGTCGGGGGTCGCCGCCCAATTCTCGTAGAGGATTGCGCCGACCACCGCCCCCTTCATCGGACCGCACATATCGTTCCAGGCGATCGGCGGGCCGGCATGGAGCAGCGTCCGGCCCATGTCCGGCCAGATCTCGGATGCGTGCGCCGCGACGTCGACCCATACCGGCTGTGCGGTCAGGATGCGCTCGAGCACTTCCGCATTGGCGCGGTCGATCCGCGATCCCAGGCAATCGGCATTACCGGCATCGCCAACCAGTTGCGCGAGGCTCCAGGCGACCTCGGGACTTCCATCGCCGACCGGCCGCCACTGCAGCCGCACCAGCGGCGCACCGCTGCTTTCGACACCGCGATCGAGGTCGGCGGCGCCGAGGCTGATGACCGATGTCTTGGCCTGGAGAGCGAAGGGCGCTCCGTTCATCATCGTTCTCCTCCTTGCATCGCACGACGCCCTGTGCCGCTGTCATCGGCCGCCATGCGGCTCGCGATGGCTTGGGCGGCAAGGGCCGCGCCGGTGCTGCTGCCGACAATCTCCGCGCCGGCTTCCACCAGCATGGCTTTCTGGGTTCCGACCGGCTGCGGATCTGAATCCGTGCCGCAGACGAAGCAGATCACGGGAACCTCCCGCCCTTGCGCCCGCGCGGCGGCCTTCGCCCGGCGGACGGCCGGAGCCAGAATTTCTGCCGGATTCGGGTGACTGCCGTGGCCCAGCACGACGTCCAGAACGATGCAGGCAACGGTCGGATCGTCCGCCTCCTTCAGCAGCCGCTCGATCCGCACGCCATAGTCGATCATCGGATGCGGACGCCCCACCGTGAATTCGTCACTGCCCAGATCGATCGCCGTGTGTCCGTGGCTCTCCTCCACGTCGGCGAGACGGTCTGCGGCGGCAAGCGGCGCGTTCGACCGGGCACGAATGCCCGCGGCCTGCCAAATGGTTTGGGCTTCCGAGCAGAACGTGCCGCCGGAATAGAGACCGCGCAGGTAGCGCTGCGACGGCGCCAGCGCCGCACAAATCCGCGTCGCCAATTGTTCAATGGCCTGATCGTCGCTGCCGGGCTGGCGCGCGCCCGCAAGCGCAACGGCCTGCCGCGCCGTCTCTTCGAGCGACGAGGTACGGTGGATATTGCCGGCGGATGCCGCAGGCTCGCCGCCGAGAAAGCAGATCACGACCGGCTTGCCGATCGCGATCGCGCGCTCGATCACGTGCTTCTGCACGTCGCGTGCAGGAGGCTTGGAGACGATAGCGACAACCTTTGTCTGCGGGTCGGCCGCCAGCAACTCGAGGCCCTGCAGCATGGTGATGCCGCCGACCTCGCTGGAAACGTCGTGGCTGCCGGTGCCGATGGCCTGCGATATGCCCTGGCCATGACGGTGGACCTGGCACATGACCTCCTGCAGGCCTGTGCCCGACGCGCCGACGAGCCCGATGACGCCCCGCCGAACGACGTTGGCAAATCCGAGCGGCACGCCGTTGATGATCGCCGTGCCGCAGTCCGGTCCCATCACCAGCAAGCCCTTCTGGGCCGCAACGCGCTTGATGGCCTGCTCCTGCTCGATCGGCACGTTGTCGCTGAACAGCAGCACGTTCAGGCCCTGGCGCAGCGCCTTCAAGGCTTCCGCCGCGGCATAGGGGCCCGGCACCGAGATCAATGCGAGGTCGGCATGATCGGCAATCGCGACGCCGCCGGAGATCGATCGCGGCGGCGCTTCCGCCGCAGGTTCGCCCGCCCCACCCTTCGGTTCTTCGCCGACGATCAGGGAGTGAATCTCCCGCTCTGCGGCGGCGAGCTTTTCAGGTGCGTCGTCCGCCACGACGATCATGATATCGCCCGGTTTGGCGCCTTCGAGCGCGGGGTTCATCAGCCCGGCCTGCTGCAGGAATTCCTTGTTGCTGCGCGTTCCCATCAGCAGCGTGACCCGCTGCACGCCGGTCCGCGCGACCGTGACCTGCGAGATCCGCATCAACGACACGGAATCCTTGTACAGGTTCGCCCTTATGCTGGATTGGATGGCCATTGCCTTGTCGTTCCCTTGAATCCCGCAGGCTGTTTGCTTGTCTTGTGCTTGAGCTTCAACCAGCGGCCAGCTCGATCGCCTGATCAGATGAGGCGCCGAGGCGTCTCATCTGCTTCAACTCGGAGAGCGCCTGCGCCATTGCGGCCATGAGGTGCGGACCGCCATCTTGCTCGACACTCGAATCAACATTGGCGCGGGCTACTCGTCCGCCGATGCGCCAATCCCGGTAGCTATTGAATGACGTGCGTGCCGGTCTCGCCGCGCAGCGCCGCCATCGCGCAATCGAGGTGACTGATGATCGCGCGCTTTCCACCGCCCTCGAGAAACCGGATGGCCGCATCGACCTTGGGGCCCATGCTTCCCGGAGGAAAATGGCCTTCGCGATGGTAGGCCTTGATCTCCTCGAGGCTGACCTGATCGAGTTCCCTCTTGTTCGGCTTGCCGAAGTTCACGGCGACGCGCGGCACTGCCGTCAGGATCAGCAACTCTTCGATACCCAGCACATTCGCGATATGAGCTGATGTCAGGTCCTTGTCGATCACTGCCGGCACACCGGTGCGAACGCCCTTTGCGTCACGAACCACGGGAACGCCGCCACCCCCTCCCGCGATGACGATCGTCCCCCGCTTGACCAATGCATCGACCAGCGAGATGTCGCAGACATGCTTGGGCTTCGGCGACGGCACGACATGACGCCAGCCGCGCCCCGAGTCCTCGCGCATTGCCCAATTGAGCTCGTCGCCGATCTTCCTGGCCTCGTCCTCGGAAAAGAACGGCCCGACGAACTTCGTCGGATTTTTGAACGCGGGATCGTCCTTGTCGACCTCGACCTGGGTCAGCAGGCTTGCCACATGCCGCTGATTGCCCTGTTCGCGCAGGGCGTTCTCGATCGCCTGCATCAGGAGATAGCCGATGCCGCCCTGGCTGTGCGCGACGCAGATGTCCATGTCCATCGGCGGAATTCGGTTCATCGTCAGCATCTGGCGCATCATGATCTTGCCGACGACCGGGCCGTTGCCGTGCGTGATGACCAGCTCATTGTCGAGCTGCGCAAGCGGCAGCAGCGCCTCCGCGGTGATCTGCGCAACGGACTTCTGCTCCTGGGAAGTGCCCCTGATGTCTTCGGGGTGAACCGCATTGCCGCCGATCGCAACCACCAGGCGACGCGGCACGTCATTGAGCGTACGCATTTCCTTACCTCCCGGCATTCTGGACGATGGCGACCGCAAGCTCGCAGGCCTGCGCGTTCGACGGCGCAACGAGGATTCCGGCTTGCTCCAGTTTCCTGACCTGCGCGGAGCGTCCTTGCGGATCCTGCTCCGTGCCAACGACGGACGCGATCAATACCGGTGCATCTCGCCCACGATCCGCGACGATCCTGGTCAGGTGCTCGGCGGGATCGGCGTGCGCGCCGTAGCCGAGCACAAGATCAAGCAGGATCACCGAAAGGTCGCCGTTCCTGAGTGCAGCACGCAACGCTTCGTCGCGCACTGACGGGTCGATCATCGGGTGCGGCCGGCCACGGGTATATTCGTCGTCGCCGAGGTCGATCAGCCGATCGCGTCCGTCGTTCGGCTCGACCCCAAGCTTGAGCACGCCGGGGATGGCCGCATTCGACGCCACCTTCCGGCCTGCGGCAGCGAGGATCACCTGCGCTTCGGCGCACAGCGTGCCGCCGGCGAACAAGCCCTCGATCCCGCCACGACCGTTCCGCGGAATCCTTGACGCAACCGCGTTGGTGTCGAAGTCTGCTCCGATCTTCTGGTGTCCCAATGCGAGCTCCGCGGCGCCTTTCAGCGTCGGCGAGAAGCGGGCGTTCGGCGGCAGCTCGACCTCCGAAGCGCCGATGAAGCAGACGGTGAAGAACTTCTTGCTTTTGCCGATCCGCTGAAGGACGGATTTGGCGACATCAGGATGCGGCGGCTTCGAGATCAGCACCACGTGGTCGGTTTCCGGATCGGAATCGAACGCATCGATCGCCATCAGCGTGGTGATGCCGCCGATGTCCTTCTTCAGATCGCGCCCGCCGACGCCGATGGCATGGGAGATTCCCGCGCCGGCCTCCGAGATCAGGCAGGAGACCTCCTGCGTTCCGGTACCCGACGCGCCGACGATGCCGATCCTGCCGCGCGTCAGCTTGTTGGCGAACGCCAGCGGCGCGCCGCCGAGCACGGCGGTTCCGCAATCCGGTCCCATCATCAGGAGGCCGGCCGCCCGCGCCTGCTGCTTGAGCGACAATTCGTCCTCGAGCGACACGTTGTCGCTGAACATCAGGACATGCAGGCCGCGATTGAGCGCCTTGCGGGCTTCGGCGGCTGCGAACTCGCCGGGCACGGAGATCAGCGCGAGATTGATCTCCGGCCTGTTCTTCACGGCCGCGGCGATCGAGTGCGGTCGCCAGGCCGACTGTGCCTCGCCCTGGCTCTTCGGCTTGTCGAGCGACTTGATCGCATTGTCGAGGGCTTCGCGGGCAGCGGTCTCGGACTCGGCCTTGACGGCGATCACGAGGTCATTGCCCTTCACGGCAGTGCCCTCCTCGAGCAGCCCCGCATTGCGCATGATCGCAGCGTTCGACGGAGTGCCCATCATCAACGCCGCCTCGATCACGCCGGGCGCCCCGGCGACCTCGCGCGACAGCCGCATCAGCGCGACCGAATCGAGGTAGAATCCCTTGCGGACCTCATTCAGGACAACGACGTTCATGACACCCCCAAATCCTTGGCGATGGCCACGATCGCCTGCTGGAAGCACGCCAACGGCGCCTTGACCACGCCGGCACCGACCTGGCCGATGCCGGGCTCGCGATGCGCGATGCCGGTGTTAATGACGGGCACCACGCCGGAATCGACGACCAGGCGGATATCAATGCCGGTCGGCACGCCCGCGAAATCCATGGCGGCGATGGTCCATTCTGGATTCTGCGCAACCGTGATCTCGCCCATCGCGCGGGTGAAATTGCCGGCCTCGGACGGCGCGCCGGCCCCCACGAAGCCCGCGACTGCGGGCGCGGCCGCCATCGCAAATCCGCCCAGACCGATCGTCTCGACGATAGCGGAATCGCCCATGTCCGGATTGGCGTCCTTCTCGGAATAGCCCGCAAAATACAGCCCCTCTGGCATTTCGACCGGCGCGGTGAACCATTGCTCGCCGAGCCCGCTGACCCGGATCCCGAAATCGGTGCCGTTGCGGCACATGGCGGTGACGATGGTCGAACCGCGAATGCCGTTCGCGGGATCGGTGATCGCCTTGCCCATCGCCATCGCGATATTGAGGAAGAACTGATCGTTTTGCCCGATGAATGCGAGGCATTCGGCGAGAACGGCGTTGTCGGTCGAGGTCCGCGCCATCCAGGGCGCGATCTCACGAAGGAAAACGCTCGAGCAGGCGAGATTGCGCTGATGCAGCTCGTCGCCCATCGACAGGCCGCGCGCGACGATCGATTTCAGGTCGATGCCGCCGGCGGCACGGATCGCCTTGCCCAGAGTCGGCCCGAACACGTCGCGCAACCAGGCGAGCCGCTTCAGCACGCTCGCGTCGTTGCCGCCGAAGCGCATCACCTTGCCGAGCCCCTCGTTGATCGCGCAATAGGCGCGATTTCCGAAGCGCGCGTTCTCGACCACGAACAACGGCATCGATATCGTCGTCATGCCGGTCATCGGGCCAACCGCCCCGAAGTGATGGTTCGGGTGAAATTCGATCTCGCCGCTGGCCGCGAGCTTGGTCGCAGTCGGCAGATCCTGCGCCCATCCCTCGAACACGATGGCGCCCGCGACCGCACCGCGCATCGGCCCGCACATCCTGTCCCAGGAGATCGGCGGTCCGGCGTGCAGGATCATCCGTTCGCGCAGGCCCGGGATCAATTCGCGGGCGGGAACGATGTCGATCAGCCTGGGCTCTCCTTCGAGGATCCGCTCGAGTGCCTGCTGGTTTGCGTCTTCGATCAGTTTCATCGGCGTGCCCTCACACGCCGAGCTTCGCGAGCAGGGCCGCCATCTGCGGATCGCCGCCCGCCGATGGCTTCCAGTCGACGTGAACGACGTCGATGCCGCAATCGCGGAGGTCCTTCACGAACCCCTCAAGCCCGACATTCACGACTTCGACCTTGCGCGCCAGCAACTGCTGATACTGCGGCCCATCCTGATCCGTCATCGTCTCCGCCCTAACAAGTTCGTTTTCGTTACGATGAATTAATAAGAAAATACTTACTTCGTCAAGACCGGATTCTCGTGAAATGCAAAACTCTGTGCCCGGTCGCGGAGCGGATCGGTCGAAAGCGATCCCGCCTTAAAAAAAGTGCTCCGAACTTGGTTCGGAGCAGTTTGGGAGAACTTGAAATTCGATCGTCATCGCTCGCGAAGGGCGTGGCGCAGGACGATCAGACTGCCTGCAAATGCGTCCCGGCCGGATGTGTGGCCGATCGCGGCGAGCGCCGCGAAGGCGCGGCGAACTCCGGCGACCTCCCCGCTCATCGTCGCATGGATGGCGGCGTGCAGTGCTGCCGCGCCGTAGCCCAGCGCCGCCGCGCGCAGATGAATTCGGCTGATGTCGTTGGTACCGTCGAGCAGCGTGCGGCAACGGTCCCACAACGCATCGCGCCGTTCGGTGCGCCCCAGCGCAGCCAGCGCGATCAGCGCACCGCCGATCAGATCGTCGCCGGACGGTGTAAGCCCCGGCCCGAGACCGATCAAGCTGCCAAGGCCGGAGTCTTGAACCGCATGGTCATCCCCTCCTGCCAGGACACGTTCCAGCGCAGCGAGACCGGGCATGGCGGCCCGAACCAGCGCAGAGGCATCGCTCGGAACAGGTCCGGCCCCGACAGCGGCCAGGCCTTCGGAAGTCAGATCATCGCCCCACATCTCGTCGACGGCATCAAGGCCGCGTCGGAGGCTGCCGATCGACCAATGCGGCGCAGCGCGCGGCGCCCAGACGGACCGCGCGGCGAGATTTGCGAGCGGCGTCCCTGCGATCCACAGAACGCAGTCCGCGACCCGCACGGGATCGCCGACCACAAGACCCGGCCAACGGAAGTCGCCGAGCACCTGCAACGGCCCCGATCCGATACCGGTCTGTCCAATGCAGATCCAGATCCCGTCGATGACGGCGTAGAACGAACGCTCGAACACGGCGACGACCTGGCCCGCGGCGCGGTCGCGAAGCGCCCTGTCGGCAAGGAGGCCTACTTCCACACAGTCACAGATCGTCGTTGCGGGCATACGACGCCGCTCGCCGGGCGCGCCCGCGCAAACCTGCGTCCTCCCCTCAGCTTCGCGGTCTCCGACAAGCATCCGCCCTCGCCTCCTTCAGCGCGCCTGGGCCGCGAACCGCTGCGGCGCACCGGCCTGGGCCTCGCCGCCCAGATAAGCCGCCTCCAGCAGCGGGTCCTCGGCGATGATATCGGCGGCGCCGCTCTTCAGGATCGCACCGGTCTCCAGGAGATAGGCCCGGTCCGCGAGAGCGAGCGCATGGCCCGCCATCTGATCGA
This sequence comes from Bradyrhizobium acaciae, assembly GCF_020889785.1. Lineage (GTDB taxonomy): Bacteria > Pseudomonadota > Alphaproteobacteria > Rhizobiales > Xanthobacteraceae > Bradyrhizobium > Bradyrhizobium acaciae. The sequence goes on from NZ_JACMYK010000001.1 coordinate 220,814, forward strand.
CCACGATGATGGTCATGCCCTCGATCCGCAGCCGCTCGAAGGACGCAAACAGTTCGTCGACGACGAGCGGCGCCAACCCGAGCGACGGCTCGTCCAGCATGAAGATCTTCGGTCCGGTCAGAAGCCCGCGCGCCACCGCGAGCATCTGCTGCTCGCCTCCAGACAGGAGGCCGGCGCGCTGATCGATGCGCTCCTTCAGCCGCGGGAAGCGCACGAACATCGCCTCGATCTCGGTATCGAGGTCGATACCCTTGCGCGCATAGGCGCCGAGCTGGAGGTTCTGCTTCACCGTCAGTTCCGGAAACACCTGCCGACCTTCCGGCACCAGCACGACACCCGAACGGGCGCGAATATGTGCGGGCATCCTGTCGATGCGCGTCTCGGCGAGCCGGACTTCGCCCGTGGATCGCGGCGGTTCGAGACCGGCGATCGACCGCATCAGGGTGGTCTTGCCGGCGCCGTTGGCACCGAGCACGGCAACCGCCTCGCCGGGAGCGACCACGAGATCAATACCGTTCAGGGCGCACGACAGGCCATAGAACGAATCGAGCGCCTTGACCTCGAGTGCGGTGCCCTGCCGCGCCGGCCGCGGCGCGCGGCTCTTCTCACCCGGCGCGGCGTCGCCAAGATAGGCCTTGCGAACCAGCGGATCGTTGCGGATCGCCGCTGCATCGCCGATCGCGATGCGCTTGCCGCCGTCGAGCACGACGATGAGATCGCTGAGCGACATGATCATCGGCATGTCGTGCTCGACGATGATGACGGCAATCCCGAGATCGGCGATCCGGCGCAACAGCGCGGTCAGGCGCTGCTTGTCGCCCTTCGAGAGGCCCGCCGCCGGCTCGTCGAGCAACAGGATGCGGGGCCGCAGCGCGAGCGCGCGCGCGATCTCGACCAACCGCTTCTCGCCATGGGACAACGAATCCGCAAGCCGATCGACATCGCCGTCGACGCCGGCAAAGCGCAGCAGGACCCGGGCAAAACCCTCGGTCTCCGCATTGCGCAGCGCGGAGACAAGGCCGCCGAGACGGCCGGCCCGCTCGGCCAGCAGGATGTTTTCGAGGATCGTGAGCGAGCCGAACAATTGCGTGGTCTGGAACGTGCGCGCCACGCCGACCCGCGCCAGCAGGTGCGACGTCATGCCCGTGACGTCGCGATCGCCAAGCTTCACCGACCCCGCCTGCGGCCGGTAGAAGCCGCAGAGCAGATTGAGCGCGCTGGTCTTGCCGGCGCCGTTGGGACCAATGATGCTGGTGACGGCGCCGGGCGCCGCCTGGAACGATACGCCCTGGACGGCGCGCACGCCGCCGAACGAAATCGAGAGATCCGTCACGTCGAGCCCGGCCGCATTGTGCGTCTCGAGCAGCGCCGCGTCGACATTCGCCGCCGCGACCGCGGGCTCGGCCACCGGCTTGCGCGCCGGCAGGAATTTTGCGGCGAGCTGCTCCGCGAGGCCGACGATGCCGGAGGGCGCGGCGCGCAGCACGACGAACAGCAACGCGCCGAAGGCCAGCAGGCGATACTCGGCGAGATCCGACAGCACTTCCGGCAGCAGCACCACCAGCGCGGCGCCGATCACCGGGCCGAGCGCCGAACCGGCGCCGCCGACCATCACGGCGAACAGGAGCAGTACCGATTGCAGGAACGGAAACGAGCTCGGGCTGATATAGCCCTGCAGCGGCGCGAACAGCGCGCCGGCGAGTGCCATCGCGGCCGCCGAGATCACGAAGGCGACGGCGCGGACATGCACCAGATCGATGCCGAGCGAGCGCGTCGCGACCTCGGTATCGCGCGCCGCACGCATGGCATACCCCCACCCGCTGCGCTTCAGCCGCTCGAACAGGATGAGGCCGGCAAACACCAGCACGATGCCCGCGATCGCCAGCGAACGCTCGGACAGCGCATAGCCGAACACGCTCGGCGGCGCGCTCAGCATCAGGCCGTTGCCGCCGCCGGTGAGATCACGCCACTCGATGGTGACATGCTCGACGATGAAGCCGAAGGCAATCGTCACCATGGCCAGATACGGCCCGCGCACGCGCAGCGCCGGCATCGCGAGCAGGCCGCCGACGATGCTGACCAGCACAATGGCCCCTGCCGTCGCGGCGAGGTAGGGCCAGCCGGCCTTCTCCATCAGCAGCACGGTGGTGTACGCGCCGATCGCCATGAAGCCGATATGCCCGAGCGAGATCTGGCCCGCGAGGCCGAGCAGGACGTTGAGGCCGATGCAGCCGATCGCCGTCAGCGCGATCGTCGCGATCAGGAACACCGAATAGCTGTCCGCGACCGCGGCGTAGCCGACGGCAATCGCGAACGCCGCGACCGCGGCGAGAAGGGAAGCGCGAGAGGTCATACCTTCTTAACTCCGGCTCGGCCGAGCAGCCCGTGCGGCATGACGACGAGGATGACAATGACGGATGCAAACGTGATGATCTGGGTGTAGACCGATCCGAGATAGTTGGTCGCGAACACCTCGATCAGGCCGAGACACAGCCCGGCCAGCATGACGCCCCAGGCGCTGCCAAGACCGCCGATGATGGCGGCGGCGAACGCCTTGATGCCGAACAGCGTGCCCATCTCGGACGAGACGTTGAACAGCGGCGCAATCAGCAGCGCCGCGACGCCCGCCAGCATGGCCGACACCGCGTAGCTCGCGGCAATGGCGCCGCTGACATTGATCCCCATCAGCCGTGCGGCATTGGGATTCTGCACCACCGCAAGCATCGCGACGCCATGCCGCGTGCGGCGGGTGATCAGATGCAGCGCCAGCGCAAGCAGGAGGCCGACCACGGGAATCAGGAGCTGCAGGGGATAAACCCCTGCCCCCTCGACGATCTGGATCGGCTTGGCCGCGAGCATCGACGGGAAGCTGCGCGGCTCCTTGCCGAACACGAACAGCATCAGGTTGTCGACCATGATGCCGACCGCCACGGTCGCCATCAGCCAGCTGTCCGACCCGCGCAGCACGAACGGACGAACCGCGAAGCGTTCGATCAGAACGCCGTAAACAGCGCAGACCAGCAACACCGCGGGGATGCCGATCGCGGCCGGCCAGCCCCACACCACGAGGAAGAAGTATCCGGCAACGGCTCCCAGGGTCATCGAGCTGCCCTGCGAGAAGTTGACCGTGCCGGACACGGCATAAGTGACGTGAAAGCCCAGCGCGAGCAGACCGTACATGCTCCCCAGCGCCATTCCGGTTATTATCGCCGAAAGAAACGACATCGATGATCACCCCGATCTGCTTGCTGGACCACCGTTGCCGTCAGTTCTTGAACGGCAGGATGTGGTTGTCTTCGAAGTGGGCCCAGATGTAGTCCTGGGCCGTCAGCGCATCGTGCTTGTTCTGGGCGAACGGCTTTTCATAGGTCTTGATCAGGCCTTCCAGCCGGTCGATTCCGTAGAAGCCGTCGCGAATGGCGGTTGGATCGGTGCTGCCGGCCTTCTGGATCGCGCCGGCAATCACCATGACGCTGTCATAGGCGTTGGCGAAGCCGACCGCAGGGGTCACGTCCGCAGGCCCCTTGATATCCGGATACTTCGCCTGCAGCTCGGCGAGCACGCGCCTGCCGACCGGCGAGAGGTTGCCGAAGAAGCTGTAGGTCTGGACGAAGACGACGCTCTCGGCGCTCGGCCCGGCGAGCTCGGTGAAGCGGCCACCGGCCGGCCCCCAATGCGACACGATCGGCGGCGACCAGCCCATCCGGTCGAGCGATTTCACGACCTGCGAAGACGGACCGACATTGCCGACCAGGAACAGCGAATCGGCGCCGGCCTGCTTGAGCCGCGACAATTGCGCGACGACGTCGACATCGTTCGCCTCGAACTTCTCGACACCCGCCGGCTCGATACCGGCCGCCTTCAGCGCGGCGCGCAGGCCGTGCTCGTTCGATTCGCCCCAGGGATTGTTGACGAGGATGAGACCCGGCTTCTTGGCTGCAAAGGTCTTGCCGGCGAACGCAACGATCGCCTTGTCGACCTCGTCGTCCATCGCCGATACTCGGAACACATAGTTGGACGCGGCGCCGTTCTGCGTGATGTTGGTTCCGGCGGCCCACGGCACCACGAACGGCATCTTGACGTTGTTGACGAACGGCACGATCGCAAGCTGGACCGGCGTATCGAGACCACCGAGCAGCACTGCGACCTTCTCGCGCTGGATCAGCTCGCGCGCGGCGGTCAGCCCCTTCGCGGGATTGCTTTCATCGTCACGGCGCACCAGCTCGAGCGGACGGCCGAGCACGCCCCCTTTCGCGTTGATGTCCTCGATCGCGATCGTGGCGCCGCGGGTCAGCGCTTCGCCGCGCGCGCCGCTCGACAGCGCCGTGACCAAGCCGATCTTGATCGGTTCGGCGGCCAGCGCGCGCTCCGCAAACGGCAGAGAGCCGATGAGAATGGCGAGCGCGCCCTGCAAGACAACGCGGCGGCGCAACCCGGTAATGGGGGTACAAGCGTAGATCATTTCTGCAATTCCTCCCGCTCCGACGGCTCCCCAGCCGTCTCTGGTCCGCTTGCCGCTGTCTCCGCGGCCTTGACGGAAGTAAAAACTTTCTTCACAAATTGACGAATGTCAAGCGGCCGATCGCGCGCCGCACGGAGATTGCGATGCAGCGGGAGATTGGAGCGGAACCGGAACGAGCCGATCCGCGTGGCGTTCTCGGCGATGCAACATGCGCACAAGTGCCTATTTCAGCGCGTGGCCTCCGCTGCCATGACCGCTATCGCTACAGCGCGATCACGCGCCGTCCCGACGTAAGAACCTGGAGATCTTGATTGACCGCCATCGACACCCTCTTTCAAAACGCGCGGCTGGCCGACGGCCAGCTTGTCGACATCGCCGTCGGCGGCGGCAAGATCGTGGAGATCGCGTCGTCCCCGCAAAGTTACGGCGCAGTCGGCACGACCCGCGACCTTGGCCGACGCCTGGTGCTCCCGGGCATGGTCGAAGGTCATATCCATCTAGACAAATGCTTCATCGGCGATGACTGGAAGCCGCACCGGCCCTGCACCGCCGGCTTCAGCGTGCGCGAGCGCGTCAAGTTCGAGAAGGAAGCCCTCGCCGGCGCCAGGCCGATCGCAATTCGCGCGGCGGCCCTGATCGACCTTTGCGTCTCGCAAGGCACGTCTCACATGCGCAGCCATGTCGATGTCGACGCCGAGGTCGGCCTGCGGCATTTCGAACCGATCGCCGCCGCGCGGGAGGCGCACCGGGAGAAGGTTTCAATCCAGATCGTGGCGTTTCCGCAGAGCGGCATCCTGACATCGCCCGGAACCGCCGGCTTGCTTGAGGAAGCCGTTCGCGCCGGCGCCGATCTGGTCGGCGGACTCGACCCCGCAGGCCATGACGGTGACGTCGCCGGCCATCTTGACGTCATCTTTGGCATCGCCGAGCGGCATGGTGTCGGCATCGACATTCACCTGCACGACGCTGGCCTGCAGGGCATCGCAGAGATCGAGGAGATCGCGCGACGGACCAAAGCGTCGGGCCTTGGCGGCAAGGTCACGATCAGTCATGCCTACGCGCTCGGCGAAGTGGCTGTTGACGTGGTTCGACGTACCGCGCAGCAGCTTGCCGAGGCCGGCGTCGCCATTCTCACCAATGCCCCGGGCGCGCGCCTGTTTCCGCCGGTGTTGCTGCTGCGCGATGCCGGTGTCACCGTGTTCTCCGGCAATGACAACATCCGCGATTCCTGGTGGCCCTACGGCGACGGCGACCTGCTCGAACGTGCAATGATGGTCGGATACCGCTCCGGGTTCAACACGGACGATCAACTGGCCGCGGCCTTTGACATGGTGACGACCAACGCGGCGCGCGCGCTCGGCCTCAGGGATTACGGCCTCACCGTCGGAAGTGCGGCGGATTTCGTCGTGCTGGATGCCCGGCACGTCCAGGAAGCTGTGGTTGCCCGTCCCAAGCCCCGCGATGTCTACAAGGCCGGCCGACTCGTCGCACAGGGCGGCGTGATGGTGGGGGCCAGCGCCCGGAAGCAGTGAACATGGAGGAATCGCCCTTGACGAGCAGTCGCAATGCCGATCTCAATCCCAGCTGCTTGCGCCGGGAACCGGTCCGCTGCGCCATGTGGCCTGATGCGGATATGCCTTGCGTGAATGCCCGAGCCCACGCAAGGTTGACGCCGTGACAGAGACGACAGCACAGACCAATTCTACCCGCAGCGCCGCACGCAGAAAGCGGCCTCGCGACTCCGCGCTCACCAAGGAGGCGATCCTGCGCGCGGCGACCTTCGAGTTCTGCCATAATGGCCTCGGCGGCGCGCGCGTGGAGGCCATCGCGCAGCGCGCCAAGGCCAACATGCGCCTGCTATACGCCTATTTCGGCGACAAAAACGGGCTCTACATCGCGGTCCTCGAGGACGTCTACACCGAGATTCGCGCGGCCGAACAGCAGCTGAAGCTGGACGATCTCGAGCCGATCGCCGCGATGAGCGAGCTGATCGATTTCACCTTCACGTTCTTCGGCCAGCACCAGAACTACATCGCCCTGATCAACACCGAGAACCTTCAACGCGGGCGCAACATGCGCAAGTCGCGCAAGATCGCCGATCTCACCTTGCCGCTGGTTGCAAGCATCGAAAGCATTCTGCGGCGCGGCGTGGCAGCGGGCCTGTTTCGCACTGATGTCGATCCGATCCAGCTCTATGTCTCGATCACTGCGATGAGCTATTTTCACGTCTCCAATCGCTACACGCTGTCGGCGATGTTCGACAAGGACCTCGGCGCTTCGGACTGGCTTTCGCTACGCCGCGAGCATGCGCAGGACATGATCCTGACCTGGCTGACGGCGACCGTCGGGGAAGGCAAGCACAAGCCTGCGGGATCGAAGACGACCGCGCGCCTCGGCAAGCCATCCCGCTAGCGGGCGTGCCGCACGAAACGGTTTCGTGCGGCTCATGCGCCGGCAGTGCCCCTCAGCGGGTCGCAACGACGCCGTCGCTGCGAGGATCGCTGGCCCCTTCCATCAGGCCGTCCGGATGCCAGACGATCGCGCCGGCGTGTCCCATGAACTCCTCAAACGGGCCGGCCACCTGAATGTCGTGGCCGAGTGCGCGTAGCCGATCGATGATCGCGGGATCGAAACGGGATTCGATCTTCAGGTTGTTGTTTTCCTCGCCCCAGGTGCGACCGAGCAGCCAGCGGGGCGCCGTAATCGCGGACTGCAGCTCCTGGCCGTGCATTGCGTAACGGCTGAAGATGGCGGCCTGGGTCTGCGGCTGCCCCTCTCCGCCCATTGTGCCATAGGAGATCAGCCGCCCGTCGGCGAGCTCGGCCATCGCCGGCTGGATCGTGTGGAACGGCAGGCGTCCCGGATCCAACCTGTTGGTATCGGTCTCGCCGAGGCTGAAGCTGGTCCCGCGATTTTGCCAGGTGACGCCGCTCTCGGGGAGGATGACGCCCGAGCCGAACTCCCAATAGACGCTTTGAATGAAGCTGACGCTGAGCCCGCTGCGATCGGTCGCAGCGAGCCATACCGTGTCGCCCTGCTTGGACGGATCGGGCCACGGCGCGGCTCGGCTGTTTGATACTCTCTCGTGAAGCGCGGCCAGCGACTCCTCGGACAGGAACTCGGCGGCCGGACGCTTCATGTAGTCCGGATCGGTGACGTAGCCGTTACGAATGCGGAACGCAGCTTTCGTGCACTCGACGAGCCTGTGCAGATGATCGACACCATCGGCCGCATCAGCCATGCGCCGGGCATAGAGTGCGAGGATCAAGAGCGAGGCCAGCCCCTGTGTCGGCGGCGGCATGTTGAAGATCTTGTGTCCGGACACCTCGACCGAGAGCGGCGTCACCAGCGATGCCTGATGCCGCTCCAGATCAGCCAGCCGCAGCGGGCTCCCGACCCGCTCGAGGTCGGCCGCCATCGAGCGCGCCAGTTCGCCGCGATAGAAGTCAGCCAGGCCGGCCCTGGCCAGTCGCAGCAACGTCTCGGCGACACGCGGCTGCCGGAACCGCGCACCGACCGCGAGCGGGCTGCCTTGCGGCAGATAGACCTCGGCATAGCCCGGCACATTCTCGAGCTCATGCCGCTTCTTGCCGATGTTCTCATGCAACGTGCCGGTGACGGCGACGCCTTCCTCGGCGTGCCCGATTGCAGGCTCCAGCAGCCGCGCCAGCGGCAACCGACCGCCGTGACGATCGCGGCTGAGTTCATACGCCTTCTGCCAACCGTCGACGGTGCCGGCGACGGTGAGCGCCGCCAGCGGGCCGCGGCCTGGAATGCTGCTGCAGCCACGTTCGCGATACCAGGCGCGGTCGGCGGCCATCGCTGAGCGCCCGCAAGCCTGAATCCCGACCGGCATCGAACCGGCGCGGCCGACGAGCCAGAAGCTGTCGCCACCGAGGCCGTTCATATGGGGATAGACCACGGCGATCGTCGCGGCCGCGGCGATCATGGCCTCAATGGCATTGCCACCTTCCGACAACACGCCGAGTCCAGCCTGCGCCGCGAGGTGGTGCGGCGCGGTCACCATGCCGCCATAGCTTCGTTTTGTCTGCAACATCAGCCCTTCTCCAAGTACGGCATGTAATAATATTTTTACTTACCGTGTCAAGGAGCCAGCGATCCCGCTTGGGGATGCGGGCGCCGGGCCTCGATATCGCCGACAAGGCCGGCCGAAGTCCGGCACCACGAATGTTGCATGAATCTCAGGCAGAAGCGACCTCGTGGCCCGCCATCACTTCCAGCGCTCTCAGAATTGCCGAATGGTCCCAGGCTTTGCCGCCGAGGGCGGTACAGGAATTGAACAGCTGCTGGGCTGCGGCGGTGCCAGGCAGCGACAGCCCGAGTGCCCGCGCGCCCTCCAGCGCCAGGTTGAGGTCCTTCTGATGCAGCTCGATGCGAAAGCCCGGATCGAAATTGCGCTTCAGCATGCGATCGCCGTGCACTTCGAGGATCCGGGACGACGCAAAGCCGCCCATCAACGCCTGCCGCACCAGCGCCGGATTGGCGCCCGCCTTCGAGGCGAACAGCAAGGCCTCGCTCACCGCCTCGATGGTCAGCGCCACGATGATCTGGTTCGCAACCTTGGTGGTCTGGCCGTCGCCGTTGCCGCCGACATGCGTGACATTCTTGCCCATCGTTTCAAACAGCGGCTTCATCGCGTTGAACGCCCGCTCCCGTCCGCCGACCATGATGGTCAGGCTAGCCGCCTTTGCGCCAACCTCGCCGCCGGAAACCGGCGCATCGAGATAGTCGGCCCCGAGGGCGTCGATCTTCCGTGCAAACTCCTTCGTCGCCAGCGGCGAGATCGAGCTCATATCCGCCACGATCATGCCTTTGGAGACCCCCTCCGCGACGCCGTTCTTACCGAACAGCACGGCTTCCACATGCGGCGTATCCGGCACCATGATGATGACCGCGTCCGCTTCCTGCGCGACCTGCCGGCCGGACTCGCAAGCGATGGCACCGGCTGCAATCAGCTCCGGCGGAAGTGGTGCGACGTCGTGCAGGAACAGGCGATAGCCGGCAGCCAGGAGATGGCCGGCCATCGGACGTCCCATGGTGCCGAGCCCGATGAATCCGATGTCTTTCATGTGATGATGCTCCAGCTTGATCAAGTCTCGAAAGTCTGCGCGGCGTGCCAGGCGAGGCTCTCGAGCGTGGTCGTCCGCGGCTTGTATTCGCATCCGATCCAGCCGCGATATCCGATGCTGTCGAGATGCTTGAACAGATAGGGATAGTTGATCTCGCCGGTCCCCGGCTCATAACGGCCGGGATTGTCGGCGAGCTGGACATGCGCGATCCGGCCGAGGTGCTTTTGCAGGGTCCGCGCCAGGTCACCTTCCATGATCTGCATGTGATAGATGTCGTACTGGATGAACAGATTGGGTGAGCCCACGTCGGAAATCAGCTGCACCGCCTGTTCCGTCCCGCTCAGGAAGAAGCCGGGAATGTCGAGCGTGTTGATCGGTTCGATCAGGAGCTTGATGCCATGCTGGGCCAGCGCGCCGGCGGCAAAGCGCAGATTGGGCACCAGTACCTCGCGCAATTCCGCCGCATCCGCGCCGGCGGGCGCGATGCCGACGAGGCAGTTCAGCTGCCGGCAATCCAGCGCCTTCGCATAGTCGATCGCGCGCACCACCCCGTCGCGAAATTCATCGACCCGATTGCGCAGGATCGCAATGCCCCGCTCGCCGGCAGCCCAATTGCCGGCAGGAAGGTTGTGCAGCACCTGGGTCAGCCCGCAGCGCGCCAACTCCTCCCGCAACTCGCTCTTCTCGAAGTCATACGGAAACAGATACTCGACCGCATTGAAGCCGGCGGCCTTGGCAGCCGCGAACCGATCGAGGAACGGCAGCTCGTTGAAAAGCATGGTGAGGTTGGCGGCAAATTGAGGCACGGTCGTATCTCCGCTTGGGGCAGCACTGGGTGATGTCGTCAGGCCGGCAGCAGCGTGCCGGATCGTTGCGCGCTCGGTACGTCATCGAGCGGAAGATCGAGCACCTCCTCGAATTCGACGATGTTGTCGATCTCCGTTCCCATCGCGATGTTGGTGACCCGTTCGAGAATGAACTCCACCACCACGGGCACGCGATGCTTGGCCATCAGCTCGCGCGCGGTCGCGAACGCGGCCTGTGCGTCGTTCGGATCCGTCACACGGATCGCCTTGCATCCGAGCCCCTCTGCGACGGTCACGTGGTCGACGCCGTAACCACCGATCTCGGGTGCGTTGACGTTCTCGAACGAGAGCTGGACGTGATAATCCATATCGAAACCGCGCTGCGCCTGCCGGATCAGCCCGAGATATGAGTTGTTCACGACGACGTGGATGTAGGGCAGATTGAACTGCGCCCCGACCGCAAGTTCCTCGATCAGGAACTGGAAGTCGTAGTCACCCGACAGCGCGACGATCTCGCGGTCGGGATCGGCCGCGCGCACGCCGAGCGCAGCCGGCAGGGTCCAGCCCAGCGGACCGGCCTGCCCGGCGTTGATCCAGTTGCGCGGGCGATAGACATTGAGGAACTGAGCACCCGCGATCTGCGACAAACCAATCACCGTCACGTAGCAGGTGTCGCGGCCGAACGCCTTGTTCATTTCCTCGTAGACGCGCTGCGGCTTGATCGGGATGTTGTCGAAGTGGCTCTTGCGCAGCATCGAACGCTTGCGGTCGCGACAGGCGGCAGGCCACGCCTGCCGATCACGCAGCTTCCCCGATTTCCGCCACTCCTTTGCCACGCTCACGAACAGTTCCAGCGCGGCTTTCGCGTCCGACACGATACCGAGATCCGGATTGAAAACCCGCCCGATCTGCGTAGGCTCGATGTCGACATGGACGAATTTGCGACCCTTCGTGTAGGTCTCGATCGAACCGGTGTGGCGGTTGGCCCAGCGGTTGCCAATGCCGAGCACGAAATCGGATTCAAGCATCGTGGCGTTGGCGTAGCGATGGCTGGTCTGCAGGCCGACCATGCCGGCCATCAGCGCGTGATCATCGGGAATGGCGCCCCAAGCCATCAGCGTCGGGACGACCGGAACGTTGACCGCTTCGGCGAAGGCGACCAGGAGCTCGGATGCATCGGCGTTGATCACGCCGCCGCCGGCCACGATCAGCGGCCGCTCGGCGGCATTGAGCATCTCAAGCGCCTTCTCGACCTGCTTGCGGGTCGCCGTCGGCTTGTAGACGGACAGCGGCGAATAGGTCTCGTCGTCGAACTCGATCTCGGCCAGTTGCACGTCGAGCGGAAGATCGATCAGCACCGGTCCCGGCCGCCCCGACCGCATGACGTGGAAAGCCTGGCTGAACACGCGCGGCACCAGCGCCGGCTCGCGCACGGTGACCGCCCATTTCGTTACCGGCTTCGCGATCGCCTCGATGTCGACCGCCTGGAAATCTTCCTTGTAGAGCCGCGCCCGCGGCGCCTGACCGGTGATGCAGAGGATCGGAATCGAATCCGCGATTGCCGAGTAGAGGCCGGTGATCATATCGGTTCCAGCGGGGCCCGATGTGCCGATGCAAACGCCGATATTGCCGGCTTTCGCCCTGGTATAGCCTTCCGCCATGTGCGAGGCACCTTCGACGTGCCGCGCCAGAACATGCCGGATCGAGCCGTGGCGTTTCAGTGCGGAGTAAAGCGGATTGATCGCGGCGCCGGGAACGCCAAAAGCGCAAGTGATCCCCTCGCGTTCCAGTATGCGCACTGCCGCATCTATCGCTCGCATCTTCATCTGACGATCCCGCTTCGCTATGAGTTGGCCTGACTGGGATCATCAGGCCCGCGATCATCGATCTCAACGCAATCGATCAGATTTTCCGCGCTGTGGCAGCGCTGGCGATTTCTTGCATGTCTCCAAGTGATTAGTGCCCACGAAAGCGTGGAAACCGGCAACGACGAGAACAGTAGCAGGCGCTGCGCCTGCTACGGTTGCGTGCGGCTGCTGCCGCGAAGCTCTGCCGAAAGCTCGGCTGCGATCTGGTGCACGATGGCGCCGATCTCCGGCAAGCGACCATCCGTCAGACGATCCGCCATCCCCGATACCGACACGGCGGCGAACGGCTCGCTGCAATCGTTGAAGACGACCGCGGCCACGCAGCGCAGGCCGAGCCGCGCCTCTTCATCGTCCACCGCATAGCCCTGGCGTCGTACGGTCTCCAATTCCCTGAACAACTCGCCCGGCCGAATGATCGACTTCTCCGTCAGGCGCGGCATGCCGCGACGGCGGATAATCGCATTGATGTCGGCATCGGAATACGCGGCCAGCACCGCCTTCCCCACGCCCGAAGCGATCAACGCGACGCGTCCGCCGACCTTGGTCAGCGAACGCATGATCTCCCGGCTTTCGATGCGGGATACCACGATGATGGAATCGTCATCGACCACCGCCAGATTGGCCGTTTCCCTGGTCTGGTCACGCAGCTTGCGCAGATACGGCAATGCCCGCGCGGAAAAATTGCGCCGGCGCATGAAGGTCGAACCGACCACGAAGCTTTGCGCGCCGATGTGCCATTTGGACTCCTCGCGGTCGAACTGCACGAACCTGCGGTTCTCCAGCGTCGTCAGCAGCCGATGAGCCGTCGACGGCGGCAGGCCGATGCGGATCGCGAGATCTGTCAGTCGATAGCCTTCGTCATCCTCGGCAAGCGCTTCCAGGATTTGCAGCGCGCGATCGACAGATTGAACGCCGCCGTCTCGCGAGTCCTGATCCGGCTGCGCGCGAGAATCGGGATCGGACGGCTTGCGCCGGATCGGCTCTCTTTTCATCACGACCTGACCTAACCGGTTGTGGTTCGGAACGAAATCGCCCGCCTGCGGCGGGCGCCAGTTTGGCATATGGCATGCCAAAGGCATCGAGAGTCAAGGCGGCAACGCTCGTGAATGGGTCAGCATTTTTGCCATTTCTCTTGCAAAATGTTTCGATTCTTTGTTTGACTTCTGGGATAATGTATACCACGATTGGTATTTAGCAACCCAACCGAGAGGACATGCCATGTATGTCGGGGACATCCTTCGCACCAACAGTGCGCACGTCGTGACGATCGGCTCGAGCGAAACCGTGAGCATTGCAGCGAACCTGATGTACGCGAGCAATGTCGGCGCACTCGTGGTCAGGAACGTCTCGCGCAGCGTCGACGCCGCCGTGGTCGGAATGTTCAGCGAGCGCGATGTCGTCGCTGTCATCGCCGAGCGCGGCACCGGTGGTCTTGCTGCGAAGGTCGCGCAGTTCATTTCGCCGCGGCCGCTGCTGTCCTGCAATTCGCAGGACGCGCTCACCGATGTCGAGCATCTGATGGTTCGTCACGACATCCGGCACATCCCCGTCATCGACAACGGCCGGCTCGTCGGCGTCGTGAGCATGCGGGACATCGGCTTTGCCCTGGAGGAAGCCGCCTGCGCGGCCTGACGGATTTCCCCAAGGCCATTGCCACGCAACCCGGTTCGAGCCGCTGCGGCTCATGCTGAGTCCCTACTCTGCTCGAGAGGATTTCATGAAGATCTGCATCTACGGCGCCGGTGCTATCGGCGGCTATCTCGGTGTCGAATTGATGCGCGCAGGCGCCGATGTCAGCCTGGTCGCACGAGGTGCGCACCTTGCCGCGATGCGGCAGAACGGGCTGAAGCTCCTGATCGGCGAAGATGAGCGCGTGGTGCATCCGCGCTGCACGGATAACCCCGCCGAACTCGGCGAGCAGGATTTCGTCATCATCTGTCTCAAGGCGCATTCGATCACCGGCGTCATCGAACCGATGCGGCCGCTGCTGGGTGAGCGGACCCGCATCGTCACCGCCGTCAACGGCATTCCCTACTGGTATTTCTACAAGCATGGCGGGCGGCACGAAGGATCGGCGCTCGAGAGCATCGATCCCGGCGGGCGGCAGTGGAGCGAGCTCGATCCTGCGCGCGCCATCGGCTGCGTGGTCTATCCCGCCACCGAAATCGAGGCGCCCGGCGTCATCCGCCACGTCTACGGTAACAGCTTTCCGCTCGGCGAGCCCTCCGGCGAGATCACACCTGATGTCGAGCGGCTATCCGCCCTGTTCGCAGCGGCGGGCATGAAGGCGCCGGTCCACGAGCGCATCCGCGACGAGATCTGGCTCAAGCTGTGGGGCAATGTCTGCTTCAACCCGATCAGCGCCCTCACCCACGCGACCCTCGACGTGATCTGCAGCAATCCCGGCACGCGCGCGCTGTCCAGGGCGATCATGCTGGAGGCCCAGGCGATCGCGGAAAGCTTTGGCGTCAAGTTCCGGGTCGACGTCGAACGCCGCATCGAGGGCGCACGCAAGGTCGGCGCGCACAAGACCTCGATGCTGCAGGATCTCGAGCGTGGACGCCCCGTCGAGATCGATCCGCTGATCACCGTGGTGCAGGAGATGGGTCGGATGACCGGAATTGCGACGCCCGCCCTCGACGCGGTGCTGGCGCTGGTCGCGCAGCGCACCAGGCTGGCAGGCCTCTATGACGGGTCGGCCGGTGCCGCCGAAGCACAATCGCTTGCGGTGGCGTGATCGCGATGGGCAACGTTACGCGCTGGGTCCGCTTCCGCCACCGTGCCGAAATCGGCTTCGGACAACTCACCCCATTCGGCATCTCCGTGCACGCAGGAGAGATGTTCGGCGACGCACGACCGACCGGACGAACGCTGGCGCTTGACGATGTCGAGCTGCTGGCTCCGACCCAGCCGAGCAAGATCATTGCGCTCTGGAACAATTTTCACGCACTTGCGGCCAAGCTGAAATCGCCTGAGCCGGCCGAACCGTTGTACCTCTTGAAAGCGCCGACCAGCGTGACCGCGCCCGGCGCCGTCATCAAGCGCCCCCAAGGCTACGACGGCAAGACGACCTACGAAGGCGAGCTCGGCATCGTCATCGGCAAGAGCTGCACCGCCGTCGCGCCCGAACAGGCCGACGCCTTCATCTTCGGTTATACCTGCACCAACGACGTCACCGCCGCGGACATTCTCAATCGCGATCCGACCTTCCCGCAATGGGCACGGGCCAAGGGCTGCGACGGATATGGCCCTTTCGGTCCCGTCATCGCCTCGGGCCTCGATCCCGCAAGTCTCGTGGTGCGCACTATCCTCAACGGTGAGGAACGTCAGAACTACCCGATTGCCGACATGATCTTCAGTGCCCAGGTGCTGGTCAGCAAGATCTCACACGACATGACGCTGTTGCCGGGCGACCTCATCTGCTGCGGGACATCGATCGGCGTCGGGGTGATGAAACAGCCCGTCAATACGGTCACCGTCGCGATCGATGGAATCGGCGAGCTGACCAACGAATTTCGTCAGTAGACGGAGCTTCCGCACAGTTCGGCCAACGATCGGAATCGTCAGTATGGCGGAGACATGGCCCGCGCCGGCCGCCCGCAAATAGTCTTGCGAATTCAACGACTCAACCGACATTCCCGATCGGATTGAGCATCAACGCGTACCGCTGAGTTAGCCGAAACGCACGCGATTGCCCGTTCTGCCCCCGGCGCACAGGGAATAGTGCGTGTATCGCGCACCGCAACGCGGCCCATTGAGCATTTCGAGACGTCGTGTAGATTGCTCGCGATTGGTGCCGGCAAGGATGACACAAACCATATTCCGTTATTTGGCTTGGACTTTGATCCTCGGCCTTTTCATCGTCACCGATACATCGCTGGCATTCCGTCCCCACACGTTGATATCGCCGAACATCGATCGTTTTGCGGCGCTGTTCGTTGTCGGTGCCGTATTTTCGTTCGCATATCCGAAGCACGTTCTGCCGATCCTGCTTACACTTCTAGCCGTGGTCGTCGGCTTCGAACTCCTTCAAAGGCTGCTCGCCGGCAGGCATGGATACGTGAAGGACATGTTCGTCAAAGGCATCGGCGCTAGTGCAGGCGTTTTTGCCGCAGTTGCCTTGCGGCGTGCGTTTTCGGCGGTGTCCGGGCGTACCGATCAAGGTAACTCGTGACGACCTGCGCCGCCTTACCTCGCGCTCGCGGCAGAGATCACCATTTCAACGCCGCCGTGCGTACCGGGGCATCCCACAATGCGGCCGTCTCGGCATCGAGCAGAGTCACCGTGAGCGAGCACCCCGCCATGTCGAGCGAGGTGACGTAGCTGCCCACCAACGAGCGGGCAATGCGGAGACCGCGCTGCTCGAGCATGCGGCGCGCGGCATTGTACATCAGATAGAGCTCGATCGTCGGCGTGCCGCCGAAGCCGTTGACCAGCAACAGGGCCTCGGAGCCCGTGGGCGCAGCGAGGTCCTCTGCGATGGCGGTCGTCATTTCCGATGCGATGGCGTCGGCGGCTTCGAGCTTGACGCGGCGGCGGCCTGGTTCGCCGTGGATGCCGACGCCCATCTCCATTTCGTCCTCGCCGAGCGCGAAGGTCGGCGTGCCCGCGGCAGGCACCGTGCAGCTGGTCAGCGCCACGCCCATCGAACGCGTCCGCGCGTTGACGAGTTCGCCGAGTGCGACGCAGGTTTTGAGATCGGCGCCCTTCTCGGCGGCCGCACCGACGATCTTCTCGACGATCAAAGTGCCGGCAACGCCGCGGCGCCCGATGCTGTAGGTGGATTTCTCGACCGCGGCGTCGTCATCGGTCACGATGGTGGCGGTGCGGCCCTCGGCGATCTCGGCCGCCATCTCGAAGTTCATGCGGTCGCCGGCATAGTTCTTGACGATGAACAGCACGCCGGCATCGCCCGCGACCGCTTGGGCGGCCTCGACGATCTGGTCCGGCGTCGGCGAGGTGAACACCTGTCCCGGACAGGCGGCGTCCAGCATGCCGTAGCCGACGAAGCCCGCATGCAGCGGCTCATGCCCGCTGCCGCCGCCCGAGACCAGCGCGACCTTGTTGCGGTTCAGCTCGCGGCGACGAACGAATTTACGCTCGGCGCCCAGCGCGACCAGATCGGCATGCGCGGCCGCGAAGCCGTCGAGGCTCTCGTTGAGCACGTTGTCGACCGCATTGATAAACTTCTTCATGATGTCCTCCCCGCTTCGTCCGTGCGGCGTTTTCGCCTATTTTTCCCGCATGATGCCAATCAGGCGCCGTGTGAACTCCTGGAGCAGCGTGTCGAGCTCGGCATTGCGCTTGGCGCTGCCGAGATCCGGCAGATGCAGTGTCAACGTCCGCTCGTGCGATCCCTCGCTCAGCCGGCCGACCCGACGCGGATGCGCGCGGGCATAGGCGCGCAGGAAAGCGGTCTTCGCTTGCGGCGGGAAGTGGCAGACATCGAAGATCGTGTTGAGGTGCTGCACCGGGATCGGCACCGGATAGGCCGGATTGCTGATCTGGCTGACGAAGCTGCGGTTCTTGCCCATGGCATGGGCGAGGCGCAGCCGCATGCCGGACGGGCGGCTCTCCAGTACTTCCTTGAAGATGCGCTTGTAGACCGCAACCGCGCCGGCTTCGGGCGCTTCATCGGCCGCCGTGTCAGCCAACACTGCCTCCGCTGCTCAGACGGTCGATGGTCTGCTTGATCTGCGCCAGCGCCGAGGCGTTCACCGACAATTCGCGCAGACCGCAGTTCAGCAGTGCCGGAAGACAGCGCGGATCGCCGGCCATGTCGCCGCACAGGCTGACGCTGATGCCGGCGCGGCGGCCGTGCTCCGCGGTCCGTGCAATCAGTTCGAGCACTGCGGGATGCAGGGGATCCATCAGGGGGGCGAGAGCTCCGTTGGAACGATCGCAGGCCAGGACATACTGCGCGAGATCGTTCGAGCCGATCGAGAAGAATGAGGCCTTGAAGCTCGCAATCGCGAGGGCCGCTGCCGGGACTTCGACCATGATTCCCAGTTCGGGAAGCTTTGCGGCAATGCCGTCCGCCTGCAAGCGCTGCACGATGTCAGCGAACAGCTTGCGCCCCGCCTCGAGCTCGTCCGCCGACGTCACCATCGGAAACATGACCTTGAGATTGCCGCGCACCGCGGCACGAGCCAGCGCGCGAAGCTGGACGGTAAAAATCTCCGGCCGCGCCAGGCAGAGCCGCAGGCCGCGCACGCCGAGGAACGGATTGGCTTCGCCGTCGAACGTAAAGCCGGGCACCGGCTTGTCGCCGCCGGCGTCGAAGGTGCGGATCGTCACCGGCCGCTGGCCGGCCCAGCGCAACACCGAATCATAGGCCTGGAATTGGGTCTCTTCGTCCGGCAGCTCGCTCCGCCTGCTGAGCAAAAATTCCGTCCGCATCAGACCGATGCCGTCGGCATATTGCGCATCCGCATGATCGAGGTCGTCGACGCGCTGGATATTGATCAGGAGCTTGATGTGCTCGCCGCGCCATGAGGCGGTCGGCCGCCGCAGGATCGCCCGCGCGGATGCCCTGCTCTTGCGATGGCTTTCGCGCCGCTTCTCGAAAATGCGCACCTGCTCGGCGCTCGGATCGAGCTCCAGCGTCGCGCCTTCGCCGTCGAGCAGCGCAGTGGCGCCGGCATCCGGAATGGCGCCGAGCTGCACGACCATCGGGATGCCGCGCGCACGCGCCAGCATCGCGACATGGCTGGTCGGACTGCCGTGCAGCAGTGCCAGCCCGCCACCGCCGGACCAGTCGATCTCCAGGAAGCGCGACGGCGGCAGATCGTCGGCACAGACGACGCCGCCACTTGGGATCTTCAGCGGCTCGCCCGCGTCGCCGCGCAGGATGTGGACCACGCGGTCGCGCAAATCCGCAAGGTCCGACGAGCGGGCCTGCAGATACTCATCCTCCGCCGAGTTGTACGCCGCGATCTGCTCGTCGAGCGTCGCGCGCCATGCGACGTCGGCCGGACGCCCCTCGCCGATCGACGCGAAGATCGCCTCGATCAGATCCTCATCCTCCAGCAACGCGACCTGGAATTCGAGGATCTGCGCGGCTTCACCGCCGGCGCTGGCGGCAAGATCGGCGATCTGCCCGCTTGCGAGATCGATCGCCTTCCGGAGCGCGAGCGCCTCCTCGACCAGCGTGCCGGCGACCCGCTCGCCACCCGCGCCTGCATCGACGCGGACCAGCGGACCATGGGCAAAGCCGATCGAGGCGGTCCTGCCGCGGTAAGCCAGTCCTGCAGCGCTGCCCTGCATGCTAGCCTGCTCCATCCGGAAAATCGCTGGCGACCAGATCGACCAGCGCAGCAATGGCCGCCTCGGCATCGCTGCCCGACGCCTTGATCTCGATCGTGCTGCCGTGCGCGGCGCGCATCGCCATGATCTTGGCCACGCTCTTGGCATTGATCCACTCGGGCGCACCGGCGACCCGCACCGAGATCTGAGCCTGGAATTTCTTGGCGAGCTTGGTCAGCTTGACCGCCGGGCGCGCGTGCATGCCTACCGCGTGCACCAGTCGTACGCTGCCGGTGAATATCTGTCCGTCCGCTTTATCAAGCATGCTCATCATCCATCATCACTTCGCCGACATCTCAGTCGGCAGAGAGTTCCTCGGCTACGGCCTTGACCTGCGCCAGCGTGCTGCCGCCGGCCGCCTCGGTTGCTGCCATCACGGCGCCCTCGACGATCGGTGCGTTGCAGACGACAACGAGATCGCGCCGCGCAGGCTCCAGCATCTCGACCGCCATTTCGCTGTTGGTCTCGGCGCCGCCGAGATCGACCAGCACCGCGACCCCCTTGGGAGACCAGGCGGCATTGATGGCGTCGATGATCAGCGGCACGCTGGTGCCCAATCCTCCGTCGGGATTACCGCCGCAGAAGGCCACCTTGACCTCGGTGCCGACCATCTGCCGCACCATGTCGGCGGTTCCCTTGGCGATGTCGCTGGAATGCGAGACGATCACGATCCCCACGGTCTCGATCATGCGCGTGCCTCCAGGCCCGCGCACACCGCATGCACCAGCACGCAGCTCGACCGCGCGCCGGGATCGACATGGCCGACGCTGCGCGCGCCGAGGAACGAAGCGCGCCCCTTGGTGGCCTGCATCGGTGCCGTCCGTTCGGCCGCTTCGGTCGCCGTGCTGCGCACCCGCGCGATCAGATCCGGCTGGCCGGCCGCCGTCTTCAACGTCTCCAGCACGGGAACTAGCACATCCAGCATCGTCTTCTCGCCAACCTGCGAGCGGCCGCGCGCGCTCACCGCGTTCACGGCGCTGCCGAAGACGTCGGCAAGATCATCGGGCAGGTCCTTGTCGTGCGAGAGCGCCTCGCCCGCGGCAAGGAAGAAGCTGCCATAGAGCGGCCCGGAGGCGCCGCCGACCGTCATCACCAGGGTCTTGCCGATCATCTTGAATGCTTCGTCGAGCGGCTGTGCCGAGATCGCATCGAGCTTGCCGAGCACGGCTTCGCAACCGCGCTTCATGTTGGTCCCGTGGTCACCGTCGCCGATCGCCTGGTCGAGGCTCGTCAGCTCCGGCGCGCTGGCGATGACCTGCTCTGCGGCCGCCTTGACCAACGACTTGAATGTCTCTGATGGCACCGACATCTCTTCGATCCTCTCGCCCCTCTAATGAACCGCCGTGGCAATGCGCTGCCCCGCACGGTCGAAACACAACGGATGCACCAGATGCAAGTCGACCTCCTGGCCTGCTTGCAGCGGCTGATGCGGATCGGCCAGCGTCACCAGCGTCTCGCCCTTATAGTCCAGATGAATATGATTCTGCTCGCCGAGGTGCTCGACCCGGTGCACACGACCGACCATCTGCCCGCCATTGCGCGCGGCGAGCTGAACGTGCTCGGTGCGGATGCCGACCGTCTCGGTTCCCGACGGTATTGCTACATCCGAGAGCAGGTGTGCCGGCAGGAAATTGATCTGCGGCGTCCCGAGCCGCGAGGCCACGTAGCTGCTGGACGGACTTTCGTAGATCTCCCGCGGCGTGCCGAGCTGAAGCAACTGGCCATCCTTGATCACGCCGATGCGCGAGGCCATCGTCATCGCCTCGACCTGGTCGTGGGTGACATAGAGGATGGTCGCGCCGAGCTCGATCTGGATCCGCTTGAGCTCCAGCCGAAGCTCCGCGCGAAGCTTTGCATCGAGCGAGGAGAGCGGCTCGTCCATCAGATAGATTGAGGGATCGCGGACCAGGGCACGGCCGATCGCCACGCGCTGCATCTCACCACCGGACAGCCGGGTGGCGCGGTTGTTCAGCTTGCTTCCGATATGCAGCAGCTCCGCCGTCTGTTCGACGCGCTTGCGGATGATCGGCTCCGCCACCCGCCGCGCCGGCGAGCGCAGCGGAAATGCCAGATTGTCGTAGACCGTCAGATGCGGATACAGCGAGTACTGCTGGAACACGAAGGCGATATCGCGCGATCCGGGCGCATCGTGCGTCACGTCGCGCCCGTCGATCATGACAGAGCCCACATCAGGGGTCTCCAGTCCGGTGATCAGCCGCAGTGTCGTGGTCTTGCCGGCGCCGCTCGGTCCGAGCAGCACCAGGAACTCGCCGTCGCTCACCGTCAGCGAGAGGTCGCGGACCGCGTCCACCGCGCCGAAGCGCTTGGTGACGTTGCGCAGGGTGACGTCAGCCATGGCGCGGGCCCTCCCCATTGGCGGTCCGGATCGCAAGCCCGCTGCCGATGTCGAACAGCGCCAACCGCTCGGCGTTGAATTCGAGACCGATGTTTTCACCGATCCGCACCGATGCGCTTGAAGACAACCGCGCCGCGACCCGTCCATAGGCGGTGTCGATGGTGACGATCTGGGTAGTGCCGAGATATTCCGCGCCGAACACCTCGCCGCGAACGGCGCCGGCGTCAGCGAAGCGGATATGCTCCGGACGGACGCCGAGCGCCAGCGGCGCGTTGGCACGATCCTCGCGGATCTCCGGCACCGCAAGCCGGGTATCGTGGAAGCTGACCGCGCGATCGCCGGATCGCAGGCCGCCTTCGAAGCGCAGGAAGTTCATCGGCGGCGAGCCGATGAAGTCGGCAACGAACATGCTCGCGGGCCGGTCATAGACCTCCTGCGGCGTGCCGATCTGCTCGACGCGCCCCTTGTTCATGACGGCGATCTGATCGGCCATCGACATCGCCTCGAGCTGATCATGCGTCACATAGACCGTGGTCGCCTTGATGCGATCGTGCAGGTCGCGCAATTCGCCGCACATCAGATGGCGGAATTCGGCGTCGAGCGCGCCGAGCGGCTCGTCCATCAGGAACGCCTTCGGCCGCCGCACCATGGCGCGCCCGAGCGCGACGCGCTGGCGGTCGCCGCCTGAGAGTTTCGAGGTCTTGCTCGACAGCAGATGCTCGATCCGCAACATCCGCGCGGTCTCCTGCACCCGCTCGCGGATCTCGCGCCTCGCCATGCCCTGACACTTCAGGGGAAAGCCAATGTTCTCCCCGACATTCATATGCGGATAGAGCGCGAACAGCTGGAACACGAAGGCGATGTCACGGGCCGCGGCGCGGTGGAACGTGACGTCCTCGCCATCGAGCAGGATCTTGCCTTCGGTCGGCAGTTCGAGGCCGGCAATCATGCGCAAGGTGGTGGTCTTGCCGCAGCCGGAGGGCCCGAGCATTGCAAAGAACGTCCCGTCGTCGATCGTGAAGGTCGAACCTTCCACCGCGGTGAACTGATCGAACGACTTGCGCAGGTTTTCGATACGAATCTGTGCCATGGCCCTATTCCGGAAAATGGCTGACGATGACGAAGCCGACCGTGCCGGCAAGGATCGTCACGAACGAGTAGCTGTAGAGATCGATCGACCAGGGCTGCACCAGCATGACGATGCCGCCTCCGATCAGGGTCATCGCAACGGCCTCCCACGGCCCGCGACGGAACCAGCGCGCTACACTACCTTTGGCAACCACAGAGCCGCTCATTTGCGCACCGCTCCGAAGGTGATGCCGCGCAGCAAGTGCTTGCGCAACAGCACGGTGAACATGACGATCGGGACCACGAACAGCGTGGTCGCGGCGGCAACCGCCGGCCAGTCCTGTCCGCCCTCGCCGATAATGAAGGGGATGAAGGGCGGCATGGTCTGCGCCTCGCCGCTGGTCAGCAGCACCGCGAAGGCATATTCGTTCCAGGAGAAGATCAGGCAGAAGATCGCGGTCGCCGCGATACCCGTGACCGCCTGCGGCAACACCACCTTGCGCAGCGCCTGCAGCCGCGTGTAGCCGTCGACCAGCGCGGCTTCTTCATACTCGCGCGGGATCTCGTCGATGAAGCCCTTGAGCAGCCAGACCGCGAGCGAGACGTTGACAGCAGTATAGAGCAGGATCATGCCGAGCCGCGTGTCGGTCAGGTTGAGCTGCCGGTACATCAAATAGATCGGGATCGCCACCGCAACCGGCGGCATCATGCGCGTGGAGAGGATGAAGAACAGCAGATCGTCCGCCAGGGGTATGCGGAAGCGCGAGAACGCGTAGGCCGCAAGCGTGCCGAGGAAGACCGCGAGGAAGGTCGAGCCGAAGCCGATGATCAGCGAGTTGACGAAGCGCGGCACGACCTTGGACGGCCCGGCGATGACCATGTCGCGCTGCCGGACCAGCTTGTCGTACCAGGTCTGCGGCGGCGGCAGCTTGGCGATGAAGTCCGGCGTCTGGCGCGTGCGCACCGTGAACAGGTTCACGTAGCCTTCGAGGGTCGGCTCGAAGATCACCTTGGGCGGATAGGCGATGGCATCGCTCTGCGACTTGAAGGCGGTGGCGACGATCCACAGCAGCGGCAGGATCGTGATCACGGCATAGAGGATGACGAGGCCGCTGGCGAACGCCTTGGCGCGCGGCGAGGCTTCGACGATGGAATGCGCGGTGGATTTGGTGGCGGCAGCGGTCATCGTTGCTTCACCTTGTTGAGCGTCTTGACGTAGATGTTGGCGGCACCGAACACGGTCACGAACAGGATGATGGCGAGCGCCGAGGAATAGCCGGTGCGCCACTTCTCGAACGCGGCGCGCTTCAGCGAGATCGAGACCAGCTCGGTGGTCGAGCCCGGCCCGCCCGAGGTCAGCAGGTTGACCATGTCGAACATCTTGAAATTCTCGATGGCGCGGAACAGCACCGCGAGCATCAGGAACGGCACCGTCATCGGCAGCGTGATCGACCAGAACTGCCGCCATGCCGAGGCACGATCGACTTCCGCGGCCTCATAGATGTAATCCGGGATCGAGCGCAGCCCGGCGAGGCAGATCAGCATGACATAAGGCGCCCACATCCAGGTATCGACCAGCACGATGGTCCACGGCGCAAGCGACACCTGCCCGGTCATGCTGAACGAGCTCGGCGGCACGCCGGTGAACAGGCTGATCAGGTAGTTGAACGGACCGATCTGGGGCTGCAGCAGCAGCGTCCAGAAATTGCCGACCACTGCCGGCGACAGCATCATCGGCAGCAGGATGATCGTGGTCCAGAAGCTGTGGCCGCGAAACTGGCGGTTGATCAAAAGCGCCAGGCCGAAGCCTACGACCACCTGCAACGCCACCGACGAGATCACGAACTGCGCCGTGGTCTGCAGCCGGAACCAGACGTCCTCATCGTTGAGGATGTCGCTGAAATTGTCGAGGCCAACGAACCGCAGCGGCAGATAGGACATGCTGAGGTTGAGGTTGGTGAAGGACAGCCGGATCATCCAGATCAACGGAAAGATGTTGATCGCAAGCAGCAGCGCGATCGTCGGCGCGACGAACAGCCAGGCAATGGTCCGGTCGGACAGGCCGTGGACCCGCCGGGCGGCGCGGGATTTGGCAGGCGTGCTCACGCCTGGGATCGTAGCATGATCGGGTTGCAGGATCGTCGTCATCGTGTCCATCGGCTGGGCTGGTTCGGCCTCCCCGAGGCAGCCCTCGGGGAAGCCAGTTCAGGCGGAGTACAGGCGCCGTCTATTGCGAGGCGACTTCCTTGCCCTGCTCCTTGAACACCTTGGTCCAATCCTTGACCAGGAGATCGAGCGCCTGCTGTGCCGTGCCCTTGTCGGCGACGACGTAGTCATGCACCCGCTTCTGCATGTCGAGCAGCAGCTGGGCGTAGGACGGCTCGGCCCAGAAGTCCTTGACGATGCCCATCGACTCCAGGAATTGCGGCGCGAACGCCGCGCTCTTGGGGAAGTCGGGCGCGTCGACCACGGCCTTGAGGGCGGAGTAGCCGCCGATCTGCCACCATTTCTGCTGCACGGCAGGCTGCGCGAACCACTTGATGTAGGCGAGCGCGTCGTCCTTGTGGTCGGAGGTTGCCACCACCGAGATGCCCTGGCCGCCGAGCTGCGTGAAATGCCCCTTCGGACCGGCCGGATTGACGAAGAAGCCGATCTTGTCGCCGCCGACATTCGGGTCCTTGTAGAGGCCGGGGAAGAAGGCGAACCAGTTCATCTGCATCGCGACCTGGCCGGACTTGAAGGCATCAAGTCCTTCCTGCATGTAGGCGTTGGTCATGCCCGGCGCGGTGCAGCACTTGTAGAGCTCCTTGTAGAACTCGAGCCCCTTGGCCGCGTCGGCCGAGTTGACGATGCCCTGCATCTGGTACGGCTTCTTCGGATTGTCGTAGGCGAAGCCGTAATTGTAGAGCACATTGGTCACGCCCATCGTGATCCCCTCCGAGCCGCGCTCGGTGAAGATGTAGGCGCCATAGACCTTCTTGCCGTCGATCTCGCGGCCCTGGAAGAACTCGCCGATCTGCTTCAGCTCGTCATAGGTCTTCGGCGGCGCCAGGTCGCGGCCGTACTTGGCCTTGAACGCGGATTGGATCTCGGGCCGCGCGAACCAGTCCTTGCGATAGGTCCAGCCCACCGCATCAGCCATGGCCGGCAGCGCCCAATAGTTCGGCGTGTTCTTCGGCCACTGCGAGTAGCCGACGACGGTCGCCGGGACGAAGTCGTCCATCGAGATGTGTTCTTTGTCGAAGAAGTCGTTGAGCTTGACGTACCACTTGTTCTCGGCGGCGCCGCCGATCCACTGGCTGTCACCGATGATCAGGTCGCAGAGCTTGCCGTGAGAGTTCAGCTCGTTGAGGAAGCGATCGGCGTAGCTCGTCCAGGGGACGAACTCGTATTTCATCTCGATGCCGGATTGCTTGGTGAAGTCCTTGCCCAACTCGACCAGCGCGTTGGCAGGATCCCAAGCCGCCCAGCAAAGTGTCAGCTGCTTGCCTTGCGCTGCGGCTTGCCCGCCGCCGAGCCCCCCGAGGGCTGCGGCCGCAACAACCACGGACGCCGCCGTACTGCGTAACCATCCCAATCTTCGCATATCCATTTCCTCCATATCGTTGAAGCACCTAACCCGCTCGACGCATCCCTGCCGGATTGACGCCGAGGATTTCGAAAACGAGTTGATGAGCGATGATGGAGGGCGAAACGAAGCGCTCCCGGACATTGCAGTCCGGATGGCTGGGCTCCTCCCACACATCTGCTCGATGCGCGATGTTTATCGTTTTTGTAATACTAAACGTATTACTAAATTCGGGAGGCCGTCAAGGCGGTTTCTCGCATGCCCCAAAGAAAGGCTCGCCGCGTTCGTTGCTACGAACGCATCCACCGCAGTGCAGCGATGGGGACTCGCGGACTTCCAGCGGGCGACGATCGCCGCGCGGATCATCGCAGAGCGCAAGGAGGCCGAATTTTGCTGTATTGCAGCAGAATCTCATCGCAGCCGCACGATGACATGAAAGGCTGCGACGACTGACCTCCAATTACGACGAATCAGATCGCAGCTCACGCTCAGTCTTGACGGATGTGCCTGGCAACGCGACCCGGCGCTACGCCGGTCGCGAAAAACACCAAGCCTGGCCCGGCATCCGTGTTTAATAAATCATTTTACTGAACGTTCATTCCCCTCGAACACCGGTCGGCGGCTCGATATCCTTGTCGAACGCATCGGCGGTGTTGGCAGAGCCGCGTTGCGCATCCGCCGCAGCGCGGCGATCGGCAGCATTGCCGTCGAGCGCCTGGCAACCCCCGCCATCGCGACGTGAAACAAGATGCACGATGCAGTCGATGCCGCTTCACAGCGGGAGAACCGGACACGCGTGCCCGAAGCGAGTGCCTACGGACAATCCGACGCCGCATCGAATCCTGGGCCGTTAAGCGATGCTATGAGAAGGCGTCACGCTGCATTTCAGCGAAACTTAGACACGTCCATCTGTCGTGCGACAAAGATTGCCTTGGCCACCCCGATGGGGGCGCCGCCATCAATCAGGTATCCATCTGATGGAAGCCGGATCGGCGGGCCGAGTGGTCGTGTACGTGATCAAATCGTATCCGCGCTCGACGACGAGATCGGCTGCCTCGATGAAACCATCGTTATTCCCGTCGCTCGAGCTATGCATGGTAACATCGCTCATGCGGACATCCTGGTTCGTCAGCGATAGCCTGACGACGCCCTGATGGTCTCGAATTGGCTTGCAAATCGGAATGAGCCTCGCCTCAAAGTTTGTCGGGTGATAGGGCTTGAGGCGCAGGTTCTTGTAGAAGGCTCTGTCTCCCTCGATCGACAGCACGCTTTTGCAGGCTGCTGAATTGACCATGAGGCCACGGACCGATGCATCCGACCCGACGTAGATCGAATAGGTCTCTCCGCGTTCAAGCCTGGCACCGGAGAACGTTATCAGCCTCGAGGTGTATTCGACCGGCGCGCTCTGTATCTGATCCTTGAGGGGGACGCGTTCGTAAGCCGCGAACGCAAACGTGCGTTTGCACGTTGCAGTCTCCGCACTTCTTATCTTAGTCAAGAAATTGCCAAGGTGCGCCGCTATCTCTCCCGACAGGAATTCGGCCGGATGACTGCCGTCCGCGTATAATTCCTTCGCATCCACGTTCCTGGATTTGGCGACGGCTGCAATGATGTCCCTCACATCAAGGTAGTACCAATCCTGCTTCTGGCAGACCGAGATGCAGGCAGAGATGATCGTTCTTGATGCATTGACGTCGCTCACCGGTATGCAGACGAAAACCGGTTCGCAATTGGCGCGTTTGGCAGAATGCCCAATCCACTCAACCCATCTCACGACATCGTAATAGTCGATCGCATTGGCCGAAAGGAGCGAAAAATCGATGACGCACGTATCGACAATGCAGAACTCCGAGCCTTGAAAGAAGTCGCCCTGGGCGAAGTAAGGACCGAGCAAGGACGGCGACGCGCCGATCCTCCCAGATGATTTCACAGCAATCGCGTCGTCAGCATCAAGGAACTTTTGGAAGAAACCCGCCTTCAGGATGCTGTTTGACTGCCCCAGGATCGAAATGTTCAGCGACATCGGATTGACCGCCCTCAGATGGAACCGCTCAATGACATCGAACACACCCGATGGAGACCGCCGTCACACCGCGTCAACGACATCGATTTTCTATGCTGCAGTGACGTTAACAATTGTCGCGGCGCTCTGTCTACCATCCGAGGGCCGAGCGCAGCAGAGCCCGAGATCCGCATGCGACAAGATCGATACGCAATTCGCCGTATCACCGACCGTGCCAGACAATGCGGATGCGCTCCGCAAATATGAAAGAAATGTGTCCGGTCTATCCAGCGACGTCTCAACAGTCATGCTTGGCGACTCGCTCGTCGAGGCGTGGCCGAAGGATTTATCGGCGACGCTTGGCGCCGGCGTTGTGGCCAATCTCGGCGTCGGACGCGACAGGATTCAGAACACGCTCTGGTTCATCGAACACGACCGCGAGCGATTGCGGCAAATCAAGCCGAAGACCATTGTCGTGCTGGTCGGAACCAACAACATCTATCTCGATAAGCCATGCGGCGTGATGGAATCATATCGCAAGCTGTTTGGTGAGATCAGATCGCTGTGGCCGGGCGGCACGATCTACAGCATCCATATCCTGCCGCGCGGCGAGCAAATGAAGGGCGCGGCCGATAACATTGCATATGTCAATTCCGAGCTCAGCAGGAGAAGCAGGGAACTCGGAATCAGAACGATCGACGCCTCCAGCGTCGCATGCGGGACGACGCCGTGCGCCAACTACAAGGGCGACCTCCTGCACCTGACGCCGCCCGGGTACGAAGTCCTCACCCGGATCACCCGGCAAGGCATTGGCTCGCCCTGATTATCCAGCTCGAATGCGATGCGACGAGTGGCCGACGATCACTCGTTGCAGGAAATCGCCTGTCGCAGATCGCCCGTCAAATAAGCGAAGCGCCTACCCCGCCTGCCACAGCCGATCTGTCAAGTCAGCATCGAGATGATCGATTGAAGCTGATCGGACGCTGACGTCACGAACCCATCGAACGACGTCTGGCCGTGGGCTGCGGCCCGCAGGATGCATTCGGCAACGGCGGCCTTGAGACCGAAGACGGATTGATCCGCCGGCACACTTGCCATGACCGTGTCCAACGCATCGCGCATCGTCTGGATCAGCTCGGAGCTGTACTTCATGGCTCGTCCTCCGCATCCCCAGAATAGACCGAACGCGTGAGCTCACCACTCACGAGCCTGCGATTCCAAATTGCCATTTCTTAATGTGCTGACAAGCGCGTGAACCAGCGGGCTTAGAGGTCTTTCTCGGCCAGCCTGCGAAACGCGTCTGGCACCGAACGAACTGCCTCGAGCGCGGCCGAACCGTATCCGATCGCTTCCCAGCCGAAGCGATCGCGGATCCTGTCGATCGCACAGTCGGCCGCCCAGCGGGCCATCGCGGTCGGGCTGCCGGGGCGTAGCGCTTCATCCGCCAGTCCGAGCGGAAGCTCCAGCGCAAGATCCCAGTGCTCCTCGAGATGCGACACCGAGATCGCCAGCAGCGAGATGATCTTCTCGCCCGGGTGGTCAGCTAACGTGACGCGCACCAGATTCTCGGCGAGCCGGGCGAGGGTCACCGTCGTGCACACCGGCGCATCGAGCGTGATCGAGCGCGTCACCGACTTCATGTCGGCGAAACGAACGCGCACCGTCACGGTTCGTCCGGGCCGGGCTTTCGCCCGAAGCCGCGTGGCGACGCGATCCGCGAGATGAAGCAGCGTCGGGCGAATGATCTGCACGACCGCGGGTTTTCGGCCAAGCGCCGACTGCGCTCCTGCCGATCGCGCGCGCCGATGCGGCTTGAGTTGTCGCGGATCGCGGTTCCAGGCCAGCGCTGCAAGTTTCTCTCCGGCCGCCGGACCGAGCAACCGCGTCAGCGAACGTTCCGACAATTCGGCGAGCTGCCCGATGGTCGCGACACCGATCGCGTCCAGCCGCGTCCTCGTGACCGGCCCTACTCCCCACATCAACTCAACCTGCAATGCGTGAAGGAAGCTGAGCTCGGCGGCGGGATCAACGACGACGAGCCCGTCAGGCTTTGCGACCTGCGAGGCGATCTTTGCCAGATGCTTGGTGCGCGCGACGCCCACCGAGATCGGAAGCCCAAGCTCGGTGCGCACCCGCCGCCGGATCGTCGCCGCTATTTCGGCGGGCGTTCCGAACAGATGAGTGCAGCCGGCAACGTCCGCGAACGCCTCGTCGATAGAAATGCGCTCGACGAGCGGCGTGAAGTCACCGATCACCTTGATGGCCGCATCGCCCAGCCGTTGATAATCGCTGAAGTGGCCACCGACGAAAATGAGTTGCGGACACAGCCGGCGCGCGTCCCGTCCCGACATGCCGCCATACACCCCGAAAGCCTTGGCCTCGTAGGACGCGGCAAGCACAACGCCGCCCCCGACGGCGATCGGCTTGCCTCGCAGCGACGGTTCAAGCAGCTGCTCGACCGACGCGTAAAATGCATCCAGGTCCGCGTGAAGGATGGTGGCTGCATCTGCCATCTCGCCCCATTCGCTCCTGACTTGACCGATGCCGCTCGCCTTGGGCGGAGCCGCGGACATTAGAACAAAACAGGAACATGCTCAACCTCGCTTTTTGTCGTCGCGGCGGGCGACGCTATGGAGCCGCGGGCCGACAGCAGCTGGCGAAGGGATCCGCGCGAGGCGCGTCGGCAGATCGCTCCACATCCACGATGGCACGCGCTGCCAAGGATCGACGCGGCGACACGCGGCTCTCGCCGGGCCGGGCCGACCCGCTGATCTGCCGCCGACTTTGACGAACAGGGTTTTTCGGATAGACATTTGGGATGACCGACCACTCTCATCAGGTGGACTTCCAAGCCGCGGCCTACCTTTACAAATGGCCTTCTCTCAACAATTCCCGGCGAGAGGATCGCGCGCCTTACATGGTCGTCAACGGTACGCTCGACCATTGCATTCGGGATTTCATGAGCAAGCCCGAGAAGACGCGACACCTCTACGAAATCCGGACCAGGTCGCAGCCTCCCCTCGTCCCCGACGTGTTGTCGCCGGAGCATGTGATCGAGCTTTCCAGGCTTCGCGAGTTTCTCTGAAGCGTCGTTTCAGCAGACATGATCCCGGCGCGTGCCGGTCGCGAGCAGCTTATCCATCCGTCGTACGCCTGGAGCCGGATTGTTTGCCCGGTTAGGGCTCGCTACAATCGCTCGGCTCTCTGGCTAACGGGTGTCCATTGCGGCATCATAACCCCGCGTCGATCTCCGGTGAGACTCGCGAATCACCAACCGACCGTTGATGGGGTATCGAGAGGCGCCGCATGCGATTCAATCTGGCGATCTTGAATGTGCTGGCCGCAAGACCCGAGCAGCGGATTCCACTCGAGGAGGTCAGCCGCGAAGTCAAGCGCATGATCGCGGCGGGCGATGCGGCCACGAAGTTGAAGCGATCGTCCGAACTTGGCGACGCCGACGTGTTCCAGTCCGGATGGGCCTCGATCAATGAAGCCGGACTACAGATCACAGATTCCGGGCTCGCGCTCCTGCGTTCGCTTGAAGCTTCCCGCGCCGAACAGGAACGCATCGAGCAGGAGCGCAACGCGCAGGAACTCGACGAACAGCAAGCAGAGCGCCTGGAGATCGTTGCCGCCGACACACACGATGCGGTCAGCGCTGCTGTTGTCGACCGGTCCGACGACATTGATCGGCAAATCCCCCGCGCGATGGATCACGACCTCGCCGATCGCACGACCTCGACCGCAAGCCCAGCCGCAGCCCCCGAGCTGCTTGCGCATGCCCCGATCGTTCTAGAGCCGACATTTGGCTCCATTCACGAAACGGACCAAAGCGGTTCTCGGCTCTCGCGACTTGTAAAATTCCTCCGCAGCACCATGCCGGGATTTGCGCGAGCGCGGCGTCGGCGTTCCGTGGGCGACGTGCCGGATCGGAAAGCGGTCAATGACGTCGGACTGCCGGGGCTGGCGGTTGCATGTCTCAGCCTGATCTCGGTCGTTGCCTGCGTTGCAGCAGCGATTTCGCTCGGCCAGAACTCTTCCCTGAAATCCGACATCGTCGCGCTGCGCCGCGAACTCGTCCCGTTGAGGGAACGTCTGGCACGCCTCGAACAGGACGCCGCGAAACGCGAGGCTGCGCAACAGGAAGAAGCGGAAAGCAAGGCCGCGGCGGAAAAGAAGGCGGCGAGCAGCGAACAGCCCGCACTCAGCCTCTCGCGAGAAGAGATTCAATTGATCAGGGAGTACATCAAGGCCGCGCCTTCGGCCGGCACAGGGGGGCCGTCGATCAACGTCGGTGATCCCGTCACCGGCGGAATGATCCCACTGCCGTCACCGCTGACCGAAAAAGTTCCGAGGCTGGTCGGTGCACGGTTTGCCATCCGCAACGGCGCCATCATCATCAGCACACGAAACAGCCGCCGCGTCGATGCCGTGCTGATGTCGAACTAGGGCGTGATGAGA
>NZ_JACMYK010000002.1 GCF_020889785.1 Bradyrhizobium acaciae
TCTCATCACGCTCTAGTACGTCGAGCAGGTCGTCGGCATGGTGGCGATCGTCGGGGCATAAAACACGCACACCGACTGCCGCGGCCGCGTGAAGGCGACGTCGCTGAGATTGATGCCGGCCTTGGCCATCACATAGCCGACCGTCGGAACGTATTTGTAGCTGACTTCACTGAAGATCAGATAGCTGCCCGCAACCAGCAGCGCCGACGGAACGACACTGGTGACAATGTCACCCTGATTGCGGGTCGAGGCCGTCAACGTCGCCTGCGTGGCCCCCGAGGAGATCACCCCCGCCTTGCTCCACTGGATGTGCGCGATGTTCGAGTTATCGACGTAGATTTCCGACAACGTGACTTTGGTCGGTGACGCATCATACGGCGTCATGATGCCGACGCTGGCACTGAAGAAGTTCTGAAGATCGCTGTCGACCACCTGCGTCGCCTGCGATGTCAGGTCCGACGCGGCGCGCGCCATCAGCGTGACCTTGCGGTCGACCGCGACGCCGGATGAGAACTCGACGATGCCGAAGAACATCACCAGCATCAGCGGCAGGATGAATGCAAACTCGACGGCGGCCACGCCCCGGCGATCATGCGCGAGAGCCGCGGCGGAGCGCAGCAACGCCACGGGCTGGATTTTAATGGCTTTGCTCATGAGCATGTGGTCCCGGCGGTTCCGGCGGGCTCGTTCTTGAACGTCGCGGTCGCAATGAGGAGCCGCTTGCCGTTGGCGAGGGTGGCGGTGCTGAAGACCTTGGTGACAAACAGCGGCCACTGATAAAACAGCCGGACCACGACGACGTCGCCGTCCTTGCCGGGACACCATTTCACCTGCGTGGGGTCGGTGATGGGCGTAATGTTGACGCTGCTAAAGCCTGTCGCAGACGGGTAGCTGCGCACGTCGACGTATACGCCGTTGGTGCAATCGAACAACGCGCTGACTCGCGCGCAGACAAAATCCTTGAACTGCTGCTGGGTATAATTTGCGCCCTGGGCCTGGCCGGTCATGATGAAGCGGGACGAATCCTGCGTCACCGTCTCGAGCACCTGGCTCGCAAAGAAGATCATTGCCACTTCGATAATCGCAAAAAGCAATCCGAAAAACAGCGGCGCGACCATCGCGAATTCGACCGCGGTCACGCCGCGCCGGTTTCGACAAAATCTGCGGAGGAGGCGTGCGAAGGAACGAGCGGGCAGCGGCATCAATGTCCCCGGATCAACATGGCGGCAACAACTACCCAAGACTCATTGTCGAAGTATTTCGCCGGATCGAGACAGAGCGACCCGATCCGTTAGGTCTTTCTTAACGATATCGGGTAGGCCCCTCGCGATCGGCGGCGACCCCGGCGGGTGAGGCGCCGGAGCGGACACGCATCAGTTCTGCTGCTTCCCGGCCGCGCTCGAGCCTGAGGCCTGGCTGTTGAGGGAACCGGCCTGGTCCATGGTCGACTTGAAATAGGTCTCGCCGTCGCCGAGCGTGATGCGGCGTTGACAGACCGGCATGCAGCTGTAGGTCTCGCGATCGACGCCGCGATAGACAGTGACGAGCTGATCGGTCGGACCCTCGACCTGAATCTGGCGATCCACCAGCACCTGGCCGGTGCGGTCGAGCGCGATGAAGTTGGTGGCACCGTAGCCCTTGCCGGTCACGACAACGACCCCGCCATTCTGCAGGGTGACGTCGGCGATCAGCGGATTGCCGACAACGATCGTGGCAATGCCGCCGGGCAGCTTGACGAGCTTGGCCTGATCGACATTGACCGCGATCCGATCCGGATCCGGCGCTGCCGTTGCGAGCGCGGGCCCCAGCAGCATGGCTGCGGCCAACGAGATGAATC
Source organism: Bradyrhizobium acaciae (assembly GCF_020889785.1). Classification (GTDB taxonomy): domain Bacteria; phylum Pseudomonadota; class Alphaproteobacteria; order Rhizobiales; family Xanthobacteraceae; genus Bradyrhizobium; species Bradyrhizobium acaciae. The sequence continues at coordinate 1,838 of NZ_JACMYK010000002.1, forward strand.
CAATGCGCGTGACGGCGCGAATACGCTGGGACTGAAACGACATACTCTACCCCGGGACGTTAACAGGCCGGCAAAAAGCAGATACGCAGCGGACCGGCGCCCGACGCAGGCAAATCTGACGGCAATTCATTTAAGAAGAGCAAAAATCGAGCGCTGAATTGCACGGATGTCACGACTTCCCGGGGAATTGCCCGGAATAGGCCGCTTGTCCGGCAATCTCGTGCGGGAATGCCTGGTCGTCGATGCCGTAGCCCTGCGGTTCGGCAGGAGGCTCGAAGTCCTGCGGCTCGCGTTCGGCGGTTGCGGCGCGCTCACCGTCGAGCGTCGCGTCGCCCCAGCGTGACGGCCGATCGCAGCGGCAGTGACGCCATCGAACCGCACGCTTCGCGATTATAGCAATCTTAAGAGACTCCGAGCAGTTTCTGCCCACCACAACCGCGGGGCGGCAGGTGTCGTCGATATCAAGAATCGAAAAACGCGCTGTCGATTCCGGCGCTCGCGGCTTGGTTGTCGACCCGATCCGGATTCGTGACGCTGCGGCGCGCTGGTTCATGTTCAGCGACTTTGGCGACGCTGCGCAGCGTCACATGGCGATCGTCTGGTCCTGCATTTTCGCTTGCACCCTCGCCGACGCGATCTGGCTGCCGAACTCCGGGCTTTCGTTCACATCATCCAACTGGATCTCGATCCTGCAATGCGTCGCATATTCGGGCACTGCGGCCGCATTCATCGCCATTGCCTCCAATCGGCTCGGCGGCGACCAACGACGCCCGGCCGTCTGGTTGCGGCAGTGCCTGTTCATGACCGAACTGTTCTGGCGCGCGTTCCTGCCGATCAGCGCGCTGCTGACCGCGGGCAGCACCCTCAGCTATCTGATCGCGGCAGCCAAGCTGCCGCTGAGGGACGACGTTCTGGCAGGCTTCGATCATCTGCTGGGCTTCGACTGGCCGACCTTCCTGGCCATGACGAACTCGAATTCGCTGGTCGCAACGCTGCTGACGACGGCCTATCAAAGCACCGGCCTGCTGTCCCAGGTGGTTCTGGTGTGGCTCATCCTGCAACGGCGCGGCGACAGGGTCGCGGAATTCATCGCCGTGCTCAGCCTGAGCGCAGTCGCGCTGTGCATCGGCATGTGGTTGATCCTGGCCGCGGGCGCCTTCGCCTATTTCGGCCCCGCGCCGAGCAGCTACGAGCACTTCGCGGCGCATGGCCCGATGTGGACCTTCGGGCGAACCTTCTCGATGTTGCACGACGGGTCGCTCTCGGTCATCAACTTGTCGATCGTCGACGGCATTGTCAGCTTTCCCTCGTTTCACACGATGCTCGGCGTCATGACGACTTATGCTGCGCGCGACACGCGCTGGCTGTTCGTTCCCGTGTTCGTCGTGAATGCAACGATGATCGTCGCGACGATGCCCGTGGGCGGCCATCATCTCGCTGACGTCCTGGCCGGCGGCGGGCTGACCATTGCCGCCATCCTCGTGGTTCGCCTCTCTGCCCGGCTGTCCGTCAGCCGGACCTAGGCCGTCATTCAAAGCGCCTCGCCTGCGGCCGCCGGCCCCTGCCGAACCTGACGCTCGCCGTGCCGACCCGCGTTGCCTGCCTGCAGCGGCTTCAACGTGCGGCGCGAACGTGAATCACGACGCGTTCATCGGCGTAGAGGCGCCGCCATCCTCCGATGTGATCCAGAAACCTGGAAGCCGGCGTGGTCGGATCGAGCATCACCGCATCGATGTCATGGGTCTTGAGCAGATCGAGGAAGCCGTCGACGTCCTTGAGCTGGAGCGCGCGGTAGTAGTCCATCTCGAACTTTTCGCCGTAGAGCTCGGCACGGCCGTCGACGAACACCGGCACCTGACGCCAGATCAGGTAGCCGCCGAACTGCAGATCGTGGAGCACGCGCCGCGCGTTGTACGCCTTCAGCGCGTCGACGGCAGCAGCCGGCGAATGGATCGGCGGCGGGGAGATGGTCTGGCGCGCCGCAACGATCGAGGTCGACACGCACAGCGCGGCGATCAGCATTGCCGCCGGCACGGCATTCAACCGGACGGTGCGCGCGGCGCGCAAGCCGAACTGGGTTGCCACCGGGGTCATCGCAGCCAGTGGCAGCAACACGGCGAACAGCTCGAGATTACGGACATGGGACAGCGCCATGTGCAGCAAGCCCAGCACCAGGGCGATCCGCGGCAGCGGCAGCTTCACCCCGCAATAGAGCGCTGCGCCGATCAGGCCGAGAATCGACAGCTCGAACCCATCGACCTGGCTGAAATTCGCCGGCATCCACTCTGCGATGAGCTGCAGCAGCTCACCGAGGCTCAGAATCTTCAGCGAGGCCAGGATCGAACCCCAGCCATAGGGCGTGACGCAGCAGGCGGCCAGCGCGCCGATGCCGAACGCCGCCCAGCGCAGCGCCAGCGCCAACCTTTGCGCCGGCGCGGCATTCCACATCGCATCGAGTGCGAAGGCCCCGGCCAGCACCAGCCCGAACAGAAAGCCGCCATGCAGATTGGCCCACAGCGCGATCAGCGGCAGCAGCCAGAATGAGGGCGCCTCGCGGCGTTCGCTGGCAACCATCAGGCCGTTGGCCCAGACCAGCATGATCGGCAGCACCAGCACGTGCGGACGGGCGAGCAGATGCCCGCATGTCAGCACCAGCGCGGCGAGCGCGATCAGGCTCGCATAAATCGCCGGCAAGGCGCGGCTGAGGATCGCGGTAAGCAGCGCAAAGGTGGCGGCGCCGTAGGCCGCGGCCAGTGCCGCCGGCCCGGTCCACCCGGCAAGGTCATAGGCCTTCGCGAACAGCACCTGCGCCAGCCAGGACGACGACACCCATGGCTCGCCCGCCTTGGTGAAAGAATAGATGTCGACCGACGGCAGCGCGTGGTGGTCGAGGATCCATCGCCCGACCGCAATCTGCCAGTAGGTGTCGGAGTCGGCGAGCAGCCGGTCGCCGACGATCAGCAGCAGCGCGTAGACGCCGCACGCCATCCAGAACCAGGCCGGGACCTCGGCGAATACGGAGGTCCTGGCCTGCGGGATGGCTGCGGTCTCAGCACTCATGCGGACACGGACCGGTTGATGACGTCAATGCCGGAACGGATAGGCCAGCTGTCCGCCGATTTCGGCCGGCACGCCCTGCTCGGCATCGACGCCGTAATCGTCCGGAAGCTTGCCTTCGGGCATCCGGAACGTTCCGAACAGAATATCCCAGAGCGGAAACGTGCCGGCGAAATTGGTGTCACCGCCTTCTTCCAGCGCGGTGTGATGCCAGCGGTGAAACACCGGCGTGGCGATCACGTATTTGAACGGGCCGAGCGTCCAGTTCAGGTTGGCGTGCACGAATGCCGAGTGGAATGTGGTGAAAGGGCCGACCCACAGCATGATGTTCGGCGAGATGCCGGCCATCAGCAGGATCACGTCGACCGTGATCGTGCCGATCAGGAGATTGACGGGATGGAAGCGCGCCGCCGAGATCCATTCGAGATCCTCGGAGGAGTGATGAATGGCGTGATACTTCCAGAAGCCGCCGCCGTGAAACATCCGGTGCAGCCAGTACAGCATGAAGTCGGAAGCGACCAGGAAGACGATCGACTGCAGCCAGAGCGGCAGCTGCGCCAACGGACCGTGCCCGTTCTCATAGAATGCGATCAGCTCGTCGGCGCCGTGCACGTTGAAGACCGCGGCCGCGCCGACCACCAGCAGACCGATGCGCAGCACGCGGGCGAACACCGGCACGAAGAACCAGTAGCAAATGTCCGTGACCAGCTCGCGCTTCTGCCACCACGGCTTGCCGGGATTGCAGGCCCAGTAATGGGTCAGCACCGTAAAGAACAGACCGAGCGCGATCGTGATCGGCACCACCCGCATCATCGTCTGGCCGAGCATCTCGATGACTTCGATCGGAAGGGTGGACATTGGCCGCCTCATGTAACGGAAGCCCCATGGGTATAGATGTGCGCTTAAGGAGCCGTGAACAGGTGCCGATGCCGCATCCCTGCAATTTCAGCGAGCCGCTTAATGCCAAATTTACTGTGCGCAACAACAGCGGGTTCCCCCAGAGTTTATGCGATCAAATTAACTGCACCGAAATCGTCCAACCGTAGGGTGCCGCAATGGTCACGGTGCTGAGAACGCCGGCGAGACCAAATCTAGTTCGACCAGCCACGTGTACACAGGAGCTATTTATGAAGAACCTCGTTTCGCGCTTCGTGAAGGACGAATCGGGCGCGACCGCCATCGAATACGGTCTGATTGCGACCGGCATTGCGATCGCGATCATCGCTGCAGTCAACGGCGTCGGCACCAAGCTCTCGGGCACCTTCAGCACGATCTCGAGCTCTCTGAAGTAAGCCGGTTCCGGCGAATTCGCATCAAAGGTCCCGGCAACCCCGGGACCTTTGCTATTTGTCGGGGGGCGATTGGCGGCTCCATTGCAAGATGCGCAGGCCCTTACCCGATTGTTCACCATTGGCCGCTAGCGTCGGGTCTCGACCGCAGCTCCAGCTTGACGGCATGAATCCATGATCCTCGACATCGCACGCTTGATGCTGTTTCCGGCCCTGATGGCCTTTGCGGCGGCGAGCGACCTGTTGACCATGACGATCCCGAACCGGATCTCACTGGCGCTGGTGGCCGGCTTCTTCGTCCTGGCGCCGCTGACCGGGATGGGGGCCCACGAGATCCTGACCCATGCCGGCGCGGGCGCGCTGGTTCTGGTCGTGGCGTTCGGCATGTTTGCGATGGGCTGGGTCGGCGGCGGGGACGCCAAGGTCGCAGCCGCGGCCAGCCTTTGGTTCGGCTTCGAGCATCTGCTCCCCTATCTGGTCTTTGCGTCGCTGTTCGGCGGTGCTCTGACCGTGCTGCTGTTGCAGCTCCGGCAGTGGCCACTGCCCTATCCGCTCGCGTCCCAGGCCTGGCTCAGCCGCCTGCACGACAAGCAGACCGGGATTCCGTACGGCATCGCACTCGCCCTCGGCGCCCTCCTGATCTATCCCGAGACGGACTGGATCAAGACGATCGATCTCGCGCACTTCGCCTTGCGCTGAGAAAGCGGCAGTAACCGCTCGTTAAGGCGATTTAGATACGCCTCATTAACCATGCTTTGACGAATAGCTGGTCAACTCCCATCACGGCGGCGGCAGCGTCGCGGCGTCATGTGGAAAGTGAAGCGTAATGGATAAGGCCCGCATTCTGGTCCTGGCTATCGCAGGCTGCGCCGGCATTGCGGCGCTCTATTTGGCAAGCGGAAGCGACGACAAGCCGGCACCACCTCCGCCGGTCGCACAGCTCCCCACAGTCGACATCCTGGTCGCGCGCTCCGACATCGGCCTCGGCCAGGCGTGAAGCCCGAGGACGTGCAGTGGCAGACCTGGCCGGCGGCAACCGCCAGCGCCAGCTTCATGCGCAAGGACAGCCGCGCCGACGCCATCAAGGACGTCACCGGCTCGATCGCGCGCGCCCCGTTCATCCAGGGCGAGCCGATTCGCGAGCAGAAGCTCGTCAGGGCCGACGGCAGCGGCTTCATGGCTGCGATCCTGCCGACCGGCATGCGGGCGGTATCGACCGAAATCTCACCCGAGACCGGCGCCGGCGGCTTCATCCTGCCGAATGACCGGGTCGACGTCCTGTTGTCGAAGCGGGACAAGAATCCGGACCGCAACGGCGCCGACATCGTCAACTCCGAAGTCATCCTGACCAATGTTCGTGTGCTGGCGATCGACCAGGCGCCCAAGGAGAAGGACGGCACCAACGCGTTGATCGGCAAGACGGTGACGCTGGAGCTGAAGCCCGAACAGACCGAGACGCTGGCGCGCGCGCGCCAGAGCGGCGTCCTGTCGCTGGCGCTGCGCAGCATCGCCGACAACAACGCGCCCGAGACCAGGACCGACGACACCCGTAAGCGCGGTGAGACGATCAACGTCATCCGCTTTGGCGTTGCCAATCAGGCAACGATGCAGAAGTGACATGAGGACACACGTGATGAAGGGCGGGGCAACTCAACGGACAATGCGGGCCTTCATAGTCCGCGCATTGTCGTTCTCGGCCGTCGCGGCGCTCACGCTCAACCCGGCGCTGACGCCGGTGGTGGCGAGCGACTACCGCGCCGCGCCCGCCCCTGCCTCGGCCGAAGGCCAGATGAACGCCCGTTTCCTTGCACTCGGCGTCGGCAAATCGATCGTGATCGATCTGCCGAGGGACATCAAGGACGTGCTGGTCGCCGATCCCAAGATCGCCAACGCCGTGGTCCGTTCGGCCCAACGCGCCTACATCATCGGCGCGACGGTCGGCCAGACCAACATCGTGTTCTTCGACGCTGCCGGACAGCAGATTGCGGCCTATGACATTGCGGTCAAGCGTGATCTCAACGGCGTGCGTGCCGCGCTGCGTGCGTCGCTGCCGAATGCCGATATCCAGATCGAGGGCGTCGCCGACGGCGTCATGCTGACCGGGAGCGCGGCGAGCCCGATCGAGGCGCAGCAGGCCGGCGAGATCGCCGCGCGGCTGGTCGGCAGCGCCGAAAAGGTCGTGAACTCGATCACGGTTCGCGGCCGCGATCAGGTGATGCTGAAAGTCACGGTCGCCGAAGTCTCGCGCAGCCTGATCAAGCAGCTCGGCATCGACCTCACGGCAAACCTCAATTACGGCACGGCCGTCGTGAAGTTCGCCAACAGCAACCCGTTCACGGCGAACAGCGCGCCGCTGGTGCCCACCAACGCCATCACCACCTCGTTCGGCGCGGCGCCGTCGGTCTCGGCGACGATCCGCGCCATGGAGAGCGCCGGTGTCGTGCGGACGCTCGCCGAGCCGAACCTGACCGCGATATCAGGCGAATCGGCGACTTTCATCTCCGGCGGCGAGTTTCCAATTCCGACCGGCGTGACCTGTCAGACCACGACAGGAGGCGCGATCGGGAATTGCGTCCAGACGGTCAGCTTCAAGAAATTCGGCATTTCGCTCAACTTCACGCCGGTGGTGCTGACCGAGGGACGGATCAGCCTGCGCGTGATGACGGAAGTGTCGGAAGTCTCGACCGAGAACTCGCTGACGGGCGGCCAGAACGGAACGACGATCCCTTCGATCAAGACCCGCCGCGCCGAGACCACGCTGGAAATTCCCTCGGGCGGCTCGATGGCGATGGCCGGCCTGATCCAGGACCAGACCAAGCAGGCGATCAATGGCCTTCCCGGACTGGCGTCACTGCCGGTGCTCGGCACGCTGTTCCGCAGCCGCGACTTCGTCAACAACCAGACCGAGATGATGGTGCTGGTGACGCCCTATGTCGTTCGCGCAGTGGCGCAGAAGGACCTGTCGCGTCCGGATGACGGCTTCGCCAATGCGTCCGATCCGCAGGCCGACCTGCTGGGCAGCATCAATCGCGTCTACGGTGTACCTGGCCGCACCGAGCCGGCGCGGAATTACCGCGGCACCTACGGCTTTATTACCGACTGAGGCGGACGATGACACAGACCACATCCAGAACATCCGCCGACCACAAGCGCAGCATCGGTTTCGCCGGAGCGCTCGTCGGCCTCGCCATGACGCTGGGCGCCTGCCAGCACGCCGCCGACAACAGTTTCGCGATGGTTGACTCGCCGGCCGACTATCGCCAGCGCCACCCGATCTCGGTCACCGAGGCGGATCGCTCGATCGTGGTCTTCGTCGGCCGCAGCCGCGGCGGCCTGACTGCGGAGCAGCGCGCCGAGGTGATGGGGATGGCGCAGGACTGGATGCGCGAGGGGACCGGCGCCGTCACCATCGACGTTCCCGCCGACACGCCGAACGCCCGGCCCGCCCAGGAATCGTTGCGCGAGATCCAGGCCACTTTCGCCGCCGCCGGCGTGCCGCCGCGCGGCATCCTGGTTCGCAAATATCATCCCGAGGATCCACGCCAGATGGCCGCGATCCGCGTCAACTATCCAAAGATGAAGGCGGTGGCCGGGCCATGCGGCCTCTGGCCGGAAGATCTCGGCCCGTCGATGCACAACGGGTCCTACATCCAGAACAAGCAGTACTACAATTTCGGCTGCGCCAATCAGCGCAACCTTGCATCCATGGTTGAAGACCCGACCGACCTCGTGCAGCCGCGCGCGGAGACCCCTGCCTACACGTCGCGTCGTAACATCGCCTTCGACAAGTATCGCAAGGGCACCACCACCGCCACGGCCTATCCCGAGGCCGACAGGGCCAAGCTAAGCGACACAGGAAAATGATCACCTACGCGCAGCAAAACTCCGAAGAGCAGACGGACGCCCCGCCGCAGGCCGTGGACGACCATATTGCTCCGGCGCCGCGGGTCTCGGTCCAGGCGTTCTGCGAAACCGTCGAGACCGCCGCCGCCGTGCAGTCGGCCGGCGAGGATCGCCGCTTGGCCAAGGCGCACCTCAAGATCCAGATGGGCGGCATGGCGGCCGCCATCGAGGCCTATCGCTCGGCGCCGACGCCTAACGTCATCATCCTCGAGACCGAGGGCCGCGGCGACATCCTGGCCGGCCTCGATCAACTTGCCACCGTGTGCGATGCCGGCACCCGCGTGGTCGTGATCGGCCGGATCAACGACGTCACGCTGTATCGCGAGCTGGTACGCCGCGGCGTCAGCGACTACGTGATTGCGCCGGCAACTGCGATCGACGTGGTGCGCGCGGTCTGCAACCTGTTTTCGGCGCCCGAAGCCAAGGCGGTCGGCCGCATCGTCGCCGTCGTCGGCGCAAAGGGCGGCGTCGGCGCCTCGACGATCGCCCACAATGTCGCCTGGGCGATCGCCCGCGATCTGGCGCTGGATTCCGTGGTTGCCGATCTCGACCTCGCATTCGGCACCGCCGGCCTCAACTACAACCAGGATCCGGCGCAAGGCATTGCAGACGCCGTGTTCTCGCCGGACCGCGTCGATACCGCCTTCGTCGACCGCCTGCTGTCGAAATGCACCGACCATCTGAGCCTGCTGGCGGCGCCGGCCACGCTCGACAAGGTCTACGATTTCGGCGCCGAAGCGTTCGATGCGATCTTCGATACGTTGCGCACCACGATGCCCTGCATCGTGCTCGATGTGCCGCATCAATGGTCGGGCTGGACCAAGCGCGCCTTGATCGCGGCCGACGACATCCTGATCGTGGCTGCGCCCGACCTCGCCAATCTGCGCAACGCCAAGAACATGTTCGATCTCCTCAAGGCGTCGCGGCCGAACGACCGCGCGCCGTTGTACTGCCTGAACCAGGTCGGCGTGCCGAAACGCCCGGAGATCGCGGCGGCCGAATTCGCCAAGGCGATCGAAAGCCAGCCGATCGCCGCGATTCCGTTCGATCCGCAGATCTTCGGTTCGGCCGCCAACAACGGCCAGATGATCGCGGAAATCTCCGCCAACCATCGCGCGGTCGAGATGTTCCTGCAGATGGCGCAGCGGCTGACAGGCCGCGGCGAAACCAAGAAGCCGAGGGGGTCCTTCCTGTCGCCCCTGCTCGAAAAGCTGCGGTCCAAATAGTGGCCCGCGTGGAGTCAAGACGTCGTGTTTGGTAAGCGTAGCGGAAGCGATGGGGACGTGCGGGCACCCAAGCCCGCTTTTCAGACGCCGGAGCCTGCCGGCCCGTCGGCGATGACGCGCGAGCCCGTCGCACCGACGATCTCGTCGCCGCCGCTCGCACCCGCAAAACCACCGCCGCCGCCTACCGTCGAAGCCCGCCGCTCGGACAACTACTACCAGGTCAAGGCGACGATCTTCGGCGCCCTGATCGAGGCGATCGACCTTGCCCAGCTTGCCAAGCTGGACAGCGAGTCGGCGCGCGAGGAAATCCGCGACATCGTCAACGAGATCATCGCGATCAAGAACATCGTGATGTCGATCGCCGAGCAGGAAGAGCTGCTCGACGACATCTGCAACGACGTGCTCGGCTACGGCCCGCTGGAGCCCCTGCTGTCGCGCGACGACATCGCCGACATCATGGTCAACGGCGCCGGCACGGTGTTCATCGAAGTCGCCGGCAAGATCCAGCGCACCGGCATCCGCTTTCGCGACAACCAGCAGCTGCTCAACATCTGCCAGCGCATCGTCAGCCAGGTCGGCCGGCGCGTCGACGAATCCTCGCCGATCTGCGACGCCCGCCTCGCCGACGGCTCGCGCGTCAACGCCATCGTACCGCCGCTGGCGATCGACGGGCCCGCGCTCACCATCCGCAAATTCAAGAAGGACAAGCTGACGCTGGAGCAGCTCGTCAAGTTCGGCGCGATCACGCCGGAAGGGGCGACCATCCTGCAGATCATCGGCCGGGTCCGCTGCAATGTGATCATCTCGGGCGGCACTGGTTCGGGCAAGACCACCCTGCTGAACTGCCTGACCAACTATATCGAGCACGACGAGCGCGTCATCACCTGCGAAGACGCCGCCGAACTTCAGCTGCAGCAGCCGCATGTGGTGCGGCTGGAAACCCGGCCGCCGAACATCGAAGGCGAGGGCCAGGTCACGATGCGCGAACTGGTCCGCAACTGCCTGCGTATGCGCCCTGAGCGGATCATCGTCGGCGAAGTCCGCGGACCCGAAGCGTTCGACCTGTTGCAGGCGATGAACACCGGCCACGACGGCTCGATGGGCACGCTGCACGCCAACAACCCGCGCGAGGCGCTGTCGCGCTGCGAATCCATGATCACCATGGGCGGCTTCTCGCTCCCTTCACGCACGATTCGCGAGATGATCTGCGCCTCGGTCGACATCATCGTGCAGGCCGCGCGCCTGCGCGACGGCTCGCGCCGCATCACGCACATCACCGAGGTGATGGGCATGGAAGGCGACACCATCATCACCCAGGACATCTTCCTCTACGACGTGGTCGGCGAAGACGCCAACGGCAAGATCATCGGCAAGCACCGCTCGACCGGCATCGGCCGGCCGCGCTTCTGGGAGCGTGCCCGCTACTACAATGAAGAGAAGCGGCTGGCGGCGGCGCTGGACGCCTCCGACTCGCCGGCGCCGGCCTAGGGGAACGCAGGATGCAGACGCAAACCCTTGCCCTGGCCTTCCTCGCCGCCACGACCGTGGGCGGCATCGCCTGGGTCTTCCTGTACCCGTACCTCTCGGGGGAGAAGAAGGCCGAGTCCCGCCGCGCATCGGTGGCGCGCAGCGAACCCACGACGACGCGAACCGCCGACCGCACGCAACGCTCCCGCCGCGAGCAGGTCGAAGGATCGTTGAAGGAGCTCGAGGCGCGGCGGCGGAAGGACAAGAAAGTCCCGCTCGGCATGCGCATCTCGCAGGCCGGACTGGAGTGGTCGGAGCAGAAATTCTGGATGATCTCCGGCGCACTCGGCCTGTTCGGATTCGCCGCGGCCTTCCTGGCCGGCGGCGGACTGCTCGGCGCGGCCGGCATCGCCTTCGCCATGGGCCTCGGCGCGCCGCGTTGGCTGCTCGGTTTCCTGAAGAAGCGGCGGGAAAAGGCCTTCCTGAAGGCGCTGCCCGACGCGGTCGACGTCATCGTACGCGGCATCAAGGCCGGCCTGCCGCTGTTCGAATCGCTCAAGGCGGTCGTCAACGACGCGCCGGAGCCCCTGCGCAGCGAGTTCCTCGCGATCATCGAGACCCAGGCGATCGGCATGCCGCTCGGCGAGGCCTGTTCCCGGCTCTATGAGCGCATGCCGCTGCCGGAGGCGAACTTCTTCGGCATCGTGATCGCGATCCAGCAGAAGTCCGGCGGCAACCTGTCGGAAGCACTCGGCAACCTGTCGCGCGTGCTGCGCGACCGCAAGAAGATGGCCGAGAAGATCCAGGCGATGTCGATGGAGGCGAAGGCCTCCGCCGCCATCATCGGCTCGCTGCCGCCGATCGTGATGATCCTCGTGTTCCTCACGACGCCGGACTACATCGCCCTGCTGTGGACCAACTCGATGGGCCAGCTCATGCTGGTTGCCTGCGCCCTCTGGATGACCTGCGGCGTTCTGGTGATGAAGAAGATGATCAACTTCGATTTCTGACGGTGCAGCATGATTGATATTCTGGTCGCCAAGCTCCACGACGTCAGGTTCATGACGATGCTGCTTGCCTTCTTCGCGGCAAGCGCCACGGTCTACACGCTGGTGATGCCGCTGCTCGCCGGCGGCGATCTCAACAAGCGCATGAAGGCCGTCGCCAGCGAGCGCGAACGCCTCCGGCAGCGCGAACGCGAACGCCTCACCAAGACGGAGAAGGTCGCGCTGCGGCAGACGCCGAAGCAGGTCGTCTCCAGGGTGGTGGACGATCTCAACCTCACGAAATGGCTGGCCCAGGAATCGGCGATCGAGAAGCTCGTGATGGCGGGCTATCGCGGCCACGCGCCCTACGTCACCTTCCTGTTCGCTCGCGCGGTGACGCCGATCGTGCTGCTGCTCGGCGCCATCATCTACACGTTCTTCATCGCCGGCGCGAACTGGTCGCTCACGCTCAAGATCGGCATTTGCGTCGGCGCGGCCTATGCCGGCCTTCAGGCGCCGATGTTGTTCCTGAAGAATGCGATCTCCAAGCGCCAGCTCCAGATCAAGCGTGCCTTTCCTGATTCGCTCGACCTGCTGCTGATCTGCATCGAGTCGGGCATGTCGGTCGAGGTCGCGTTCCGCAAGGTGGCCAACGAGATCGCCGGACAGTCGATCGCGCTGTCGGAGGAGTTCGCACTGACGACCGCGGAACTGTCCTACCTGCAGGACCGCAAGTCCGCCTACGAGAACCTGGCGCGCCGCACCGGGCTCGAAGGCGTGAAATCGGTGTGCATGGCCTTGCAGCAATCCGAACGCTACGGCACGCCGCTCGGCCAGAGCCTGCGCGTGATGGCGCAGGAAAATCGCGACATGCGCATGAACGAGGCCGAGAAGAAGGCAGCGGCGCTGCCGCCCAAGCTGACCGTGCCGATGATCGTGTTCTTCCTGCCTTGCCTGTTCATCGTGATCCTCGGGCCGTCCTACATCAAGATCGCCACGATGCATTGAGTTACGCCGCCACGCATACGACAACGCCCGGCAATGCCGGGCGTTTGTTTGTGGGTGCGTGAGGTCGATGCTTCGTGAGGCTGAGAGCTTCGCCGTCAGAGACAGCGGGGAGCGCTAAAGCGCGATGAGATCGGGTTGAAGCGTCATCGCGCTTTGGCTCCTTGCGTAAGCATGACCTTTTCGGAAAACCGCTTCGCACTTTTCCGGATCATGCTTTAGTCGTCCTTGGCGACGACCGGTGCGGCGCGCGATGCGGTCCGCGGGCCGTCCTTGCGATTCAGCATGTCGCGGAGATAGGCGACGTTGGCCGCCGCCTCATCCGCCGGCAGGTCGGCCTTGACGATCGTTTCGGCCTCCGCGAAGCGGCCCTGCAGGCCGACGACGAGCGCTAGGTTCTGCCGGATCCGGGTGTCGGCGCGGGCGCTGGCATAGGCCTGGCGCAGCGTCTCTTCCGCCTTCGGCAATTCCTTGGTCAGCATGTAGGACAGGCCGAGATTGGACAGCACCGACGGCTCGTCCGGCGCCAGTCGCAACGCGCTGGCGTAATAGCGTCGCGCTTCGTCGTGCCGGTTCAACTTGTCGAGCGTGGTTCCCTGCACCGACAAGATCCGCCAGTCCGGGTTGTCCGGGCTGTGCGCGCGGCTCAGCACGTCGAATGCGGCCTGCGAGTTGCCATTGTCGGCCAGCGCGCGGCCATAGGCGGCGAGCAGCGCCTTGTTGCCGGGATTGGTAATCGTGGCCTGCTCCAGCATGGCGCAGGCCTGCGAGCGCTGTCCGGTCATGCGCAGGGCCTGGCCGTAGGCGATCGCGGCCTCGACATCCTTGGGATTCTTGCGATAGCGCTCGCCATAGACCTCGGCGGCGCGGCGCGGATCGTCGGGCGTGGGGTCCGGGCGGGATGCGATCGATCCCGTCACGTCGGACATGGTCTGGCAACCGCCGAGCCCTGCGGCAAGGACGGCCACAAGGGCTGCGGAAGCGAGATGCCGGGTCAAATTGGACTGTCGACGCATGGCACTGTGACTCACGATATCGAGCGAATGGCTTCAGCCGAGCGTGCCAGCAATAGACTGTTAACCCTAACGTCTGGTTAACTGGCGATGCCGGCAACCAGTTCGCCGGTTCCAATCCTGCACGTCGCGTCAACCGCGGGCGCGCTACCATCCACGGCGAAAGCCGTGTAGTAGCCACCGACGACGCCAGAACAGCCGAGAGCCGCATGCCATCCGTGTTCGAGACCGCACCGACGACCGCCGTCACACCGATCACCTTTGTCACCAGAGCGACATGGGATGCGATCCGCAGCGAACTGCCGGCACCGGCGCGCCAGTTCGCGGAGGCCAACGGCTTCGAGGCCAAGCCCGGCAAGACCCTCGCTTTGCCGGCGGCCCACGGCGGCATCGCGCAGGTGCTGTTCGGCCTCGAGGATGCAGACCACAAGGCGCGCGATCCGTTCCGGCCCGGCGCCCTGCCCGGCCTGTTGCCGCCGGGCGTCTATCGCTTTGCCAATGCCCCGCATGACACGAGGCTCGCTGCGCTCGCGTTCGCGCTGGGCTGCTATCGCTTCGGCCGCTATCGCAAGAACAAGGCCCCCGAGGTCCGTCTGGTGCCGCCCGACGGCGTCGACGCCGCCGAGATCACGCGAATCGCGGATGCGGCGGCGCTGGCGCGCGACCTCATCAACACACCCTCCAACGACATGGGCCCGGCCGAGCTCGCGGAAGTCGCGCGCGAGCTCGCAACGCGGTTCGGCGCCGCTTTCAATTGCATCGAGGGCGACGAGCTCGCGCAGAACTTCCCGCTGATCCACGCCGTCGGCATGGCATCGACACGCGCGCCGCGGCTGATCGATCTGAGCTGGGGCGATCCCGCCCATCCGAAGGTGACGCTGGTCGGCAAGGGCGTCTGCTTCGACACCGGCGGGCTCGACCTCAAGCCGTCAAGCGGCATGCTGATCATGAAGAAGGACATGGGTGGCGCCGCCAATGTGCTGGCGCTGGCGCAGATGGTGATGGACGCGAAGCTGAAGGTGCGGCTGCGCGCGCTGATCCCGGCGGTCGAGAACGCGGTGGCCGGCAATGCGTTCCGTCCGCTGGACATCTTCAAGTCGCGCAAGGGTATCACCGTCGAGATCGGCAACACCGACGCCGAGGGCCGGCTGGTGCTCGCCGACGCACTGGCGCTGGCCGACGAGGAGACGCCCGATCTGCTGGTCGATCTGGGCACGCTGACCGGCGCGGCGCGCGTGGCGTTGGGCCCGGATCTGCCGCCGTTCTACACCGATGACGAAGCGCTCGCTGGCGACGTTGCTGCGTCTGCAAGGAGCGAAAACGACCCGTTGTGGCGGATGCCGCTGTGGCCGGCCTACGATGCCTGGCTCGATTCCAAGACCGCCGACATCACCAACGCACCGTCGGGCGGTTTCGCGGGCTCGATCACCTGCGCGCTGTTCCTGCAACGCTTCGTCGAGCACGCGCGGAGCTGGCTGCATGTCGACATCTATGGCTGGACGCCGTCGGCAAAGCCCGGCCGCCCCGAAGGCGGCGAGTGCCAGGCGGCGCGCGCGATCTACAAATTGTTGAGCCAGCGCTATGCATGACGTCCGACTGACGCCGGCCCGCGCCGACCTTGCCGCGAAATATCTCGAGGGCAAGGTCAAGGCGGCGCGCTTCGTTGAAGGCGAGACCTTCGAGGTCGGTGAGTCCATTGCGCCGCTGCGGCGGGCACCGGCGGCCGATGCCGAACAGATGACGCAGGCGCTGAGGGGCGAACGCGTCACGGTCTATGACCGCAACGGTGAGGGCTGGGCCTGGGGCCAGCTCGCCGATGACGGCTATGTCGGCTGGATTGCCGAGGCCGCGCTGACGGCGCCCGGCGCGGCGCCGACGCACAAGGTGACGGCGCTGCGCACGCTGGCGTTCCCGGGACCGTCCATCAAGCTGCCGCCGGTCGAGGCGCTGGCGATGGGAACCAAGCTCGCAATCACCCGCGAGGACGGCCCCTTCGCGGTGACCCGCGAAGGCTGGCATCTGCCGCGCCAGCATCTCGCTTCGCTCGACACGATGGCGCAGGATTTCGTCGGGATCGCCGAGCAATTCGTCGGCACGCCCTATCTCTGGGGCGGCAAGTCGAGCCTCGGCATCGATTGCTCCGGCCTGGTGCAGATCGCACTGACGGCCGCCGGCACCGGCTGCCCGCGCGACAGCGACATGCAGCAGGACGGGCTCGGCCGCGA
This sequence comes from Bradyrhizobium acaciae, assembly GCF_020889785.1. Classification (GTDB taxonomy): domain Bacteria; phylum Pseudomonadota; class Alphaproteobacteria; order Rhizobiales; family Xanthobacteraceae; genus Bradyrhizobium; species Bradyrhizobium acaciae. The sequence goes on from NZ_JACMYK010000002.1 coordinate 18,009, forward strand.
ATTGACGGCAGCGGAATCGAAGCATCTCACGCGCGGCGACCTGATCTTCTGGAAGGCCCATGTCGCCATCGTGCGCGATGCGACGACGATCGTGCATGCCAACGCGCATCACATGGCAACGGCCGTGGAGAACACGCAGGCCGCGATCGCGAGGATCAAAGCCGCCGGCAGCGAAGTGCTGGCGATCAAGCGGCTTTGATTGGCGCGACGGCGTGTCCCCGTCATCCTGAGGAGCGCGAAGCGCGTCTCGAAGGATCGACGGCCCCACTTGGGCCACGCATCCTTCGAGGCTCGCTCCGCTCGCACCTCCAGCGACAAAGGCGAAGCCTTTGCACGGGGACGACGTGGAGTGAGAGCTCGCGCGATGACTATGTCGCCACGGTCCCGTCGCCGGCCGCTTCGATGCGGAACGCCGCCGCGAACAGCGCGCGGGTGTAGTCGCTCTTCGGGTTCTTGAACAGCTCGGAGGCCGGCCCTTCCTCCTCGATCTTGCCGGATTTCATCACGATCAGATGGCTCGCGAGCGAGGCCACCACGCGCAGGTCGTGGGAGATGAACATGTAGGTGAGATCGCGCTTGCGCTGCAGATCGCGCAGCAGGTCGACCATCTGGGCCTGCAGCAGCATGTCAAGCGCACTGGTCGGCTCGTCCAGCACCACGAAGTTCGGCTCCAGCACGACCGCGCGCGCGATCGAGATGCGCTGGCGTTGGCCGCCGGAGAATTCGTGCGGATAGCGGAAGCGCCAGTCGGGGTCGAGCCCGACATCCTTCAATGCCTTGATCACCCGCGCCTCGCGCTCCTCGCGCGACAGCTGCTTCTGGTGCACCTCGAGCCCCTCGGCGATGATGTCGGCGACCGACATGCGCGGGCTGAGCGAGCCGAACGGGTCCTGGAATACGATCTGCATGTCGCGGCGGAACGGCAGCATCTGCTTGAAGCGCAGGCCCTGGATGTCCTTGCCGAGGAACACGATCGGGCCATCGGACGAAATCAGCCGGAGCAGCGCGAGCCCGAGCGTGGTCTTGCCGGAGCCGGATTCGCCGACGACGCCGAGTGTCTCGCCCTTGCGCACCGCGAGGCTGACGCCATCGACCGCCTTGATGTGGCCGACGGTCGAGCGCATCAGCCCGCGCTTGATCGGAAACCAGACCTTGAGATTGTCCGCCGACATCACCACCGGCGCGCCCGGCTGCGGCGGCGCCGGATCGGGCTTCGGCTCGGCCGCAAGCAGCGCCTTTGTGTAGGCGTGCTTCGGCGCGGTGAAGACCTGTTCGACCGGGCCCTGCTCGACGATCTTGCCGTTGTTCATCACGCACACCGTGTCGGCGATACGGCGGACGATGCCGAGATCGTGGGTGATGAACAGCAGGCTCATGCCGAGCCGGGCGCGGATCTCAGCCAGCAGCGCCAGGATCTGCGCCTGCACGGTGACATCCAGCGCCGTGGTCGGCTCGTCCGCGATCAACAGATCGGGCTCGTTGGCGAGCGCCATTGCGATCATCACGCGCTGGCGCTGGCCGCCGGACAGTTGATGCGGATAGCTCTTGAGCCGCGTCTCCGGCTCGGGGATGCCGACCTGACCGAGCAACTCCAGCGTCCGCGCGCGCGCCGCCGCACCGCTGATCTCGCTGTGCAGCGACAGGATCTCGCCGATCTGGGATTCGATGGTATGGAGCGGATTGAGCGAGGTCATCGGCTCCTGGAAGATGATCGAGATGTCGTTGCCACGAATCCCGCGCATCTCGCTTTCCGACGATCCCAGGAGATCGCGACCCTTGAAACGGATCGCCCCGGAGGGATGCGACGCCGCCGGATAGGGCAGCAGCCTCAACACCGACAGCGCGCTGACCGATTTTCCCGAGCCAGACTCGCCGACCAGCGCCGTGCATTCGCCGCGCTTGATCGAGAAGGAAACGCGATCGACCGCAAGCGAGCGACCGAAGGCGACCGAGAGGTCGCTGACCTCGAGCAGGGGCTGGTTGGTCGCGTCCATCGGTCAGCCCTTCGAGAACGTCTTGCGCGGATCGAAGGCGTCGCGCGCGGCTTCGCCGATGAAGATCAGGAGCGACAGCATGATCGCGACCGAGAAGAAGCCAGTGAGGCCGAGCCACGGCGCCTGCACATTGGCCTTGCCCTGCGACAGCAATTCGCCGAGCGAGGGCGAACCGGGCGGCAGGCCGAAGCCGAGGAAATCCAGCGCCGTCAACGTCATCACCGAGGACGAGACGATGAAGGGCAGGAACGTCATGGTCGCGACCATCGCGTTCGGCAGCAGATGGCGGAACATGATCTTGCCGTTGGAGACGCCGAGCGCGCGTGCCGCCTGGATGTATTCGAAGTTGCGGCCGCGCAGGAATTCGGCGCGAACCAGGCCGACCAGCGAGACCCACGAGAACAGCAGCAAGATCCCGAGCAGGATGAAGAAGCCCGGCGGCAGCACCGCCGAGATGATCAGCAGCAGATAGAGCGAGGGGATCGCGGTCCAGATCTCGATGAATCGCTGGAAGCCGAGATCGATCCAGCCGCCGAAATAGCCCTGCACGCCGCCGGCGGCGATGCCGATGATCGAGGATAGGATGGTCAGCGTCAGGCCGAACAAGACCGAGATGCGGAAGCCGTAGATCAGCCGCGCCACGACGTCACGGCCCTGATCGTCGGTGCCGAGCCAATTGTACTCAAGGTCGCGGCAGCCGCTCAGCCCCTTCCGCTTCACCACATCCGCACACTGCTTTTCGGTCAGGAGCCAGGTCGGCTTCGAGGGCACCGCCGTCGGCGGGTCGAGGTTGCGGCTGTCGTAGGAGTAGCGGATCGGCGGCCAGATCATGCTGCCGCCCTTGGCGGCGATCTGCTTCTGCAGATAGGGATCGCGATAGTCGGCCGCAGTTTCGAAGTCGCCGCCGAAGGTCGTCTCAGCGTAGGTGAACACCACCGGCCAGTAGAGCTTGCCGTCATATTTGACGACCAGCGGCTTGTCGTTGGCGATGAAATTGGCGAACAGCGACGCTACGAACAAGGCGAGGAAGATCCAGAACGACCAGTAGCCGCGACGGTTCGCCTTGAAGTTCTGCCAGCGCCGCTTGTTCAGTGGCGACGGCGAAAAGCCGTGGCGCGTGGCGGGCACGGCCTCGCCGAGCGGCGATTGCGTCGAACTTTCGACCGGTTGGGGCGCGAGCAGCGTCATCAGACCTCCCGCGCCTCAAAGTCGATCCTGGGATCGATCCACATATAGGCGAGATCGGAGATCAGATTGACCACCAGTCCGACCAGCGAGAAGATGAACAGCGTTCCGAACACCACCGGATAGTCGCGGTTCAGGACGCTCTCGAAGCCGAGCAAGCCAAGCCCGTCGAGCGAGAAGATGGTCTCGATCAGCAGCGAGCCCGAGAAGAACGCGTGGATGAACGCGCCCGGGAAGCCCGCGATCACGATCAGCATGGCGTTGCGGAAGACGTGGCCGTACAGCACCTGGCGCTCGCTGCAGCCCTTGGCGCGCGCGGTCATCACATATTGCTTGCGGATCTCGTCGAGGAACGAGTTCTTGGTCAGCAGCGTCATGGTGGCGAAGGCGCCGAGCGCCATCGACACCAGCGGCAGCGTCAGATGCCAGAAATAGTCTGTTATCTTCCAGTACCAGGGGAATTGCGACCAGCCGTCCGAGGTCAGGCCGCGGAGCGGGAAGATGTTGAGGAACGAGCCGCCGGCGAACAGCACGATCAACAGGATCGCGAACAGGAAGCCCGGGATCGCGAAGCCGATGATGATCACGGCCGAGGTCCAGGTATCGAACCGCGACCCGTCCTTCACCGCCTTGCGGATGCCGAGCGGGATCGAGATCAGATAGGTCAGCAGCGTCATCCAGATGCCGAGCGACATCGAGACCGGCAGTTTTTCCTTGATCAGCTGCAGCACGCTGACGCTGCGGAAATAGCTGTTGCCGAAGTCGAACCGCGCGAAATTCCACACCATCAGCGCGAACCGCTCCGGCGCCGGCTTGTCGAAACCGAACTGCACCTCGAGCTTCTTGATGAAATCGGGGTCGAGCCCCTGCGCGCCGCGGTATTTCGAGTTGACGGCGCCGGCCGCCCCCGCGCCCTGGCCGCGCTGTGCGCCGAAATCGCCGCCGCCGCCCGACACGCGCGAGGTGCCGCCGGTATCGGCGCCGTTGATCTGCGCGATGACGCGCTCGACCGGCCCGCCGGGTGCAAACTGCACGACCACGAAGGACACGAACAGGATGCCGAGCAGCGTCGGCAGCATCAGGAAGATACGTCGGGCGATATAGGCGCTCATCGGCTACTTCGCCTGCTCGAGCTTTGCGGCCTTGGCCGCATCGAACCACCAGTTCTCCGGCGCGCCGACGCCCTGCGTATACTTCGCGAGCTTCGCGGTATGACCGAACTGATCCCAATACGCGATCGGATGCGTGTTGCGGTACCATTGCGGCACCCAGTAGCGGCCGGCGCGGAACACGCGGTCGAAGGCACGGCAGGCGACCGTCAGCTCATGACGGTTGTCAGCGGCAATGATCTTCTCGATCAGCGCATCGATCGCGGGATTGGCGACACCTGCAAGATTGTAGGAGCCCTTGGTCTTTGCCGCCTGCGAGGAGAAGAACGGCCGCATGCTGTCGCCCGGCGTTGCCGACGAGCTGAAGCGCTCCATCGTCATGTCGAAATCGAAGTCTTCCACCCGGGCGCGACGCTGCACGGCGTCGACGAGACGGAACGTCGCATCGATGCCCAATGTCCCGAGATTCTTGATGTAGGGCCCATGATGCGGCTGCAGCGACGGCTCGTCGTTGAGGAACTCGATCGTGAAGGGTTCGCCGTTCGGCAGCACCCGCTTGCCATCCTTGATGACGCAGCCGGCGTCGTTGAGCAGTTGCGCGGCCTTGCGCAGCAGCGTGCGGTCCTGTCCCGAACCGTCGGACATGGGCGGCATGTAGGGCAGGCCGAACACATCATCGGGCACCTGGCCGCGGAACGGTTCGAGCAGGGCAAGTTCCTCGGGGGACGGCGGCCCTTCCGCGACCATGTCCGAGTTCTGGAACGGCGACACCGTGCGCGCATAGGCGTCGTACATGATGGTCTTGTTGGTCCACTCGAAATCGAAGGCGTTGATCAGCGCCTCGCGGACCCGCGGGTCCTTGAACTTGTCGCGGCGGGTGTTGATGAACCATCCCTGCGCACCCGATGGGGTATCGTCAGGCAGCGTCTCGCGCTTGACGCGACCGTCCTTCACCGCGGGAAAATCGTAGCGGGTCGCCCAGACCCTGGCGGTGAACTCCTCGCGGAACAGATAACTCTTCGAGGTGAAGCCCTCGAACGCCACGTCGCGATCACGGTAGAATTCGTAGCGCACGGTGTCGAAATTATAGCTGCCGCGATTGACCGGAAGATCGGCGCCCCACCAGTCCTTGACACGGTCGTATTCGACGTAGCGGTTGACCTCGAACCGGCCGACCTTGTACGGCCCCGAGCCGAGCGGCGCATCGAGGGTCGATTCCTCGAACGACCGCGTCGCGTAATAGGCCCTGGAGAAGATCGGCAGGCTCGCGACAAACAGCGGCACGTCGCGCGCGCGATCGGGCGCAAAGGTCACGACCAGGGTCGCATCATCGGGCGCCTCGGCCTTGACGAAGTCGCGGAGCTGCACCTGAATCAGCGGGTGGCCTTTTTCTTTCAGCGTGGCGAGCGAGAAGGCGGCGTCCTGCGCGGTCAGCTTCGAGCCGTCATGGAAGCGCGCCTCGGGGCGCATGGTAAAGCGGTAGGTCAGCTTGTCCGGCGAGATCCGCACCGACTTCGCCGCGAAGCCGTACATCGCGTCGGGCTCGTCGTTGGCACGCGACATCAGCGTCGCGAAAGTCATGTCCATGCCCTGCGCGCCCTCGCCCTTCAGCACATAGGCGTTCAGCGAGTTGAACGTGTAGTAGGACTGGTTATTGGCGCGCACCCATGGGATGACCGAGAACGCCCCGCCCTTCGGGGCCTTCACATTGACATAGTCGAACTGCTGGAAATCCGCGGGATATTTCAGGTCGCCGAAGACCGACATGCCGTGCATCTCGGTTCCGTTGTCGGCCGCCGCCGGTGCGACACGCAAGCCGGCAGCACTCAACGCACCGATGCCGAGACCGAGTGCGTGCCGACGGGAGAATAGCGCCATGCGCGAATCCTTCGATCTTATGAACGCTTGAGCTTGGCCGCCTTGTCGGCGTCGTACCACCAAATCGCCGGGAACCCCGAAAGGCCGTATTTGGGCAATTCTGCCGGACGGCCGAAGCGATCCCAGCGCGCCGTACGGAGCTTCGGATAATTCCACTGCGGAACGACGTAATGGTTCCACAATAATACGCGGTCGAGCGCCTTCGTCGCCGCGACCAGATCTTCGCGATCCGTCGCAAAAATCACCCGCTCGATCAATTTGTCGATCACCGGGCTCTTGATGCCGGCAATATTGCGCGATCCGGCTGTATCCGCCGCCTTCGATCCCCAGTATTCACGCTGCTCGTTCCCGGGTGACAGGGATTCTCCCCAGGACCCGATGACGATGTCGAAATCCCAATTGCGAAGCCGATTCTCATATTGGATCGGATCAATCGTGCGCACGGAGATCGAAAATCCGAGCCGCTCGAGTGGCGGCTTGTAGGCCAGCATGATCCGTTCGAAATTCGGATCCTCACTCAGCAACTCGATCGAGAACGGCTCTCCGCTCTTGGAATCCACGAGCTTGCGATCTCGCACTTCATATCCGGCCTCCTTGAGCAGGCGCGCTGCTTCGCGGAGGTTTTCACGCACAGCCTCGGGATTGCCGCCCACCGGGTTCGTATAGGCAGTTGTGAATACTTCGGCCGGCACCTGGTCACGGATGGATTCAAGGATGGCAAGTTCCTTGCCTTGCGGCAGCCCGGTCGCCATCAACTCCTCGGCGCCATCAAAGTAGCTGGTGATGCGCTTGTATTGGCCGAAGAACAGCAGCTTGTTGACCTCCTCGAAGTCGAACGCGTAGTTCAGAGCGCGGCGAACACGCGGATCGCTGAATTTGGCCCGACGCTGATTCGGGACAAAGGCCTGCATGATGCCCGAACTGCGGTTCGGAAACTCTTCCAGCACCACGCGCTTGTCGGTGACGGCCGGAAAATTATAGGCAGTCGCCCATGCCTTCGCGCTGTTCTCCAGACGCCAATCGATCTGATCGCCCTTGAATGCCTCGATCGCAACCGTCGGATCCCTGAAGTACTCGTAGCGCAGTTCGTCGAAGTTGTTGCGCCCCACATTGATCGCGAGGTCGCGCGCCCAATAATCCTTGACGCGCTCCAGAGTGACAGTCCGCCCTGCAACGAACTCCTTGATGCGATAGGCTCCCGACCCAAGCGGCTTCTCGAGCGTCGTCGCGGACACGTCGCGCTTGCGGCCTTCGCTATCGGTGCCTTCCCACCAGTGCTTGGGCAGGATCGTCAGTTCACCCACGATCTGCGGAAGTTCTCGGTTGCCCGGCATGTCGAACACGAACTTCACCTCGCGATCGCCCACCTTCTCCGCCTGGACCACATGACTGTAATACGCGGAGAACATCGGATGATGCTTCTTGAACGCCTCGAGCGAGAAGATCACATCGTCCGGAGTAACGGGTGCACCGTCATGCCATTTGGCTTGTGGACGAAGACGGTAGATGACGTAGGAGAAATCGTCGGGATAGCTTGCGGACTCCGCCAGCGCCCCGTACTGGGTCGACACTTCGTCGAGCGACTGCGTCATCAAGGGCTCGTAGACCAGCGCGACCGCTCCCGCGATCGCGCCTTTCACGCCCGAAACCACGACGTTGAAATTATCGAAGGTGCCAATCGCAATCTGGCGGACGGCGCCGCCCTTGGGCGCATCCGGATTGACATAGTCAAACCGCTTGAAGTCGGCCGGGTATTTGACATTGCCGAAGAGCGACAAGGCGTGCCGCCATTTTGGTGCATTCGCAGCGTCATCCGCGAGCGCGGGTGTGACCGCACCAATGCCGGGGCCGAAACCGAGCGCCGGAGCGATTGCCGCCAGCGCGGTGCCCTGAAGGAGGTGTCGTCGGGTGATTGCCAAATTCGGTCTTCCTGCTTGCGGCCCCGGTTACATGGGACCCAATATAAGGCAACGGTTCGACAAATTACGTTGCTTTTTCCTCATGATATTGCCCCCGGAACCATATCGCTGCGGCGAAACGTCCCGATAACAACCCCGCGACAGCGGATTCCCCAAGGGACCCCCCAAGCGAAAACGGCCAGGCATTGCCTGGCCGTTTCATCCGCATGCTTGTGGGAAGCAAATCGTTACTTCGAAGCGGTCGGGATCGGAGCCGGATGCTCCGAGTTCGAATTCAGATAGGCGATGATGTCGGCGCGCTCGCTGTCCTTCGGCACACCGGCGAAGCCCATCGCAGTGCCGGGGATGAAGGCCTTCGGGTTGGTCAGGAACTTGTTGAGGTCGTCAAACGACCAGTCGCCGCCCTTGCCCTTCATCGCAGCCGAGAAATTGAAGCCACGGCCCTCGCCCTTCTTCTCGCCGACGACGCCGTAGAGGTTCGGACCGACGCGGTTGGGGCCGCCCTTTTCAAACGTATGGCAGGCTTGGCACTTCTTGGCGGCGGCCGCGCCCTTCTCGGCGGAAGCGGTCTGCAGCAGCTTCTCGATCGGCTCGGATGCGGCCGCAGCGGCCTCGCCGCCACCGCCATGGGCCTCTTCCTTCACCGCGATCTCAAAACCCGGCTTCTCCGGCAGCTTCGCGGAAAACACCGATCCGGCGGCAAAGCTCATCACCAGGACGACGATGCAGGTGCCGAGAACCGCACCGAGGATTTTGTTGAGTTCGAAGGAGTCCATTTTGGGTCAGGCTCCGGGCCTTGAATGTCGACTTCAGGCCGGGAATACGGCCGCGGGGAAAGACCTGGGAATCGGCCTTATCGCACCGCCCCAAGCAGGGTTGAGATATCGGTTTGCCCGCGCTCTGGCAACCCGTATAAACGCGCCGAATTCAACCTCCTCCCCGGCAATTTCCGCAGGCCGGACGGGCCCGATACGAATGACCAACCCCCGCACCTTGGTGCTGATTCCGGCCCGCATGGCCGCCACCCGACTGCCCGGCAAACCGCTGCTCGAGATCGCGGGCGCGCCGATGATCGTCCACGTGCTGCGGCGGGCCGAGGCCGCCGGGATCGGTCGGGTTGCCGTCGCCACCGACACGGCCGAGATCGCGAGCGCCGTGAAGGCTGCCGGCGGCGAGGTGGTGATGACCCGCGCCGATCATCCCTCCGGCTCGGACCGGATCCATGAGGCGATGACGATCCTCGATCCGGACGGCCGCGCCGAGATCGTGGTCAACCTGCAGGGCGATTTCCCGACCATCACGCCCGAGACCATCCGCAGCGTGATGCCGGCGCTCGACGATCCCGCGGTCGACATCTCGACCCTCGCCTCGCAGATTCATACCGAGGATGAGGATCGGGCCCCCAGCGTGGTCAAGGCCGTCGGCTCCCCGATCGGCGCCAACCGGTTGCGGGCGCTCTATTTCACCCGCGCCACCGCGCCCTACGGCGACGGACCGCGCTACCACCATATCGGCCTCTATGCCTACCGCCGCACCGCCCTGGAGCGGTTCGTGCGGCTGCCGCCCTCGCCGCTGGAGTTGCAGGAAAAGCTCGAGCAATTGCGCGCGCTGGAAGCCGGAATGCGGATCGACATCACCATCGTCGACACCGTCCCGCGCGGCGTCGATACCCCGGCCGATCTCGAAACCGCCCGCAGCATCCTTTCCAAAGCCTGAGCGGCTGGTAAAAGGCCACCCATGACCAAGAAGCTGAAAATCGCGTTCCAGGGCGAGCCTGGCGCCAATTCCCACATCGCGATCGTCGAGGCGTATCCCGACGCCGAGCCGATGCCCTGCCCGACCTTCGAGGACGCGCTGGCCGCGATTTCCTCCGGCGAGGCCGATCTCGGCATGATCCCGATCGAGAATTCCGTCGCCGGCCGCGTCGCCGACATCCATCATCTGCTGCCGGCTTCCGGCCTGTTCATCGTCGGCGAATGGTTCTTGCCGATCCGCCACCAATTGATGGCGATCAAGGGCGTCAAGCTCGCCGACATCAAGAGCGTGGAAAGCCATGTCCAGGCGCTCGGCCAGTGCCGGCGCACGATCCGCAAGCTCGGCATCAAGCCGATCGTCGCCGGCGATACCGCCGGCAGCGCCCGCGATGTCTCCGAACGCGGCGACAAGAGCGTGGCCGCGATCGCCTCGCGCCTCGCTGCCGATATCTATGGCCTCAACATTCTCGCCGAGGACATCGAGGACGAGGCTCACAACACCACCCGCTTCGTGGTGCTGGCGCGCGAGGCCAAATGGGCCGCGCAGGGCTCGGGGCCGCTGGTCACCAGCTTCGTCTTCCGCGTGCGCAACCTGCCCGCCGCGCTCTACAAGGCTCTGGGCGGCTTCGCCACCAACGGCGTCAACATGACCAAGCTCGAAAGCTACATGGTCGACGGCAATTTCTTCGCCACGCAATTCTACGCCGATGTCGACGGCCACCCCGACGACCGCGGGCTCGCCTTTGCACTGGAGGAATTGAAGTTCTTCTCGCGCGAATTCCGCATCCTCGGCGTCTATCCCGGCAACCCGTTCCGCGCGACCTTCAGCGAGACGCAGGACTAAGCTGCACGAACGCGGTCTTTCCACACGTCGTCCCGGCGAAAGCCGGGACCCATACGCCGCAGCGGTCGTTGTGGGCGGGACTCGTCGTTAAAGCGTCGCGCAATAACCATAGGTGGTTGGGTCCCGGCCTTCGCCGGGACGACAGTCGTTATGCGGCTGCCCTTTTCTGCAGCCCGAACGCCTCGGCAAGCAGACTGTAGGATTTCTTCCGCGCCCCGTGATCGTAAACCGCGGTGATCACCATCAGCTCATCCGCTTGGCTCGCCATGATCAACGGCTCGAGCTTGGTCATCACGGTGGCGGTACTGCCGACGAAAAGTCGCGCGCGGTTGCGGGCGATCGAGGCGCGCTCGGCATCAGTGTAGGGATAGGCCTCCGCCTCCTCGACGCTCGGCAGCGGCAGATACTGGCCGCGGTCGCGGCGCAGCCGGTTCAGATCCATCGACATCGCCAGCCGCTCGGCTTCTGCATCGGTCTCCGCCGTCACCACGGCGACCGCCAGGATCGATTGCGGCGTCGCGCGCCAGCCCGACGGCTTGAAATGCACGCGATAATTGGTCATCGCCGCGATCGCGTCGTGAGTGGCGAAATGATGCGCGAACGCAAAGCCCATCCCGACCTGGGCTGCGAGCTCGGCGGAATAGTCGCTCGAGCCGAGCAGCCAGATCGGCGGCAGCGGCGAATCGTCCGGCATCGCCACCACATTGTTGTAGGGATGGCCGGCCGGGAAATCGCGCGTCTCCCACAGGGTCAGTTCATGCAGCCGTTCGAGGAAGTCGTCGCCCTCGCGGCGATCGAGCCGGCTGCGCAGCGCATAGGCGGTGGCGCCGTCGGTGCCGGGCGCGCGGCCGAGGCCGAGATCGATGCGGCCGGGAAACAGCGCCTCCAGCATCTTGAAGCGCTCGGCAACGACAAGCGGCGCATGGTTGGGCAGCATCACGCCGCCGGAGCCAACGCGGATATGCTGCGTCACCGCCGCGATCTGCCCGATCATCAGATCGGGCGCCGGGCTCGCGACGGAGGCGAGGTTGTGGTGCTCGGCGAGCCAGTAGCGGACATAGCCGAGGCCATCAACATGGCGCGCCAGATCGATGCTGTTGCGCAGCGCAGCGGCGGGCTTTGTGCCGGTGGTGACGACGGAGAGGTCGAGGACGGAGAGCGGGATCATGGCCGACAACCTAGTGTGGCGTCATGAGGCGACAAAGTCCCCGACCACGCAGACCAGTCCCGCAACGGAAGGCCGATGTCGGCGCCGCCGGACTTTTGGGACAAAAGAAGACGATTCCTTGAAATAACCTTTTGCCCACACTTCATTTCAACATCTCATCCATTGCCGATTTGATATTTATTGCATATATTTCAATATATTATGAACTTAAGCACGAAGCGAGCCACCGCCCATCGCGCGTGCCCCGCAGTCTATTTTTTCCACTTCTTTGCTGACAATGGGCAATTTCCCATATCCGATGGGCTGTTTTAGCCCACCCGTTTGGCCTATCTTAGGGCCTCCATATCCAGGCCGGACGTCTGCCCTCCAGTTGCGGAGCCCTTGCGTATCATGACCGAGATCATTTCCTCCGGGCCGAACGGCCAGCGCACGCCGAAGGCACCGAAAATCTCCTTCGAATTCTTCCCGCCGAAGACCGAGGAGATGGAGCGCAATCTCTGGGAGACCATCAATCGCCTGGCGCCGCTAACGCCGAACTTCGTCTCGGTCACCTACGGCGCCGGTGGCTCGACCCGCGAGCGCACCCATTCGACCATCAGCCGCATCCTGCGCGAGACCGATCTGCTGCCGGCCGCGCATCTGACCTGCGTCAGCGCCTCGCGCAGCGAGATCGACGACATCGTCGACCGCTACCATGAGGTCGGCGTCCGCCACATCGTAGCGCTGCGCGGCGATCCACCCGGCGGCATCGGCACGCCCTACTTCACCCATCCCGACGGCTACCAGAGCTCGGCCGAGCTCGTCGCCGGCATCAAGAAGCGCCACGCCGACATCGAGATCTCGGTGTCCGCCTATCCGGAGAAGCATCCGGAAGCAACCGACTTCGACGCCGATATCGACACGCTGAAGGCCAAGGTCGACGCCGGCGCAACCCGCGCGATCACCCAGGTGTTCTTCGACAACGACCTCTATCATCGTTACGTCGACAGGGTGAGGGCGCGCGGCATCGAAATTCCGATCGTGCCGGGCATCATGCCGATGCACAATTTCAAGCAGGCCCGCAATTTCGTCACCCGCGCCGGCACCAGCGTGCCGGACTGGCTCGCCGAGAAGTTCGAGGGCCTCGACAACGACGCCGAGACCCGCAAGCTGGTGGCGGCCACCGTCGCCGCCGGCCAGGTGCAGAAGCTGTTCAAGCACGGCGTCGACACCTTCCACTTCTACACCATGAACCGCGCGGACCTCGTGTTCGCGATCAGCCACCTGCTCGGCATCCGGCCGAACGGTGCCCAGAAAGCTGCCTGATCCATGACCATTCCTGTTTCTGCGAAGCGTACCGCTTTGCTCGCGGCTGCCCGCGAGCGCATCCTGGTGCTCGACGGCGCCATGGGCACGATGATCCAGGGCTTGCAGTTCGACGAGGCTGCCTTCCGTGGCGCGCGCTTTGCGGACTTCCACCGCGACATCAAGGGCAACAACGATCTCTTGATCCTGACCCAGGCCGAGGCGATCACGGACATCCACGCCGCCTATTTGCGTGCCGGTGCCGACATCGTCGCGACCAACACCTTCTCCTCGACCTCGATCGCGCAGGCCGACTACGACATGTCGGATCTCGCCTATGAGCTGAACCTGCAAGGCGCCCGGCTCGCCCGCGCCGCCGCCGAGCGGGTGTCGGCCGAAGACGGCAAGCAACGCTTTGTCGCCGGCGCGCTCGGCCCGACCAACCGCACCGCCTCGATCTCGCCCGACGTCTCCAATCCCGGCTATCGCGCGGTCACCTTCGACGATCTGCGCAAGGCCTATGGCGAACAGGCCAAGGGCCTGCTCGATGGCGGCGCCGACCTGCTGCTGGTCGAGACCATCTTCGACACGCTGAACGCCAAGGCGGCGCTGTACGCGATCGCCGAGATCATCGAGGAGCGCGGCATCGACGTGCCCGTGATGATTTCCGGCACCATCACCGACAAATCCGGCCGCCTGCTCTCCGGCCAGTTGCCGGAGGCATTCTGGCATTCGGTGCGCCACGCCAGGCCGATCACGATCGGCTTCAACTGCGCGCTCGGCGCCGAGGATCTGCGCGCGCACATCGCCGATATCGGCCGCGTCGCCGACACGCTCGTGTGTGCCTACCCGAACGCCGGCCTGCCCAACGAGTTCGGCCAGTATGACGAGACGCCGGACTACATGGCGCGGCTGATCGGCGAGTTCGCAGCCGCCGGCCTCGTCAACATCGTCGGCGGCTGCTGCGGCACCACGCCCGACCATATCGCCGCGATCGCCAGGGCCGTCGCCCCGCACAAGCCGCGCGTGGTGCCCGAGATCGAACCGCGGCTCAGGCTCTCCGGCCTCGAGCCGTTCACGCTGACCGACGCCATCCCGTTCGTAAACGTCGGCGAGCGCACCAACGTCACCGGTTCGGCACGCTTCCGCAAGCTGATCACCGCGGGCGACTACACCGCAGCGCTTCAGGTCGCACGCGACCAGGTCGAGAACGGCGCCCAGGTCATCGACGTCAACATGGACGAAGGCCTCCTTGATTCGGAAGCCGCGATGGTGACGTTCCTCAACCTCGTCGCCGCCGAGCCCGACATCGCGCGCGTGCCGGTCATGGTCGATTCCTCCAAGTTCCACGTCATCGAGGCCGGCCTGAAGTGCATTCAGGGCAAGCCGATCGTGAACTCGATCTCGATGAAGGAAGGCGAGGAGAAATTCCTGCACGAGGCGACGGTCGCCAAGCGCCACGGCGCCGCCGTGGTGGTGATGGCGTTCGACGAGACCGGCCAGGCCGACACGTTCGCGCGCAAGACCGAGATCTGCAAGCGCGCCTATGACATCCTGGTCAACCGGCTCGACTTCCCGCCCGAGGACATCATCTTCGATCCGAATATCTTCGCGATCGCGACCGGCCTCGAGGAGCACAACAATTACGGCGTCGACTTCATCGAGGCGACGCGCTGGATCCGTCAGAACCTGCCGGGTGCCCACATCTCCGGCGGCGTCTCCAATTTGTCGTTCTCGTTCCGCGGCAACGAGCCGGTGCGCGAGGCGATGCACTCGGTGTTCCTGTATCACGCGATCCATGCCGGCATGGACATGGGCATCGTCAATGCCGGACAGATGATCGTCTATGACGACATCGACCCCGAGCTGCGCCAGACCTGCGAGGACGTCATCCTCAACCGCGATCCCGGCGCGTCCGAGCGGCTGCTGGCGCTCGCCGAGAAATTCCGCGGCAAGGAGAAGCAGACCAAGGAGCAGGATCTCGCCTGGCGCGAATGGCCGGTCGAGAAGCGGCTGTCGCACGCTTTGGTGCACGGCATCACCGAGTTCATCGAGGCCGATACCGAAGCCGCCCGCCAGAACGCGACCCGCCCGCTCGACGTCATCGAGGGGCCGCTGATGGCCGGCATGAACGTGGTCGGCGACCTCTTCGGCGACGGCAAGATGTTCCTGCCGCAGGTCGTGAAGTCGGCGCGCGTGATGAAGCAGGCGGTCGCCTATCTGATGCCGTTCATGGAGGAAGAGAAGGCGCGCAACCTTGCCAACGGCATCACCGGCGGCCGCAACGCCGCGGGCAAGATCGTACTCGCGACCGTCAAGGGCGATGTCCACGACATCGGCAAGAACATCGTCGGCATCGTGCTCCAATGCAACAATTTCGAGGTCATCGACCTCGGCGTCATGGTGCCCGCCAACAAGATCATCGAGACCGCGAAGGCCGAGGGCGCCGACATCATCGGCCTGTCCGGCCTGATCACGCCCTCGCTCGACGAGATGAGTTTCCTCGCCGGCGAACTGGAACGGCAGGGCATGAACGTGCCGCTTCTGATCGGCGGCGCCACCACCAGCCGTGTGCACACCGCCGTGAAGATCGACCCGAACTACCCGGGCGGCCCGGTCGTGCATGTCAATGACGCGAGCCGCGCCGTCGGCGTCGCCTCCTCGCTGCTGTCGGCCGAGAAGAAGCAGGCCTATGCCGCCGAGGTGCGGGCCGAATACGCAAAAATCTCGACGGCGCATTTCCGCGCCCAGGCCGACAAGAAGCGGCTGAAGCTCAACGACGCCCGCGCCAACAAGGTCGCGATCGACTTTGCAGCCGTGCCGCCGAAGAAGCCGGCCTTCTTCGGGCTGAAGAGCTTTGATGCCTATGATCTCGCCGAGCTCGCGGATTACATCGACTGGACGCCGTTCTTCCAGACCTGGGAGCTGACCGGCCGCTTCCCGGCGATCCTCGACGATCCCAAGGTCGGCGAAGTCGCCCGCTCGCTCTATGCCGACGCGCGCAAGATGCTGGACACGATCATCGCCGAGAAGTGGTTCACCGCGCGCGCCACGATCGGCTTCTGGCCGGCGAACGCCGTCGGCGACGACGTCGAGGTCTATGCCGACGAGAGCCGACGCGAGAAGATTGCGACCTTCCACACGCTGCGCCAGCAGCTCGAGAAGCGCGAGGGCCGCTTCAACGCCGCGCTGTCTGACTTCGTCGCGCCGAGGGACACCGGCGTGCCCGACTATATCGGCGGCTTCGTCGTCACGGCGGGGATCGGCGAGGACGCAGTCGCCGACCGCTTCAAGAACGCCAATGACGACTACTCCTCGATTCTGTGCAAGGCGCTGGCCGATCGTCTGGCCGAGGCCTTTGCCGAGCGCATGCACCAGCGCGTGCGCAAGGAGTTCTGGGCCTATGCGCCCGGCGAGACGTTCTCGACGGACGAACTGATCCTCGAGAAGTATGACGGCATCCGCCCGGCGCCCGGCTATCCGGCGCAGCCCGACCACACCGAGAAGCGGACGTTGTTTAAGCTGCTCGATGCCGAGAACACCGCCGGCGTGAAGCTGACGGAGAGCTTTGCGATGTGGCCGGGCTCGTCGGTCTCGGGCCTGTATTTCTCGCATCCCGAAAGCTTCTATTTCGGCGTCGGCAAGATCGAGCGCGACCAGGTCGAGGATTATGCCGCGCGCAAGGCCATGACGGTCGCCGAGGTCGAGCGCTGGCTCGCGCCGGTGCTGAACTACATCCCCTCGCAGGACGGCGCCAAGGGCCAGGCGATCGCGCCCGCCGCGACGCCCGCCAACGACGCGGAGCTGGCTTCGCATCCGCAAGGCTGCACCTGCGCGGTGCATCTCGCGTGGCGGAAGAAAGCCGTGGGGGCGGGGTAACTCTTCCTTCTCCCCTTGTGGGAGAAGGTGTCGCGGACATCGTCCGCGACGGATGAGGGGTCTCTATCCGCGGACGCAGACCCTCACCCGTCCGCGGTGCTTTGCCATAGCCGATGCGAAGCATCGGCGTCTCGAAGCGGACGGCGGCCGAAGGCCGCCTATGTCCACCCTCTCCAACAAGGGGAGAGGGGAAGAATGCGGAGTGCACTCCATGCAGTTCTTCTCCTTCTGGCGATCGCTGGCGAGCTTTCGGGTGCGGATCGCGCTCAACCTCAAGGGCGTGCCGGCCGACATCGTGTTCGTCGATCTCGATGCGGACGCGCAACGCGCCGATGCCTATCGCAAGATCAATCCGCAGATGGCGCTGCCGGCGCTGGTGACCGACGACGGCACCGTGCTGTTCCAATCGCTCGCGATCATCGACTATCTCGACGAGACCTATCCGAGCCCGCCGCTGCTGCCGGCCGATCCGCTCGGCCGCGCCCGGGTGCGGGGGCTGGCGCTGATCGTCGCCTGCGAGGGCCATCCGCTGCTGACGCCGCGGGTGCGCCGTTATCTCGACCGCGAACTGGACTTGCGCGACAGCCAGCAGAGCGCCTGGCGGCGGCACTGGACAGTGGAGACGCTGGCGGCGCTCGAGGGCCACCTCGCCGGCCACAAGGCAACCGGTCAGTTCTGCCACGGCGATGCGCCGACCGTCGCCGACATCTGCCTGGTCGGCCATGTCACCGCGGCGATCAACCAGCAGATCAGTCTGTCGCCCTGGCCGACCGTGAAGCGCATCCACGACATCGCGATGGCGCTGCCGGCGTTTGCGAAAGCGCATCCGTCCGCGCAGCCCGATACGCCTGAGGCGATGCGGGCGAGAATAGGCGTGACGTAAGGATTCTCCCCATCGTCGTCCTGGCGAAAGCCAGGACCCATAACCACCGCGCTCGGTGATGAACAGGGTCGCGGCCCCAGCGTCGCGTCACAATTGAGATTCGGGGCAATGGGTCCTGGCTTTCGCCAGGACGACATTGGGGATGGTTTTCGATTCAAGATGGCAAGCACGCGGTGTCATCACCCGCGAAAGCGGGTGATCCAGTATTCCACACGTAGCAGTGCTTGAACCGAGACGCCGGCGTACTGGATCGCCCGGTCGAGCCCGACGATGACAGTTGAGGATAAAGACATAGCTTCGCAGCGTGCTGCTATCGCCCGGCTTCGCTCCCCATGCCCCGCCGTATCCGCTCCCGCACCGTCCGCGCGATCGCGGCCGGTGCTTCGTCGGGGATCGCAAAGCACGAACTGGCGTTGATCTCGCAGAGCACGTAGGTGTCGGCGCCGACTGCGTCGCGCGGGCCGTAGAGGAAGTCCGCATCCCAGATCACCGGCAGCGACGCTTCATCGACCGCCAGCGTCGCCATCAACCCTGGAATCCATTCGTCTTCCATCAGCCGACGCAGCGCTCGGAATTGTGCGGCATCAGGACCGTGCATGATGCGCGGGCCGGGTTGAGCCTGCGGTGAGTCTGGGCCTTCCGGCGGCGGCGGGATCAAGGCCTTGATCAGTTGGTGACCGAAGCCTGCGACCTTTGATCCGCTGACATAGCAACGGATCATGCCCTCGGGCAGGCGCGGCTGGAATGCTTGATCGATGATGCAGCCACCCCACCCGAAATACGGCTCGCAGCGTGCCATGAAGACCTCCAGTGGAATCTCTTCGGGTTGGCTGCCGCGCAGTGCGTGGAGCACGCGAATCGTTGTATCCGCATCCGACAAGGCCTCGACCTTCCAGACGCCCTGCCCGCCATTGCCCCGGTTCTGCTTGACGACGCGCGGCCCGCCTGAGCGAAGCCGCGACGGGAATTCGGCATGGAAGGCCTCCGCGCTGGCGTAGCGATGCGTGTCGGCACCCCAGCCCAGGTGACGGGTCCGGTAGAGCACGTCCTTGACGCCCATCTTGAGGATGACGCCCGGATGCGCGCTGACCCATGGACGTTTCATCGGCCCCTTAGCCGCGACCTCGCGCAGCAGCGGATCGAGCGCTGCGCGGGTCTTGCCCTGATGGATCGGATCGACCCAGACGAGGACGCCGTCCATTGTCAGCAACTGGTCGCGAACGGGTTCGGCGAAAGTCTCGTCATAGACGACGGGAATGGCCTCGATGCCGGAGGCTTCGAGCGCTTCGAAGACGCGAACGAAACGGCTGTTCTGCGGCGTCGCCTCGCGGCGCGACGCGGCATCGCCGCGCCACAGGATCGCAATCTTGGAACGATGAGATGTGTGCTGTTCGGTGTCCATGTAAAAGCTCCACGACGTTGAGTGTCGCGCAGAGCTTGGACCGAAGTCTCACCGGGAGTCTGCCTGGTCCCCGTGGGAGGGACTCTAGACCACCGCACGCAGCTTTCAAGATCGAAATGGGATGACGCGGATCGGAGGCCGATGCCGGATCAGGCCATGATCCCGTGCAATCCCGACCAGCCGGTGTAGAGGCCGACCAGCACGATCAGCGCAACCGACACATAGGGCGCGCGCTGGGCAAAGCGGCTGAAGCCACCCCAATGACGCTCGACGTGGCGAAGGCTGAGCGCAGCCGCAACACCGGCCGAGACCATCGTGATCGCAAGCCCGATGCCGAAACAGAGCACCAGCACGAAGCCGAGGCTGAACTGCTTGAGCTGGACACAGAGCAGCAGCACGGTGATGGCTGCCGGGCAGGGAATGAGGCCGCCGGTCAGGCCGAACAGAATGATCTGTCCCGTCGTGACGGTGCGTCCGGCAAAGCGCTTGCGGATATCGGCGGCGTGCGCGCGGGCATGTGCATCGTCCTCGTCGCCGAGATCCATATGCGCATGGTCATGCTCCTCGAACAGGACCTCTGCCGTGTCCGCCCGCACCGAGACGCGCGCCTTGAAGGCATGCGGCTCCGGAATTTCATCGATGCTCTCGAGATAGCCGTCCCGCTCGGTGAAGCGAAAATGCTGCTCGCTGCCGTCGGGGCGGATCGTCACGACCTCAACCTCGCCGGCCGCCGGCCGCGCCCCGGCCTCGCTGCGCAGCCGCCAGCGCGGCGGCACGCCATCCTCGTAGACTTCGAGCGACAGCGGCTGCCCGGCCAAGGTCAATTGGCGGGTCTCGTCGTGATGGTGATGATCATGATCGTGATCATGGTGATCATCGTGTTCGCCATTCTGCTCGCGCCAGGTGCGCCAGGCCATCCAGGCGGCGACCGCGATGATGATCGCCGCCGAGACCAGTTGCAGCCAGGCTTCACTGCGTTCGCCGGACCATTGCTGGCCGAAATGCAGCCCCGCCAGCGCGATGATCCAGACAATGGCCGTGTGCGAGATCGTGGCCGACAGGCCAAGCAGCACCGCCTGCAGCACCGTGCCGCGGATCGCGACGATGAAGGCCGCCATCATCGTCTTGGAGTGGCCGGGCTCGAGACCGTGCAGCGCGCCGAGCAGGATTGCACTGGGGATGAACAGCCAAGCATGCGCGCTGCTTTGCTGGAGCAGTTGAGACAGATCGGTCATGTGCTTCACTTCAAATAGGTACGAACGACGTCGATCAGATCAGCGGCGCCCTGCGCCTTCTCGGGATCCGCTTCCCGGGCAGGATCCACCACGTGATGGCGGATGTGATCCTCGAGCAGTTCCGCGGTGAGGCCGTTGATGGCGCCGCGAACCGAGGCCACCAGCATCAACACGGCGGCACAACCGATCTCGGACTCCAGTGCTCGCTCAACGGCCTCCAACTGGCCCTTGATGCGGCGAACCCGGCCGACGAGCTTGGACTTGTGCTTGATCGTGTGCGACATGATAATAATATAGGGGGGTACCCTATATGAGTCAATGCGCTCCGCGCCCGGCAGTGGCGCGGGGAAGCCGGCGAAGCTTATTACGCCGGTGGCATGGCTTACCGGGGGTTTGCCGCACGGACGGCATTGAACACGGTCAATTCAAGAGCAAGACCAGCGAGACCACGGAAGGGAGGCGTCACATGAAACTCCACATCCTGATGTTGGCCATTCCGGTTCTACTTTCGAGCGCACTGCCGGCCGTGTCCAAGAGCAGCATCGGGCATAATGACGGCCCCTGGAATGCCGATCACATCGACAATTTGCCGACCGAAGTCCGGCAATACATCGCGGGGGTTTGCAAAGGGCCAGCCAGCGCTCAACACGACTTCGCAACCTATTCGCCTCGCGAGAAGCGCTGGCGGATCAACCTGGAATATCTCCGGTGCGATGGCGTCGGCGCGTTCCGTCGGGGCAACCAATGCCTGGACGTGGACTTCGTTGAGGTCGGCTCGCGATTTCGCCCCGGCGCAAAGCAATTCAGGGATTGCGGCTTCTAGATCGCAGCAGTCGCGACAGTGTCTCGCGGCGAGCCTTGCGCTGCACCCGAGATATTGTTCCTAACCGCGCAGGTGAAATGTTCGTGACAGTGACCTGGACGTTTCGTCGATGACGGCGGCGCACTCAGGTTGACATCGATCAGCACAAGGTCTTAATTCGAAGCACGGGGATGTGCGATCTCCCCGCGAGGCGACATGCCCAAGAATCGCGTCCTGTTCACCAAGGACGCACCATGTCGTCATACACATCGATCTCATCAGAAAAATTGTCTCGTCTCATCGGCACCGCCAAGGCGCCGACCCTCGTCGACGTTCGTATCGATGAGGATTTCGCCGCTGACCCGCATTTGATCCCGGGCGCTGTCAGGCACTCCCATCGCGACGTCCAGGACTGGGCTCCCGGCCTCACCGGCCAATCCGTGGTGATCGTCTGCCAGAAGGGACAGAAGCTCAGCGAAGGCACCGCCGCCTGGCTCCGCTGCAACAACATTGCGGCCGAAGTCCTCGAGGGCGGCCACCTCGCCTGGAAGGAAGCGGAGCTTCCGACGATTCCCGCCGACAGGATTCCGAAACGTGACGGACGGGGTCGTACCGTCTGGGTGACGCGATCGCGGCCGAAGATCGATCGCATCGCCTGTCCATGGCTGATCCGTCGCTTTGTCGATCCCGCGGCTGTGTTCCTGTTCGTCGCGTCCGCGGAGGTCGAGGCCGTCGCCGAACGGTTCGACGCCACGCCGTTCGATATCGAGAACGTGTTCTGGAGCCATCGCGGCGAGCTGTGCACCTTCGATGTGATGGTCAAGGAATTCGGCCTCTCGACGCCGGCGCTGGAGCGGCTTGCGACGATGGTGCGGGCGGCGGACACAGCGCGGCTCGATCTCTCGCCGGAGGCGCCCGGGTTGCTCGCCGCCTCGCTCGGCCTGTCGCGGATGTTCGACGACGACCTCGAACAGTTGAGCGCCGGGATGCTGCTCTACGACGCCTTCTATCGCTGGTGCCGCGACGCGACACGGGAGACGCACAACTGGCCGACCAGCAAGGTGAAGCCGTGACGGCGATGACCGTCCGGTTCGGCGCGGGGATGCCTGGCATCCTCGCATCAACCTGCATCGCGGACATCCGAGTGCGGCTGCCGGGCATTAGCTGAACTGACAGCCGCGCATCCGAAGAACCTGGGGCAGCACAACACAACCAGGAGAACGACCATGCAGAAGCGAAAACTCCTCCACCTCATCCTTGCGCTCGCGATCGCGGGCACCGCGCTGCCCGCCCGTGCCATGACGCCGGACGAGCTAGTCGCGAAGCTTCAGGCCGCCGGCTACGCGAATGTCAGCGACGTCAAGTCGACGGCCGAGGGCATCACGGCAAAGGCGACCAAGAACGGCAAGCCGGTGAGGCTCGTGATCGACAGCAGCGGTCAGGTCAAGGAGCAGGACTAGGCCCTCTTCTTCCGAAGCCGCCCAGAACCCAAGCGACGGAGTGACAGCCATGATGCGAATAACCCTGGCACTATGCCTGCTGTGGCCGGGCCCAATGCTCGCCGCACCAGCCGACCTCGATGCGCAACCGGAAGCGGCGGTTGCATTGCAGGTGGCGATCGTGCCGGCGCCGGCAAGCGAGACGCTGCGCGGCGTCGTCGACAGCGTCGACGAACGCAACGACACGCTGATGATCCGCCTGTCGGCAGGCAGGATCGAGCCGTTCAAAGTTCAGGACGGCCTGATCTTCAATGCCGTCCGCTTCGGCGATCCCGTCGAAATCTCGGTTCAGAACATATCGGGATTCAGAACCATCGTCGGGCTCTCGAAGGAATAGGGCTTCGATCCGAAGCCTCAAATGCAGATTCAAGGGAGTAATCCTATGCGGAACACGATTTCGGCGCTGATCGGCATCGGCGCCTGCCTTTTCGCCACCGGTGGAAGCGCGCAAAAGATCGACTGGCAGGTGTTCGCCGAGCCATTCATCTCGTCGGCCCACGCACAGAGCGTCGACTGGCAGAAAGTCGACGACACGCTCGGCCGAAAACCGGCCGTTTCGGG
Organism: Bradyrhizobium acaciae; assembly: GCF_020889785.1. Taxonomy (GTDB): domain Bacteria; phylum Pseudomonadota; class Alphaproteobacteria; order Rhizobiales; family Xanthobacteraceae; genus Bradyrhizobium; species Bradyrhizobium acaciae. Next base: position 41,405 of record NZ_JACMYK010000002.1, read on the forward strand.
CGACGTGCATCGCTACGGCTTTCCGCGCACCGACCTCACGGTGACGCTCGACGGCGTTACCATTAAGCCGGCGTTCGCGCTCGGCGGATGGGTCGCCTTCAAGCCGATGCATGACGGCGTCATGGCGATGGGCGATCTTGTGCTGCTCGAGTCCGAGATCAATCCAGTGATGCTGAAGATGATCGGAAGCGGCTTGCAGATTACGGCGGTGCACAACCATCTGCTCGGCGCGAGCCCGGCCACCTTCTACATGCACGTCGCCGGTCACGGCGACCCGGTCCAGATCGCCACCGCGATCCGGGACGCGCTTGCCGAAAGCAAGACGCCGCTCAAGGCCGCAGCGCCGGCGTCACCGCCACCGGCCGTCGATCTCGATACCACCCAGCTCGACCAGATCATCGGCGTCAAGGGCCAGGCGAATGGCGGCGTCTATCAGTTCAACGTGCCACGGCGCGATCCGGTCACCGAAGACGGCATGGCATTGAGCCCGGTCGGCCCGATGGGCGTCGCGATCGCCATCAATTTCCAGCCGACCGGCGGCGGCAAGGCGGCGATCACCGGCGATTTCGTGCTGACCAATGACGAGGTGAATCCGGTGATCATGGCGCTGCGAACCCACGGCATCGACGTCACTGCGCTGCACAGCCATATGCTGGATGAACAGCCGCGCCTGTTCTTCATGCATTTCTGGGCCAATGACGACGCCATCAAGCTCGCCAAGGGCCTGCGCGCCGCCCTCGACAAGACGGCGAGCACGAAGAGCTGAGCGAAACGACGCAGGATCGCAGACGATGAACATAGCGATGCTCTCGAAACCATGCGGAGCTTTCCAGTGATGACGCCAACGATCTCGCAGCGCAGCCGTTTGACCGAACTGGCGCGCTATTTTCTGCGCCTCGGCTTTCTCGGCTTCGGCGGTCCGGTTGCGCTGGTCGGGCAGATGGAGCGGGAACTGGTCGACGGCAAGAAGTGGCTGACCAAGGAGGAGATGAAGGAATCGATTGCCATCTGCCAATCGCTGCCGGGGCCACTGGCGATCCAGGTCGGCATCTATGTGGCATGGCTTCGCGGCGGCTTTTGGGGAGCATGGATCGGCGGCTGGTGCTTCATTCTGCCCAACTTCGCCATCGTTGCCTCGCTCGGCGCACTCTATGTCTATCTCGGCGACCTCCAGCCGGTGACCGCGATCTTCTACGGCGTCAGCCCCGCCGTGATCGCGCTCATCCTTCACTCCTGCTACCGGCTTGCCAAGCTCGGCATGGAAGACTGGTTGCAATGGGCGATTGCGGCCGTTTGCCTGGCCGTCACGGTCATCCTCCAGGCCGAGGTCGCAGTGCTGTTCATCGGCGCGGGCATCGTGGGCATTGCGTATTACGGCAACCTGCTCAAGCGGACGCCTGCGACCCTGCCGGGGATTGCGATCGTGCCGGCCGCCGCCGTCGGCCCGATCGTCCCGGTCGCAAGCGGGTCTACGCTATCCAAACTGTTGCTGTTCTTCCTCAAGGCGGGCTCGCTGACATTCGGCAGCGGCCTTGTCATCGTGCCGTTCCTCGAGCAAGGGCTCGTGCAGCAATACAATTGGCTCGACGAGCGGCAATTCCTCATCGCGGTCGCGATCGGCATGATCAGTCCGGGACCCGTAGTGATCACCGCAACGTTTGTCGGCTACCTCGTGGCGGGATTTTGGGGGTCGGTCGTCTCCACGATCGGCATCTTCCTGCCGTCGTTCCTGCTGGTGCTGATCGTTGCGCCACTGCTCGCGCGGCATCGCGGAAACGCCAACGTTCAGGGCTTTGTGAAGGGCGCTTACGCAGCAGCGATCGGAACCATACTTGGCGCGTGCATCCTGCTCGGCAAGATCGCCATCGGCGACTGGCTGACGGTGCTGATCGGGGTGATCTCGTTGGCCATCCTGTTCCGCTGGAAGGTGAGCAATCCGCTTTTGATTGGGGCTACCGCTGTCGTCGGCTTGATTGCCTATCCATGGCTGCAACCGGCGTGGGTGATGGTGCACTGATCGGACGCACATCCCTCATCCGGCAAGCAGGAGCCAGACCTGGCACACGGGCATTGTCCACATTCATGGAGCTGCCTTGCGACCCTCGCTATTGCCGTGGCCGCAAATCCCCGTGCATGGAGCCCGCGAGGTGCTGAAACTGGACAGGTCGTCGACTTCTGATTGGCAGGGCATCGGCGCCGAATTACCGTCCGACATCATCTGGGTCGACCTGCTCGATCCCACGGACGACGAAACGCAGTTCGTCGAGCGCGTGCTCGACATCCGCGTCCCCACCCTAAAACAGCCCCTGTGATGGAGCCGCCGGCAGTAGGGTACCCTCCCCGCTTGCGGGGGAGAGGGGTCCCACTCGGCGCACTCGCTCAAGGAAACAACGGGGCGACGCAGGCCAGGCGCAATGCGCAGTGCGCATATCAACTTTATCGCCCGGGGCTTACCCTCTCCCCCAACCCTCTCCCGCAAGGGGGGAGGGAGCCCGACGTGCCTGCTCAACTCACGTTGAAAGAGCCCGACGCAATTGACGTTGAGAACCCGACCTTGGCGACTTAAATGAAGTTGCCCCTTTGCCGCGCTCGTCGGCTCATATCTTCGCAACGAAAACACTCATGCGACCTCACATCATCTGCCACATGGGCACGTCGATCGACGGCCGGCTTCATCCCAGCCGCTTCACCAAGGCCGCCGCCGGTATCCCGACCGACGTACTGCGTGGCCATTACGAGCGGATCCATGACGGATTCAATGCCGATGGCTGGATCATCGGCCGCGTCACCATGAACGAGATGGCCAAGGGGACGGAGCGCCACATCGCCAACCCGCCGAACCTGCCGCGCGAGGCGCATCTCGGCAACCGCGGTGGCCGCAAGCTCGCTGTTGGCATCGATCCGTCGGGCCGCGTGCATTTCGGCAAGGACAATGTCGGCGGCGATCACGCCGTCGCGGTGCTCGGCGAACAGGTCTCCGACGCGCATCTCGCCGAGCTGCGCGAGGACGGCGCGTCCTACGTCTTTGCCGGCCGCAAGGGCGACGATCTTCCTGGCGCGATGGCGCAGCTCGCCTCACTGTTCGGCGCCAAGACATTGCTGCTCGAAGGCGGCGGCGGCATCAATGGTGCGTTCCTCAAGCATGGGCTGATCGACGAGTTCAGCACGTTGATCTTTCCTGCGGTCGACGGCGTCGCGGGATCGCAGAGCATCGTCGACTATCACGGCCCCGAGGGCGACCGCCCCGGAGCCGGGCAGTCGCTGCGGCTCACCCATTGCGAGACACTGGAAGGCGGAATGGTCTGGCTGCGCCATGCGGTCGAGCGCGCACCGGGCTGAGCTTGCCTATTGCGTCGGATTCTCGGACCAGCCGCTCCTGCACGCGGCAACGAAGAACGCGACGCCGCGCGCCACATGCTCGTCGAGCTCCGGGTCGAGCGCTTTCAGGTCGACCTCGAACAATGCCCGAAGCAGCATCGGCACCGCGATGATGTCGAGGAACATGCGCGCGGTGGTCGGCAGCTGCTCCGGCGCAAAGGCCGGCAACTTGCCGAGCTCGTCGGATTGCGTCAGGTCACGCAGCAGATGGATGCCGAGCTCGGTGGCGAGCGCACGCGCCCTGCGGTTGACGGTGGCGGCGAGATCCGGGAAGCGATGCGCCTCCGCGATGGCGAGCCGCATCAGGCCGATCCGGTCGGCGTCGAGGCCCCAGTGCAGCAGGGTCGAGGCGACGCTGGTGAGGCGTTCCTCCACCGTCACACCAAGCGGCGCGTCGGCCTTGAACTCGGCGATGCGAGACAGGATGTCCCGCGTCACCACCTCGGTGAACAGCGCCCGCTTGTCCTGGAAGCGCGCATAGATCGTGCGCTTCCCGGAGCGCGCGACGTCCGCGATCTCGTCGATGCTGGCGCCTCCGAACCCGCGCTGCAGGAAGACCTTGCGTGCCGCATCGAGGATGCGCGCATCGACCTCGCCGGCCAACTCCTTCGGCGGCCGACCGGCGCGCACCTCGATCGGCCTGGTCGGCGCCTTGGTCGCCGCCTTGGTCTTGGGCGCCCGCGGCATCTTCAGGGTGCTGGTGGTCATCGCCTTGACCCGGGTTCCATCAGCCGGTGGACCGGCAAGTTCCGGCAATATAGGCCTATCACATCTAGTTGTAAATAGAACGGTACAGTTCCGTTTCTATTGACGCTGCGCCGCGACGAGACTAAATGCCGCACAGAACGGAACGGTATCGTTCCCTTCTGCGAAGGCCGTGCAGACCTCGCTCAACTGCAGGAGCAGCCATCATGTACGAAGACACTGTTTTGGAGCGCGACCAGCCTGGACACGAGGGCATCGAGGGCTCGCCCCCGGCTCCGGCCGCGCATGAGCCCACCATCACATCCGACCGGCCGGAGATCACAGCAAGGGCTCCCGCACAGGAGCGCCCTACCAGCAAGGAGCCTGCCCCGCCGGCAACGATCCCGCAGGAGGCCACGCCGCGGAAGCGCGGCCTCCTGCGCCGCCGTCCGGTCGTGTCCGCTGTTGGCGCCGTGCTGCTCGCCGCCACGCTCGGCGGCGGCTATCTGTACATGGATTACACCGAGCATTTCGAATCCACCGACGACGCCTTCATCGCGGCGCGGCAGTCTGCGCTTGCTCCCAAGATCTCCGGCTATATCACTGCCGTTCCGGTCACCGACAACCAGCATGTCGCGGCCGGCGACGTGATCGCCCGGCTCGACGACCGCGACTATCGCGTCGCGCTGGCGCAGGCCGAGGCGCAGGTCGCCGCCGCACAGGCCAGCATCGAAAATGTCGACGCACAGCTCGACGTGCAGCAGGCGCAGATCGCGGCCAACCAGGCGCAGGTGGATCAGGCGCAGGCGGCGCTGACCTTCGCCCAGCAGCAGGCGACGCGCTACCAGCATCTGGAGCAGACCGGTTACGGCACGGTGCAGAATTCCGAGCAATACACCTCGCAACTGCATCAGCAGCAGGCATCTCTCTTGAGCGCGCAGGCGACGCTCAACCTCGCGCAGCGCCAGGTGGAATCGCTGAAGGCGCAGCGCAAGAGCGCGGTCGCCAACCTCGCCCAGGCCGAGGCGCAGCGCGACCAGGCCAAGCTCAATCTGTCCTACACCACGGTCACTGCCGCGCAGCCGGGCCGCGTCGTCAACCTGTCGGCCGCGGTCGGCCAGTTCGCGCAGGCCGGCACCAGCCTGACGATGTTCGTGCCTGACCAGACCTGGGTCACCGCAAACTTCAAGGAGATCCAGCTCGACAAGATGCGTCCGGGCGAGAAGGTGACGCTGAAGATCGACGCCTATCCCGGCCGCACCATCCAGGGTCATGTCGAGAGCGTGCAGCCGGGATCAGGCACCGCGTTCTCGCTGCTGCCGGCGCAGAACGCCACCGGCAACTACGTCAAGATCGTGCAGCGCGTGCCGGTCAAGATCGTGATGGACAATCCGCCGACCGACGTCGCGCTCGGCCCCGGCATGTCCGTCGTCCCGGCAGTGCGGATCGATCCCGCGCCGTCGCTGCTCGAGCGGCTTGGAAAACTCTGATCCCGGGAGGCTGTCATGAGCGCAGCAGCAATCGATGCCAAAAGCCTCCCGGTTCCGAGCGTTGCCGTCAATCCCTGGCTGATCGCCATCGTGGTTGCGCTCGCGAGCTTCATGGAGGTGCTCGACACCACCATCGCCAACGTCGCGCTGCCCTATATCGCCGGCGGCATGGGCGTGAGCGAGGACGAAGCCTCCTGGGTGGTAACCTCCTACCTGGTGTCCAACGCCATCATCCTGACCGCCTCCAGCTTTCTCGCCAAGATGCTGGGGCGGAAGACGTTCTTCCTGATCTGCCTCGGCATCTTCACCGTCAGCTCGATCCTGTGCGGCTTCGCGCCGAATCTGAATGCGCTGCTGCTGTTCCGGATCCTGCAAGGTCTCGGCGGCGGCGGCATGGTGCCGGTGGCGCAGTCGATCCTCGCCGATGCGTTCCCGCCGGCCAAGCGCGGGCAGGCGTTCGCGGTGTTCGGCGTCGCCGTGGTGGTGGCGCCGGTGGTCGGCCCGACGCTCGGCGGCTGGCTGTCCGACAATCTGTCCTGGCACTGGTGCTTTCTGATCAACGCGCCGGTCGGCCTGTTCGCGACCGTCGCGATCGCCGTGGTGCTGCGCGAGCCGGCGAAGGCCAGGGACCAGAACAAGGACCAGAAGCCGGACAACTCGTTCGACTTCATCGGCTTCGCGCTGGTGGCGACCTTCCTCGGCGCGCTCGAGGTGACGCTTGACCGCGGCCTGGAGGACGACTGGTTCGGATCATCCTTCATCGTCATCTCAGCGGCGATTTGCGCGATCGCATTCGTGCTGATGATCCCGTGGGAGATGACCCGCCGCAATCCGATGATCGATTTGCGGATGGTCGCGACCCGGCAGTTCGGCGCGAGCTTCCTGGTGATGCTGGCGACCGGCGCGATCCTGCTTGCGACCACCCAGTTCCTGCCGCAGCTGGTGCAGCAGGATTTCGGCTACACCGCGACCTGGGCCGGCCTCGTGCTCTCGCCCGGCGGCGTGGTGACCATGCTGATGATGTTCGTGGTCGGCCGGCTCGCCGCCAAGGTGCAGCCGAAATATCTGATCATCATGGGGGCGCTGGTGATCGCGGCCTCGATGTACAGCATGACCAACGTCTACGGCGATCTCGGCTTCTGGTTCATGGCGCGCTCGCGCATGCTGATCGGCGTCGGCCTGCCGCTGATCTTTATTCCGATCATGACGGCATCCTATGACGGCATTCCCCCCGGGAAGACCGACCAGGCGTCGGCACTGATCAACGCGGCGCGCAACACTGGTGGTTCGATCGGCGTCTCGCTGGTCTCCAACGTGCTGACGCATCGCCAGCAATTCCACCAGAGCCGGCTGGTCGAGCAGGTGACGCCGTCAAACCCGCAATACCAGGACACGCTGCACCAGGTCACCGACTTCTTCGTGGCACAGGGCAATTCGCTGGCGCAGGCCCACAGCCAGGCGATCCAGTGGATCGGCCAGCAGGTGCAGACCCAGGCCTCGTTCCTGTCCTACATGGATGCGTTCTGGGTGCTGATGCTGATCGCGCTGTCGGCCATCCCGCTGGCGCTGACCTTGCGCAAGGTCAAGCTTGGTGGTCCCGCGCCTGTCGGCCATTGACGAACTGCTGCGATCAGATGCCGCTGGTTGCGGCAATGATCGTGTCTCTCAGCCAGCGGTGTGCCGGCAGATCGTCGAAGCGGCGGTGCCAGCTCATGACGCTTTGCAGCTTCGATGCGTCGAACGGCAGATCCCGCATCTCGATCGGATAGGCACGGCGGAATTCGAGCGCGAGCTTGCGGCCGAGGATCGCAACCATGTTCGATTGCACCAGGACCGCGCCGGCGGACAGATACGGCACGTCGGAGGCAATGGTGCGCTCGGCCTTGCGGGCTCGCAGCCAGGCGTCGATGAAATCCAGATCTTCGCCGCTGGAGGTGATCGCAAGGTGCGGTAGCTCGACCAGCGTCTCGCCGGTCAGCTTCTTGCGCAGGGCCGGATGACCGGCGCGCAGCACCGCGACGAAGCGATCCTCGATCAAGGGGCGGGATGCAAAGCGCGCGCCATCCAGCGCCCGCGCCGAGATCGCAAGATCGAGCTCGCCGCGATCGAGCCGGTCGGCGAGATTCAGCGTCCCGCTCGGCACCAGCGTGAGCCGTACCTTGGGCGCCTGCGCGCGCACCGCCGCGATGATCCCGCCGGCCACGACCACCGCGGCATAATTGTTGACGGCAATGCTGAAGCGCCGCTCCGCCTGCGGCGGATCGAACCGATCGCCCTCGACCGCTAGCTGCAGATCGCTCAGTGCCTTGCGGACCGGCAGCGCGAGCGTTTCCGCGCGCGGCGTCGGCAGCATGCCGGACGGCGTGCGGACGAACAGCTGGTCTTTCAGCGCATGACGCAGCCGGTTCAGCGCGTGGCTCACGGCGGGCTGGCTGATCGCGAGCGCGCCGGCCGCGCGCACCACGCTGCGCTCGCGCATGACGGCGTCGAACACCAGCAGCAGGTTGAGGTCGAGATTGCGCATCCGCATGGCATCATCATGCATAATGTGAATTGGTGAATAAAGACAATTCATTTGAATAATATCGGCCTCGGACCCACCTTCTGCACATGCCCGAGAGCCCGCACTGCACCATCGCAACCCCGCCCCTTCGCGCCGACGCGCACGTACTGGTCGGCGTCCTGGCCGTTTCCGAGGCCCCTGATATCGCGGTGCCGGAGACCTTCGCGCGCTGGCGGCGGCTGACGCCGCAAGCGACATGGCTGCCGATCGCGCTTCGCGAAACCAGCTATGCCGGGATCCTGAGCGGCGTCGCTGAGGCGCTCGATCGCACCGGCATGACACCGCGGCAGCTGATCCTGCTCGGCGAAGGGCACCTTGCGCGGCGCATGCTCGAACTGGCGCTGCGGGGCGAGCTGCCCTGCGGCGGCATTGTCGCGGTCGACGTCGCCGCCGACGCACTGCCTTTTCGCATCGTGCCGACGGTGGCTGCGATCCGACTGGTCGTTCATCGCAACGACGACGCGCCGCAAGGCAGCCTGATCGGCGCGTTGCGCGCCGCCGATCTCGACGCACGCATCATCAATCTCGACCTGACTGCCGGCCGCGGAGCTGAAGCGGCCGCGGCCAGCGCAGCCGAAACCTTTGTCCTGGAGTTGGTCGCAACGATCGGCCGCCGGACAACCGACGGAGCTGGTGACCCATGACATCGAAGACCTCAAAGATCGCGGGCGTGGTCCTGGTGGCCGCCGCAATCGGCGCCGGCGCCTACGCCGTGTATCTGCCGGACACCGCGATGCATGCGGCTCCGCAGGCGGCCGCGTCGGACCCCATCCCGTCCGCCGTTCCGGTGACGGCGGCGAAGGTCCTGCAGCATGATGTGCCGATCGTGCTCGAAGGCCTCGGCACGGTGACGCCGATCAACACGGCCACCATACGCACGCAGGTCCAGGGCACGCTCGACAGCGTCGATTTCGTCGAAGGCAAGCAGGTCAAGCGCGGCGACGTGCTCGCCAGGATCGACCCGCGCGTCTACGAGGCCCAGGTCGACCAGGCCGAGGCCGCGCTGGCGCGCGACGAGGCGGGCCTGAAGAACGCCAGGACCAACCTGGCGCGAACGCAGCCGCTCGCCAATCGCGGGTTTGCAACCCAGCAACTGCTCGACACCCAGGACTCGCAGGTCTCGCAGGGCGAAGGCACCGTCGCGCTCGACAAGGCGGCGCTGGAGGCCGCGCAGACCCAACTGAGCTTTGCCACGATCACGGCGCCGTTCGACGGCGTCACCGGCATCCGCCGCATCGATCCCGGCAACATCGTGCACCCGACCGACACCAACGGGCTCGTGGTCCTCACCCAGCTACAGCCGATCGCAGTGATCTTCACGCTGCCGTCCGGTGATATCCCCGGCGTGCGGCAGGCACTGGCGTCCGGCGACGCATCGGTCGACGTCTATGACGCACAGAACAAGCACAAGCTCGACCACGGCAGCCTGATGCTGATCAACAACCAGGTCGATAGCTCGACCGGCACCGTGCAGCTGAAGGCATCGTTTCCCAATGCCGGCAACACGCTGTGGCCAGGCACCTTCGTCAACGTCCACCTGACGATCGCGGTTCGGCACAATGCGCTCACCGTGCCGCTGACGGCGGTGCGCCAGGGTCCTGACGGCAGCTTCGCCTATGCGGTCGACCCGGACAACGTCGTCAGCATCCGCAATATCACGACCGGCCAATCGCGCGACGGGCAGGTCCTGATCGAGCAGGGCCTCAAAGCCAACGAGACCGTCGTCACCGCTGGTCAGTACCGGCTCAATCCGGGGACGACGGTCGAGATCGTGCCCGATGACAAGAAAGACCAGGTCCAGGACGCAACCACTGCAAGCGCAGGTATGCTGCCATGAACGTCTCCGCAGGTTTTATCCGCAAGCCCGTCGCCACCGCGTTTCTTGCCGTCGCCATCGTGCTGGTCGGCATGATCGCCTTCGTGCGGCTGCCGGTCTCGGCGCTGCCGACCGTGGATACCCCAACCATCCAGGTCACCGCGCAACTGCCCGGCGCCGACCCGCAGACCATGGCTTCCTCGGTCGCAACGCCGCTGGAGCGGCAGTTCGGGCAGATCGCGGGCCTGACCGGCATGAGCTCGAGCAGCGGGCTCGGCAACACCCAGATCACGCTGCAATTCGCGTTGAACCGCAGCGTCGATGCGGCCGCGCAGGACGTACAGACTGCGATCGATGCAGCATCGGGACAATTGCCCAAGACCATGCCGTCGCCGCCGACCTTCCATAAGGTCAATCCGGCCGACGTGCCGGTGCTGCTGATCGCGCTGACGTCGGACACCGAGCCGCTGACCAAGGTCGACGACTACGCCGACAGCATCCTGGCGCAGAAATTGTCGCAGGTGCCGGGCGTCTCGCTCGTCTCCATCGGCGGAATGCAGAAGCCTTCGATCCGGGTGCAGGTCAATCCGGCCAAGCTCGCCGCCGCGGGGCTTGATCTCGAGCAATTGCGCACCACGCTCGGCAACATCACCGTGAACCAGCCCAAGGGCGTGCTCTACGGCAGCCAGCAGGCCTATACGCTGGCCACCAACGACCAGGTACTGGCCGCGAGCAAGTATGACGACCTGATCATCGCCTATCGCAACGGCGCGCCGGTACGCCTGCGCGACATCGGGCACGCCGTCGTGGCGGCCGAGGATATCACGCTGCATGGCTGGTACAACGACAAGCCGGCCGTCATCCTCGCGATCCAGCGCCAGCCCGGCGCCAACGTGATCAGTACGGTCGACGGCATCAAGAGGTTGCTGCCGCAGCTGGTGTCGAGCCTGCCGTCCGACATCAAGGTCACGATCGCCTCCGACCGCACGCAAACGATCCGCGCCAGCGTCGCCGACGTTCAGTTCACCCTGGTGCTGACCATCGCGCTGGTGGTCGGCGTGATCTTCCTGTTCCTGCGCAATCTGTGGGCGACCATCATCCCCGCAGTCTCGGTCCCGATCTCGCTGATCGGCACCTTCGGCGTGATGTATCTGCTCAACTACAGTATCGACAATCTGTCGCTGATGGGGCTGTCGATCGCGGTCGGCTTCGTCGTCGACGACGCCATCGTGATGATCGAGAACATCTCCCGGCATATCGAGGAAGGCCTCTCGCCGATGCAGGCCGCGCTGAAGGGCGCCGGCGAGATCGGCTTCACCATTATCTCGATCTCGGTCTCGCTGATCGCGGTGTTCATTCCGCTGCTGCTGATGGGCGGGGTGATCGGCCGCATGTTCCAGGAATTCGCCGTCACGGTGTGCGTTGCCATCGTGGTGTCGGTGATCGTCTCGGTGACGCTGACGCCGATGATGTGCGCCTATCTGCTGTCGCCGCACCGGGGCGGCGAGGCCGGGATCATCTCGCGCACGCTGGAACGCGGCTTCGTTGCGATCCAGACGAGCTATGAGGCCGTGCTTGCCGCGGCGCTGCGCTACAAGGCCACGACGCTGTCGATCATGCTGGCAAGCGTGGCGGTGACCGGCCTGCTGTTCGTGGCCATCCCCAAGGGCTTCTTCCCACAGCAGGACACCGGCATGATCACCGGCATCACGGAAGCCTCGGCTGATATCTCGCCGGCCCAGATGGCGACGCTGCAACGAAGCGTCATCGATGTCATTTCCAAGAACCCCTCGGTCGCCAATGCGACCGGCTATATCGGACCGGGCGGTCCGACCGTGACCGAGAACAACGGCCGCCTGTTCGTGCTGTTGAAGCCGCGCAACGAGCGCAGCGCGTCCGCCGATCAGGTGATCCGCCAGCTCGACACCGCGCTGCAGAAGATCAAAGGCATGTCGGTATTCATGCAGGCGACGCAGGACATCAACCTCGCCAGCCGCCTGTCCAAGACGCAGTACCAGTTCACCCTCACCGACGTGAACCAGGACGAGCTCAATCTGTGGGCCGGCAAGCTGTATCAGAAGCTGAAGACGTTGCCGGAACTGGCCGACGTCGCGACCGACCAGGCCAATGCCGCGCGTCAGCTCAAGCTGCAGATCGACCGCGACGCCGCCTCCCGCCTCGGCATCGATCCGGCCGCGGTCGACAACACGCTCTATGATTCATTCGGCCAGCGGCATGTCGCCCAGCTGTTCACGACGCTCAACACCTATTACGTGATCCTCGAGGTCGATCCGTCGTTCCAGCTCGGCCCCTACGCGCTCAACCGCATCTATGTCCGCTCGTCTGCGGGGACGATGGTGCCCTTGAGCCAGATCGCGAGCATCGACTACGGCACCGCGCCGCTCTCCGTGAATCATCAAAGCCAGTTTCCCTCAGTGACGCTGAGCTTCAACCTGGCGCCGGGCACGGCGGTGGGGACCGCGGTCGCCGCGGTGCAGAAGGCGACCGCCGACCTGCACGTGCCTTCGACCGTCGTCACCAGTTTCCAGGGCAACGCGCAGGCGTTCCAGGCAGCGCTCGCGTCGACGCCGATCCTGATCCTGGCCGCGGTGGTCGCCGTCTATCTGATCCTCGGCATGCTCTATGAGAGCACGATCCATCCGATCACAATCCTCTCGACCCTGCCGTCCGCCGGACTCGGCGCGCTGGTCGCATTGTGGGCATTCGGCCTCGGGCTCGACGTGATCGGGCTGATCGGCATCATTCTGCTGATCGGCATCGTGCAGAAGAACGGCATCATGCTGATCGATTTCGCGCTGCAGGCCGAGCGCCACCAGCACGTCTCCGCCGAACAGTCGATCTACATGGCCTGCCGGGCGCGCTTCCGCCCGATCTTGATGACGACGATGTGCGCGATGCTCGGCGGCGTTCCGCTGATGATCGGCACCGGCACCGGATCGGAATTGCGCCAGCCACTCGGCTTCGCGATCGTCGGCGGGCTGATCGTCTCGCAGCTGATGACGCTGTTCACGACACCTGTCGTGTATATCTATCTCGACAGGATCAGCCGTTCGTTAGCCAAGCTGCGCAGAGGTGCGCGGAAGGTCGCGCCACACGAAGCCGAAGCAGCCTTGTGACATCACCCCTCCGGCACGAACCGCCCTAACCTGCCCTGCGCCGCTGGCCGCGCCACCACAGGCCGAACGCGATCGTGACCGCGGCGGCGAGCGAGAACCAGGTGATGGCGTACTGCATGTGGTCGTCCTTGAGCCGCACCTTGAGCGGCCCCGGCTTTGGCGCGCCGCTGTCGGGCACCGGCGCCTCGAGGTCGATATAGAACGGCGCGACCGGTCCCCAGCCGAGCGCTTGCGCCATCGCGCGATGATCGCGCACGAACCACAGCCGCTTCGCCGGATCTTCCTTCGGCGTCAGCCGGCCCGGCGGCTCGGGAAAGCGGATATAGCCGGTGAGTTCGACCGGCGTGCCGGTGACGAGGCGCCCGGTGACGCGCTCCTCGAAGGTGCGATCCTGCATCGTGTTCTGGACGAAGCCGGTGTTGATCACGACGGTCTCGCCGCTGGCGAGCTTCGCCGGCAGGAATGCCCAGGTGCCGGGTCCCGAGACGTCGTCACGCACCGCGGAGCCGGAGCTGAACACCATCGCGTCGGGCTGCTTGGCATAGGTCGCGGTCAGGGTGACGCGGCGGAATTCATCCTTGGCCGAAGTCACCGTGGGCCATGCCGATGGCGGCGGCAGCGCCTCGGTCGGAGCAGCCAGCCGGGCCTCGAGTGCAGCGATCAGCGCATGCTTCTCGACCCGGCGCTGCAATTGCCAGGCGCCGAGCGCGATGAACACCGCGATCAGGATCAACGTGAAAATGCCGAAGCCGGCCGCGCTCGGCCGATGGGTCGTGGTGGTCTCATTCATTTCGGATCGCGCTCGATCAATTGGCCTTCGGCGGCCTTGTGGTGGAATTGCAGCGCGATCAAGAGCGCCTTCATCGAACGCAGCGGCAGGATCGTGGTCACCACAATCAACGGCAGCCACAGCGCCGCATGCACCCAGAACGGCGGCTGGTACTTCACCTCGACGATCAGCGCCGCCGCGACCACGATGGCGCCGGCGAGCATGATGACGAAGATCGCCGGCCCGTCGCCGGCATCGATGAACGCGAAGTCGAGGCCGCAGGCCTGGCAGCGCGGCGCCAGCGTCAGGAAGCCGGAATAGAGCTTGCCCTTGCCGCAGCGCGGACACCGGCAGGCGATGCCGCGGAGCGCGCTCTCGGTCACAGTGGGCGGGGTGTCCGTCATTTGGTTCCTTCCGCCTCTCCCCTTGTGGGAGAGGGTGGCGAAATCGAGCAGAGCGAGATGTAGCCCGGTGAGGGGTCTGTCTCCGCAGATAGAGACCCCTCATCCGGCGCGGATTACATTCGCGCCACCTTCTCCCACAAGGGGAGAGGGGAAACGCAAAGGGGCGGCCATTCGGCCGCCCCTTTGTTAGCACGTCGGCCTGCGCTTTAGTGGGCGCCGTGGGCCATCGACTCGGCGCCGTGGCCCCAGACGTAGATGCAGATGAACAGGAACAGCCAGACCACGTCGACGAAGTGCCAGTACCAGGCGGCAAACTCGAAGCCCAGATGCTGCTTCGACGTGAAGTGGCCGGCATAGGCGCGGATCAGGCAGACCAGCAGGAAGATGGTGCCGACCAGCACGTGGAAGCCGTGGAACCCGGTCGCCATGAAGAAGGTCGCGCCATAGACGTTGCCGCCGAACGAGAACGTCGCATGGGCATACTCATAGGCCTGCACGCAGGTGAACAGGGCGCCGAGGATCACGGTGAGGATCAGCCCCTGCTTGAGGCCCTGGCGGTCGTTCTCCAAGAGCGCATGGTGCGCCCAGGTGACCGTGGTGCCCGAGGTCAGGAGCAGCAGCGTGTTGAGCAGCGGCAGATGCCAGGGATCGAAGGTCTCGATGCCGTGGGGCGGCCAGGTGCCGGGAACGGAGCAGGCGCCCATCGCCGTGCCGGCGCCGCAGCCGAACACCGCATCGCGCGTGGCATGCACCGCATCGGCCGGGAACAGCGCCGAATTGAAGAACGCCCAGAACCAGGCGACGAAGAACATCACCTCGGAGGCGATGAACAGGATCATGCCGTAGCGGTGGCTGATCTGCACCACGCGGGTGTGGTCGCCCTTGTACTGGGCTTCCTTGATCACGTCGCCCCACCAGCTCGCCATCGTGTAGAGCACGCCGATGGTGCCGACGCCGAACACGATCGGGGCCGCGGAGAACATGTGGTGCATCCAGCCGATCGCACCGAGCGCCATGATGAAGGCCGAGACCGAGCCGACCACCGGCCACGGGCTCGGGTCGACGAGATGATAGTCGTGATGCTTGACTTGCGCCTCAGCCATTGCCGTCTCTCCATTCGCGTGCCGCAAGGCACGTCTTAATCTTGAATTCCAATCTCATCAGCATGATCTTCTCGGAAAACCGGATCATGCTCTAGCCGCCCTTGCGCTGCTCCGCCTCGCCCGCCGCCACGGGCTTCGGCGCGGCGTCGCGCACGGGGAAGAAGGTGTAGGACAAAGTGATGTTCTTCAGCGTGTCGTTCTCGCTGTCCTTGGCCAGCGCCGGATCGACATAGAACACCACGGCCATCTCGCGCTTTTCGCCCGGCGCCATGGTCTGTTCGGTGAAGCAGAAGCAGTTGATCTTCTGGAAATAGGCGCCGACCGTCAGCGGCGCGACGTTGTAGGCGGCCTGACCGGTGGTGGTGCGCGCGGACTGGTTGGTCACGGTGTAATAGACCGTGACGACCTGGCCGATCTTGACGTCGATCGTGGTCTGCTCGGCCTCGAACTTCCAGGGCAGGCCCGGCGCGACGTTGGAATCGAAGCTGACCGCGATGGTGCGCTCGAGCGGCGCATCCGAAGGCACCGAGGTCGCCACCTGGGTGGTGCCGTTGAAGCCGGTGGTACGGCAGAACCAGTTGTAGAACGGCACGGCGGCGTAGGAGGCGCCGAGCATCAGCACCACGACGAAGCCGCAGATCGAGGCGACCATGGCGTCGCGGGTCAGCGTGCGGCGCGTGACCTTGGCGCCCTCACTTTGCTGCGGTCCCTGGTTCGCCATCTCACTCACAGCGGCCGCACCAGCACGGCTGGCCCCTTGACGAGCGTGACGGCGAAGAACAGCACGACCATGACGCCGAGCGCGAGCGCAATGGCGATCGAGCGCTGGCGGCGGCTCTTGAGCTGCGCCTCGGTGAGGACGATGCCTTCTGGTTCGTTCTTGTCGTCCATTGGTATCCCGTGCGCACCCATCTCGCCCCCCGGCGTCCCTACCCGATGAAGACAGGCAGGATCGCGCGGACCACGACCTCGGCGAGGAGGACGGCGAACAGCGCGAACAGATAAAGGATCGAGAAGGCGAACAGCCGGCGCGTGGCGCGGTTGGCCGCAACACCCTCGCGGCGGCGGTAGACCTCGATCGCGAGCCACAGCATGCCGGCGCCAAGCACCAGCGAGGTGATGCCGTAGATCGCGTCGAAATAGCCGAGCGGCCACGGCGCCAGCGCAACCGCGACCAGCACGATGGTGTAGAGCAGTATCTGCAGACGGGTCGCGTCGGGGCCGGCAACGACCGGCAACATCGGGATGCCGGCGCGCGCGTAGTCGTCGCTGCGGAACAGCGCCAGTGCCCAGAAGTGCGGCGGGGTCCAGAAGAAGATGATCAGGAACAGCAGGATCGGTTCGACCGAGAGCGAGCCGGTCGCGGCGGCCCACGCCACCACCGGCGGCAGCGCGCCGGCGGCACCGCCGATCACGATGTTCTGCGCGGTCCAGCGCTTCAGCAGCATCGTGTAGATCACGGCGTAGAAGACGATGGTGAAGGCAAGGAGTGCGCCCGCCACCCAGTTGACCAGGATGCCGAGCGTCATCACCGAGAAGAAGGCGAGCGTCAGGCCGAAGGCGGCCGCCTCGGCCGGGGTGATCCGGCCGCGCGGGATCGGCCGGTTGGCCGTGCGCGTCATCAGCGCGTCGACATCAGCCTCATAGGCCATGTTGAGCGCGCCGGAAGCGCCAGCACCGACTGCGATGCAGAGGATCGAGGTGAACGCCAGCACCGGATGCACGTGCACCGGCGCAATCATCAGCCCGACCAGCGCGGTGAAGATCACCAGCGACATCACGCGCGGCTTCAAGAGCGCGATGTAGTCGCCCACTTCGGCCTCGGAGATCCGGGGCAGCTCGATGGCGTTGTGATCGACAACCGACAAGATCAGGTCTCGCTTCTCTTCAAAAGGCGCGGCGCACCTTGGGTGCGCCGCGTTGTCTTGGACTTACTGCACGCGGGGCAGCACTTCGAACTGGTGGAACGGCGGCGGCGAGGTCAGCGTCCACTCCAGCGTGGTCGCACCCGCACCCCACGGATTGTTCGCGGCCTGCTCCTTGCGGACGAAGGCATCGATCACGCCGTAGATGAAGATCAGGACGCCGAAGCCGGAGATGTAGGAGCCGTACGAAGAGATCAGGTTCCAACCGGCGAACGCATCCGGATAGTCGACGTAGCGGCGCGGCATGCCCGACAGGCCCAGGAAATGCTGCGGGAAGAACACCAGATTGACGCCGACGAAGGTGAACCAGAAGTGGGCCTTGGCGATCCGCTCCGAGTACATGTAGCCGAACATCTTCGGGAACCAGTAGTACCAGCCGGCGAAGATGCCGAACACGGCGCCCAGCGAGAGCACGTAATGGAAGTGCGCCACCACGTAGTAGGTGTCCTGCAGCACGCGGTCGACGCCGGCATTGGCCAGCACGACGCCGGTGACGCCGCCGACGGTGAACAGGAAGATGAAGCCGACCGCCCAGATCATCGGCGCCTTGAACTCGATCGAGCCGCCCCACATCGTGGCGATCCAGGAGAAGATCTTCACGCCGGTCGGCACCGCGATCACCATCGTGGCGGCGACGAAATAGGCCTGCGTCGCCGAGGACATGCCGACGGTGTACATGTGGTGCGCCCACACTACGAAGCCGATGCCGCCGATCGCGACCATGGCGTAGGCCATGCCGAGATAGCCGAACACGGGCTTGCGCGAGAAGGTGGAGACGATCTGGCTGACCATGCCGAAGGCGGGCAGGATCAGGATGTACACTTCGGGGTGACCGAAGAACCAGAACAGATGCTGGAACAGCACCGGATCGCCGCCGCCGTCAGCCGCAAAGAAGGTGGTGCCGAAATTGCGGTCGGTCAGCAGCATGGTGATCGCACCGGCGAGCACCGGCAGCGACAACAGCAGCAGGAACACCGTCACCAGGATCGACCACACGAACAGCGGCATCTTGTGCAGGGTCATACCCGGCGCGCGCATGTTGAAGATCGTGGTGATGAAGTTGATGGCGCCGAGGATCGACGAGGCACCGGCAAGATGCAGCGAGAGGATCGCGAAATCGACCGCCGGACCGGGATGGCCCGAGGTGGACAGCGGCGCATACATGGTCCAGCCCGCACCGACGCCGTTGGCGCCCGGCTCACCCTCGACGAAGGTCGAGAGCAGCAGCAGCGCGAACGAGGCCGGCAGCAGCCAGAACGAGATGTTGTTCATGCGCGGGAACGCCATGTCCGGCGCGCCGATCATCAGCGGCACCATCCAGTTGCCGAACCCGCCGATCATCGCCGGCATGACCATGAAGAAGATCATGATCAGACCGTGCGAGGTCACGAACACGTTATAGGTGTGCGTCTCGTGGAATATCTGGACGCCCGGGTACATCAACTCGGCACGGATCGCGATCGACATCGCAGCGCCGATGACGCCCGCGATCACCGCAAAGATAAGGTACATCGTACCGATATCCTTGTGGTTCGTGGAGTAGAGATAGCGCCGCCATCCGGTCGGATGGTGGGCGTGATCATCATGGGCGTGATCGTCGTGTGTCGCTGCGCCTGTCGCCATGTTCAAAATCCTGCCTTGCAGTCCCTCTCGGACCTTGCGGTCCCGTCGCCCTTATTCCATCCGCGCCGTAAGCCGTGAGGCCTACTGCGCCGCCTGACCAGCCGAGGCGTAGGAATTCGCCGGGTTGGTCGCAAATTTCTTCTTCGCCCCTTCAACCCAGGACGCGAATTCCTGGTCGCTGACGACCCTGACCGCGATCGGCATGAAGGCATGGTCCTTGCCGCACAGTTCCGAGCACTGGCCGTAGAACACGCCGGTCTTGGTAGCCTTGAACCAGCTCTCGTTGAGGCGGCCGGGGATCGAGTCGATCTTCACGCCGAAGGATGGCACCGCGAACGAGTGGATCACGTCGGCGCCGGTGGTCTGGATGCGGACAACCTTGTTGACCGGGACCACCATCTCGTTGTCGACGCCGAGCAGGCGGGGCTGCTTGTCCTTGTCGAGCAGCGAGTCGAACTCGAACTTGCCGTTATCCGGGTAGGCGTACGACCAATACCACTGCTTGCCGGTGACCTTCACGGTCAGGTCCGGCTTCGGCACGTCGAGCTCCAGGAACAGCAAGCGGAACGACGGCACCGCGATGCCGACCAGGATCAGCACCGGGATCAGCGTCCAGGCCACTTCGATCAGCGTGTTGTGGGTGGTCCTGGAGGGAACCGGGTTGGCCTTGGCGTTGAACTTCACCACTACGATGACGAGCAGCGCCAGCACGAACAGCGTGATCACGGTGATGATCGCGAGCAGCAGATTGTGGAAGGTGATGATGTTTTCCATCACCGGGGTCGCCGCCGCCTGCAGCGTGTGCTCCCACGGCGCCGGCTGCCCCATTTCGGCAAATGCCGATCCCGCGGCGACTGACGCCACACCCGCTACCGCCAACCCCAGCAATTGCCTGCCCAACCGGCCAATCGACATCTTCATGCCGTTCGCGCTCCCTTGCATTATTCCCCAAAGCACCTCCGGCATGTGGCCGAAAATGCAGCACGATCCGCCCTGACAAACGGCCTTCCGGACATACCCGTCTCTAAGTCAAGGTGGGTACGGGAGCCAGATCGCTAGAACGCGTCGAAATCCAGCCTCTCAAACCATAATTCTCAGGCGCTCGCAATGCAGTAGTGGGGCCGAAAGCCATGCGCCTGCGATGAAGCCGCCGCTTGCGATTTTTCCCGCAAAATCAAGCGAAAGTCGCCGAAACGCCGCCGCACGCAGTTGACAGGGGGATTACCGGATGTAGGCACAGACGGGACAGCCCACAGGAAGCTGATTCGCTGCGGGCTGCCGCAATCCGGCGCGGGAATGGCTTCAAGATCGCCTTCAAGGCGCCGTCATTGCGGTATCAGTCGGCTAACGAGCACGATCCGGAACAGGGACAGCCGGTTTCCGAAAAGATCATGCTCAAACAAAGAGATGAGATCACGGTGCGATTTTCGAGGCGCATCATGATCGGGCGTGCTAGCGGCAGCCGGGCGGACGGCTGGACCGACCGAACATCAAAGGATCGACCCGGATGGGCGCTTCGAACATTCAGGCCAGAGCTTTGCAGGCCAAAGGTTTGCGTTTGACGATGGCCGGCTGGCTCGGCGGCCTCGTGATTCTTGCGCTCTGCCTCGGCGTGACCCGGCCCGCGAACGCGCAAGGCGCGGTGCGCTCGGTCCATGGCGACTGGCAGATTCGCTGCGACACCCCGCCCGGCGCTCAGGCCGAGCAATGCGCGCTGATCCAGAGCGTGGTAGCGGAAGACCGCTCCAATGCCGGCCTGACCGTGATCGTGCTGAAGACCGCCGACCAGAAGAGCCGCCTGATGCGCGTGGTCGCCCCGCTCGGCGTGCTGCTGCCCTCCGGCCTCGGCCTGAAGCTCGACAATCAGGACGTCGGCCGCGCCGGCTTTGTCCGCTGCCTGCCCAATGGCTGCGTCGCCGAGGTCGTGATGGACGACAAGCTGCTCGGCCAGCTCAAGAACGCCAAGACCGCGACATTCATCATCTTCGAGACCCCTGAAGAGGGCATCGGCTTTCCGCTCAGCCTGAACGGCCTGGCGGAGGGCTATGAGAAATTGCCCTAGGCAGACTGCTGCGCGGCAAGCTCACCGCCCGCCGCCCGCATAATAGTCGAACAACGCATTCGCGTCGGCGGACAGCCAGTCTGCTTCTCCCGTCATGTAGCCCTCGACCTGCCCGGTGACGCCGATCAGGAACGAGATCGGCATGCCGTAGAGCGCGAACGGCGTATCGACCTCGGCGGCATCGACGCGCGAGACCAGACCGCCCGGATCGAAGCCGATCGCGAGGTGGCGGAGCAGGAACTGCCTGACGTAGGGTGGCACCAGTGCGCGGTTGCGATCGGTGCTGACAGCGACGACCTTGAGGTCGCTGCGGCCGCTGGCGGCGAGCCGGTCCAGCATCGGCAGCTCGGTCCGGCACGCCGCGCACCAGGTGGCCCAGAAGTTCACCAGCACCAGTCTGCCCTTGAACGCGGTGAGATCGAGCGCACCGCCGGCAAGCGCCGGGATCGCCACCGGCGGCACCGGGCGGGCGCCTTGTACAAGCGTGAACTGATGCCGGATGGTGCCGAATTGCGGCGGTCCCGACGCTGCGCGTACCGGCATCGCGAACGCGGCGCCGGTGCCGATCATGCCGGCGACGACGGCACGGCGCGTGGGCACGCGAACAGAGGTCATGTCGTGTTCTTCCCTTGCACTATCCGCATCGCTCACGACCGGATGTAGGACCAGCCGGCTTCCTGCAATTCGACGATGTGCCCAGGCCCGTTCGGCACCAGGTCGATATTGTCGAGCAGCACCAGCGGATGTCCCTCGGCACGCTCCATGCCGAGCTTGGTGGCCTCGCAGACCACGAAACGGATGTCCGGCGTCAGCCCCCGCACCACCCGCAGCAGCTCCTTCACCGGCGAGGTATCGACGCGCAGCATGTGGACGCCGGCATTGTAGGCGACGATCTCGATCTCGAACGGCTCGTTGCGCTCCCGATAATATTTCGGGAGGTTGAGCGCGGTCGAGATCAGCGCCCGCATCGTGGTCGGATCGTCGCTGTTGATCGGCAGCACCACATGATGCACGCGCGGCTCGGGCTTCTTCGGTTCTGGTTTGGAGACCGCCGCGACCGAGCCGGTGAGCAGCAATGTCGCGGCGAACGGCACCCCGAATGCCAGCACGAGCCCCGCGGCAACCGTCAGGAGGCGGCGGCTAAGACGCATCGCGGCCGCCTCACGGCGCGCTCGCGAGCAGGGCGAATTGGCTGCGCTTGGCGTAGGCGACGATCGCGCTCAAGGTCAGCAGCACAAGGGCGGGCACCGGCGAGCCGCCGACCACGAACAGATGCGTGATGGTGGCGCCGACCATGATGCAGCTCAGCAGCACGCCGCCGAAGGCTGCGACCGGGGGCAGCAGGATCAGGAGCGCGCCGATCAGCTCCAGCGATCCGGTGAAATAGCGGAACCACTGGCCGAGCCCGATATGCTCGAATTCCTCGACCAGCATCGGCACGCCGTACAGCTTGGCGGCGCCCGCGGCGGCAAAGGCCAGAGCGAGCAGTCCCCTGACGACCCACAAGGTGACGGATTTCCAGCGCGACGGCGCCG
Source organism: Bradyrhizobium acaciae (assembly GCF_020889785.1). Lineage (GTDB taxonomy): Bacteria > Pseudomonadota > Alphaproteobacteria > Rhizobiales > Xanthobacteraceae > Bradyrhizobium > Bradyrhizobium acaciae. The sequence continues at coordinate 63,894 of NZ_JACMYK010000002.1, forward strand.
CGGCAACAGCAACTGACATCGATAGCTCCCGAGAGGTTCGAACCGCACCGCGCACCAACCTGCCCGCGGCTTCCGGTACACTAAATTCGGGAGTAAGATGAAAAGAACAAGTAGGATGCTTTTTGTGAGGTAGTATGAAAAAACTGACTATTCAGTCTGCCGAGCCTCCGGCGGCGGCGTCTGAGCCGTGCAACGGCGACCTGTCGACCCAATTTCATCGCGCACTGTCGGTGCTGGCCGGGAAATGGAAGGGCGACATCCTCTGGCAGCTGGTCGAGCGCAAGCGGCGGTTCGGCGAATTGCGCCAGTCGATTCCCGGCGTCACCCAGCACATGCTGACCACCCAGCTGCGCGATCTCGAGGCCAACGGCCTGGTGAAGCGCACGGTCTATCCCGAGGTGCCGCCGCGGGTTGAGTACGAGATGACGCCATCGGCCAAGGCGCTGAAGCCGGTGTTCGACGAGCTGTACCGGTGGGCGCAGGAGCACGGTTTTCCGACCTCGGCGCAGGGTGCCGCCCAACCCAAGCCCGAACCGTCGGGCGATGGCGATTTACCCGAAAGCCAGCCGCGGAAGGCCGGGCGGCGCTGAAGGTGATGACGACAAGGTGACAACCGCGCGGGGCTGCCGTGATCGACCGCATGGTCGCAGGCACTCCCGGTTTGGCACCCAAACCACTATGTTTGGCGATCGCCGTCCGGGCCTGAACCGGGACGGGCGCAGGTTTCCGGGTTGTAAGATGAGTTTACCGCTCGTCTCTGCTTCAATCGACCCGAAATCCCTGCTTCCGGTTCCGCACTGGCAAACAGTTGCGCTTCAGGCAAGGATGACAAGGAATGCCAAGGAATCGCATTGCGTCGGAGTGACCATGACCAATCCCGCCACGACCTCCCTGCTCGACCGCGCCAATCTGGACCGCGATGCCGTCCGCCGCGAGGTGGCCCGCGGACTTGAAGGCGCCGACGACGGTGAACTGTTCCTGGAGTTCGGGCAGACCGAGGCGCTGGTGTTCGACAATGGCCGGCTGAAGCAGGCGACCTACGACACCTCGCAGGGCTTCGGCCTGCGCGCCGTCAAGGACGACGCCGTCGGCTATGCGCATTCCTCCGACGTCTCGATCCCGGCACTGATCCGCGCGGCGGATGCGGTCGCCGCGGTGCGCGGCGGCTATGCCGGCAGCTTTGCCGCGGCGCCGGCGCATACCAACGTCAAGCTCTACGGCGACGAGAACCCGCTGGATGGCCCGGCGTTCGAGGCCAAGGTCAAACTGCTCGGCGAGATCGATGCCTATGTCAGGGACAAGGATCCGCGGGTGCGGCAGGTCTCCGCCAGCCTCACCGCGACCTGGCAGGTGGTCGAAATCCTGCGGCCCGACGGCGAGAGCTATCGCGACATCCGGCCGCTGGTGCGCGTCAATATCTCCGTCGTCGCCGGTCAGGGCGACCGGCAGGAGAGCGGCAGCAAGGGCTATGGCGGCCGCGAAGGCTATGCCCGCTTCATCGAGACCAAGGCTTGGCGCGACGCCGCCGACGGCGCGCTGCGCGAGGCGCTGGTCAATCTCGAATCGGTGCCGGCACCGGCCGGCGAGATGGACGTCGTGCTCGGCGCCGGCTGGCCCGGCGTGATGCTACATGAAGCCGTCGGCCATGGGCTCGAAGGCGATTTCAACCGCAAGCAGACCTCCGCCTTCGCCGGCCTGATGGGCAAGCAGGTCGCGGCCAAGGGCGTGACCGTGGTCGACGACGGCACCATGGCGTCGCGCCGCGGTTCGCTCTCGATCGACGACGAGGGCACGCCGACCAACCGCACCGTGCTGATCGAGGACGGCATCCTGGTCGGCTACATGCAGGACCGCCAGAATGCCCGCCTGATGGGGATGAAGCCGACCGGCAACGGACGCCGGCAGAGCTATGCCCATGTGCCGATGCCGCGCATGACCAACACCTACATGCTGTCGGGCGACCGCGACCCGGCCGAGATCATCGCCTCGGTGAAGAACGGCATGTATGCCGCCAATTTCGGCGGCGGCCAGGTCGACATCACTTCCGGCAAATACGTGTTCCAGTGCACCGAGGCCTACAAGATCGAGAACGGCAAGCTCGGCGCGCCGCTGAAGGGGGCCATGCTGATCGGCAATGGACCGACCGATCTCCACAGGATCACCATGATCGGCAACGATCTTGCCCTGGATACGGGAATCGGCACCTGCGGCAAGAACGGCCAGGGTGTGCCGGTCGGCGTCGGCCAGCCGACGCTCAGGATGGAACGGATTACGGTCGGAGGAACGGGCTAGTGAGCAGCGGAAACGAAGTCGTGGCGGCCAAGCCGACAAGCTGGCGCGGACAGGCCGTGCAACTGGCTGCGATCGTGGCCGTCGTGTTCCTCGCCAAGGGCGCGATCGCCGAGCCGTTCTACGTGCCGTCAGGCTCGATGGAACCGACGCTGCTGATCGGCGACGCACTGGTCGCCTCGAAATTCCCCTACGGCTACGGCGCGGCGTCGCTGCCGATCCAGATCACGCTGCCGGAAACCGGCCGCGTGTTCGGCGAGACGCCGAAGCGCGGCGACGTCGTCGTGTTCCGCTGGCCGGGCGATCGCTCGCAGGCCTGGGTCAAGCGCGTGGTCGGGCTGCCCGGCGATCGCATCCAGATGCGACAGGGCCAGCTCTTCATCAACGATCATCCGGCAGCGCTGAAGCCCGACGGCACCGGCTTTGCCGAAGACGATCGCGGCGGCGGCGAGGACGCCTACCGTTATATCGAGACGCTGCCGAACGGCGTCAGCCACGCGATCTTCAAGATCCGCGACAACGGCCGGCTCGACAACACCGCCGAGGTGACGGTGCCGCCGGGCCAGTTGTTCGTGCTCGGCGATAACAGAGACAATTCCGCCGACAGCCGCGTGCCGGTGCGCGACGGCGGGGTCGGCCTGTTGCCGATCGACAATCTGATCGGCCGCGCCGACGCGGTGGTCGGCTCGTGGGACATGGGCATCCGCAGCCAGCCGGTCTGGACCTGGCTCTCCGGCTTCCGCCTCGCGCGCTTCTTCACCTCGGTGCAGTAAGGCACCCTCGCTCTTTTCCGTCATGGCCGGGCTTGACCCGGCCATCCACGACTTTCCTGCCTTCTGGTCGCCGAAGACGTGGATGCCCGGGACAAGCCCGGGCATGACGATGGGGATAGAGAAGCCTTCCTTGGGAGAGCGGAGTCGTGACCTTCGACGACATCAGGCACATCGCGCTGCCGTGGCCGGAGGTCGAGGATGGCTCCTCGTACGGCACACCGGCGCTGAAGGTGCGCGAGAAGATGCTGGTGCGGCTCAAGGAGGACGGCGACAGCCTGGTGATGCCCGGCGTGCCGCCCGATGAGCGCGACATGCTGGTCGAGACCCAGCCCAAGCTGTTCTACTTCACCGATCACTACCGCGATTATCCGATCGTCCTGATCCGCCACGCCAAGGCCAAGCGCCAGACCGTCGAGCCGTTGCTGCGCCGGCACTGGCGCTCGCTGGCGTCGAAGAAGGCGGTCAGGGATTACGACGCGATCGGGCAATAGTTTCTCGTCATTGCGAAGCGCAGCGAAGCAATCCATGTCACGGCATAACGGATCGATGGATTGCTTCGTCGCTCCGCTCCTCGCAATGACGGGGGGAGATATGGAAGCATGACCTCGGAGCAATTCCTCACAGCCGCGCTGCGCAACCCGGTCAATCGGGCCATCGTCGACGAGCTGGACCGCCTCGGCCTGCCCGATGCCTGGCTCGTGGCCGGCTGCCTGGTGCAGAGCGTGTGGAACGTGCTGACGAAGCGGCCGCTCGATCACGGCATCAACGACTACGATGTCTTCTATTTCGATCCGGATACGTCGTGGGAGGCCGAGGACGCCGTGATCCGCGACCTCACGGCGCGGCTCGGCCACCTCGGCGTCGCGATCGAGGTCCGCAACCAGGCCCGCGTCCATCTCTGGTATCCCGGCAAGCACGGTGTGCCCTACCCTGCGCTGTCGCGTTCGACCGAGGGCATCGATCGCTTCCTCAGCGGCAACGTGCAGGTCGGCATCCGCCGCAGCGCGGACGGCTACGACGTCTATGCGCCGAACGGCTTTGGCGATGTCGCCGGCATGATCGTGCGGCCGAACCGGACCGCGAATTTTTCCGTGGCGAACTATGCGACGAAGGCCACTCGGTGGAAGGCGCTGTGGCCGGAGATCACGGTGCTGGCGGCGGAGTGAGCTTGTCGTCCCTGCGAAAGCAGGGACCCATAACCACAGCTGCTTGTTGTTGCGCGATGTCTGAATGACGAGTCCCATTCAATACATCTGCCGCGGAGTATGGGTCCCTGCTTTCGCAGGGACGACAGATCTATGTGCGGCGCTACCGCACCACGCCCGACGTGAACCCCGCCTTGCGGCGCGGCGGCTTGATCTCTTTCTTCAGGAAGCAATGCGCGTCGCGGCCGGCATAGCCGGGCCGGGCGTAGGTCCAGGCGCGGCATTTGTTGTCGGCGGTGCAGGCGGCCTGGCAGGCCTCGTCGCCGTCGCTGCCCTTCAGTTCGAAATTCTTGTAGTCGCCGCCGAGGCGGTCGATCGAGGTTTCGATGGCGCCGCTGCGCGGCTCGACCACGCCCGCGCCGCGCACCCCGGAGACACAGCAGACGTCCTGCACACGCGGCGGCACGCTGTTCTTCAGCCAGCACACCGCGCCGTTGTTGGCGTCGGTCGGATAGTTGAAGCTCCAGGCCCGGCAGCGGCGGTCGCGCTCGCAGGTCAGCGCGCAATCGGCGGGATCGCCGGTCGTGACCGGCGCGCTCGAATAGTCACCACCGGGACGGTCGAAATTGGTCTGCGCCAATGCCGGGCGCGCGACGACAACGGCCAACAGTGCCGCGAACATCACCACATACGCCCTAAAGTGGCGGCCTATCCCCATGAGATTGCTTTCAAATTCGCGCAGCCCCGCGCATTCCGCGGGCGTCATTTGAACGCCGTGAACCTGTACGGCTGATGAACGGCGCTGCGGCGGCCGGTGCGAGGGCACCGCCATCCGGGTGCGTGGCGCGCCCGGATTTGGGTAGGCAGGATTAGAAGGCGTACTCCTGATAGGCCGGCTCCACCGAGCCCTTCCAGGGGCCGTTGAACTTCTCCAGCATCTCTTCCGCCGGCGAGCGGCCGGTCTCGATGATGCGCTCGAGCGGTTCGAGGAAGCGGCTTTCGTCGCGTCCGAGATGGTCGATCCGGCCGCGCCGCCGCAATCCGGCATGCGACAGGACCAGGCACTCCTTGGCGATCTCGAACAGATAGCGGTCCTTGATCCGCGACTTGAAGCCGAAGCGCGGCACGTCGTCGCGCAGCGCCTGCCGCTCCGGCGCGGTCCAGTGGCGGACGATGTCCCAGGCGGCATCGAGGCTGTCATTGTCGTAGAGCAGCCCGACCCAGAACGCCGGCAGCGCCGGCAGTCGGCCCCACGGCACACCGTCGGCGCCGCGCATTTCGAGGTAACGCTTGAGCCGCACCTCGGGGAAGATCGTCGAGAGATGGTTGGCCCAGTCCGACAAGGTCGGCCGCTCGCCGGGGAAGGCGGCATTCTTGCCGGCGAAGAAATCGCGGAACGAGGAGCCCGCGACATCGATATATTCCTCGCCGCGCTTGACGAAATACATGGGCACGTCGAGCGCGTAATCGACATAGCGCTCGTAGCCCATGCCGTCCTCAAATGCGAACGGGATCATGCCCGAGCGCGCATTGTCGGTGTCGCGCCAGATCTCGGAGCGGAACGACAGGAACCCGTTGGGCTTGCCTTCGGTGAACGGCGAGTTGGCGAACAAGGCGGTCGCGATCGGCTGCAGCGCAAGCGACACCCGCAGCTTCTTCACCATGTCGGCTTCGGAGGAGAAGTCGAGATTGGTCTGCACCGTGCAGGTCCGGAACATCATGTCGAGGCCGTATTTGCCGACCTTCGGCATGTAGTTTCGCATGATCTTGTAGCGCCCCTTCGGCATCACGGGGATCTGCGCCCGCGACCAGGACGGCGTCATGCCGAGGCCGAGGAAGCCGATCCCGAGCGGGGTTGCGACCTCGCGCACCTGCGCCAGATGCGCCATCAATTCCGACTGGGTCTGATGCACGGTTTCGACCGGCGCGCCCGACAATTCGAACTGCCCGCCCGGCTCGAGCGAAATCGCGCCGCCGCCGGTGACGTCATAGAGCCCGATGATATTGCCACGCTCCATGATCGGCTCCCAGCCGAGCAGGAGCTTCATGCCTTCGAGCAGCGCGCCGATGCCCTTCGCGCCCTCATAGGGCACGGGCTGGTGGCCCTCGAGCGTGAACGGGGTCTTTTCGTGCTCGGTGCCGATCCGGAATTCGGACTCAGGTTTCACGCCGGCTTCAATCCACGCCACGAGTTCGTCGCGCGATTGCAGCGGCGTCATGTCGATCTGGTCACGCGCCATAGAAAATCCAACTCAAGGGCGCTTCGATCGAAGTCGCGCGGTGGCAGGGACATCCGTGGGCCGCAACGGCCGCGGATGGTGGGATCAGGACTATCATCGGGCAGGCACGCCGTCTCGCGCGGGCGCAGCCTTGGTGTCGCTCTTTGCATCGGCCTTGACGTCGTCGCAGGAACAGCCGAGACGATCGAGCAGACCGCACAGCCTGGCCGCGTCGGCATCGGACAATTTCGAGCCGACATGCTTGTCGATCGCCGTGGAATAGGCGTTCCACATCTTCTTCTGGAGCTCGCGACCGGCCTCGGTGATCTCGACGAACTGGCCGCGCTTGTCGATCTTGCATTCGCGCCGGGCCGCGAGTCCCTCGTCGACCAGCTTGTCGATCAGCCGCGACGTCGAATATTGCGGGATCAGCATCTGGCGCTCGAGCTCGACCGGGCGAAGCTCACCCGACGGCGCGCGCGACAGCTCGAGCAAGGCGTCATACCAGGCGAGCGGCGGATAGCCGGCCTTCTTCAGATCCTGCTCGACGCAGTCCAGCACCCGGCTCGGCACCCGCATCAGGCGGATCCAGGCGGCCGTCGCCTCGCTCGATAGCTTGCGTTTCATGGTCTAGCCCATAAGGTCCCGGCACCGACTGTACCGCACTGAATGCATCTGCATCAATCTTGACTATTTCATGCAGGTGCATGTAGGCAATCCCTCTCTGGACGCCAAGAACAAGGGAAGGAATACCCCATGAAGCTTTATTACTCCCCCGGTGCCTGCTCCCTCTCCCCCCACATCGCCCTGCTCGAGGCCGGCCTGCCCTATGACCTGGTCAAGGTCGATCTGCGCGCCAAGAAGCTCGAAAACGGCGACGATTTCCTGCAAGTGAACCCCAAGGGCCAGGTGCCCGCGCTGGCGCTGGATACCGGCGAGATGGTCACCGAAGGGCCGATCATCATTCAGATGATCGCCGACCGGGTCGCCGACCGGAAGCTGGCGCCGGCTCGAGATTCCAACGAGCGCTACAAGCTGCTCGAATGGCTGAACTACATCACGACCGAGCTGCACAAGAATCTCGGCCCGATGTTCTCGCCGGCGCTCGCGGACGACGCCAAGGCCTTCTTCAAGGACCGCGCCATGGGCAAGTTCAAATATGTTGAGAGCCAGCTCGCCGGACGCGAATATTTGATGGGCAACCAGTTCACGGTCGCCGACGGCTACCTCTTCACCATGATCATGTGGGCACAGGACCGGCTCGGCTTCGACTTCTCCGGCCTGCCGAACGTGACCGCCTACAAGGCCCGCGTCGCGGCGCGCCCGAAGGTGCAGGAAGCGCTGAAGAAGGAAGGCCTGCTGAAGGCGGCTTGAGCCTGCCACCGACCACGAATCGAAGAAGCCGGATCAGCCGATCCGGCTCCTTTTTGCGCCGCCGATTGTCATTCTTCGGCAACCGGAGGTGGAACGTCTCAATTTGACCTGCATTGTACCGATTAAGACTAAGTCGGTGTACTTCCGGCTGAGGGCGTAGCTGTCCTTGTTCGTGCGATCCAACTGACCGACTATGAGCTGCGGCGCGCCCTCCGCTCCAACGGGTCTGAAAATGTGACGATCGCCTTAACGCTTTTATTGACCAGCACGCTCGTTGGGCTGGTTACCAGTTTGTACTTTCGGGTTTGGACATTGATGCTGGTGTCGCCGCTGATCGCGGTGCTCGCGGCAATCGTACTCCAGTCCGACGGCTATGCATTTGCCACCGGCGCTCCGATCGTCGTCGCCTGCCTCGCATTCAACCAGATCGCCTATCTCGCCGGCGCCTTGCTGTCGCCGGACAATGACGGCTCAATGGCGGAAGAAATCGACGGCATTCCAGGCCGCGGCCGCGAGCACAAGGTCCACGGCCAGAACGAGTAGCACCAGGCCGGTCCACGACGGACCCTTGCCCCGCAAGCGCAACAGATTCGGACGTCGTGGCGGAGAGAGCGGGAAAGAACGCTCGCCCGCGGTCTCAGCAGCACCTTCCTTGAGCACGGCACGCATTGCACGACACCCCAGCCTGATCGTCTTGCTGATCGTCTTGTCGATCAACCAGCAAGAGTGATGCCAGCAGCGTGGTGCGAGTGGGGAGCAAGCGTGGCGGGACTTTGACCGCTGCGACAGTCCGGCAACAGGATCAAGTCGGATCGATGACCGGCTTGATCCTGTGCGACGTGTGCCGGAGAGAGACGGCGCTTACGCCGCCTGCTTCTTCGGCGGAAAGCGGCCGTAGAAGGTTTCGCCCTTGGCAGCCATCTCCTCGAGCAGCTTCGGCGGCGTGAAGCGCGAGCCGTACTTCTTCTCGAAGGCGTGGCAAAGCGCGACGAAGTTCTTGGTGCCCATGAAGTCGATGTAGGACAGCGCGCCGCCGGTGAACGGCGCGAAGCCGAAGCCCAGGATCGAGCCGACGTCCGCCTCGCGCACATCGGTGATGACGTGATCCTCGACGGTGCGCGCGGCTTCCACCGCCTGCACCACCAGGAAGCGCTGCTTCAATTCCTCGACGCTGAGCGTGTCGGGATCGAGCTGCTTGGGCTGCAGATCGGCGAGCCCCGGCCACAAGCTCTTCTGGCCCTTGCCCTTCTCGGGATAGTCGTAAAAGCCCTTGCCGTTCTTGCGGCCGAAGCGACCCTGCTTCTCGACCATCTCGACGATCAGCTTCTTCTGCGCCTGGTCGATCGCATTGGGACCGAGATCGGCCTCGGTCGCCTTGGTGATCTTGAGACCGAGATCGAGCGCGACCTCGTCCTGCAGCGACAGCGGCCCGACCGGCATGCCGGCCATCTTGGCGGTGTTCTCGATCATCGCCGGCGGCACGCCTTCGAGCAGCATCTCGTTGCCCTCGGAGATGTAGCGCATCACGCAGCGGTTGGCGAAGAAGCCGCGGCTGTCGTTCACCACAATCGGCGTCTTGCCGATCGCGCGGACATAGTCGAGCGCGGTCGCCAGCGCGACGTCGCCGGTGTTCTTGCCCAGGATGATCTCGACCAGCATCATCTTCTCGACCGGCGAGAAGAAGTGGATGCCGATGAACTTGCCCTGGTCCTTGAACTCCTCGGCCAGCGAGTTGATCGGCAGGGTCGAGGTGTTGGAGGCGAAGATCGCGCCCGACTTCAGCAGCGGCTGTGCCTTGGCATAGGTGTCGGCCTTGACCTTGCGATCCTCGAACACCGCCTCAATGACGAGGTCGCACTCCGAAATCACGTTGTAGTCTGCCGTGGCGGAGATGCGCGCCAGGATGGCATCGGCCGCCTCCTGCTTCATCCGCCCCTTGGCGATCAGGCCGTCGACCACGGTCTTGGCGTGGCCCTTGCCCTTGTCGGCGCTTTCCTGGTCGCGATCGACCAGCACGACGTCGATGCCGGCCTGTGCCGAGACATAGCCGACGCTGGCTCCCATGAAGCCGGCACCGATCACGGCGAGCTTCTTCACCTTGGTCGGCGGCACGCCCGCCGGGCGGCGCGCGCCCTTGTTCAATTCCTGCATCGACAGGAACAGCGAGCGGATCATCGCCGCCGCTTCCTTCGAGCGCAGCACCTTGGTGAAGTAGCGCGACTCGACCCGCAGTGCAGCGTCGATGGGCAGCTGCAGGCCTTCATAGACGCAGCTCATGATGGCACGCGCGGCCGGATAATTGTCGTAGGTCTCGCGGCGATAGATCGCGTTGCCGGCCGGGAACATCTGCATGCCCATCTTGGAGAAGACGGGGCCGCCGGGCAGCTTGAAGCCCTTCTCGTCCCACGGCGCGACGGCCTTGCTGCCGCCTTTGATCCAGTCCTTGGCGGCCGTGATCAGGTCGGCTGCGGGCACCACGGCGTGAATCAGGTTGAGCGCCTTCGCACGCGTGAGATTGACCGCCTCGCCCTTGAGCAGCAATTGCATCGCGTCCTGCGGCGACACCAGGCGCGGCACGCGCTGGGTGCCGCCGGCGCCGGGGAACAGGCCGACCTTGATCTCGGGCAGGCCGAGCCGGGTCTTCGGGTTCTCGGCCGCAACGCGGTAATGGCAGGCCAGCGTGATCTCGAAGCCGCCGCCGAGCGCAAGCCCGTTGATCGCCGCGACCCACGGCTTGCCCGAGGTCTCGATCGCGCGGAACGACAGCGACATCTGGCGGCTCTGCTCGAACAGCATCTGGTTCGCGGCTTCCTCGCCCTTCTCCTTGAAGAGCTGCGCGTAGCTGCGGTTCATGCCCTCGAGCATCGAAAGGTCGGCGCCGGCGCAGAACGCCTCTTTGGCCGAAGTGATCACGACGCCCTTGATCGCGGCATCGCTGGTCGTCTGCTTGATGATCTCGCCGATCTCTTGCGTGGAGACCTCGTCGAACACGTTCATCGAACGGCCCGGGATGTCCCAGGTGACGAGTGCGATGCCGTCGGCGTCAACGTCGAACTTGAAATTCTTGTAAGCCATGTTGCTCGCTCCCCTCGCCTCAGACGCGCTCGATGATGGTGGCGGTGCCCATGCCGCCGCCGATGCACAGCGTGACCAGCGCCGTTTCCTTGTTGGTACGCTCGAGCTCGTCGAGCACAGTGCCGAGGATCATCGCGCCGGTCGCGCCGAGCGGATGGCCGAGCGCGATCGCGCCGCCATTGACGTTGATCTTGGCGTTGTCGATGTCGAATGCCTGGATGTAGCGCAGCACCACCGAGGCGAACGCCTCGTTGAGCTCGAACAGGTCGATGTCCGACTTCTTCATGCCGGAGCGCTCGAACAGCTTCTCGGTGACGTCGACCGGGCCGGTCAGCATCATCGCGGGCTCCGAGCCGATATTGGCGAACGCGCGGATTTTCGCGCGCGGCTTCAGGCCGTGCTTGGCGCCTGCCTCCTTGCTGCCGAGCAGCACCGCGCCGGCGCCGTCGACGATGCCGGAGGAATTGCCGGCGTGATGCACGTAATTGACCTTCTCGACTTCGGGGTGCGACTGAATCGCCACCGCGTCGAAGCCGGCCATCGCCGCCATCGCCGCGAACGACGGCTGCAGCTGCGCCAGCGACTGCATCGTCGTGGTCGGGCGCATGTGCTCGTCCTTGGCGAGGATGGTCAGGCCGTTGACGTCCTTGACCGGCACCACCGACTTGTTGAAACGGCCTTCATCCCACGACTTCGCCGCGCGCTGCTGGCTCTGCACGGCATAAGCGTCGACGTCATCGCGCGAAAAACCGTATTTGGTGGCGATCAGATCGGCTGAGATGCCCTGCGGCATGAAATAGGCCGGCACCGCCATCGAGGGATCCATCGGCCAGGCGCCGCCGGAGGCACCGATGCCGACGCGGCTCATCGATTCGGCGCCGCCGCCGATCACGAGCTCATGCTGGCCGCTCATGATCTGGGCCGCGGCGAAATTCACGGCATCGAGGCCGGAGGCGCAGAAGCGGCTGATCTGCACGCCCGGCACCTTCTCGCCGAGACCGGCGTTCAGCGCGGCAAAGCGCGCGATGTCGGAACCGGCCTCGCCGACCGGATCGACCACGCCGAGCACGACGTCGTCGACGGAGTTCTCGGGAAGATTGTTGCGTTCCTTCAGCGACTTCAGCGGCACCGTGGCGAGCGCCAGCGCGGTGACCTCGTGCAGCGCGCCATCGGCCTTGCCGCGGCCGCGCGGGGTACGAACGTGATCGTAGATGTATGCCTCAGGCATGACGCCCTCCTTGATATGAGGATCATAATATATACGGAAGGAAGCGCCGCCGCAGCAATGCGACGGCAATTTTCAAGGCTTTCTTGCTTGACGCGTTTTCTTCATGCGAACCGGTATCCACTTCGCCGGAAAACGCTTCAGAACGCTTCCGCGGCCAGTTCCATCGTGGTGGCACTGCCGCTCTGGATCCGGGCCAGATGCACGGAAGTCTCCGGCAGCAGCCGCTCCATGAAGAAGCGGCCGGTCACGAGCTTGGTGTTGAGGTAGGGCGTGGCGCCGGCGGCGGCCTTGTCCTGCGCCACCTTGGCCATCTTCGCCCACATGTAGCCGAGCGCGACGAGGCCGAACAATTTCATGAAGTCGGTCGCGGCCGCCCCGGCATTGTCGGGCCTGGTCAGCGCGTTCTGCATCAGCCAGCCGGTGGCCTGCTGCAAATGGCCGAGCGCGGTGGAAAGCGGGGTGATGAACGGCTTCATCGCCTCGTCGGCGCCGTGCTCCTTGGCGAAGGCTGTGACCTCGCCGAAGAACGCCATCGCGGCGCGGCCGCCGTCGCGCGGCAGCTTGCGGCCGACCAGGTCGAGCGCCTGGATGCCGTTGGCGCCCTCATAGATCATCGCGATGCGCGCATCGCGGACGAACTGTTCCATGCCGTGCTCGGCGATGTAGCCGTGGCCGCCGAACATCTGCTGCGCCGAGACCGTGTTGGCGAACCCGGTGTCGGTCAGCACGCCCTTCAGCACCGGCGTCATCAGGCCCATGTGATCGTCCGCGGCCTGGCGATCCTTCGGATCGTTCGAGCGGTGCGCGACGTCGCTCTTCAGCGCGGTCCACACCACCATGGCGCGTGCCGCCTCGTTGAAGGCGCGGATGGTGAGCAGCGTACGGCGCACGTCGGGATGCACGATGATCGGATCGGCCGGCTTGTCGGCCGCCTTGACGCCGGTCAGCGAACGGCCCTGCAGACGCTCGCGCGCATAGGCGACCGCGTTCTGATAGGCGACCTCGGACTGCGCCAGGCCCTGCACGGCGACGCCGAGACGGGCCTCGTTCATCATCACGAACATGCCCTGCATGCCCTTGTTCTCTTCGCCGATCAGCCAGCCGGTGGCGCTGTCGTAGTTCATCACACAGGTGGAATTGCCGTGGATGCCCATCTTGTGCTCGATCGAGCCGCAGGTGACGCCATTGCGCTGCCCGAGCGAGCCGTCGGCATTGACAAGCACCTTGGGAACGACGAACAGCGAGACGCCCTTGATGCCGGCCGGTGCGCCCTCGATGCGCGCCAGCACGAGATGGATGATGTTGTCGGCAAGGTCGTGCTCGCCGGCGGAGATGAATATCTTGGTGCCGGTGATCTTGAAGCTGCCGTCCGACTGACGCACCGCCTTGGTGCGGAGCAGGCCGAGGTCGGTGCCGCATTGCGGCTCGGTCAGGTTCATGGTGCCGGTCCACTCGCCGGCGATCATCTTCGGCACATAGGTCTTTTTCTGCTCGGGCGTGCCGTGCACCAGCAGTGCCGCGGTCGCCCCCATGGTCAGGCCGCCATACATCGAGAACGCCATGTTGGCGGAGATCTGGAATTCGTTGACCGCCTGCGAGAGCGTCACCGGCAGGCCCTGGCCGCCGAATTCGGTCGGCGCCGAGAGGCCGAGCCAGCCGCCTTCGGCGACCTGCTTGAAAGCGTCCTTGAAGCCCTTCGGCGTGGTGACGCTGCCGTCGTCATTGCGCTTGCAGCCTTCGAGATCGCCGGTGCGATTGAGCGGCTGCAGCACCTCTTCGCTGAGCTTGGCGGCCTCGCCTAGGATAGCCTCGCGCACATCGGCCGACGCATCGGTGAAGCCGGGAAGATTGCCGTAGCGGTCGATCTGGAAAACGTCGTTCAACAGGAAGCTGACGTCTTCGACGGGGGCTTTGTAGGTTGGCATGCTGATCTCCCGGCTGGCTCGCGATCGCATTCACGACCGATGCTGCGCAGCGTGTCCTTGGGTTGTTGGAGCGGACCTTATCCGGTTCGGCGGGTCCGCGGCAGGTCCTAGCGAGACTTAATCGCGATGAGATTGGATTGAACCGTCATCGCGCTTTAGCCCTTTGTTTGAGCGCGATCTTTTCGGAAAACCGCTTCGCACTTTTCCGGATCATGCTTACGATTGCGACGTTGCGCCGCTCTGCTTCATCAACTCCTCGCCCATCATCCGATGCAGCAGGTTGATCGCCTTGAGCGGACGCACCATCACCTTGAAATGGGTGATCCGGCCGTCGCCATCGAACGTGATGATGTCGACACCATTGAGCTTGATGCCGTCGATCTCGTTCTCGAACTCGAGCACCGCGCCGGTGTCGTTGCGCCATTCGCCGAGATATTTGAAGGTCGGGCCGCCCAGCACTTTGGCGGCGCTGGTCAGATATTTGAAGGTGATGTCGCGGCCGCGCTGCGGCGTGTGCACGACGGGACTTTCGAACACCGCGTCGGGATGCAGCAGATCCCACAGAGCGGCGGTGTCGTGGGACTTCATGTAGGCGTACCACTTGTCGAGGCCCGGCTTGCTCATTCGGACGTCTCCTGCAGCGGGTTTAGGAAGCCTGAACATCGGCCGCGCGCGACAAGGCGGCACGCCGATCACCATATGCATATTGACGCATATGCACAGTAACGCATAAAGTCAAGCGAACTTAGGAAATGGCCGATTTGGGAACTGAGATGGAGGTGGGCGTTGGCACTCGGTGACGCAATCCTCGCCTGCCTCACGGAACGTCCGATGACGGGCTATGAGCTCGCCAAGACGTTCGATGCCTCGATCGGCTTCTTCTGGAAGGCCGACCATCAGCAGATTTACCGCGAGCTCTCCCGGCTGCGCGACAAGGGGCATGTCCAGGGCCGCGAGGTGGTGCAATCCGGCAAGCCCAACAAGCTGGTCTATACGCTGACGGCCGAGGGCCGCGCGGCGCTGAAGCACTGGGCGGCGCGGCCGAGCGTTCCGCCCTCGATCAAGGACGATTTGCTGGTCCGGCTCTATGCGCTCGACTGCGTCGACATCGAACCGCTGCGCACCGACCTGATGGCGCGGCTGGAGCATCACCGCGATCGCTATGAGCGCTACGAGCGTCTGCTCAACAAGCGCTTTCCCGACGGCACCGCGCCGCCGGCCGATGTCGGCAAGATGCTCGGGCTTCGCATCGGGATGCGCCATGAGCGCGTCGTGGTGGAATGGTGCGAGGAAGCGCTCGACGCGATCTCGGCGATTTCGGGTCGCGGCAATGTGCTGCCGCTCGACGACGGCAAGCGCGAAGGCAAGGGCTAACAACTAGTCTCACGTCATCCTGCGCGCGCCGCCACGCGAGGTGGAATGCCACTTTGCCTGAAAACAACAGGCCTGTCCTGATCCGGCGCAACAGGTTCCCGGATTCCCTAACTTTAAGGCCCGCCGAGCGCATTCCTTAACCCGTTATTTACCGTGACGGGAAAAAGTCAGCAGCTGAAGCAGACGACCAGCGCAGAATTCGATTGTCTCTTAACGGGAATGCGCGGGGAGGCTGCGGGCGCAGAGTATGGCGCCGGAGTCGGGACCGGACGGAATCATGAATTCGCGCGTATCGTGGAGTGTTGACGGCATCGATCCCTCCGTCCGCGACAGGGCCGAAGCGGCTGCGCGCCGCGCCGGCATGTCGCTGAACGACTGGCTCAATTCCACGGTCGGCGAACCGAGCCCGCCGGATTGGCGCATGGCGTCCGAGCAACGCCAGCCGATGCCGAGCCGGGAAAGCCGCGAGGTCGCGGATATCCACCAGCGGCTCGACGCGATCACCCGCCAGATCGAACAGATTGCAAAGCCGTTGTCGCGCGCCGAAGCCGTGCGCGCCGAAGTGCCGCGCGGCCAGCCCGCCGTCGCACGGCAGCTGAACGAGGCGATCTCGCGCCTCGATGCACGGCTGTCGCAGATTTCGCGGCCGCAGCCCGCGCGTGAGCCGCCGCCCCAGCCGATGCGTGAAGCGCAGATGCAGCGGGAGCCGCAGATGCAGGACCGGCAACTGGAGGAAAGGCTGCGCCAGGCGGAAGCCGTCGAGCGCGCTGCCGCGCAAGTCTACCGCCCCTCGCCGCCGCTGAGCCCGGCGTCGTTCGATTCAGCGATCGCGGAAATCGCCGCGCGCCAGAACGAGCTCGACGGCCCCGCGCCCCGGCAGATGCCGCCGCGCAATGCACCGCCGGTGCAGCAATCGGCGCCGCCGATGGCCGCCTATGCGCCGCCGCCCGCGGCACCAGCCGGGCCGGACTTCTCCTCGCTCGAGCGTCATCTGCTCAAGATCACGAGCCAGATCGAGGCGCTGCAGCGGCCCGACCATATCGAGCAATCGATCGCGGCCTTCCGCGGCGAGCTTGCGGAAATCCGCCAGGCGATCACCGAGGCGATGCCGCGGCGCGCGATCGAGTCGATCGAGAACGAAATCCGCTCGCTGCATCACCGGATCGACGAGATTCGCCACGAGGGCAGCAACGGCCAGGGCCAGGCGATCGCCGGCATCGAACGCGCGCTGTCGGAAATCCGCGAGGCGCTGCGCACGCTGACGCCCGCAGAGCAGCTCACCGGCTACGACGAGGCGATCCGCAATCTCGGCGCCAAGCTCGACATGATCCTGCGCGCCAACGACGATCCATCGACGGTGCATCAGCTCGAGAGCGCGATCGCCGCACTTCGCGCCATCGTCTCCAATGTCGCCTCCAACGACGCGCTGCTGCAGCTCTCCGGGGATGTGCACGCGCTGGCGGCGAAAGTCGACCAGCTGTCGCAGATGTCGCGCGGCGATTCCTACGGCGACGCCTTCGCCGGAATCGAACAGCGCATCGCCGCGCTGGCCTCATCGCTGGAAAGCCGCGAACGGCCGACCGGCCATGACAATACCGACGCCATCGAGGGCGCCCTGCGCTCGCTGTCGGAGCGGATCGACCGGCTACAGGTCGGCAACGACAGCTCGTCGGCATTCACCCATCTTGAACAGCGCGTCTCGTATCTGCTCGAGCGCCTGGAGTCGGCCGACCAGCGCTCCGGCAATCTCGGCCGGGTCGAGGAAGGACTGCATGACATCATGCGCCACCTCGAGGCGCAGCACGCCCACATCGCCTCGCTCGCCGACGCCACCCGCAACAACGTCAACACCTTCGCCCCGCAGCCGATGATGGACAGCGGCATCGTCGATTTGGTGAAGCGCGAGCTCTCGGACATCCGCTTCAGCCAGTCGGAGACCGATCGCCGCACCCAGGATTCGCTGGAGACCGTTCACAACACGCTCGGCCACGTCGTCGATCGGCTGGCGATGATCGAGAACGATCTGCGCACGGAGCGCAGCGCGCCGCCGCCGGCTCCGCCCGCCCCCGCGCCGGTCGAGCCGCGGATGGACGCACCGCGGATGGAGATGCCGCGCGCGGCGATGCCGCAGCCGATCGCGCAGCCCAGGCCCGAAACATACCAGCCTGAATCGTACCGGCCCGAATTGCCCAATCCTGCGCAGGCGCAGGAGCACTTCATGTCCGCGCCGCGCGAATTCCATGCCGCGCAGCCGGTCGAGACCGCGCCGCCGCCGCTGCCGCTGCCGCCGCGCGCGATCAGCGAGATCCTCGAACCGCATGCGGCATCCGCGCGCGCTGCGATCGCGCCGGAACTGCCGCCGGATCATCCGCTCGAGCCGGGTACGCGCCCCTCGGGCCGCGTGTCGTCGCCGTCGGAGCGGATCGCGGACTCCGAGCGCGCGATCTCTGACCTTCCCGCCGGCAAGAAGGAGCCGGTCTCGACGTCGAGCTTCATCGCCGCCGCGCGCCGCGCCGCGCAGGCCGCAGCCGCGCAACCGGTCAACGAGAAGGCGGCGCGTGCAGCGAGCAAGGCCGCAGCCAAGGCCAAGGAGAAGGCCGACAAGGCCGCGAAGGCCGCCGCCACCAAGGCTGGCACGCCCGCAGCCGGCGCTTCGGCGACCGGCGCGCCGGAGGCGCAGCCTTCGACCATCACCTCCAAGATTCGTTCGCTGCTGGTCGGCGCGAGCGTGGTCGTGATCCTGCTCTCGACCGCCAAGATGGCGATGAACCTGCTCGACACCAGCTCTGCGCCGCAGGCGCCGGCGATCGAGCACAGCGAGCCGGCCGCGCCCTCCGCGCAGCCGCCGGTCGAGAATTACACCGCACCGGCACCAACGGCGCCCTCCGGCGCGCCCGGGCCGTCAGTGCCCGGACCGTCGATGACCTCGCCGACTCCACTCGGTCGCCAGTCCAACAACAGCCCGGCGCCGAACACGCTCGACAGCGCGCAGGTGACGATCCCTCAGGCATCCGCGCCCGCCATGGCGCCGGAGCCGGCCGCGGCGCCACCGGTCGCCCCCAGTAGCGATATCACCGGCACGATTCCGACCGCGCCGCCGCTCGGCGGCAAGCTCGGCACGATCCAGATTCCGGCGGGCGAAAAGCTGCCCGACGCGATCGGCGGTCCGGCGCTGCGCACCGCCGCAATCAAGGGCGATGCGGCCGCGGCCTATGAGGTCGGCGTCCGCTTTGCCGAGGGCAAGGGCGTGCCCGCCAATGTCGACGAGGCCGCCAAATGGTATGGCCGCGCGGCGCAGGCCGGCGTGGTGCCGGCGATGTTCCGGCTCGGCACCTTCTACGAGAAGGGCCTCAGCGTGAAACGCGACTTCGATGTGGCGCGGCGCTATTACATGCAGGCGGCCGAGCGCGGCAACGCCAAGGCGATGCATAATCTCGCCGTGCTCGACGCCGATGGCGGCGGCAAGGGCGCCGACTACAGGAGTGCCGCGCAGTGGTTCCGCAAGGCGGGCGATCGCGGCGTCGCCGACAGCCAGGTCAACCTCGGCATTCTCTATGCGCGCGGCATCGGCGTCGAACAGAACCTCGCCGAGTCCTTCAAGTGGTTCAGCCTGGCGGCCGCGCAGGGCGACGCCGACGCCGGCCACAAGCGCGACGATATCGCCAAGCGGCTCGACCCGCAGTCGCTGGCCGCAGCGAAGCTTGCGATCCAGACCTTTACCCCCGAGCCGCAGCCGAGCGATGCCGTCAACGTGCCGGCCCCGGCCGGCGGCTGGGACGGCGCCCCTGCGCAGCCCGCAGCGGCGAAGTCGGTCAAGCCGGCAAAGCGGACCGCGGCGCTGGCCGCCCCAGCTCACTAAGACAACAATATGTGCGGCGCCTTGATGGCGCCGCTGTCCTGTACCTCCGCCCTTCTGCCGTGTAGACAGGCGCGCAGTCCCGCGCCGATTGCGCACGTGCTCCGGAGGGTCAGTCTTGTCTGTCGACGATCGTCAGGATGATGGAACGGGCCATCGTTCGTCGCCGACCGGTCCCCGCGTCGCGCCGCCGCGCCAGACTGCATCTCCGTTTGCCGCGCGCCCTGAGGCCCGGCCTTCGCCTCCACCCCCGCCTCCGCAAGCGAACGTGGCATCGCCGACCCGCATTTTCCGGTTCTCGCTCCCGTCCATCATCATCTTCGTGCTGCTGCTCTCGAGCGTCGCCATTCAGGCCTACCGGGATCTATCGAGGCCGGGTGCCTGGGACTTCTGGCGCGAGACCTATATCGCCGCGAGCATGACGTCGGCGGTGATTTCCGATGTCGACATCGACGGGTCGGGCCACGGAAGGCGGGCGCTCGCGATCAGCGGCAAAATCGGCTCGGCCAGCGCGAGCTGGTTCCGCGACCGGCTGAGCGAGGCGCGTCTCGCGCCAGGCGATGCGGTGCTGCTGTCGTCACCGGGCGGCGCGCTGAACCAGGCCGCCATCATGGGCGAGGTGATCCGCACGCATGGGCTTGTCACGGCGGTGGCCACCGCCGATGCCGCGGGCAAGCTCCGCCCCGCGGCCTGCGCCAGCGCCTGCGTCCTGGTCTATGCCGGCGGTGTGGCCCGCTATGGCGTCGCAGGCTCGCGGCTCGGCGTGCATCGCTTCACGACCAGCGCACCGGTCAGCGATCCCCTCGCCGAGGCGCAACGCATCCAGGGCATGGTGCTCGGCTACATGACCAAGATGGGCGTCTCCTCCGCGATCGTCGAGGCGATGTCACAGACCTCGGATATCCGCTGGCTGAGCCAAAAGGAAGCGCTGGCGCTGAACCTGATCACCAAGCCGGTCGACCAGCCCTGAGCCGACGCGGGCATC
Source organism: Bradyrhizobium acaciae (assembly GCF_020889785.1). Taxonomy (GTDB): domain Bacteria; phylum Pseudomonadota; class Alphaproteobacteria; order Rhizobiales; family Xanthobacteraceae; genus Bradyrhizobium; species Bradyrhizobium acaciae. The sequence continues at coordinate 84,137 of NZ_JACMYK010000002.1, forward strand.
ATTAATCTGAATTATCAACCACGTGCGCATCAGAGCGGCAGCCTGCGGCGAAAAATGCCGCCCGAGGCAGAATCTTTAGTCCCTCCTCTCGCCGATTTCGGTTATGCAAGAACGCGGCAATCGACCCGCGTTCGCCTGCATCTTGCGCGCCGACCGGATTCGTTCAGCCGGAGAATGCCCGACCAGAACGACATCACGCCGTGATGCGGCCTTGCGCCCCAGCTCGCGGCGAACCGACAAGAAGCGACGCGCGTGCAGCTCTACCTCCCGATCGCCGACATTCCGGTCAATGTCTTCCTCATCCTGGCGATGGGCGCGGCGGTTGGATTCGTCTCCGGCATGTTCGGGATCGGCGGCGGCTTCCTGATGACGCCGCTGCTGATCTTTGTTGGCATCGCGCCCGCGGTCGCGGTTGCTTCCGTTGCCAGCCACATCGCAGCCTCGTCGTTCTCCGGCGCGATCTCCTATTGGCGCCGGCGCGCGATCGACCCGCTGCTGGCGGCCGTGCTGCTGGTCGGAGGCACGCTCGGCACCGCGCTCGGGGTGTGGACCTTCACCTTCCTGCGCTCGCTCGGCCAGCTCGACCTGATGATCGCGCTGTCCTACGTCATCCTGCTGACGACGGTCGGCGGGCTGATGTTCTGGGAAGGCCTGCGCGCGATGTTGCGTGCCCGCGGTGGACGCCCGGTGGCGCTGCGCAAGCCCGGCAGCCATGGCTGGATCCACGGCCTGCCGCTGAAGCTGCGCTTCAAGCGCTCCAAGATCTACCTCTCGGTCATTCCGGTGGTCGTGGTCGGGCTCGTGATCGGGTTCATCGGCGCCGTGATGGGCATCGGTGGCGGCTTCATCCTGGTGCCGCTGATGATCTATGTGCTGCGGGTGCCGACCTCGACCGTGATCGGCACCTCGATGGTGCTCACCCTCGTCACCATGGTGTTCGCGACCATGCTGCACGCGGTGACCAACCATCTCGTCGACGCCGTGCTGGCGCTGATCCTGATGATCGGCGGCGTCACCGGCGCGCAGTTCGGCGCCCGCGCCGGACAGAAGATCCGCGGCGAGCATCTGCGCCTGCTGCTCGGCCTCCTGGTGCTCGCGGTCGGCATCCGCTTTGCCGTCGAGCTGGTGATCCGGCCGCAGGACCTCTACAGCATCCGCGAAACCGGCGGAGCGCCGCCATGAGGCTGCGCGCGCCGCTTGCGATCATCGGCCTCGTCGCCGTCACCTTGGCGGCGGCGCCCGCTTCTGCCGAACGGCTGATCGTGTCGGTCTCCAACCACCGCGTCACGGTGACGCCGAACTATTCCGGCGGCGAGCTCGTGCTGTTCGGTTCTGTGGAGAAGGACGACAAGACGCCGGCCAATCGCAGCAACTACGATCTCGTCGTCACCGTGGCCGGCCCGCGCGCCGACATGGTGACGCGGCGCAAGGAGCGCAAATTCGGCATCTGGATCAACACCGACTCGCGGCACTTCCTGCAAGTCCCCGGCTATCTCGCGCTGTTCTCCAACCGCCCGTTCGACCAGATCGCCTCACCGGAGGTGCAGCGGCGGCAGCAGCTCGGGCTCAACAATGTTACGCTGGTGCAGCGGGTCGGCCCGACTTTGCCGATGTGGTGCCGAACGATCCGTTCCGCAGCGCCTTCGTCCGGCTGCGTTCCGAGCACGACCTATACCGCGAGGCGACCTCGGCGGTGACGTTCCTGACGCCGACCCTATTCCGCACCGGCATTCCGCTGCCGGCCGAGGTGCCGATCGGCACCTACAATGTCGAGATCAAGCTGTTTTCCGACGGCGCGTTGGTGACCAAGACCGAGAGCGCGTTCGAGATCGTCAAGATCGGCTTCGAGCAGTTCGTCGCCACCACCGCGCGGCAGAACGGCCTGGTCTACGGCCTCGTCACCGCGTTCATGGCGCTGATGACCGGCTGGATGGCCTCGATCGTGTTCCGCAAGGATTGATCTAGCCCCTATCCCTGTAACGCGCTTTCGAACGCGTCGCCGAGGACGGAGAGGCCCAGATCGATCTCGTCATCGCTGATCGTCAGCGGCGGAGCGATGCGGAATACGCTGCCCATGCCGGGCAGTTGCACGATGTTGGTGCTCAGTCCGAGCTCCATGCAGCGCTGCGACACACGCGTGCCGAGCGCCTCGTCAGGCTCCTTGCTGAAGCGGTCGCGCACGATCTCGATGCCCTGCATCAGCCCCCTGCCGCGCACATCGCCGATGCATTCGAACCGGTTCTGAAGGGCGAGCAGCCCATCCCGCAGCCGCGCCCCCGCGATCCCGGCGCGCGCGACCAATCGGTCGCGCAGGATGATCTCGATGACCTTGAGCCCGACGGCGGCCGGCATCGGGTCCGACACATGGGTGGTGTAGAACAGGAAGCCGCGTTCGTGACAGCACTCCTCGATCTCGGCTGAGGTGATGACCGCAGCCAAAGGCAGGCCGGCGCCGAGCGTCTTCGACAAAGTCAGGATATCTGGCACGACGCCGTCGCGCTCGAAGGCGAACATGGCGCCGGTTCTGCCGAGTCCCGTCTGCGCCTCGTCGACGATCAGCAACATACCGCGCGCGCGGCACTGCTCCTTCAACGCAGCAAGGTAGCCGTCCGGCAGATCGATCAGTCCGCCGGAACTGAGGATCGGCTCGGCGATCATGCAGGCGAGCGAGCCGGTCGATTGGCGGTCGATCAGATCGAAGGCGTAGGCCAATTCGGCGCGCCAGTCGGCGGCATTGCCGAAGCGCGGGCGATAGGGATTCGGCGTCGGAATCGCGAGCGAGCCGACCGGCGCCGGACCATAACCTTTGCGGCCGGCCGAATAGGTCGCCCCCGCCGCGCCCGACGTCATGCCGTGCCAGGACTGCGCGAACGCGACGGTCTCGAAGCCGCCGGTAGAGAGCTTGGCTATCTTGATGGCCGCCTCGTTCGACTCAGCCCCCGTGCTCAGCAGCATGACGCGATCAAGCCCCGGCGGCAAAAGCTCCGCCAGTTGTTCGGCGAGCGCGACCACCGGGCGCGTCAGCATGCCGCTGAACAGATGGTCGAGCCGCTCGGCATGCTCGCTGATGGTCCGGACGATCTCCGGATGACCGTGACCGAGCACGGCGCTCATCTGCCCGGAAGTGAAATCCAGGATGGCACGGCCGTCGGCGTCGTAGACGAAGGACCCGGAGGCGCGCTCGATGATGACGGGTGCGAACGTCCCGCCATAGCGAATGAGGTGACGCCGCGCACGATCCCAAAAGGATTTGTCGTCATTTCCGGTCATGCCGATTCCTTGCTGTGACACCGCCGTTGAAGACCCTCGCAGATCATCCTATGCGCGCCCGGCAGCAATGACATTGCGATTTGGGATGCATTTTACGCCTTCTTCTGCAATCAATTGCGTCAAATGTCGAAAATGCGAAAGAAATGGGAACCATGACCGTTCTTGACGAGATCGACCGCAAGATCCTCGACGTGCTGCAAGCCGACGGGCACATCACCAATCTCGAGCTTGCCGAACGGATCGGCCTCTCGTCCGCTCCCTGCATGAGACGCGTCCGGACCCTCGAGGAGACCGGCGTCATCAAGTCCTACGTGGCGTTGGTGGACGCTGCGCGCGTCGGACTCGGGTTCGACGTGATCGTCGAGGTCCGCCTCAAGCAACAGACCAGGGAATCCTTCGCACGCTTCGAGAAAAAGGTGACCGGCCTTCCGGAGGTCGTCGAATGCTGCATGATTGCCGGCGATTGGGACTATTCCCTGCGGGTCGTGTCGTCCGACCTCGCACGCTATCAATCCTTCATCCTCGACCGCCTCATGCATCCGGACAGCGATATCGCGAGCTATCGCACCACCATCATCCTGCGAAAGATCAAATCGACCACCAAGATCGATAGCTCGCTGTTCTGATCGATCGACGCCGCGATAACACCTGCTGACCTAGATCAGCAGCCCTAGCCCCATCGCGATCACGCTGAGCGCCATCGCAGCCGTGGAGAGCCAGCCGAGCCAGTAGAGCCACCCACCGATGACGAAGCGTCCCATCACTTCCTTGTGGCGGGCCATGAACATCAGCAGCACCATCACCGGCACGGCCAGCACGCCATTGACGACCGCGCTCCAGTACAATGCCGAGATCGGATCGATCGGGGTGAAGTTGAGCGCAACGCCGATGCCGCCCGACAGTGCCAACACCGAATAGAACGCGATCGCCTCCCTCGGCTTGCGCGTCAACCCGACCGGCCATCGCCGCCCTTCGCTGACGGCATAAGCCGTCGCGCCCGCGAGCACCGGGATCGCCAGCAGGCCGGTACCGACGATGCCGAGTGCGAAGATCATTTCGGCAAAGGGTCCTGCGATCGGGCGCAACGCCTCGGCCGCCTGGGCCGAGGTCTGGATATCGGTCTTGCCGGCGGCGTGCAGGGTCGCCGCGGCGGTGATGATGATCGACAGCGCGATCACGTTTGAAAACGCCATGCCGGTGATGGTGTCGGCACGGATGCGCCAAAACTCGCGCCGCACGCCGTAGTGCCGCTTGATCAGCGGATGCTTATCGGGATCGATCCGCTGCTCCTCGGCCTCCTGCGAAGCCTGCCAGAAGAACAGGTAGGGCGAGATCGTGGTGCCGAGGATCGCGACGATGGTCGTGAAATAGTCCGCACTCCAGGTGAGGTGCGGCAGCAGCACGCCGGCCAGCGCCTCTGTCCACGACACTTTTGCAAAGGCGAGTGCCGCGACATAGGCGAACAGGCTGAGCGTCAGCCATTTCAGGACCGCGACGTAGCGCCGGTAGTTCATGAAGATCTGCGCGGCCACCGAAGTCACGCCGAACAACACGACATAGAGGATGGCTGGACCGCCGATCAGGAGCCTGGCCGCGTCCGCCATCGCCGAAAGATCAGCGGCAATATTGACGGTGTTGGCGATGAACAGCAGCGCCACCACGATGACCAGCAGCCAGCCCGGATAATGGCGGCAGACATTGCCCGCGATGCCGTGCCCGCTGACGCGGCCGACCCGCGCGGAAATTTCCTGGATCGCGGTCATCAGCGGGAACGTCAGCAGCATGGTCCAGCCGATGCCGTAGCCGAGCTGCGCGCCGGCCTGGCTGTAGGTGCCGATACCGGATGGATCGTCGTCGGCGGCTCCGGTAATCAGGCCGGGGCCGAGCGTCTTCAGAATATTGCGGATGCTGAATGGCTGGCGCTTTGCCGCCTCGTCGACGGGCCGGCCGTTCTGCTTTTGAGAGGTCATCCTGTGCTGCGTCATGTCCGGTTCCGGCCGTCGCGACAACGAGCCGGATACCGTCAATGTTCCTATGATGAAACCCGGGGCCCTATTGGCTGTCGCATGCGCAGGTCACGCCGATTTGGGCGCAGCGGCGGCCGCGGGGCGGGTCACCAGATAGATGCCGAGCGCGACCGGAACGATCCCGAGCAGGTCGCGGAATTCGACATGCTCGCCGAGTACGAGGTAGGCGAACAGCATGCCGAGCGGCGGCATCAGGAAGTGATAGGCGCTGGCGGCAGTCGCGCCACACACCTTCAGCAGATGAAACCAGAGCAGATAGGCCAGGATCGAGCCGCCGAGCACGAGGAAGGCGAAGGCGCCGGCGAGCCGCATGCTCGGCACGATGTCGCTGACACTGGACAGCGTGAAGGCGAACGGCATCACCGCAAGGCCACCGGCGATGTTCTGGATGCCGTTGCCGATCCACAGGCTGCCCTTCGGCGCCAGCAGCTTGAACAGGATGGTGCCGGCGACGATCGAGGCGAGCGAGGCCAGCGTGAACAGGATGCCATGCGGACTGTCGCTGCCGACCTTGATCCGATGCCAGACGATGAAGGCAACGCCGATGATGCCGAGCACGAGCCCGATCACCTTACGCAAGGTCATGCTCTCGCCGAGGAACATGGCCGCCAGCATGGCGGTGAACACCGGATTGGCCGAGACGATCAGCGCGCCGAGCCCGGCCGAGACGGTCTTGAGGCCGGTATAGCCGAGCCCGAGATAGAGCGCGTTGTTGGCGACGCCGATCACGGCGAACACGGCCGCGTCACGCCAGGTGAGGTCCCACTTGTCGCTGCGCAGCCAGGAGATGCTGAGGACCAAGACTCCGGCGAGCGAAAATCGCGCCGCGAGCAGGATCAACGGCGGGCAATCGGTGACGCCGATCTTGCCGGCCACGAAAGCGTAGCTCCAGAGCAGGCAGAACAGGGCGATCAGCAGCGGCAGGGTGTTGAAGCGGGCGCGGGGGGCGGCAATTGAGGATGCGGCGGACATGGAATTTCTCCTTCGCGCATGATCTAGGCCGCTACCTTGCTATTTGGAAATTAAATGATAGACTGACATCCAGTGGATTTATGAATGGAGGCTGCGATGCTCGACCTGGAGCTGCTGCGCAGTTTCGTCTCGGTGGTCGATGCCGGCGGCTTCACCCGCGCCGGAGAGCGCGTCCACCGCACGCAATCGACGGTGAGCCAGCAGATCAAGCGTCTGGAGGAGGATGTCGGCCAGCCGCTGTTGATCCGCAGCGGCAAGGATGTCACTCCGACGGAGGCCGGCGATCAGCTGCTGACCTATGCGCGGCGGCTGCTCGCACTCGCCGAGGAGGCGCGTGACGTGGTGTCGCGCCCCGGCAGCGAAGGCGCGATCCGGATCGGCATCACCGAGGATTTTGCCGCCTACCGGCTGACGCGATTGCTCGCGACCTTCTCGCGCAGCCATCCGAATTTGCGGCTCGATGTGCGTTCCGGCCAAAGCCTTTACCTGTACCGCGACCTCGAGCGCGGCGATCTCGATCTCGCGCTGATCAAGCGCGCTGCGAGCGAGAAAGGCGGCATCGCGGTGTGGCCGGAACGCGTGCATTGGGTGACCAGCAAGAGCCACCCGCGCGACACGACGGCCGGCTCGGTGCCGCTGATCGGTTTCGGCTCGGGCTGCCTCTATCGCGCCCACGCCATCCATGCGCTGGAGAGCGCGGGCCGCAACTGGCACATGGCCTACACGTCCTCCAGCCTCGCCGGCATCCAGGCCGCGGTCGCCGCAGGCCTCGGGTTGAGCATCCTGTCGGAGATGTCGATCCAGGCCGAGCATCGCGTGCTGACGGCGAAGGACGGCTTTGCCCCGATCGAGCGGACCGAGGTCGCCCTCGTCGCCGCCCCCGAAGCCCGCCCCGCGACCTTGCGGCTCGCGGACCGGCTGGCGGAGTATTGCGAGAGCGTGCAAGCGAAGGCGGCTTAGGGCGCGGTCGCGCCGCTACTCCACTGTCGTCCCTGCGAAAGCAGGGACCCATAACCACAGGACGTGACGAGAGGGCAAGCTGGAGCCACAGCCTTGTTCAACAACAAAGCCCTGTGGTTATGGGTCCCGGGTCGCGCTTCGCTTGCCCGGGACGACACCGAGTGTTTGGCGCGATGTACGAATGGTAGCAGGTAGGAGCGAGTTGATCGCGACCGTCAATAACACCGCGACGCCACGAACGCGTGGACGCGATTGTCGCCGAGCACATGGGCCATGAAGCCCGGCGACCCGAATATCTTGGCAAACGCCCGATCGCGGATACTCAAGCCACCGGTGTAGGCGCCGAACGCCGGCATCACCGCGCGCTCGCCGTCACTGGCGAAACAGCGCCGTTCGATCGAGCGGCCGCGGGTCGGTACCCGCGCCTTGGGATGAAGATGCCCGGCGATCTCGCCGGCAGCTCCCGTCGGCTCATGGCGGAACACGATCGGGCCGATCGCAACTTCAGTGGCGACTACGCCGCCGAGACTGGACGGCAGCGCCGGATCGTGGTTGCCGGCGATCCAGATCCAGTTGCGCCGCACCTGCAGCGCCGCGAGCGCCTCGCGATCCGGATCCGACAAGCGCGCATGGGCATCGCGATCGTGAAAGCTGTCGCCGAGCGCAATCACCTGTCGCGGATCGTGCCGCGCGATGACGGCGGCGAGCCGGCTCAGCGTCGCCACCGTGTCGTAGGGCGGCAGCAGCACGCCGCGGGCAGCGAAGCTCGAACCTTTTTCCAGATGCAGGTCGGACACCACGAGCAGGCGCTGCGCTTCCCAGAACAGCGCGCCGGAAAAATCCGCCACGAAGCCGACATCCGCCACCGTGACCCTCGCAACGCGCATATCGTCACCGTCTCGCAAAGCTAGTGCGCTTGCCGTCACGTCCTGTTCCCCAAAGTACCAGCGCTACGTCGTCGCCTCCCGCACGAGTTCCTCGGCCGCCTCGGCCAGAAGCTCGTCGGATGCTTCGCCATAAACTGACTCGCGGCCGATTTCCAGCAGCGCGGGGACGGCAAGCGGAGAAACGTGATCGAGATCCTTGTGGGTGATTCGGCCGTGGATGCGCGAAAGCATGTCGCTGAGACGGCGGAGATCGAGCAATCCCGTGGCGGCGTCGCCGCGCGCCGCGCGCAGCAGCACGTGATCGGCCTGGTGCTTGCGCAGCACGTCGTAGATCAAATCGGTCGAGAACAGCACCTGGCGGCGCGACTTCTCCTCGTCGGTGAAACGGCGCGCGATCAGGCCGGAGATGATGGCGCAGTTGCGGAAGGTCCGCTTCATCAGCGCGGACTCCGCAAGCCACGCCTCGAGGTCGTCGCCGAGCATGTCGGGATCGAACAGCGCGTTGAGATCGAGCTTGCCGTGCCGGATCATGAAAGAGAGATCGCCGACGCCCCAGACCGCGAGCGCGTATTCGTTGGCGACGAAACCGAGCGGACGAGCGCGGGCGCGCTCCAACCGGCGCGTCAGCAGCATGCCGAGCGTCTGGTGCGCGAGCCGCCCCTCGAAGGGATAGCAGACCAGATAATGGCTGCCGCCGCGCGGAAAGGTCTCGACCAGCAGCTCGCGCACCGCCGGGACGCGTGAGAATTTCCGCTGCAGCGACAGCCAGTCGTGCACCTGGTCCGGCAAGCCGTTCCAGGCCCGGCTGTTGTCGAGCAGCTTGCGGACCCGTTCGGCGAGATAGGTCGAGAGCGGAAACTTGCCGCCCATATAGGACGGCACTTTTGCATCCTTATCATTGGCGCGGGAGACATAGACCTGGTCTTCGACCAAGGCCTCGTAGCGCACCACTTCACCGCCAAAGACAAACGTGTCGGCGGGCACGAGGCCTTCGATGAACACCTCCTCGATCTCGCCGAGCATGCGGCCGCCACGGGCGATCGCGCCGGTCGAACCGGAACCACCGGCACGCGAGCGCACCAGCCGCACCTTCAGCATGGTATCCTCGACGATGGTGCCGACGTTGAGGCGGTAGCTCTGCCGCACCTTGGGATTGGTGACGCGCCAGCGGCCTTGCTTGTCCTGCTTGATGCGCGCGAAACGCTCATAGGTCTTCAGCGCGTAGCCGCCGGTCGCAACGAAGTCGACCACATCGTCGAAGTCGGTGCGCGACAGAGCGGCATAGGGTGCCGCGGTCCTGACCTCATCGTAGAGCTCGTCGGACAGGAACGGCTTGCCGCAGGCGCAGCCGAGCACGTGCTGGGCCAGCACGTCGAGCGCACCCGAACGCAAGGGCGGCGTGTCCTGCGCATTCTCCGCGATCGCATCGATCGCGACGGCGCATTCCAGCACCTCGAACCGGTTGGCCGGCACCAGCACGGCGCGCGAGGCCTCGTCGAAGCGGTGGTTGGCGCGGCCGATCCGCTGCATCAGCCGCGACGATCCCTTGGGCGCGCCGATATTGATGACGAGGTCGACATCGCCCCAGTCGACCCCGAGATCGAGCGAGGAGGTGCAGACCACGCCGCGCAGGCGGCCTGCAGCCATCGCATCCTCGACCTTGCGGCGCTGCGCGACGTCGAGCGAGCCGTGATGCAGCGCGATTGCGAGCCCGTCGTCGTTCATGCGCCAGAGATCCTGGAACAGCATCTCGGCCTGGCTGCGGGTGTTGACGAACACCAGCGTGGTCTTGTTGCGCTTGATCAGCTCATAGACCTCGGGCAGCGCATGACGCGCGCTGTGGCCTGACCACGGCAGCCGCTCCCGCGTGTCGAGCATCTCGACCACCGGCGGTGCGGCGCCGCCTGCCGTGACGACGTCGGCGGATGCGTTCTCGCCGACCGGCTGCGGCACCAGGAATCGCGCCAGTTGCTCGGGCTCGGCCACCGTTGCCGAGAGGCCGATGGCGCGGGCTTGTGGCGCGATGGTCCAGAGCCGCGCCAGCCCGAGCGACAGCAGGTCGCCGCGCTTGGAGGTGACCAGCGCATGCAGCTCGTCGAGCACGATGCGCTTCAGCGAAGAGAACAGAAACGGCGCGTCGTCGGAGGCCAGCAACAGCGCCAGCTGCTCCGGCGTGATAAGCAGGATGTCCGGCGGATAGCGCCGCTGCCGCTGCCGCCGCGACACCGGCGTGTCGCCGGTGCGGGTCTCGATCTTGATCGGCAAACCCATCTCGGCAACCGGCGTCTCCAGATTACGCGCGATATCCACCGCGAGCGCTTTCAGCGGCGAGATGTAGAGGGTGTGCAGCCCACCGCTACGGCGAACGCTGCGGCCGGTGGAGATGAGCGTCTTTCTTGGCTCCGCAGCGCTCGCTGGCAGGGCTCCCTCCCCCCTTGCGGGGGAGGGCTGGGGAGAGGGGTAAGCCGTATCGTTTTGAGCAAGCGGCGTACCCCTCTCCCGCCGTCCTATGACGCGCGATTGCGCGTCAGCGGACGTCGACCTCCCCCGCAAGGGGGGAGGTGGCGATGGGGTACGCGTCGACTGTGTCCGACCTCTCTCCTCGCTTTCCCCACTCAACTCCACTAGCGTCGGCAAGAAACCCGCCAGTGTCTTGCCCGCACCCGTGGGCGCGATCAGCAGCGCGGAACGTTCCTCGCGCGCCTTCGCCAGCAGCGCAAGCTGATGCTCACGCGGCGACCAGCCGCGTGAGGCGAACCAGTCGCGAAACCGGCGCGGCAAAAGATCGGCCGTTTCCGACGGCGGGACAGGAAAGAGATCGAGCGTCGACACGCCCAAGAGGTAAGTGGTTCAGTCGGTTTCGTCGAGGGCGGGGCGGAAATGGCGGCAGGTGGCAAGGGTACTTCACCTCGCCCCGCCTGCGGGGAGAGTCGGATCGCATCGCCAGATGCGATCCGGGTGAGGGGATACAGGTCTCACCACGCTCACCGCTCGTGGAAGCAGCCCCTCACCCCGCCCTCTCCCCGCGAAGAGCGGGGCGAGGGAGACGATAGCGCAGTGCAAATTCTACTCCGTCATCGGCTCGCCGAAGAGGTCCCAGTCCTTGCCGTTGAAGATCGAGACATAGAGCGTCTTCATCGGCGTGTAGTCGTCGGGCGTGTAGCTGTAGTTGATCCCGTCAAGGAAATAGGGCGAGTGGAAACCGGCCAGTGTGGTCGCGTGCTTCAGCACGTTGGCGCGGGTCAGGTCGTCGCCGCAGCGGCGCAGGATCTCGCCCATCGTCGCGGCCTGGCCGTAGCCGGCGAAGGCGATGGTGTTGTCGGGATCGATGTTCGGCAGATACTTCTTGCGCAGCTCCTCGAACGCGACCACGTCGGCATCCTTCTCGTAGCGCGGCACGCCGACTTCCTTGTTGTAGCGGATCGCGACGATGTCCTTGGCGTTCTCGAGGCCGGCGGCGCTCAGGATCGAACGGCCGGTCGAGCCCGCCGACAACAGCTGCAGCGGCTTCCAGCCGAGCTCGGCGACCTTGCGGATCGACTGCGACGTCGCCTTGCCGGTGGTGATGTTGTAAAACACGTCGGCGCCCGACTTCGACAGATTGATGAGCTGGGAATCGACCGTCGGATCGGTGAGATCGTAGGTCTGCTCCATGATCACCTGCGCCTTGCCGCCGGCATCGGCGAGCACCTTCTTGAACGGCCCGAGGAAGTCGCGGCCGAAATCATCGTTCTGGTAGAGGATGCCGATCTTGGCGTTGGGCTTCACGCTGACGACGTGCTTGGCGAGGATGCGCGCCTCGGTCGGATAGAGCGGCAGACCCGCCATGGTCCATTTGAAGTTCTTCGGGTCGTTCCACTTCGAGGCGCCGGTGTTCAACAGCAATTGAGGGACGCCCTTGGAATTGAGGTACTTGTGCACGGAGGTCTGCGGCGCGGTGCCGAGCGAGCCATAGAGCGCCAGCACCTCTTCCTGCTCGACCAGCCGACGCGTCGCCTCGACGCATTTCGGTGCGCTGTAAGCGTCGTCCATGGTGAGGAATTTCACCTTGCGGCCGTTGATGCCGCCCCTGTCGTTCAGCATCTGGAAATAGGCTTCGCCGACGCGTCCGAGCACGCCGTAGAGCGAGCCCGGACCGGAATGCGGCACGGTCTGGCCGAGCTTGATCTCGGTGTCGCTCGAACCCGGATCGTACTTCTTGTCCGCGGCCCGAACGAACGGCGCGGGCAGCACGGACGCTGCGATGACGGACAATGCGGTGGCGCCGAATTCGCGCCGCGTATGTTTTTTCATTATTTCTCTCCCTGAGGCGGAAAGCTCTCGCATTCCGCCCAGCGCCGGGCAAGCGCGAAGTCACCACTTTGCGGCGCAATGCCGCGTCACGGCAAATGCGTAGCGTGTAGACCCAAGTTGGAGGGCGAGATGTATGGGATCGCCTTCTTATCCTCCCCTGGGGGTCAGAGCGTCACGGCTTCACGGCCACGGCGACAAGCCCGGGCGCCGGGACGTTGTCCTCATTGCGCGCCGAGAGATCGTCGAGCAAGGCCAGTGTCAGCCCGGCGGCAGCGACCGAGGCACGCACGTAAGCCGTACTGTGTGCGTAACGCAGGCCCTGGCCGAGGATGACGCCTTCGCCGTCATGGGTCTCCGTCGTGAAGGCGACCACGCCGCCTGGCACCAGCACGCGCGCGGCCTCGGCGAGCACGGGCGCGAGATCGGCGACATAGACCATCGCATCGGCAGCAAGAATCAATTCGGCGCTGGCATCGGGCTTGGTCGAAATGCCCTTCAACATGTCGTCGACCTCGAGCTCGGCATAGAGTCCGGTGGCGTGCGCCTTGTCGATCATGCGCGGCGACAGGTCGACGCCGATGAAGTGGTCGACATGCCGTGCGAACGCGCCGGCCGCGAGCCCCGTGCCGCAGCCGAGATCGATTGCGCGCTTGAAGAACGCCGGCTTCTTCGCGCCCGCGCGCACCGACAGCACCGCCTTGAACAGCAGCGCCGGACCGCGATAGCCGAGATCGCCGACCAGCGCCGCCTCAAAGCGCGGCGCGTATTGGTCGAACAGCGTCTGCACATAGCCCGGCGGCATCGCGCTGACGGCCTCGACGCCGAGTTGCATCAAATGCAGGCCGGCGCCATGGCGGTCTTCGGGATCGGCATCGCGCGCGGCGCGGAAGGCTGCGATCGCGGCCTCGCGCTGGCCGAGTTCGAGGCGGATCTTGCCCAGCGTGTGCCAGGCCGAGGGGAAATTCGGCACCAGCTCGATCGCCTGTTCGAGCAACTCGGCGGCAGCCGGCAGATCGCCCTTCAGTTGCAGGTCGCGCGCGAACTCGTAGCGGCGGTCGGCAACGAGGTCGCCGGAGGACAGAAACAGGCGCGGAGCCATTCGCTTTAAGGAACCAATCTCGGCCGATACGGCCATCCATCAAAGCACGGACTTTTTCCGGAGATGGGCGCGCCGGTCAAGCCCGCGCAGGACGATTAGATATCGCGGAATCAATGCCTATATGTGCGGCATGCGCCCGCAAGACATCCTGATGCCCCTCCCGGCGGGGCTTTGCTGCAAGCCCGGCGGCTTCCACATCGATCCTGTCAGGCCGGTCGAACGGGCACTGATCACGCATGGCCATTCCGACCATGCACGGGCGGGCCACGGCGCTGTCCTCGCGACCCAGGAAACCCTCGACATGATGCGGCTGCGCTACGGCGAGAATTTCGCCGGCTCTGTGCAGGCGGTTGCCTATGGCGAGGAGATCAGGCTCGGCGACGTCACGGTGTCGTTTCATCCCGCCGGCCACGTCTTGGGCTCCGCCCAGATATCCGTCACCTGCAAGGACAGGCGCATCGTCGCCTCCGGCGACTACAAGGACGCGCGCGACCCGACCTGCGCGCCGTTCGAGCTGGTGCCCTGCGACGTCTTCATCACGGAGGCGACCTTTGGCCTGCCGGTGTTCCGCCACGGCGATGCTGCCGGCGAAGTCAACAAGCTGCTGGCCTCCGTAAAACTGTTTCCGGAGCGCGCGCATCTGGTCGGCGCCTATTCGCTCGGCAAGGCGCAGCGCGTGATCGCGCTGCTGCGCGAGGCCGGCTACGACGCGCCGATCCACCTGCACGGCGCGATGGAGAAGATCACCTACTATTATCAGGAGCGCGGCATTCCGCTCGGCGAGCTTCGGCCGGCGCGCGGCATGAAGAAGGCCGAGCTTGCCGGCACCATCACGCTGGCGCCGCCGAGCGCGACACAGGATGTGTGGACGCGACGGTTCCCCGATCCGGTCACTGCCTTTGCGTCGGGCTGGATGCGCGTGCGCGCCCGCGCCCGGCAAGGCGGCATCGAGCTGCCGCTGGTGATCTCGGATCATGCCGACTGGGATGGGCTGACGGCAACGATCGCAGCGACCGGCGCCGGCGAGATCTGGGTCACCCACGGCCAGGAAGATGCCCTGGTGCATTGGTGCAAGACCAAGGGCCTTACCGCCCGGCCGCTCGATCTGGTCGGCTATGGCGACGAAGATGAAGGCGAGACGGCGGCGGTCACGGGCGAGGCCCAGCCCGCCGGCGAGGCAAAAGCATGAACCGCTTCGCCGAGTTGCTCGACCGCCTCGCCTACGAGCCCGGCCGCAATAACAAGATCAAGTTGCTGGTCGGCTATTTCCGCGAGACTGAGGACCCCGACCGCGGCTACGCGCTGGCGGCACTGACCGGCGCGCTGTCGTTCAAGCACGCCAAGCCGGGCTTGATCCGCGACCTGATCACCGAACGCGCCGACCCGGTGCTGTTCGGTTATTCCTATGACTACGTCGGCGACCTCTCCGAGACGGTTGCGCTGATGTGGCCGAAGGCGACTGGTGCATCTCACAACGAGTCTTTCCTGGGCCACCCCTCTCCCCAACCCTCCCCCGCAAGGGGGGAGGGAGCCCAACCACCGCGGTCACCTCACAACGATGTTGAGATGACTGAAGTTGGTGAGGGACGCACCGGTGGCTGGGTTCCCTCCCCCCTTGCGGGGGAGGGCGAGGGAGAGGGGTACCGCGGGCGAGATCGCAGTGAGATTCCACGCACGCACAACAACCCGCCTCCTCCCACGCTGACCGACGTCGTCACAACCCTGCGCACGCTCGGCAAGGCCGAGCTGCCGGCGCAGCTGGCGCGCTGGCTGGACGAGCTCGACGAGACCGGGCGCTGGGCGTTGCTGAAGCTCGTTACCGGCGCGATGCGGATCGGGATCTCGGCGCGGCTGGCGAAGACCGCAGCGGCCGCTCTCGGCGACAAAGACCCGCACGAGATCGAGCTGATGTGGCCGGGGCTGTCGCCGCCCTATCTCGAGCTGTTTGCCTGGCTCGAAGGCCGCGGCGACAAGCCTGTCAACAGCGACCCGACCCCGTTCCGCCCAGTGATGCTGGCGCACGCGGTCGAGGACAGCGATTTCGCCAATCTCGACGCTGCCGATTTCAGCGCGGAATGGAAGTGGGACGGCATCCGCGTGCAGGCTGTCGCCGGCCGCGATGCGCACGGGCACATCCAGGCGCGGCTCTATTCGCGCACCGGCGACGACATCACCGGCAGCTTCCCCGACCTGGTGCCATCACTGCACCTGCCCGGCGCGATCGACGGCGAATTGCTGGTGCTGCGCGACGGCCGCGTGCAGACCTTCAACGTCTTGCAGCAGAGACTTAACCGGAAAGTGGTCTCGCCGAAGCTGATCAAGGAATTCCCGATCCATCTGCGCGCCTACGATTTGCTGGGCGACGACGAGAACGATCTGCGCGAGCTGCCGTTCACCGAACGCCGCTCACATCTCGAAGCCTTCGTCGCCAAGCTGAACGATCCGCGCATCGACCTGTCGCCGACCGTGCCGTTCGCAAGCTGGGAAGAACTCGCCGCGGCGCGTGCCGATCCGAAGAGCGCAGGCGCCGGCGACGATGCCGACGCGGTCGAGGGCGTGATGCTGAAGCGGCGCGACGCACCCTATCTGCCCGGACGGCCGAAAGGCCCGTGGTGGAAATGGAAGCGCGATCCGCACATCATCGACGCGGTGCTGATGTATGCCCAGCGCGGCCACGGCAAACGCTCGTCCTATTATTCCGACTATACATTCGGGGTCTGGACCCGTGGCGAGGCCGGCGACGAGCTGGTGCCGGTCGGCAAGGCCTATTTCGGTTTCACCGACGAGGAGCTGCTGCAGATCGACCGCTTCGTCCGCCGCAACACCACCGAGAAATTCGGGCCGGTGCGGCACGTCGTGCATGAAGCGGATCAGGGGTTGGTGCTGGAAGTCGCCTTCGAAGGCCTGCAGCGCTCGTCGCGGCACAAATCCGGCGTCGCGATGCGCTTTCCCCGCATCAGCCGGCTGCGCTGGGACAAGCCGCCGCGCGAAGCCGATCGGCTGGAGACACTTGAACGGATGTTAATCTCCATGACAGGAAGTTAAACCCGCAAGCCGCATGGCAGCCATTGATCGCGCCCCGCGGGTTTCCCATGTGCTCCGCCGTGACCTATAATGCGGGCGATTCCGCCAGGAGATCATGATGCCAGACAACATCCGAGACTTGCCGGCCGGGCACAGTGACGGCCTGTACCGCTTTCTCGGCGGCTCGCCGCTGTCGGTGGCGTTCCGGCTGATCCTGCTCTCGATCCTGGTCGGCGTCGTGCTCGCCGCGATAGGCCTCGACCCGTGGAACATTCTCCATAGCATCCGCAGGCTGTTCCAGAGCATCTGGGATTTCGGCTTCGACGCGATCAACTGGGCCTGGCGCTATTTCCTGCTCGGCGCCGTGATCGTGATCCCGATCTGGCTGCTGTCGCGGCTGTTCGGCGCGCCGCGCGGCCGGTGATCCAAGGGAAGGCCCGCAGCCGATGCAATTGCAATTTGTCGGCTGCGGCGATGCATTCGGCTCCGGCGGCCGGTTCAACACCTGCTTCCATGTCACCGGCGCGAGCGCCAATTTCCTGATCGACTGCGGCGCGTCCTCACTCCCGGCGCTGAAGCGGCTCGAGATCGATCGCAACGCGATCGACCTGATCCTGATCACGCATTTCCACGGCGATCACTTTGCCGGGCTGCCGTTCTTCCTGCTCGATGCGCAGTTCTCCCGCCGCACCCGGCCGCTGGTGATCGCAGGTCCTGAAGGCATCGAAACGAAACTGCCTGCGGTGATGGAGGTGATGTTCGAGCATTCCTCCAGGACCAAGCAGCGCTTCGATCTGTCCGTCGTCACGCTCGCCGCGCAGGAACCATGCAGCTTTGGCGAGGTGACGGTGACGCCGTATCCTGTCGTGCACGGCGAATCCGGCGGACCGTTCCTCGCCTATCGCATCGAGGCGGAAGGTTGCGTCGTCAGCTACAGCGCCGACACCGAGTGGAGCGACGCGCTGATCCCGGCGGCGCGGGACGCCGACCTCTTCATCGCCGAAGCCTATACCTACGACAAGCTGGTCAAGAACCATCTCAGCCTGAAAACACTGGAAGCGCGTTTGCCAGCGATCAACGCCAAGCGCGTGGTGCTGACCCACATGAGCGACGACATGCTCGGCCGCGTCGACGAGCTGCCTTACACGGCAGCAAGCGACGGCATGGTCGTGGTGTTCTGACGATGCAATTGCTTCGCGGGCTGCCCAGCCCCCTCGCCACCGCATTGCTCTGAGAACAATTCGAGCATGGCAGCGCCACCGACGACGCGATAAAATCGGACGTTCCTCACAATTGTAGCCATGCACGCCCCCGTTCACCAGAAGATCACGAGCCGCCAGGTTTTCGCCATCGCCGGCCCCGCGATGGTCGCCAATTTGACCACGCCGCTGATCGGCATCGTCTCGACCACCGCGATCGGCCGGCTCGACGATGCCGCGCTGCTCGGAGGCGTGGCGATGGCCTCGGTGATCTTCGACTGCCTGTTCTGGCTGTTCGCCTTCCTGCGCATGAGCACGCTGGCCTTCACCGCGCAGGCGCAGGGCGCCGGCGAGCCTCAAGAGTTCGCTCCGATCCTGGTGCGCGGCTTCATCGTCGCCGGCCTGATCGGCGCGGCGCTGATCGCGCTGCAGGTGCCGCTCGCCGCAATCACGTTCCAGCTGATGGGCGGCAGCGAGGGCGTCACGCGTGCGGCCAAGAACTACTTCATGATCCGGATCTGGTCGGCGCCGCTGGCGCTCGCCAACTACGTCATCCTGGGCTGGCTGGTCGGCCAGGCGCGCGCCAATCTGGCGCTGGCGCTGCAGATCGTGATCAACATCATCAACATGATCGCAACCGTGCTGCTGGTGCAGGCCTATGGCGCCGGCATTGCCGGCGCCGCAATCGCCGCCGCGCTCGCCGAGACCACCGGCTTCGTTGCCGGCATCGCCGTGGCGTGGCGGATCTCGCAAGGCGGCTTTGCGGTTCCAGCGGCCACGCTGTTCGATCGCGCCAAGCTGACGCGCATGCTGGCGGTCAACCGCGACATCATGATCCGCACCGCGGCGCTGATCGTCGTGTTCCTGTTCTTCACCGCCAAAGGCGCGCGCGAAGGCGACGTGACCTTGGCGGCGAATTCGGTGCTGAACAATTTCCTGCTGGTCAGCGCCTTCTTCCTCGACGGCCTCGCCAACGCCGCCCAGCAGCTGTGCGGCCGCGCTTTCGGCGCGCGCGACGGACGCGGCTTCGCCGATTCGACCCGGCTGGTGCTGCTGTGGGGCACAGGCTTCGCGCTGGTCGTATCGGTGCTGTTCGCGTTGTTCGGACCGGCGCTGATCAATTTGATGACGACCAGCGAGGACGTGCGCCGCTACGCGCGCGAGTTCCTGGTGTTCGTGATCCTGGCCCCTCTGCCCGGCGTGTTCGCGTTCGGCTTCGATGGCATCTATGTCGGCGCGACCTGGGCGCGCGAGATGCGCAATTTGATGCTGGCCTCGCTCGCGATGTTCCTCGCCACCTGGTGGGTGCTGAGCGGATACGGCAACACCGGCCTGTGGATCGCGCTGCTCGGCTTCTATGTCGCGCGCGGTGGCTTGCAGGGCCTGCGCTATCCGGCGCTGCTGAAGAAGTCATTCAAATCGTAGATTCGTAGATGGGGTAACGGGCCCCGGATGGAGCGACACCCTACTCCCTCGCCCCACTCTTGCGGGGAGAGGGTTGGGGTGAGGGGCTGTTCCCACGAAGGAGGTGGGAGTCGAATATGCGGAAGCTCCCCCTCACCCGGATCGCATCTGGGATGCGATCCGACCTCTCCCCGCAAGCGGGGCGAGGTGACTTGCAACCTACCGCACCGGCCAATCCTCGGCCGTGATGGTCGCGGCATCGGCGCCGACTATTTCCGACAGCGAGTCGCGGCCGGTGCGCAGCAAGGTCGAGGACAGGTCGCGCTTGATGTCGTCGACCAGGCCGATGCCCTTGTAGACCAGCGAAGAGTAGAGCTGGATCAGGCTGGCCCCGGCGCGGATCTTGGTCAGCGCCGCGCCACCGGAGTCGATGCCGCCGACGCCGATCAGCGGAAACGCGCCTTCGACGCGGACATAGGTTTCGGCCACCATGCGCGTCGACAGCCGGTACAGCGGACGGCCCGACAGACCGCCCTGCTCCTTGGCGCGGATGTCCTCGCGCAAGGTCGACGGACGCGCCAGCGTGGTGTTGGCGACGATCATGCCGTCGACGCGCCGCGAGCGCGCGATGTGCACGACGTCGTCGAGCTCGGCGAGACTCAGGTCCGGCGCGATCTTGAGCAGCACCGGCGAGTCGCCCGCGTTCTTGCGCACGCGCTCACGGGTATCGATCACCCGCGCCAGCAGATCGTCGAGCGCCGCCGATTGCTGCAGATTGCGCAGGCCCGGCGTGTTCGGCGAGGAGACATTGACGGTGAAATAGCTCGCAACCGGCGCAAAGGTCTCGATCAGCTTCACATAATCGGCGACGCGGTCGGAAGAATCCTTGTTGGCCCCGACATTGACGCCAACGATGCCGGCGGCGCCGCCGCGCGCGGCGAGCCGGCGCAGCACGGCATCCGCGCCGTCATTGTTGAAGCCCATGCGGTTGATCACGGCCTCGTCGCGCTCCAGGCGAAACAACCGCGGCCGCGGGTTGCCGGCCTGCGGCTTCGGCGTCACCGAGCCGATCTCGACAAAGCCGAAACCAAGCCGCAGCAGCGCGTCCGGCACCTCGGCGCTCTTGTCAAATCCCGCCGCCATGCCGATCGGGTTCGGGAAGTTCAGTCCGAAGGCGCGCACCGCGAGCTTGGGATCATCCACCCGTTGCCGGATCGGCGGCAACAGCTTGAGGCCCTGGATCGCCATGCGATGGGCATCTTCCGGATCGAACCAGCGCAGCAGCGGCAGCGAGAAGGCGTCGAAGGCACGGATCACGGCTTGAGCTCCGGAATGTCGTGGCCACCGTCGGAGCGCGCGCGCAGGGTGAGGATCTCGGTGACCGCGCCCAGGTCGAGTTCGCCATAGAGATGCGGGAACAGCTCGTCATTGCGCGACCGCTCCCAGCGCAGGGCGTCGCCCAGCGCATCGGCATCGACCGCGACCAGGAACAGGCCGGTTTGCCCGTGGTAGTGCTTGCGCGCGGTCTCGGCCACCTGGGCGGCGGTGGAAAAATGGATGAAGCCGTCGCGATTGTCGTCCGCACTGCCCCGGTACACGCCCTGCCGCTCGGCCTCGCGCCAGGCCGAAGCGGGGGTGATTTTGTAGATCATAGGCACGGCCCGGCCTTCCCTTTTGTCCTTGAGTCTCTTGGGGTTTTATCCGGATTTGAGGGGAAATGCCCCAGACGCCATGTGGCGAGCGAGGGACCGTATCGGCGGCAGCCGCGCAACTCAAGCGGTGCCGGGACAGATCCGGCGGCAGATTTGCGAAAATCGAAGTTTCAGGCAATAATTCCTACCATCCGGGGTGTCCTCGATGGCCAAACAGCCCAAAGCCGCGCGACCGCTGACCCACGCCCAGGTCTGGGCCGCGATCGACCGGCTCGCCGAACGCGCCGGCCTGTCACCGTCCGGCCTCGCCAAGCAGTCCGGTCTCGATCCCACCACCTTCAACAAGTCCAAGCGCGTGACCGGCGACGGCCGCGAGCGCTGGCCTTCGACCGAATCGCTCTCCAAGGCGCTGGCCGCGAGCAATGCCGGCATGGAGACGTTCGTGCAGCTGCTCGGCGATGGCCCGCGCGCCGGCCAATCAGTGCCGTTGCTCGGCTTCGCCCAAGCCGGCGCCGGCGGCTATTTCGACGACTCTGGCTTTCCCGCCGGCAAGGGCTGGGATGAGGTGGCGCTGCCGGCGACAACCGACGAGCACGCCTATGCGCTGGAGATCGAGGGCGACTCGATGAAGCCGGCCTATCGCGAAGGCGACATCATCGTGGTGTCACCGGCGACCGCGATCCGCCGCGGCGACCGCGTCGTGGTGCGCACCACCGGTGGCGAGGTGATGGTGAAGGAATTGAAGCGCCGCACCGGCAAGGTGCTGGAGCTCGCCTCGCTCAATCCGGAGCATCCCGACCGCCTGCTCGATACTGAGGAGGTCACATGGATCGCGCGCGTCGTGTGGGCGAGCCAGTAGCTGAGCGAGTCGCCGACCGCAACAACGGTGTCGTCCCGGCGAAAGCCGGGACCCAACCACCGACGATCGTTGCTGCACCACGCTGGGGCCACAGCGCGCTTCAACAACTCAACCCTGTGGTTATGGGTCCCTGCTTTCGCAGGGACGACAGGGGAAGTTGTAGTGCCGTCCGAGCCTCCTTACGTCGCGTAGTCCGGCTCCTTGCGGTCCAGCATACGCTTCAGCGCATCGAAATGCCGCTGCGCCGGGGATGGACCGTTGTAGAGATGGTCGTCGCGGAAATCGCGCTTGGTCTTCTCCACCACAGGCTGCGGCAATTGCTTCAGCGGCTGCCGGGTCCACATCGCATAGATCTGCACCTGCGCGGCGCGCTCGATGTAATAGAGCCGGTCATAGGCATCCGCGACCGTCTCGCCGACGGTCGAGATGCCGTGGTTGGCCATGAACAGGATGGTCTTGTTGCCGATCACCTTGGCGAGCCGTGCGCCTTCCTCGGGATCGAGCGCAGGGCCGGTGTAGAGATCGTCATAGGCGATCGCCTCCGACAGCCCGACCTCGGTCTGGCCGATCTCCTTGATGCGCGGATCCTCGAGCCGCGTCAGCGCGCTCGCATACGGCATGTGGGTGTGGAACACCGCCTTGGCCTGCGGCAACGCCTTGTGGATCGGCGCATGGATGCAGAAGCAGGAGCGCTCGACCTCACCCTCGCCGCGCTTCACCTCGGCATCGTCGATGCCGACCTCCATGAAGGACGACGCGGTGACTTCCGACCAGTGCATGCCGAACGGGATCTGGTAATAGCGATCGGTGCGGCCGGGCACCACGAAGGTGAGATGGTTGAAGATGCCTTCCGAAAAGCCATGGATGTAGGCGAGCCGATGCGCCGCCGCGAGATCGACCCGCGCCTGCCATTCCTCGGCGCTCGAACTGTCCTGCAGCGATGTCGGCGAAACCCTGAACTGCATGCGCATGCTCCCATCTGTGCCGGCCTCTCTGCGGAGGCCGTGCTGATTTTATGGGAGCGAGTTTAGCGCAATCCCGCTCGAACCCTCGCTGAAATTGGGGCAGGACTGCCATCCGCTTTTGCGGCTCTTTGTCCCTCCCCTTGGGAGGGATCGAAGCCTACGACGAGCGCGCCAGCGCGCCGTCGATCATGTTGACCGCATTCTGCACGCCGTAGACTGCGACGAAGGAGCCGAAGCGCGGGCCCTTCTCCTGGCCGAGCAGCACCTGGTAGAGCATGTTGAACCAGTCGAGCGAGACACCGGGACGGCCGTCCTTGCCCTTCTTGACCATGTCGAGGAACGGCTCGCGGCGGCCGATCTCGTAGACCACGTTCTGGATGTCTTCCGCGGTCGCGTCGGCAGGCATGTTGGCAAGGGCATCGCGCAGGTCCTGCAACGCTGCGCGCTCACCCTCGGTCGGCTCGCGGAACTGCTTGGTCGGCGCCACGAAGTCGCGATAATAATTGATGGCGTAGCCGACCATCGCGTCCAGCTTCGGATGGGTCTGCGGCGACACGCCCGGACGATAGCGGCCGATGAAGCCCCACAGCGTCTCGGCATTCTCAGCGTTCGACGACGACACCAGCGTCAGCAGGAGCTGGAAGGTGACGGGCATGTCGGCCTGCGGCGGCTTGCCGGAATGGATGTGCCAGACCGGATTCTGCAGCTGCTGCCGCGCCTCCTGCCGCGTGAAGCCGTCGAGGAACTGCTGGTAGTCGTCGACATTGCGCGGGATGACGTCGAAATAGAGTCGCTTCGCCGCCTTCGGCTCGCGGTACATGAACAGCGACAGCGATTCCGGTGAAGCGTAGCGCAGCCATTCGTCGATCGTCAGGCCGTTGCCCTTCGACTTCGAGATCTTCTGGCCCTTCTCGTCGAGGAACAGCTCGTAGTTGAAGCCTTCGGGCGGCGTGCCGCCGAGCGCCGAGCAGATCTTGGCGGACAGCTTCACCGAGTCGATCAGGTCCTTGCCGGCCATTTCGTAGTCGACGCCGAGCGCATACCAGCGCATCGCCCAATCCGGCTTCCATTGCAGCTTGCAGCGGCCGCCAGTGACGGGAACGGTAACGCTCTCCTTGGTGTCGGGATCCTCGTAGGAAATCGTACCAGCCTTGGCGTCGTGCGCGGTCACCGGCACGTAGAGCACGAGGCCGGTGCGCGGACAGATCGGCAGGAACGGCGAGTAGCTCGCCGCCCGCTCCTCGCGCAGCGACGGCAGCATGATCGCCATCACCTTCTCGATCCGCTCCAGCATGCGCAGCAGCGCGGCATCGAACCGGCCGGAGGTGTAATACTCGGTCGAGCTCGCGAATTCGTAGTCGAAGCCGAACTGATCGAGGAAGGCGCGCAGCCGCGCATTGTTGTGCTGGCCGAAGCTCGGATGGGTGCCGAACGGATCGGGCACCTTGGTCAGCGGCTTGCCGAGATGCTGCGCGAGCATCTCCTTGTTCGGCACGTTGTCCGGCACCTTGCGCAACCCGTCCATGTCGTCGGAGAAGGCGAGCAGGCGCGTCTTGATCTTGTCTTCGGTCAGGACGCGGAAGGCGTGGCGCACCATCGTGGTGCGCGCGACCTCGCCGAAGGTGCCGATATGCGGCAGGCCCGAGGGGCCGTAGCCGGTCTCGAACAGCACCTCGTCCTTCGGATTTTTCTTCAACCGCGCCACAATCGCTTTCGCCTGCTCGAACGGCCAGGCGTTGGATTGTTCGGCGAGCGCCCGCAGGTCGCTCGGGCTGGCAGCAAGATCAATCACGGACATTCTTCAGGCTTTCTCCAAAAAGGCCGCGAAAACTAACGCTTTCGCGGCAAAATGCAAAACGACGGCAGCGGTGCCTGCTCCCTCGCCCCGCCCTTGCGGGGAGAGGGTTGGGGTGAGGGGCTCGATCCGCATCAACGGCAAGAGCCTGAATCGCGGCGAGTCCCCCTCACCCGGTATTCTAGCTGCGCTTGAATTCCGACCTCTCCCCGCAGGCGGGGCGAGGTGAAGACACTCGTTCCTCAGAACGGGCTGATCGAGAAATAACGCAGCCACAGATCGGTGAAGCGGCCTTTTTCCCAGATCCGGAACAACGCCCAGTTCAACGACTGCCGGAGCAGGTCGTTGCCCTTGCGCACCGCGATGCCGACGCCCTCGCCGAAATAGCGGCTCTCGACGAAGGGGCCGCCCGAAAACGCGCAGCATTCGGCGGAATCGGTACCGTTGATCCAGAACGCGAGCGAGATCGCATCGCCGAAGATGAAGTCGACCTCGCCGCGGCGCAGCGCCACGCGCAGCGCGTCGTTATCCGGATAGGAATGGATCTCGGCGTCGGTGAACATCGCCTTGAGGTAGGCCTCGTGCGAGGTGCCGGCGATGACGCCGACCTTCTTGCCCTCGAGATACTCGGGACGGATTTCCGGCATCACATTGTCACGGCGCGACACGAAGCGCGCCGGCGCACGGTAATAGGGATCGGTGAAGTCGACCTTGGCGCGCAGCTGCGGCGTCACCGCCATCGAGGCGATGATGGCATCACCGCGGTTGGTGGCGAGCGCATCGATCAGGGTCTCGAAGCGCCGCATCTGGATGGTGCAGGTGACCTTGATCTCGTCGCAGAGCGCACGCGCCAGGTCGACGTTGAAGCCGGCCGGATTGCCGTCCGGACCGGTGAAGTTGAACGGCGGATAATCGGTCTCGGTCAGGAAGCGAATCACGGTGAGGCGCGACAGGTCGGGCCGGTCCGGGCGCCGCCGCGGATCCCAGAAGCCGGGCACCGCCTGGGGCGCTGCTTCGGCCGCGGCCTTGGGCGGCAGGGTCGTGGCCGGCGGAGCGGGCGCCGCTTGTGCAGGGGCCGCCTTGGTGGAGGGGGCCGGAGCCGGAGCGTTCTTCGCAGCCGGGGCCTGTGCCGGCGGCGTCTGCGCAACCGCGGGCCCCGCCATGACAAGCACGACGGCCGCCATCATTCCCGCAGCCAGGCGAAACTGGCGCGAGCGGACGGCAAAGGGCTGGGCAGACAAATTTGGCATAACCGGCAATTTCAGGAAATTGAACGGCTTATAGACCATCCGGCGCCTGATGCGAGCGCCGATTGGGCTATTTCTCAATCGGAAATAGCGATCAGAGATACCGTTTGAGATCGGCCGCGGCCTCTTCCGGCGTCCGTTTCAGATTGAACGGCGCGACGAAATGGCCGTCACGGTCCATCAAATAGATCAGCGCGGTGTGATCCATCGTGTAGTCGCCATCCTTCAGCGGCACCTTCTTGGCGTAGACGCGATAGCTCGACAGCACCTTGGCGATCGCGGCGGGATCGCCGGTCAGGCCCTTGAGGTGCGGATCGAAGCTCGAAAGGTAGTCCTTCATCGCCGTAGCGGTGTCGCGTTCCGGATCGACCGAGACGAAATAGGCATTCACGCGGTCGGCATCCTTGCCCATCGCCTTCAGGACCTCGGAAATCTCGAACAGCGAGGTCGGGCAGATGTCCGGGCAATGGGTAAAGCCGAAGAAGATCAGCGTCGGCTTGCCCTGAAGGTTCTTGTCGGTGACGGTCTGGCCGACCTGGTCGGTCAGCTGGAACGGGCCGCCGATCGCGGCCGGCGCAGCGACGGTGCGCAAGCCGCCGACCGCCCACAGCATGAGGAACAGGCCGACCGCCAGGCTGCCCGCGAAGGCAGCGAAGATCACCAATGGGCGCGTGGTCCGGGGCATGATGCGAGGGCGTCCTTGTCAGAAGCAGGCGGAGATGCCGGCCGTGATCATTTCGAAAAACACCGCGGTCCCGTAGTGGAACCAGAGCGCGGCAGCGGCAAGCAGGGCCAATCCGCCGATGCCGGCGGCGCCCCACAGGATCGCAGACGCCACCCGGCCCTGCGGAGCCGTCATGAGCTCGGATCGGGTGGAGATCGGCTGAACCATTGGGTTGAGATAGGCCGGGTTCCGGCAGGCAGCAAGCGCAATGGCGGTCGCAGGCCGTCAAATGATAGCGAGGCGGTTTCCGGTGCTTGCCCCGCCATGCCGGGGTTGCCGGCCATGACGCGAGAGGACGCCAAACCGCGACCGGCAGATCAATGCACGGGCTTCGCCGAGGCCTGGGCGTTGAGATAACACGGCTTGTACAGCGCCTGCAGTTGCTTGCCCTGCAGGAAGATCATGCGCCGGGTCAGGCCACCGCGATCCGTGATCCATTTGCGAACCGCCGGCGGGTACATCAGGTACAGCATATGGGTGGCTTCGGGATTGGGGACCGGGCGGCCGTTGTCGCCGTAGTCCCAGGCCGCATGGAAGCCGAGACTGGCGTGTGACGTCACACAGATCCGGTCGTGAGGAACCTTGCCGAGCACGATGGTGCAGGCAGAGGCGCACAGCCCGTCGATGATCACGGTTTCGCCCGACGTGCGCAGGTCTTGATACCTGTCGACATAGACGCCGATCTTGCCGCCGCGATCGTCGGCGATCCTGACCACTGCGTGAGACGCCCCCATTCCCGCCAGCAGGAGAACCGCAGCGAGCAACCCCGTCATCAACTTCATTTTGGCCAGCCCCAGTCGAAACCGAATCTGTTTGGTCTGTGATGCAAGACAATCGTGAGCGTGTTGCGGCCGCGGAATTTTGTCCAGACGAGTGAAGCCGGTCAAAACAAATTCAAATCGGGTGTTGCGCCCACGCTGCAGTGGAGCGTGGAAAAGGTCCCAAACTGGAACAACTTGCCGCAACGACTTGGTGCCTCGCCGCCACAGGCAAGGTCCAATTGGCGTTGACCGCGCGCAACGACGCGGTCTTGAATTCCGGCGGACGGGGGAATCAGAATGGCTGACGACGCAGATGTGATCGTGATTGGCGCCGGGCTTGCCGGTCTGGTCGCCGCAACCGAGATCGCCGACGCGGGCAAGCGCGTCATCGTGCTCGACCAGGAAGGGGAACAGAGCATCGGCGGCCAGGCCTTCTGGTCGTTCGGGGGATTGTTCCTGGTCGATTCGCCGGAACAGCGCCGGCTCGGCATCAAGGATTCGGTCGAGCTCGCGCTGCAGGACTGGATGGGCACCGCCGGTTTCGATCGCGAGGAGGATCACTGGCCGCGCAAATGGGCCGAGGCCTATGTCGCGTTCGCGGCGGGGGAGAAACGCGACTGGCTGCGCGCGATGGGCCATCGCATCTTCCCGGTGGTCGGCTGGGCCGAGCGCGGCGGTTACGACGCCATGGGCCACGGCAATTCGGTGCCGCGCTTCCACGTCACTTGGGGCACCGGCCCCGGCATCGTCGAGCCGTTCGAACGGCGCGCGCGCGAGGCTGCCAGGGGCGGACATCTGCTATTCAAGTTCCGCCATCGCGTCGATGCGCTCAGCGTCACCAACGGCGCGGTCGATGGCGTGAGCGGCGCGATCCTGGAATCGACTTCGGTCGAGCGCGGCAAGAGTTCATCGCGCAACGTCGTCGGTGATTTCAGCTTGCGTGCGCCGGCGGTGATCGTCGCCTCCGGCGGCATCGGCGGCAATCATGATCTGGTGCGGCAGAACTGGCCGCAGCGGCTCGGCGCACCGCCAAAGTTCATGATCTCCGGCGTGCCCGAACATGTCGACGGCCGCATGATCGGGATCACGGAGCAAGCGGGCGGCCGGCTGATCAACCGCGACCGCATGTGGCACTATGTCGAGGGCATCCAGAACTGGAACCCGATCTGGCCGCGTCATGGCATCCGTATTCTTCCGGGACCATCGTCGATGTGGTTCGACGCCACAGGCAAGCGGCTGCCGGCGCCGCTGTTCCCGGGCTCCGACACGCTCGGGCAACTGCATTACATCATGGGCACGGGCTACGATTATTCGTGGTTCATCCTGACCCAGAGCATCATCAAGAAGGAGTTCGCGCTGTCGGGCTCCGAGCAGAACCCGGATCTCACCGGCAAGAGCTGGCGCATGACGATCAAGCGCGCCACCAACAAGGGGGCGCCGGCGCCGGTGGAGGCGTTCAAGCAGCACGGCGCCGACTTCATCGTGCGCGACAATCTCGCCGACCTCGTCAGCGCCATGAACAAGCTCGCCGGCAATGACCTGTTGCAGCTCGACGCCATCAAGACGCAGATCGAGGCGCGTGACCGCGAGATCACCAATCCCTATGTCAAGGATGCGCAGGTGATGAACCTGCACAATGCGCGGCGCTATATCGGCGACAGGCTGATCCGGACCGCGAAGCCGCATCGGATTCTCGATCCCGAGCATGGCCCGCTGATCGCGGTGAAGCTCAACATCTTGACCCGCAAGACG
This sequence comes from Bradyrhizobium acaciae, assembly GCF_020889785.1. Lineage (GTDB taxonomy): Bacteria > Pseudomonadota > Alphaproteobacteria > Rhizobiales > Xanthobacteraceae > Bradyrhizobium > Bradyrhizobium acaciae. Next base: position 113,027 of record NZ_JACMYK010000002.1, read on the forward strand.
CTCGGCGGCTTCGAGACCGACCTCGATTCGCGCGTGTTCGGCAGCGATCAGCAGATCATTCGCGGACTCTACGCCGCCGGTGAAGCCGCCGGCTTCGGCGGCGGCGGCGTGCACGGCTATCGCTCGCTGGAGGGAACATTCCTCGGCGGCTGCCTGTTCTCGGGCCGCAACGCCGGGCGCGCGGCGGCAAAGGCGGTGAATTAAGGCGGGATGAGTTTTGACTGAATCGGCTTGGCGGCCTCTGTTCACCTCTCCCCACCGGGGAGAGGTCGGATTGCGCCTGGCGATGCGAAGCATCGTCCAGAGCGATCCGGGTGAGGGCTCTTGCCCTCTCGATGGACCGTAACCCCTCACCCGATTTGCTGCGCAAATCGACCTCTCCCAAGGGAGAGGTGAACTTTCGATACGGTTGTAGCTCGGGCTAATCTTATCATGCCCAAGGCGCGTCCCTCGCCACGGAAGAGACGGCGAAACGGACATGGAAGAGCCCGCCGGGTTTGGGCCGGCGGGCTCTTGTCATTGAGTCCGGACTTCCTTAGCTAGGCGCTCACGCCAGCTTGGTAAAGAGCGTGAGAATGCCGTTGCTGAGATTGACAGCGACAACCTGTGCCGAGCTCAGTCCCTTCGCCTTCAGCGCGGAAGTCGCCTCCGTGGAGGCGTCGATGGAACCCCGCAGGCTCTTCAGGTCTTCTTCGCTTGCCTTTGCGATGACAGCCTCGACCCTCGACCGGACCTCAGGCTTGAGTTCCTTGACGTCCACGACTTGTATGCTCCGGATGACGGTGGATTCCTCGGATTGAGCCTGCGGCGGCTTCGGCTGCGTTCCCTGCGTTTGCGCCCAAACAGGTGTTCCGAGCGAAAGTGCAGCAGCAACGATGGATGCCGTCGAGATGCGGATGCGCATGAGCATTCCTTGTGTTGATTGCCCCCAACATCCCGCGACAACGGCCTTTCCTTGCTTTGGGTTCCGGCCGGAAAGCCGTTCTTCGCAGGGGCGTTGTCAAAATATCGAAAACAACCCCATGCAAAGTAGCCGGCGGTGCCGGCGTTCGACCAGGCAACTTGACAAGTCGGGCAACTCAGGGATACATTTCTAATATTCAGAAATTGCGTAAATGTCCCGCCGCAGCTTGATCTCATCTTGCGCCAGGCCGTGTACCCATAAGTCCGGCAGGTGACACGTCCGCTCTGTTCTCATAGCGACCAGGTTCGTCCGCAGCACGATGGGTCACGATAGGCCAACAGCAGACGTGATGGCCGGATCAGTTCGCTCGTTTCCAAATTACGTCGACTATATCTCCCGCCGGGGGACGAACGGTCAGCGTCAGCTGGTCTGCCGCAATGGCGACAAAGCGCTTCTGTTCGGTGCCATTCCAGTTTGGAAAGGAACTGCCTTCGACGTGGATCGCGATGCTGCTATCTGCCTCGTTAGCAGAATACGTTCCGAAGTAGGTTATCGTGCCGTCGGCGGTTTCCTTGTTTTCCTCGGGTGTGCCCTGCCAGAGGGTATTGCTCGCGTATTTGGCTCGATCCGAGCGCATCACCGTGATGATGTATCGCCCACCCGCATCAAAGAACGCGATGCCCTTCGGAGCGGCCCCATAACGCTCGATCTTGGTGCCGTCGCCTTTCTTCTGCTCCCACGAGAGCAGCGTCCACGTGCCCACCAATTGATCTTTTAGCGATTGTTTCTGACCAAGCGCGTCGATTGTGATCATGAACGATCCAAAAGCCGCAACAGCGCATGCGGCGAAAATTGCTCGCAAAGTCATTGGTCTATTCCAAACGGAGGATCGATAGCATCAGTCGAGCACTCCGGACGTTACCATGCGCGGGCGAGCCGGGTAAGATAAAGGCCGGCATGTCCGCACTGGAGCCAATACCGAACCTGGCGCCTGCCCGAAGAACTGGGCGTGGCGGGCCGGGAGGCGGTCGTCGCGGGGCTCGCAGGTTTCATTCCCCGTGGTTAGTATGGCCGTACTCGAAGTCTGTTCCTTCATAGGAGGACAGCATATGCGTTTCTTCGCCCTCGCTGTTGTCGTGTATTGCTATTTTACGCCTGGATTGGCTTTCGCGCAGGACACAGCGAGGCAATTGGCCGGCAGTTGGAAGCTGACTTCGTGGACCATTCAGATCATCGGTGGAGACGTCGCCGAACCGTTTGGTCACGATCCGAAAGGCAGGGCGCTCATCACGCCGGACGGGTACGCGGCATTCGTCATCGCGGCGGCAAATCGCAAGCCGGCGGCAAACGATGCAGAGTCAGCAGCTCTCCTCAAGACGCTGATGGTTTACACCGGCCCATTCACCATCGAGGACGACAAATTCACGACCAAGGTCGATATATCCTGGAATGAGCTTTTGACCGGGCAGGACCAGGTGAGATTTTTCAGGTTGCAGGGCGACAAGCTGACCATACGAACGGCTGAACAAGCCAGTGCCGTTTATCCCGGCAAGACGGTAGTCGGAACCCTCGCCTGGGAGCGCGAACGCTAAGACCGGCCGGGCCAGTGTTCGACGTTCTTGCACGCCGAAGCGCTGTGACGTCAGCTTGCCCCCGACACCGGACTTTCGATAGCAAGCGCGGCGTTTCGGAAAAGGGCCCAGAACCGGAGATCGCTGGTTACCCGACAGCGCAGTCACTCAAGCGTGTCCAGCAACGCCTTGGTCTTCTGAAGATCGGGCGTGTCGAAGCCTTGAGTGAACAATTCATATACGGGTGCAAGCCGTTCACACGCAGCTTGCCGCTCGCCGCGGTCCCGCAACAGTTGCGCGATGTTGGTCGCAGCACGCAACTCCCATGATCTCGCCTGCTGTAGACGCGCAATCGCGAGCGCCTGCTCGAAGAGTGCCTGGGCAGCAGCCTGATCCGCGTCGGGCAATGCCAGGGTGAGTTCGCCTTTAATTCGATAGAGTTCAGCCTCACACCAACGTTCGTCTGTGCTCTGCGCCATAGCGAGCGCGTTGTCGATCGCGTCGAGCGCGTGCTGGTGCCGTCCGAGCCGGGCATAAGCCGCGGCCAGGTAGGACATCGCAAAGGGAACATAGATGGTTGCGCCCGTCGCGCGATAATCATCGAGCGCCGAGGTCAGCATTTCGACCGCCTTCGACGGGCGACCGGCAAGCGTAAGCAAGCATCCTTCCCAAATTCTGCCGTTCGCGCTCCAATATGAAGATCCTTTGCTCTCGGCCAGCGCGACCAACTCGGCGGCGCTGAGGCGGGCCTCGTCAACATCTCCGCAGAGGATCAGAGTCGCGGTGGAGTGCGCCAGCGCGTGCATCAGCGTCGCCGCCTGATCGATCTCCCGCGCGCATGCAAACGAGCGGAGGGCATCGCCGCGTGCGGCGTCGGGATATCCAAGCAGCCAAAGCGTCCGCGATCGCCATTCCAGGATCGCAACCCGGGCATCCGTGCCGAAATGGGCTGCAAGCCCACCGTGCTCAGCCGCGTTGTACATCTCGAGGGCGCTATCGAGATGCTCCTTCGCCTCCACCGGGCTGCCGACCGACATCAATGTCATCCCCATCATGCGACGGGCGAGCAGGATCGGCCCGCTGCTGGCTTGCCTTGCTGCGAGCTGCCAGAACTGAGTAGCGAGTTCACGCGCCGCGTCGCCGTTGAATCCCGCGACATTGAGAACCCAGAAGCCATAGATCACCGAGAACAGCAGCAACGGGTCTTCGGGTGGCTCCCCAATCGCTTCCGCTTGTTCTATCAGGGCGCGGGCACGCTCCGCCGCGGTTTTGGTTTCCGCCGCGCCGTAACCTTTGGTGTGCATGAGCACGGTGACGAGTTCGACCTGAAGAGCAATCTGTTCACGGCGAAGCGCTGCGGTCGCCGGCAACGTCGCGATCTGGCCAAGCGCCCGCCGCAAGTGAACTTCGGCTTCAGCCAACGCCGATCGTGCGCGGGAACGACGGCCGGCCTCGCCCCACAAGGCTGCGGCTTTTTCGATCGCGCCGGCCTCCGTGTAATGGTGCGCCAGAACTTCAGGCGGCGTCGAAACGGAATTCGGCGGGTCCTGCTCGAGAACATCGGCGATGCGTGAGTGGAGCGTCCGGCGCGTGCCGCGCAACAGCGTGCCGTAGGCAGCATCGCGCACCAGCGCGTGCTTGAACAAATAGTCTGTTTGCGGTGGATCTCCCTGCCGGAACAACAAGCCGGCCTGAACGAGACCATCGAGTGCCGAGATCAGCTCCGTCTCGGACTTCGGCGCCACCGCCGCCAGCAGGGCATGCGAGAACCCCCGTCCGATGGCCGATCCGATCTGCGCCACCTCTTTGGCAGGACCGAGCCGGTCGAGCCGCGCCATCAGCGAGGCGTGCAAGCTTGCCGGCACCGCCAAGACGGAAGAAGGAACCACGCCGACCGTGCGCCGGGCCGCACCCTCGCTCTCGGCCTCCAAAACCGCCTTCGTCATCTCCTCCACGAACAGGGGAATCCCGTCGGTGCGTCCGACGATCTCCGCCAGCACGTCGGCTGGCAGCGTCTTGTTCCCGACCAGCCGTGCGATGATGGTGGCGGCGTCACTGTCGCCAAGCCGGTTGAGCGTCAGGCTCGTTACATGCGACTGGCCCACCCAGGGCGCATTGAACTCGGGGCGGAATGTGACGATCAGGAGGACCGGAAGGGTTGTGATCCGGTCCACCATCCGGCCGATCGCTTCCAGGCTCGTGGGGTCAGCCCAATGGGCGTCCTCAAAGATCATCAGCACCGGCTGCCGTCTGGCCAATTCAGCAATTTGTAAGGTCAGCGCTTGAAGCGTTTTTTCCCTGCGCTGCTCCGGGGCTGAGTCGAGCGCCGGGTAGCGCCCGTCGTTGGGCAGCGACAACATCTCAGCCAAAAGTGCGGCATCCTGAGGTGAGGTTGAGGACTGTGCGAGCATCGCATCAAACTTGTCGAGCTTTGCTAGCGGCTTGTCGTTGTGCCCCAGTCCGGCGGCGCGCTCCATCTGGCCAATAAGCGGATACAATGCGCTCTCAGTGTGTTGCGGCGAGCAGAAGTAGCGCAAACGTGTAGGCGGTCCGTTAGCCAGGTGCTCGAGCAGCGCAGCCGTCAATCGTGACTTGCCGATGCCAGGTTCGCCGGAGAGCAGGACCACGTGTCCCAGACCGGATTCGGCCCTCGACCAGCGCCGTAGCAGCAAGTCGAATTCCTCTTCCCGCCCGACAAGGTCGGTCAGGCCGCTCGCATGCATTGCTTCAAAACGGCCTTCCACTGCAGCCAGTCGCAATGCCGCCCAGGCTGGTGTCGGACCCGAGATGCCCTTAAGTTTCTGCGGCCCGAGGTCCTCAAGCTCGAACAGGCTGCCTACGAGCCTGCGGGTGCTATCGGCAAGCACCACTCTGTTCGGCTTTGCAAGGCCTTGCAAGCGGGCTGCCAAGTTCGGCGTATCCCCGACGATCGCTTGTTCTTGGGAAGGCCCCGATCCGATCAGATCGCCCACCACGACCACTCCCGTCGCAATTCCGATCCTCGTCTGGAGAGCGGCGTGGGTTTTCACATTAGTGATCGCGGCGACCAGGGCCAACCCCGCGCGCACGGCCCGCTCGGCGTCGTCCTCGTGGGCCTGAGGATAACCGAAATACACCAGCACACCGTCGCCCATGTACTTTGCAACGAAGCCACCAAAACGGCCCACGGTCTCGGCGACCATCTTCTGATAGGCGGTGATGACCTCTCGCAGATCTTCCGGGTCCAAGCGCGCCGATAGTGCGGTTGATCCGACCAAATCTGAGAACATCACCGTAACCTGGCGACGCTCTGCGCGGTCTTCGGTTCGGGCACTAAGGGCATTTGAGGTCGGCGCAACGTCAGCAGAGGAGTCGCCTCTGCCCGCATTGGCTTTTAGGGCAGAGATTGCTTCGAGAAGTATGCGGCGGTGACCAACTGGACCAACGCCGATTTCCTTGAGGTCCTCCTGCGTGAGGCTCGGAAGAACTTCCCCGCTTACCTCGTGCTCGCGGAATGCCGTTTCGTATCGTTCGAGGCCAAGCCTCCGCAGCCAACCTCCGACATCCATGGCGGCGCCCCTGGTTTGCCCGCGATTAATGATCCCCCCGGCGGCGCAGCCTGTCCAGGGCATTGCAGGTTAAAATGACCGTTTCGGGTCAGACTTGGCTTTCGACAGCCGGTCTTGGCTGACCCGGTCTCGATCCGAAAGCCGACGCTTGCCGCACCGCGCCAATCGGCTGCATCGGGTCAATAACAGAAGTGCCGCCGCCAGGTTGCCGAGCCTGCGTGAGTCTCTCGTTTGCGACGGGAGCAAAATGACCACTACTCGTTTGCGGTAGCACTCATTGTTTTAGCGCAGCACGCGCGGTCTTGATGTAGTCCATGCATTCGGGCCAATCTTCCTCTATCACCTCGGTCTCGGCACCGCTAAGCGCCTTGCGCAAGGTTGCCATCACTGGAGCAGGATGTTTCTTCCTGAGCTCGGCCTTGATCATCTCAAGACCCTTCTGACAATCGGATTTGTTGTCCGCCAGGACCGCGGTCGCGGTTATCATCACGACTGCCGGTGCGACTAACAAGACTGAACGCAGCATATCCTCTCCTCCATGCCTTTTGCTTGTTCGGCGGGCCAAGCTCGAAAAAGTCGGCCCGTCAGGCTGCGATCCTTACCGAGTTCTGTTCTGTCTGGCCGTGTGCCTCCTCCACTCGGCAAACGTTTCGAACGGTTAAAGCTCTCTCCTCGGAACCAACTGCATCGGCAGCCCCTTTGCGGGGCGTAACGTAACGCGCTGAAGGGGCCAGACCTCAGCGTGCGGCAACAGCCGCATTTCGAAGCGGCGGGTCAAGACAGCAAGTTCGCCGCGGTGAGACCGCCAATACCTGCTCCGACCACTATCGCGTGTCGCCCGAATAAATCTGTCATCGCAATTCCTCAACCACCGTCATAGATGACATGAAGTTTGCTGGGCGCGCGCTGCGAGTGGCAGCATAGTTCCTCAGAGTCAGGGCGATGCCTTGTGGAATTGCTTAAGACTAGCATTTTGCCCTTAAGCAGCCAGAGGGAATCGGGCTTGAGCGGCAACGGGGCCCAAAGTCTGATCAGGGTCAAACTGAGAAGAACCCAGCATGAGCACATGTCTTCCGGGCCCCCAAAATGCGGACATCGCTCGGTGCAGTTGGCTTGTCTCCGACGGGCCAAAAGCGAGCTTGACCCGGGTCTTCGTCGTGTCCGGCTATTTCGAGACGACGCGCCTGGCCGGCCGAACGGATTGCGCTGTTCGCGCGCTGGACGAACGGCCTGAATCCACCAACCTGATCGCGCCGACGTGATCTCGGAGCAATTCTGTGCGATTTCGATGAACGGTGCTGCAAATTGCGCAGTAGCGGCGAGCCCCGCGGCACTGTAGACAGTGCCCGCCATTCAAGTGGAGACCCAAATGAGCATTCAGCGTTTCGAAACCGGCCCGCGCATGAGCCAGGCCGTCGTGCACGGCAACACCGTCTATCTCGCCGGCGTCGTCGCCGGCAAGGCCGCGGGCGGCAGCGTCACCGACCAGACCAAGGACATCCTGTCGATCATCGACGGCCATCTCGCCAAGGCCGGCACCGACAAGTCGAAGCTGCTCAGCGCGACCATCTACATCACCGACATGAAGACGTTCCCCGAAATGAACGCGGCGTGGGACGCCTGGGTCTCGGAGGGCAACACCCCGGCCCGCGCCACCGTCGAGGCCAAGCTCGCGGCGCCGCAGTACAATGTCGAGATCATGGTCGTCGCGGCGAAGTAAGCACGGCGCAGGTCATCGCCCCGGATTGCAAAATTGCAATTCGGGGCATTTTCATTTTTCACTCACGCGCTGATCCGCGATCGCTCGCTCGCGGTCTCACCGAGATCGGACTGCAGCCAGCGGGCAATCCGGCGCCACGGACCGGCCAGAGCCCTGCAGCCCATGAACAGGCCGAGATGACTACACGGCTCGGTGTCGCATTCCAGCCACGCGGGCGGCGTGCCCAACAGCCGCAACGTCGCAAATGCCTGATCGGCCGGAACAACAATGTCGTTCTCCGCAGCGAGCAGGAAGACGGGCAGCTTCACCGCAGCAAGATCAACCTTGCTGCCAAGCGCGACAAAGTCTCCAGCCGCAATCCGGTTCTGGCGAAAGATCCAGTCTGTCACTTCGAGATAGTAGGTGCCCGGCAAATCAAGCGTCTCGCGGTTCCAGCACGTGAAGCGATCGAGCAGGACCCGCGCATCCTCCGACGTGCCGTCGAGCGGCCGCTGCAGCGCCGTCTCCACGTCAAGCAGGCTGAACGGAATGCTCCAGAGCTGCAGCATGTGCTTGCCGCTGACGATCCCTTCTCCCTGCCGCACCATTGCCTCGAAGCCTTGCTGCGGGAGCGAGGCGACCATCCTGGAAAGCTCCGACGGCACCGACACGTCGACCGGGCTGCCCGCAAGCACCAGCCGCCGCACCTTGTCGGGAAAGCGCGCCGCATAGAGCAGTGACAGCCATCCACCCTGACAGAGACCGGCAAGGTCGACGGGCGGCCCGATCGTGTCGACGGCCACGTTGAGGTCGGACAGATAGGTGTCAATCGAGAAATATCGCATCTCCGGTGCCGCCGAGAGCCAATCCGTGAGATAGAGGCGCGCAATACCCGCCGCCTGCAATGCCTCCATCAAGCTGTGGCCGGGTGCAAGGTCCGCTATGTTCGCGCGATGCAGCGCGTAGGGCGCACAGACCAGCAGCGGCGAGCCTTCGACAGCTCTCGAGAAATCCAGCAGGCGCATCGATGACAGCTGCAGCGCCACCGAATGGGCCGTCGTCCAAGGCAGCGTAGCCACTTCGCACGGCGCATCCATGGGCCCGGACGCGCGAGCGGGATACATCTGCGAGTAGATTTCGAGCGCCAATCGCGTGGCTTCAAACGGCCATAACCAGGCGTACTGCACCCAGCTGGGAGCTGCACTTCGTTCCGATGGATCCGTCTCTTCGTGCAAGCTCGTTCACCGATTTGATCGCCACCGAGATAGTCTGGCTGGCGCGGGCAAAAACCTTGACCCGGATCAAGAACCGACGAATTCACGTTGATCACTTTACGCCAAACCCGCTTGGACGGCAGCCACGCCGGGACGTCACGATCTCGCGATCCCGGCGTGGCTTGCGCCCAGGCGGTGACACCGCCGCGCCACCGACTATGCGGCGCGTGCCGTGCCCTTCTCCGCATCGAGCCGGCGTGCGAACAGCCAGCGGAAATAGGTCAGCGGCGCATCGGCGCCGATCGCGAGCAGCTGATAATCCGGATCGGCGTCGAGCACCTTCTGCTGCGCCTCGATGAAATCCTTGTCCTCGTTGAAGGCTTCCTCGAGGGAATGCCGCAGCGACAGCGCAATGTTCGGATTGTCGGTGTCGAAATCGTGCAGATAGTTCCAGAAGAAGTGCGTCGACGAGCGCGTCTCCGGCGTCATGAACTGCGCGTTGCGGTACTGCCGGGTGCCCGGAACCTGAACGCCCTTCTCCGCGCCCTGCCCGGCCGGCGCGAACATCGTATCGAGCGTGAAGATGCCCGGCACGATCATGCGGCCGACATTGCGGCGATCGACCATATCGGCTTTGTTCGGGATCACCTTCTTGTGGTAGGGCGGCGCATCGGCGCCCATGTGCCAGCGCTCGACGCGGAAACCGTCGTCCAGCTTCTCGATCGCGACCGGCTTGGTCTTGTAGGCGTATTCCTCGGAACCGCCGAGCGTGTTGGTGTGCACGAAGGCGAGATGCGCGAAGTCGCTGAGGTTGTCGACGATCAGGAGCCAGTTGGCCTTGTAGTGCATGTAGCCCGGCAGGCCACGCCATTTGGGATCTTCGAGCGGCGGATAGTCGAGGATCAGCTTCGGATCGGCCTTTTCGGGATCGCCGGTCCAGATGAAGATCATGTTGTAGCGCTCGACCACGGGATAGCTGCGCACGCCGAGCTTGGCGGGGATCGCGTCCTGACCGGGGATCTGGATGCACTTGCCGTCGGCCGCGAACTTCATGCCATGATACATGCAGCGGATGTCGTCGCCCTCGACGCGCCCCATCGAGAGCGGCGCGGCGCGATGGCAACAGCGGTCGTCGAGCGCGACCACCTTTCCGCTGGCGCCGCGATAGATCACGATCGGCCGCTCCAGGATCGTGCGCGCCAGCTTCCTGCCGTCGATCAGCTCGTGGTTCAGCGCCGCCACATACCAGGCGTTGCGCAGGAAAATTCCGTCGTCAGCCAAGTCAACTGCCATATCACCCTCCCGATGCAATGTTGCTTGCAATGAGGTTTAAGTGATCCCGGCCATCGGGATAATCCGATTTGGCTGGACACACTGTACCGGTGGATGGACAATCGGCCATGGAGTGGCGCGACTGGGAGCTGTTTTGCGAGGTTGTCGAGCATGGCGGCTTCACTGCGGCCGCGCGCGTGCTCGGACATCCCAAATCGAGCCTCAGTGCTGCGGTGCAGCGCCTCGAGGCCAATCTCGGGCTGCGGCTGATCGAACGGACCACGCGGCACCTGCGGCTGACCGATTCCGGAGACACCATCTACCGCAAGGTGCGCCCGCTGTTCGCGGCACTGCACGACACCCATAGCGAGGCGCTGGCGATGTCGAGCGCGGTCGCGGGCACCCTGCGCATCAAGGCGCCGTACGAGTTCGGCGCGCATCACGCGGGGCCAGTCGCCTGCGCGGTGATGGGCCGCTATCCGGAACTCGCGATCCGGATCGACGTCGAGCACGACATCGTCAATCCGATCGCCGAGAACTACGACATCGTGTTCGCGATGCTGGAGGCGCCGCTGCCGTCGGCCGGCATCGTGATCCGCCGCGTCTTCACCCTCGAGCGCGGCCTGTTCGCGGCACCGGCGCTGCTGGAGAAATCCGGCGAGCCGCGCACGCTGGATGAGTTGAGACAGCTGCCGCTGCTGACCGGCCCCAGCGATCCACCATGGGCGATCACCGCGCCCGGCGGCGCGGTCGAGCATCTCGCGGTGGATCGCGCGCGCCTCACCAGCTCGAATGCCCATGTCCGTTTGCAGGCGGCGCTCGCCGGCCATGGCGTGCTGCGGGTCACCGCGAGCTACACCCGCGCCGCGGTCGCGGCCGGCGAGTTGCGGCGGCTATTGCCGGACCATGCCTGCGAGCCGCTCAACGTGCACGCGCTGCTGCCCGCGCGGCAATTTGTCCCGGCCAAGGTGCGCTGCTTCCTCGACGCGATGGAGGCGCACGCGCGCGGCGACCCGGAGGCCTATATCAGACCGTAGCCGGCGGCACCGTTCCGCACACGATGACGTCAGAGGTAATCGATCGGCGCAAGCAAACCTTCGATAGTCCGGACCGCCGCACAGTCCGGCACATCGAAGGAGAGCACCATGACCGATCACGCCACCATCGCCCGCCGTTATATCGAGCTCTGGAACGAGCGGACGCCGAGCCGGCGCCGCGAGATGCTGAGCGAGAACTGGACTGCCGACGCACGCTATATCGATCCGATGATGAGCGGCGACGGCCATGAAGGCGTCGACGCGCTGATCGCGGGCGTGCAGCAGAAGTTTCCGGATTTCACCTTCAAGCTGCTCGGCGAGCCGAACGGCTTCGGCGACCATGTCCGCTTCTCCTCGGGCCTCGGGCCCGACGGCGTCGACAGCCCGATCAAGGGCACCGACTTCGCCATGCTGAAGGACGGCCGGATCAGGAGCATCACCGGCTTCCTCGACCAGGTGCCGGGCGCTTAACCAGTTCCGTCATTCCCCGGTGCGCAATTGCGCACCTGAGGGCAGCCCGAAGGGCTGAGCCCGGAATCCATCGGGCCGCGAACTCAATGGTGAAATGGATTCCGGGCCCGACGCTGCGCGTCGCCCCGGAATGACGAGCGGATAGAGCTGCTCCTACCCCAATAGCCAAGACCGCTGCCGCTTCCACGCCCGCGATGTCGCTGCTAGTCTTCCCGAAACACAGGGAGGACACCATGAAGGCCGATTTCGCCTTCAAAAGCTCTGTCATCAGCGACATCACGCCGGCGCTGCTGGCGATCGGCCGCGACGGCTTTCCGCAGGCGCTGATCGGCGCGCTGCGCCGCGTCGCCGGTGTCGGTCACTGCATGGTGTTCTCGTTCACGGGCCCGCGATCCGCCGCTTGCCTGCTCGACGTCGGCAACATCCCGACCGGGCACGATCTCGGGGTCGCCTATTCCGAACATTTCCATCAGGCCGACCCGAACAGGGATGCGGTGTTCGAAGGGCAGGCGCAGGCGGCGCCGATCGTGCTGCCGACCTTCGCCCGCCGCATGTACAGCGACGGCTACCGCAAGATCTTCTTCGACGATTCCGACATCGTCGACAAATTCGCCTCCGCGATCTGGACCGGCGACACCTGCTTCTACGTCAATTTCTACCAGATCACCGAGCAGGGCCGCTTCAGCCGCGAGCAGATCGCGCGCCTGACCGTGGTCGCGCCCGCGTTGACGGCGGCGGTGGCGCGACACTTCCAGCGCGAGCCGGCACTGGATGTCGACCCGATCGAACGGCTGAAGACCCTGTTTGCGACCACTGAGCCGCTCGCAAGACTGACCGGGCGCGAGCAGGAGGTCTGCCTGCGGATTCTGTCGGGCCTCAGCTCGGAAGCCATCGCGGCCGATCTCGGCATCGGGCTGCATTCCGCCCTCACCTATCGCAAGCGCGCCTATGACAAGCTCGGCATCTCCTCGCAGAACGAGCTGTTCGCGATCGCGCTGCGGCTGATGGCGTCCGGACGCCGGCTGAATTGAGGGGGTGCCTTGAACGATGGGCCTGTCTGTCCCAAACGGTAGGGACAGACCGGCGACACTCGGGCGCCTATGCTTGGCCCGAAACCCGAGGCCACCCCGAGATCACGCCGTGAGCACCGCTCCCCATTTCGACATCGACGTCCCTGCCTTCTGGCAGGACCCCTATCCGACGCTCGCACGCATGCGCAAGGAGGCGCCGATCGCCTTCGTGCCGCAGCTCGGCAGCACGCTGCTGTGCAACCGCGACGACATCTTCGTCTCCGAAAAGCAGATCGACGTGTTCTCATCGCACCAGCCCGAAGGGCTGATGAACAGACTGATGGGCCACAACATGATGCGCAAGGACGGCGATGCGCACATGAACGAGCGCAAGGCGATCTTCCCGGCGATCTCGCCGAAGACCGTCAGATCGCACTGGACCGCGCAATTCGCCGGACACGCCACGCGCATCCTCGACGAGTTGAAGCCGGATGGGGTGGTCGATTTCGTGCAGGCCTTCGCGCTGCCGTTCTCGGCCGAATGCCTGAAATCGATCACCGGCCTCACCAACATGCGCTTCCAGGACATGAACGCCTGGTCGCAGGGCATGATCGACGGCATCGCCAACTACGTCGGCGATCCCGCGATCGAGGCGCGCTGCCATGCCGCAACCTCGGGGATCGACGCTGCGATCGACGACATGGCGCCAAGGCTGCGCAAGAGGCCCGACCTCAGCCTGCTCGGGGTGCTGCTGCAAACCGACATGCCGATGGAGAGCGTGCGCGCCAACATCAAGCTCGCGATCTCGGGTGGCCAGAACGAGCCGCGCGACGCCATCGCCGGCACGGTGTGGGCGCTGTTGACCCATCCCGACCAGCTTGCGCTGGCTGTGAGCGGTGCGATCCCGTGGCTGCAGGTGTTCGAGGAATATGCGCGCTGGATCTCGCCGATCGGGATGTCGCCGCGGCGGATCGCAAAGCCATGGACGATCCGGGACGTCGCATTCGAGCCCAATGAACGGGTGTTCCTGATGTTCGGCTCGGCGAACCGGGACGAGAAGCATTTCAGCGAGCCCGACCGGTTCGACGTCCGCCGCGACGCCAGCAAGAGCATCGCGTTCGGCGCCGGTCCGCATTTCTGCGCCGGCGCCTGGGCCTCGCGCGCCATGGTCGCCGACGTCGCGCTGCCCGCGATCTTCAACAGGCTAACCAACCTGCGCCTGATCGCGGACAAGCCGCCGCGGATCGGCGGCTGGGCGTTCCGCGGCCTGCTGGATTTGCCTGTGACGTGGGACGCGTAGGGGCTATTACCTCCCCCAGCGCAGCACGACCGGATCGAGTGTGCGCGCGATCTCGATCAGGCCTGCGCGCGTCGCCGGATGCAGCGGCTGCAACGGGTGGCGCACCGCGTCCGACTTGATGACGCCGCCCTCGCGCATCAGCACCTTGCAGGCCTGCAGCCCGCATTGCCGGTTCTCGTAATTGATCAGCGGCAGCCAGCGCGCATAGGCCTGCACGGCCTCGTCGCGGCGGCCGGCGAGGAACGGATCCATGATCTGGCGAATGCCGTCGGGATAGCCGCCGCCGGTCATCGCCCCGGTGGCGCCGGCATCGAGATCGGCCATCAGCGTGATCGCCTCCTCGCCGTCCCACGGCCCCTCGATCACGCTGCCGCCCTTCTCGATCAGGCCGCGCAGCTTGTTCGCCGCCATCGGGACCTCGATCTTGAAATACCTGACATTGGCGAGTTCTTTCGCCATCCGGGCCAGGAAATCGACCGACAGCGGCGTGCCGGCGACCGGCGCGTCCTGGATCATGATCGGGATACGAATCGCGTCGGAGACCACGCGATAGAACTCATGGATCGCCGGCTCGCCGACGCGGAAGGTCGCACCGTGATAGGGCGGCATGATCATCACCATCGCAGCGCCGGCGGCCTCCGCCTCGCGGCTGCGCGCGGCACACACCGCGGAGGAGAAATGCGTCGTGGTGACGATCACGGGGATGCGGCCCGCGACGTGCTCGAGCACGGCATGCATCACGGTCTCGCGCTCGGCATCGGTCAGCACGAACTGCTCGGAGAAATTGGCGAGGATGCAGATGCCGTGCGAGCCGGCATCGATCATGAAATCGATGCAGCGGCGCTGCCCGTCGAGATCGAGGTTGCCGTTGGCGTCGAAGATGGTCGGCGCGACCGGGAAGACACCGCGATAGGGACGCTTTGCGACTGTTGCCATATGACGACCTCCCAGGTTTCCTGTCAGCTGTTCTCGTTAAACGCTGCGGAACGGCAGCGGCGGGCCTCCGAGCTTACGCAGGCCCGGCTCGCGCCGCTCCAGCCACCAGCCATACTGCTTCGGCCAGGACGCGAACACTTCGCCGCTTCCGCCGCCAAGCGCAAGCTCGGCATGCAGCGGCCAGTTCGGATCGAACAACGCCTCGCGGCCGATCGCGACCAGATCGGCCTGGCCGCCCGCCAGAATATCTTCCGCCTGCTGCGGATGCAGGATCAGGCCGACCGCGATGGTGGCGACCTCGGCGGAGCGGCGGATTTCATCCGCATAAGGCACCTGGAAGCTGTAGCCGCGCGGGATCCGCGCCGCTGTCGCCGAGCCGAGCAGGCCGCCCGACGAGCAATCGATCAGATCGGCGCCGCGCGCCTTGGCTTCGCGCGCGAACGCGATCTGGTCCTCGAGCGTCAGGCCGCCGTCGACACCGTCGACCGAGGAGATCCGCACCGACAGCGGCCGCTCCGCGGGCCAGGCGGCGCGCACGGTCTCGATGATCTCGAGCGGATAGCGCATCCGCCCGGCGCGATCGCCGCCATAGGCGTCGCTCCTGCGGTTCGACAATGGCGAGAGGAATTCGTGCAGCAGATAGCCATGCGCGCAATGCACCTCGACGAACTCGAAGCCGGCCTCCACCGCGCGCAGCGTGGCGCGCCGCCATTGCTCGCGCAACGCTGCGAGCTCATCGACCTCGAGCGCGTGCGGCATCAACCAGCCTTCCTCCATCGGGATCGCGCTCGGCGCCACCGTCCGCCACGGCAGATCGCCGCGGGCTTGGTCGGCCTCGTCGAGTGCGGCATTGCCGTACCAGGGGCGCTGCATGCTGGCCTTGCGGCCGGCATGCGCGAGCTGGATCGCGGGCACGGCGCCATTGTCCTTCAGGAAGGCGGCGATGCGCTCGAGCGGCGCGATCTGCTCGTCGTTCCAGATGCCGACATCGCCATGGGTGATGCGGCCCTCGGCGGCCACCGCCGCGGCCTCGACCATCACGAGCCCGGCGCCGCCCTGGGCAAATTTACCGAGATGAACAAGGTGCCAATCATTGGCGAGGCCGTCGGTCGCCGAATACTGGCACATCGGTGAAATCAGGATGCGGTTTCGGGAGGTCACGCCGCGAAGCGTGATCGGCTGAAACAGAAGCGGCTGCGACATCGGGACCTGCGGGAACGTGTTGGCTGGAGAAATCGTGGCGGAAAGCTAGGCGGCGCGCCGGGGGATCGCAAGTCGCACCGCGACGCAGGCGGCAAGACCTGCGCGCATGTGGCACGCACGCAGCGGCGCAATCGGCGAAACCCGCAACATTTGCTGCAGAAAATCATCGCGGCTGGTAAACACTTTCCGTCACCGTGGGGTCGAGCCACGGTTCGCAATTCGCACCGGACATGCCTACATAGCCGTCATGAAGAAAATCGGATTCCTCTCGTTCGGGCACTGGACGCCCTCGCCGCAATCCCAGGCCCGCTCGGCCGCAGATGTGCTCCTGCAATCGATCGACCTCGCGGTCGCCGCTGAAGAGCTGGGCGCGGATGGCGCGTATTTCCGCGTCCATCATTTCGCACGCCAGCTCGCCTCGCCCTTCCCGCTGCTGGCGGCGGTCGGTGCCAAGACCAGCCGGATCGAAATCGGCACCGCCGTGATCGATATGCGCTACGAAAATCCGATGTACATGATCGAGGACGCCGGCGCCGCCGACCTGATCGCGAGGGGACGCCTGCAACTCGGCATCAGCCGCGGCTCGCCCGAGCAGGTGATCGATGGCTGGCGCTATTTCGGCTATCAGCCCGGCGAGGGCGAGACCGACGCCGACATGGGCCGCCGTCATGCCGAGATCTTCCTCGACATGCTGCGCGGACAAGGTTTTGCGCAGCCGAATCCACGGCCGATGTTTCCCAATCCGCCCGGGCTGCTGCGGCTCGAACCGCTCTCGGAAGGCCTGCGCGAGCGGATCTGGTGGGGCGCCGGCTCCAACGCCACCGCGGTCTGGGCAGCGAAGCTCGGGATGAACCTGCAGAGCTCGACGCTAAAGAGCGACGAGACCGGCGAAGCCTTCCATGTCCAGCAGGCCGCGCAGATCCGCGCATATCGTTCCGCCTGGAAGGAAGCGGGTCACACCCGCGAGCCGCGGGTCTCGGTGAGCCGCAGCATCTTCGCGCTGGTCGACGATCGCGACCGCGCCTATTTCGGCAACGGGCAGGAGGAAGACCAGATCGGCTTCATCGACGAGCGGACGCGCGCGATCTTCGGCCGCGGCTACGCCGCCGAGCCGGAGAAGCTGATCGAGCAGTTGAAGACGGACGAGGCGATCGCCGAGGCCGACACCCTGCTCCTGACCGTCCCCAATCAGCTCGGCGTCGCCTACAACGCACATGTGATCGAGACGATCCTGACCCAGATCGCACCAGCACTCGGCTGGCGCTGAACGCCAGCTCTCTGATCCGTGAGAGAATGACCGCGGCAGGCGGTTCGTCGCGCGGAGCAGGATCAAGATCAAGGACCCGCGCCGACCGTCCTTCTAGGGGTGTGGTTGGGGGGCGAACGGCCAGCGCGGGCTTGAACCGACCGTTCTCTACCGGAGGCTGGCCGGTTCTACAGGGCCAATGCCGGAACCCGCGAGATCGTTCCGGCGGAACTCCGTTCTCAAACGCGGAGAACTACGGAAACATAACTGCGCGTTGTGAGAAGAACAGGTTGAGTACAGTTCGTTAGGCACGCACGTTGCGTGAACAGATCGCCGTAATATCCCGGACTAATCGCGGGAAGCCGGTCCGAGGATGTGCCCGAGTCAGGAATCCTGGTCGCGATCGAGATCACGGCGAGCGAGATCATCGCGGAGACGATCGACGCGTTCATCGAGTCGCCGGTTCAGTTCCTCATCTTCTTGCGAATTGCTGCTCCGACGGGCGCGTACGACAAATACGCATCCGACCAGAACGATCGCAAGGAGTGCGAAGTACCACCATTCCATGCATTGATCTCAACTGGGCGCTCGCGATCGCGAGCCCAAAAGTTATCGTTCAAGCCTGTAACGGCGCGCGACCTTGGCGCGTAGTAGGGGTTGACCAGACAGGTCGCCGGCAGCCCGTTAGCGCCGGCCTGGCACGCATCCAGAGACGTGAAGACGCAGTCCATCCGCTCGCCGATCAACGCACCGTAAACGTGCATGCAGACCGGGTAGCGCGGATCGTAGGTCTGTGCAGATGCCGGCCTTGTCATCCAAAGCACGCTCAGCGCAAGCAACAGCGCTCCCAGCAACTTCACGTCAGGTCTCCTGCGATTGCCCGTAAAATACTGCGCCCAGAGACTGGAGCGGGCGAAGGGAATCGAACCCTCGTATGCAGCTTGGGAAGCTGCCGTTCTACCATTGAACTACGCCCGCAAAATCAATGACTTCCTTGCAACCGGAGACTTCAATTTGCTCGCTTTTTGCTCGGCACCCTTTATGTACGCTAAGGGGCGAGTCGGCGTCAACAGTACAACAGCACACGCCTTGCAGACGATACTAAGAACGAAGCTGTAAAGAGATCGAGTCCACCCTTATAGCAAAATCACGTCGACAGTCCCACCATGGGCCGTGCAAGCTAGAAACCGTATTTATCTTTGCGAAGCTTAAACGCATTTTCTCCGCCTTCCATGACCCGCTTAATGGCTTCGCAGATTTCCGGAATGTCGATCGCGCCAGTCGCGCTAATTTTACCTCCAGACTGCTCGCCTACGACCCGGTAGTCACACCAAGCAACCAGTTCGGCGTCTCCGTTGACGACAAGATTAGCGTTGTGGCTCGCAATTATGATTTGACGCTCTCTTTTTGCCCTCCAGATCTGCTCCACGACCTCCAGAACAACTGGATTATCTAAATCCTCTTCAGGTTGATCGATTATGAGGGGCGGCCCCGACTGGTTCAGCAGCGCTTTCAAAAGAGCCGTTGCTTGCTGACCCGCGGACGCATTGGCAAACGGAATATAATCCCCCTCTCTCACGCGGTACTCGAAAACGGGCTCATCTTCCAGGCGCGAAAGCGATAACTCCAGCCAAGCGTCAGCGTCTAACTTGCCGCCAATCTTTGCCAAATCGGACGCCCCGATTCCCGCAGCCACGAGCGCCGCGCACTTCGGAACGGTCTTTGCTCCGCCCTGAGGATCGTATGTCGCCAGTTGCTCAAGTTCGTTCAAGATTACCATCCAGTGCGCATTGGGATCCTTCGCGCTTTGAACAGCCCCTCCGATGGCATCAAATCTATCGCGTCTGACGCCAGACCCCGCGACAACGTCCCGCAATCGCTTCATCACTTGGTCGACGCCCGCACCGACTTTGACCGTAGCGCGAATTTCTCCGGACGATAACTTTGTCAGCTTCGCACACTCCGCCGTAATTCGCTTCGCGCGGGCCGCTTTAGCAGCAAGCCATTTCTTCCGAACTGCCTCATACCGCTCTTGGGGCTTCCCCAACCCAGCAATTTCCTTGCGCGTATTTGCCAACGTATTCCGCAGCGCCGCAATGCGCTGCTCCATTTGAGCGAGTTGGGCTAACGTCGACTGATGCGTAGATGCGCGCTGTTTCGCTTTTTCATACCTCTCATTGAACGCCTCCAGCGCGGTTTGCCAGGCCTCAACGGATTTCTTGAGCTTGCCTACGTATTCGTCATCTTCGTTCTTAAATTCGCGCTCTACCGCCAACAACCGGTCTGCCGCATCTTTTGCTTTCCTTACAAAATCAGCCGCCGCATCTTGAATCTCTGTGATCACTCTTGTTTCGGGGAGCGCTGATGGCGCCACCTCGGCGTCTGATGGCAGCGGCTCCAGCGACATTTTGAAATTTCTAATCTCGGTAGAAATGGCGTCAACATCGCTGAGCCACACTGCGACAGCCTCATTAGCCGTGTCGTAAAGCGGCTTTTGGTCGAGAGTTTTCGTGTCATCCTCAGATAAGCCGGTCAACGACGCTCGCATGTTGGCAGTCTGCTCGACCAGCGATGCGAGTAGCAGCTCATCGTTGGAAGCTTGTTGCTGAAGCTTTCGCAGCCGAGACACCGCGGCGTACTCCTGCCGGATTTCTGCAGAGGTCCGGTCAAACTGCTTCTCAAGATCGTCCAGATCTCCGCGAATTGGCGATTCTATAAACCTTGACAGCTCTTCGAGTCTGACACTCACGTTACTCAATTGCTTCTGGCTATATGCTTGGATCGGCAGCAACGTTCGGATATCGAGCTCCGTGCATGGGGCAAACGAACCCGTCCCAACTTTCAATAAGAGTTCATCAGTTTTGCTATTTCGGCGCACGACGTGCTCGATACCGTTGACGGTAAAACCGACTTGCACCGTAGCGTTCACGGCTTGCAGAGTTTTCTCAACCAGCACTCGCCTTCGGTGCTGATAGTTCGGCAATTCATCATCGGCTAACGGAGTCGGCACCTGGTCGCACAACCCCCATCGTAGATATTCCAAGATCGTTGACTTGCCGGTGCCCCGCCCACCGATCAGAGCGTTGTATTGTGGATTGAACTCGATCTGGATCGGTCCGAGGAACACGCTATTGGTGACATTTAGCGATGTAATGGCTACGGCTGGTATAGTCGGGCGTTCTTGCGCGATTCGCGATTCTTGAGCCAGGCAGGCTTGTCGCAACGCTTCGGCCGTTGGAGTGGCCCACTTAACCCAAGTGGTGTGTTTGCCTAGATCCGCATGATTTTCGCTTCGGTTATCAGACGTTTGAAAGAGCGCAATTCGCTTATTGCCGTAGCTACCCGCTTTTCCGTCCAAGATATTTCGATTGCCCTTGCCGAGCTGAGTGACCGCACCATCAAGATAGCCGCCCACACAGGGCATCGCGGCGTATTTCCCCGCAGCTCCAGTTCGCAACAGCGTGTCTGAACCGCCTTCGCTCACATTTGGAAGAATCGTGTATTTGTTTTTTAGATATGTAAACTTGTCCAGTTCCTCTTTTAGTTTCACCAGGGTGGTGATGTGGTCCAGCCGTTTCGTTTCGATAGTCTTCGACTCGGTGTCAGCGCTTGGCACAATTCCTAAGGCATTAAGGACCAATCCGAATTGATCTTCCGGCAAACTCGCATCAAGAATGAGCAGCGCTTGACAAGGAACTCCTAGTGTAAGTTCAATTCCGGGGAAGACGACGATCTGCTTTCCCGGAGCTACCGGCTTTCCGTGTTCGTCGCGCTCTGCACGTGCAGCATCGCGTATGAATTTCACAAAGCAAAGGTCGTGATGGTCAGTGATGGCGACAGCATCAAGCCCTTTTGCTCGACAGGCGGCTATTAGGGATGCGGCATATTGCTTGCGGTCTTCGGGCGTGATGCATTCTGAACCTTTCCAGTTGCGATCTCGCGGGGTATGTACCTGGAAATCACACTTATAAAAGTGAGCGCCGTTATCCACCTCAAATTCCTTTTCCATATGCTGAAATGCGCAATGATTACAGTATAGTCTAGTTACGGAACGCCTTGCAAAGCACGTCTGGCGCGGCCAGAGGTTGTTAACGCACGCAACGTGGCGCCGGCCTTACGTCGATTTGTTCGGAGTGGCCGCTGCAGAACTTGCGGCGGGCATTTTGGCAGTCGGACGTCTGCGCATGTTGAGAGGTTTCACGTTCGTGACTCCTTGCTCGAAGACGATGCACTCCGCGTAGTCGTCGAGCCTGATGAAGCAGCCGACCTGTGCGGCCCAGGTCTTGAGGGCCTTCGCGCAGGTATCATCCCATGACAGCACTTCAATGGCCCAACCCTTGTTGTAGAGGCGCTGCAAGTCTGCGTGAAAGCCGACGCCGTCGGCATAGCCACGGCCGTCCCCAGTAAGAAGAACAGCGACCTGGGGCTGCGTCTCATCGATCGCAGCGCGCAACATCTGAACTTGTAAGGCTTGATCTACGGCCTGCTCTTTGCCGCTGGCGGCGCCTCTCTCGAACAACTCGGGCTTGATGCCAGTCTTTTTAGCCAGCTGTAACCAAACAGCCCAAACCTCCGGAGGGACAGAACCAACACAGTGTCCGCGCGCCAGCTGGCGGCCGCCGATGGCGAGCTTCAGCAGGTTCTCGAAGTCGATACGGGCGCCAGTTGTGCGACGTCCGAGTTTTTGTAGTACCGCTTGTGCACCAATGTAGATATTTGAATTGTCCCAAAACACGTGAACTTTTGCCATCAGTTTCTTCCGTAATAATGTTCCGACTCAGAAAAGTGGCGGCGAGTTTCGAACCTCGCCGCCCAAAGTACCCTTCAAAAAGTGTCTGCGATTTATGCAGCGCGAGGACGTGAAGCGATCCAAGTCTCCACTTCGTCCGCGTACCATGCCACCCTGCAGGTGCCGAGGTTAATCCGGATAGGAAATTTCCCGGCCTTCTCAAGACGAGCAATGTGCGCGGGCGAGTACGGAATGCCGTAGATCGATTTCAGCTCCTTCTTCGTTACCAGCCTTCTCAACATGTTCATCGAACACTCCATGAAGAGCGTCGACGCCCATGGTTTGAGGAACCAGCTAGCGGGCGACCAAAACATACGTGCAGATAGCTGAATGTGCAACCAGAACATAGATGCGCATGGCTGCGTGCTCGGCGGATCTCCAAGCCGCACTCTAGGAAGTTGGGATGTTCGACGTCTGGCGAAGAGCTGCAGAGCTCGGAGTCTGCATGTCTTGTGGCAAGTCAATTAATTCGACGATCACGGGGGCGCGCAGTCAGATAAATCCGCCCGCCGCACGATGTCCAGATTACCGTCAGAAGCAGCCGAGAGAGGCGCGTTGCCCCAACACGTTCGTTGTCGAAAGCTCTCTCCAGAATGGCCGGGCATCGACAAGTATCAAAACTCAATGCTTCACCGCGACTGTCGGTTTGCTGCGACAGTCGCGGGGACAAAACAAATCCTATAAGAAACGCAGCGCCGTCAGCAGTCGCTCCTTCAGCAAATCCCTAAAACGCAAATAGTTGCCATAATTGTCAGGGTCCCGACCGTGCTCGCCCCCTGAACAGCTCAAAGCGAGACTGTTGATTAATGTATCCCACTGCGTCAGAGCAGAAATGATCTGTTGTTTGGTATCCGGTATCCGGCCTTCTCCCAAAGCCGCCCTCGCAGCGCTGAACGCTTGTATCGCTGAGTTACCGGGTGCCTGCCTCGCTTGCCAATTCTCCGGGGGCACTCCGTGATCACCGCCCGAGCAACCTTGGCTCATAGATGCCATTTGCTTTTGGAGTTCGGGGATTGCTTGGTCCAAGATCTCTTTTACAACGTCAACGGCACTCATTAGAAATCCTCCTTAGTTGCAATAATGAATTTCTTAGTGGTCGCGGTCATTCGCGTCGGCGAAAGCAATGTTCGCGAATGGAATCAAAAAGAGAAATCCACAAAGACTCGATATCGCGAGGCGCCCTAGATTATAACGAGCGTCGTCGTTTGGAGCGCGCTGCATAAATCCATCGCTCCATGTTTTGATTTGTTCGCAAACAACTCCACGGATCGAATTATCGACGGTCTCTCCGAGGATCGGCGGACTATAACGGATGTGCGATCTGCAGTCTACAACCTATTCGTGCCGCCAGATTGACACCGCCTTGCCGCCATGGATCTTGGCTACGTAGAACACTGCGTCTGCAGCAACCGAAAAGATTTCATGCTGTGATCGAAGATTATTGCGTTCTCATCTCGTGAGGCGCGAAGGCATTTTGCTCGAATAGCAATGGCCGTCTGAACAAGCTGCGGCAAAGCACGTCGCTATACTGTATAGCGAAGCGCGAAACGCAACTTCTCCATGTATTTCAACATCTTCCGCAAACGAGCCGTCGAGCATCACGCCGCGACTCCTAGTATCTTTGTTTGATCTCTCTTCTCGCGCGCGCCGCGTCCCGCGGACGCGCGCTCGATGAACTGCCGGCTCTTCCTGCCGCTAGCAATGTGGCTAAAGCAATGGACGTTCTACAAGCGCGACTAGGTGGGCTGCTACGAACTAGGACCCCTGCGCTAGAGATCTTGGACCGGGGAAGGTAACCGTGGGCCGCCCGCCCGTTTTTTCCTCGGCATGATGGTCGGGAGTAGACTTATGACCTCTCGACGCCGAGCCGTCTGACGCGAGCTGCTTTTAGTTACCGACGCGGGCCATATGTGCTGTTGCAACTATTCTTGCAATTGTCATTCTGCTTTTCGCACGTCTGGGGAAGCGCGCTGTTGACACACACATTGTATGCAGCGCCACAACTATTGAGACAATTAGTCCATGCCTGCTCTGTCGCGGTGCCTGCAACGCGCAGCTTCGCCGCGCCCATATCGTCCGCCACAGCAGGCAGCGAAGCAGCAAGAGAAAACGCCCATGCCAATGTTATTGTTCTCATTGCGATCCTCCATTTTTAGAGCGATGCCTACATCCACTACCGTGCGTGCCCGAGAAAGCGGACATCCCGGATTTGTCAGTACGCGCCTAAAAAGCGTCAGCAACTCTCGGCGCTGGCAAATCAAACCTTTCTACAAAAACTGGTTTACAGTTTGATGGCGCCTTTGTTTGTTCATTCCGTACGAAGATCTCGCGGAAAACCATCGTCGCCGCAATCGTTGGAGCGCTTTAGGCAACAAACTTGAAAGTTTTCAATGCGACTTGAACGAGCACACCAATTGCGCCACACTTGAACTTTTCAATCTTTGAGGGACGAATGTTTTTGATATTGCGGCGCGACCAGCGCAGAAGCTTAACCGGGAAGGTCATCTTTAGGCTCGATGTCCACGCCGAGATCGAGCCGGCTGAAATGAAATGCATCGAACACTACCGGTTAAAGAGCACGGTCCTCTACACCAAACATATCGTGGTGGAGCGTGGTCGCGGGCTGCTTGGCCTCATCTCGCGGCTCCTCTTTCGCGCCCTCAACATCTCGATCTCGGTCGGCGACCTGGTACATGGCAAACGAGTGGAGTGCCGCAGCATAATCGAAATGCTAGCCGTGGAGGACCAAGTTCGGGAAGCCGCGAAAACCTTCAAGCTCGTCCTCAACGCAGCCACCCACTTCGGCGGAGAAGAGGCCATTGAACTCTGAGAACATTTTCCATTGGGTGTTCTCTAACGTTTTGCAATGGAGCAACTTGCGCGCCTTTTTCGTCGGTTCAATGGCGAATCGCGACCGCAAAGAAGTTGCGCAATTGTACGCCCGCGTAGAGCGCCAATACGCGCGCTCAACATTCTCCAGCAAAGACGCTGCGCTCGATTTCGTTGATCGCGTTGTCGAAGGTGCCTTCCAGCGCGCGGACCGAGCGCCTCCAAGCGCGGTACGGACAGCGTTTTGCGAAGCGGTCTGGGAACTTCTGTTCACCGACCCCGTGATCTTTGGCATGCCCGAGCCCCCGGACTTCACCCATCTCTCCTTCGATGCTCTACGGCATTGGCGACGCCTTCTCACGGTCAAAGATCGTGTCCTGAACGATCCTGCTTTCTACACGGACCTTTGGCACGAGAAGACAACAAGCTTACTGGAAGCTCTCATAGACCAGTTTCCGCGCTTTATCTTTGATCCCTCACTTGCAAGCGGCGAGCCGGGCTTTACGGTCTCTCTGATAGACGTTTTTCCGCGTCCAGCTGAGACAATCGAACAAACTATGGCTACCGCCTACGACGACGATGCGGTGCGTGCCGAGCTCTTCTACGAAGTACGGAAGTCCTTTGAGGATAATCTCAGACGAGTTAGCAACATCAATCCCCAGGAAGCCAACCCACACAAGCCTGTAAAGACACCCACCACGATTACCGCCCAGACACCACGCGAACTGGTCGCCACCTTTCTCTCAGGCACGCCCTTCCCTCGACTTTTTCTCGCTGACGTTCCCTTCCCTATTCCAGAACAGATCCGCTTCGCACACCAATGGATCCTTGCGCCTCAAGGCGCGGGCAAGACACAGGCCATCCAATTTCAATTCTTGTGTGACCTTCCGAAAGTCGCCCGGAATGAGGGCAGTATTATCGTCATGGACAGCCAGGGCGATTTGATCCGCAACATCGCGGGGCTGAAATGCTTTGCGCCCGGCGAAGTGCTTGAAGGTAAGCTCATCGTGATCGAACCCGATCCCGACTACCCATTGGCGTTGAACATCTTCGATATGGGGAAAGAGCGGCTTGACGCGTATTCCAATCGCGATCGCGAACGGCTCATCAACAGCACCCTGGAACTTCTGACGTACGTCATCGGCGGACTCTCGGAAACCGAGATGACGCCGAAGCAGCAAACGCTCTTTCGATATGTCTTACGCGCCTGCATGCAGATTCCGGACGCAACTATCCACACGTTCGCCGAGGTCCTATCGGGCGACCCTAAACATCAGCCATACATCGACCAACTGGACGGACCGACGAAGCTCTTCTTCGCCACGCAATTCAACGACGTCCAATTCAAACAGACCAAGCAGGAAGTCGCCTGGCGGCTCATGTATCTATTGGAGAACCCGACCTTCGAGCGCATGTTTTCCAACCCGAGATCAAAGCTCGACCTCTTCACCGAACTTCAATCCTCCAAGGTCATCCTGATCAACACCGATAAGGATCTCCTCAAAGAGAAGCGGACTGAAATGTTCGGCCGCTTCTTCATCGCGATGCTTCTGCAAAGCGCCCAGGAACGCGCATCGCTCGCCCGAGAAGAACGCAAGGCGACGTTCTGCTACATCGACGAGTGCCACGATTACATCGCGAAGGATGCGAATATCACCACTTTGCTCGATCAGGCCCGCAAAATGAATATCGGGCTTGTTCTCGCGAACCAGCGATGTGCCCAAATATCCCCCAACGTGCTCGACGCACTGTGTAACGTGGCCATTAAGCAGGCCCGCGCCCTCAGCGACAGCGATGCGCATACGCTTGCCCGCAATATGCAGACTACGCCAGAGTTTCTGACTCGTCAGCCGGAGCGCGCGTTTGCGACCAGCATCAGAGGCGTCACCGGCCATGCGCTCTCGCTGACAGTGCCCTTCTTCCAGTTGGAGGAGCGGCCCCGTATGAGCGCGCCGGATCAGCAGGCGCTCCAAAACGAGATGCGCCTGAGATACTGTGTCTCGGCCGAGCCTTTGCAACTTCCGCCAACTCCAGAGGTAGCTCCCGCCTTGGAGCCCGAGGAGATAGATACGCGCCCATCAACCGACTGGGGTTAGTCGCGCTTTAATTTTCCGCAAAAGTTTATTCGGCACATTACGTATCGCCGGGGCGCACAGCCGCTCATAGCGGCACATCGCGACCGTTTCCAAACTCGCTGTTTTCGGCTTTGACTTCGCACATGACATCGGACCTCCACAAAGCGTGCCGCCGCTCGCGCCTCCACCGCAAATCTACTGGCCAGGCGATCGCACTGACGCCGCGCGATTTGGAAGTATTCAAGATCCTCAACCGGTATCGCTATCTCCGCTCAAACTTCATCCACGCTTTCGTCGGCGGCAACAAGATCGCGCTCATAAAACGCCTCGGCGTCCTTTATCACGAAGGCTATCTCGATAGACCCGCACAGCAGTGGCAAGCGATCAATGCGCGGTACATGCCCGCAGTATATGAACTCGGAACCAAAGCGACGCAGACGTTGCGCGCGAATGGGATCTCGGTCAGCTCGGTTCCGAGCAGGCTCTATCAACACTCGATCATGGTCTGCGACATCCTGGCGTCCATGGAGCTTGCCGTAAGGGCCGCTCCTTCGCTGCGTCTCGTCCCGTGGGAAGAAATCGCTGGGAAGTTGCCTGAAAGCACACGGAACCGAGACAATCCGCTCGAACTGCCCTGCTCTATCTCTTTCACGTTCTCGCGCAGCGCCACCATCCATCACTCAACGAAGGCAGTCGTACCCGATGCCGTCTTCGGCATCGAATACATCCCCTCACGATCCTACCGGTTCTTTGCACTAGAGGCGGATCGAAACAACGAGCCGGTGTTTCGCAACGATCTGTCGCAGACGTCCTATCTTCGTAAAGTCCTCCAATATCGGGAGATCGCGAAGGGCGCCTACAAGACGCACTGGGGCTTGCCCAATTTGTTGGTGCTTACAGTCACGACCAGCAGCGCGCACATGGATAACATCCTAACGCTGGTTCGCGATCTCTGCGGCGAGAAGGGCGCGAGCTACCTGCTCTTCAAGACTATGCCATCCCTGGCGTCCCTCGAAAGGGCGCCCTCACCCGACACATACTTGCTAACCGCGCCGTGGCAGCGCGCGGGCCATGAACCATTCGAGATCCACAAGCCATAAAGGAGATTTGAAATGAACTACGATATCGCGAAGGCTAAGGAACTGATCGAACAGCGTGAAGAAATTGATCGGCAACTTGTCGCCATTTTCTGCGGTGGCTTGACCAAACAACGAGTTGCGCAGAAATGCTCCAAATGCGGCAAGGAGGGGCATTCGGCCAGAACATGCACTGAAAAGGAAACCGACCTGCCGGCCGCGTCGCTGTAACGAGAAATCACGCAAGAACTGAGCCAGCCCGGCGCTTTCGGGAGCCTTTCGTATCCCGTTATCTTTCAACCGAAGGCTCCTACATCTTACCGTCAATGCATTGACAACTTCTGCAACACAATTTATAGTTGCAACGCGCGACTCACCAGCGCGTTCCATGCTGCAAGAACCGGTCTATTGATCTTTCAATGACGTTCTCGCTCGTCGTGAACAGGCATCGCTGCAAAGCGTTACAGCGATGCCTGTTCACGAAAGGCGCAACCATGGGAAAGAAACGGCAACAAGCAAATGCTGCGGTCAATTTTCACTGCCAGCTCAATCGTCTGGAAGAAATCGCAATCCAAATCTGGTTCCGTACTCAACCTGTTCACGAAGCAAGATGTGTACTCCGAACAGACCTTGCGGTGCAGCTTGAAGGTTTAGAGGGGGCTGCCGGAATTCTAAGAAGCGCAGCGGAAGATCTTCAGCAGAAAATCTCTCGTCTGAAATCAAAGTAGTTCTTACCCCGGCGTCGCCGGGGTTTTTCTTGCGCCCGAGCGCTTTAGATCTGGGAAATCGGCATACGCGCGAATGAATGACAGCCAACTGCCAGGATCTGCTCGGGAAGCTTTCACCAGTTCCATCACTCCTTGTGGCCAGCAATCCTCACCTTCAAAGTCCGAACACCAGTCTCGCAATGTCGACTCGACAAGACCGCCAATTAACGTGCCCTTAATACCGGCAAATGCCGAATGCAGCGCGAAGGATGGATTCCGTTCTTGGAGCCTGTAAAGCTCGGCCCAGAACGCAGCGTATATCGATTGAATGGCGCTGATCGAACCGAAGCTAATACCACACAAGGGAAGCAACTTCTGTCCCCGCCCGCGGAATAGGTTCAGAATTGTCCGCAACAACTTTAATCTGCGCTCTCCCCAGACCTCATCGTTGGTCAAAAACTGCGAACGATCGATAACTCCAAGAAGCTCATCCATTTGCTTCGGACTACGCTTGTTCTTAAGCAGCAATGTCAGATAATCACAAGAGGAGTGGGTCGGCCTCATATTGCCGCGGAGCTCCTCCATCCTCTCCGCGATGGCAATCAAAGTCCTCCAGTCGACGATAGCAGCTTGGCCGTCTATCGAAAATTCGTGGGTGTAGCTAATCTCGATAGCCAGAGCTGCCGCGTTTCGAATAACTGCATAGTCCTTCTCGTCGAACGCGTTCGCGAGCGCCGCTGTAATATGTTCTTTTGCTCGAAGAATATCATCTTCGGACCGACCCCTACCACTTTGAAGTAACGCGTCCGCCTCCACGAGGCTAATGCGTCTGGAAACCTCGCCTCCTTCCGGAATGTCCGCAGCGCACGTCGCCCTTATTGAACGTGCGGCTGCCAGAATCCAATCTCCAATTTTTGGATGTTCTTCGTCTACCAGTCGCCGCCCTAGTTCACCGCCAGATTTGCTATCCCAGCGAGTCGCTGAAAGCATTTGCAGGAGGATCGCATACGCCGTCCATCCGGCGGACGTCGAATTACCTTGATAGACTGTAAGCGCTACCGCCCCATAGAGCTGCCACTTCGGAAATCGAAATTCACCCCAACTCTGCCTGGCGGCCCCGAAGCACCACCGAAATAGGCTCGCAGTCAAAGCCGGATGTCTAAACTCCAACCGGAAGTTATTAAGCTGGGACGCATGTGAACCTGAGAAGTCATTTCGCAGCTCGCCATCAAGAACTGACGGCAGCTCCTTCAGATGATGCCGACAAGCTACAATTGTGTCCTCATTCAAAGGCGGGTCCAGATAATTTAACAACGCGATGTACGTTCGCAGATCAGACGGGGGTTGATGTGTGGGCGTGTGATCTCGTAGAAACTGAACAAAGACCACCAGAGACAAGGCTCGCTGACCGTTTTGATCGAGCTCGCTAAGTAGTCTGCCAAACCTCTGATCCAGTAAGACGCCGCGCGTTGCTTGATATTGTGCAGGCCAAAGGCCGGACAGTCCGCCACGAATGGTCAACCCACTCTTGAACAATTTCTCTAGATCACCTTTCGCGAGGTTCGGGGGCGCTACTCTATTGCTGATGATCACGTCGACGAATTGTTGCGCTTCACTCGGACGCACTGGCGGCACGGCAATGTGCTTCTTTTCGCCAACTACACCTGAAAGTAAGTCCGCAACCTTCTTTCGGTAACGAGTTTGGGTGCCCAGCAGAAGGCAACCAAACGGCTCATCCGAAAATCGGTTTCGCAGCCACGATGGGATGGCAGCCAACCGGCCGGCGTCGTCGAAGACGATCAAAGCTCCTTCTCGAGGAAGCTCGTTACCCACCGCCTCGAGTGCTTCCGGTGTCGCGACGCGAAATACGCACCGTTTGAGCTTTAGCGCCTCGAAAGCAGATTGCAGCAATACCGTGCTGGTGCCTTCTCCGATAGGCCCATGAACAATTACAATATCGAACTGGGTCGAGGACTCCAC
This sequence comes from Bradyrhizobium acaciae, assembly GCF_020889785.1. Lineage (GTDB taxonomy): Bacteria > Pseudomonadota > Alphaproteobacteria > Rhizobiales > Xanthobacteraceae > Bradyrhizobium > Bradyrhizobium acaciae. The sequence continues at coordinate 143,894 of NZ_JACMYK010000002.1, forward strand.
TATTTCTGAAACGACCGGACGTCGCACGGCCGAATGGATCGCAGCAGCCGGAGTGGGTGCATGCCCCCTCAAAAACTCGGAAGCCCGCTCGGTGAAATCGACGCCCGCCTCGAAATCTGAGAGATACAGCCGCCTCACTCCTGGCGGCTGCGCAGTCCAATGATGAAACGGAGTAGCGTCGATTGACGATACCACGCCAGGAGCGTCGTACCTACTAAGCTCTATGGTTTTCAATTCATTCAGATAGTCCGTTAAACGTGGCACTATGATGTTTGACAGCCTCTCCCACGTTAGCTGCTGTGCGGAATGTACAGCTTCAAAACTTTCCCAACTACCTTTTTGGCGCGCGCAAACTCGTCTGGCCTTTTTTTGCCATTCTGGGTGATATCCATCGTGCGCGAGCACCGCTAGTAGTTTTCTCGTTGAGGTGAGCTGAGGTTTTAGAGGATCTCTTTTTTTTCGATTCTTGTGCGCCGCCTTTCTCCAAGAACTCAATTCCGGCTGTGGAAATCCGATGCAATCATGGAAGAGCTCTTTCATTCGCTCGTGCCCCTTCAGTATCTCGGCATCCCCGTAGGCAAGGTAGGCCCAACCGAAAAAGTCGGCCACCAGATCAATCAAAGGCTTGGGAGGAGGTGGTATTGCTTCGTCCATGATACTCAGCCTGTCAGATGCCAGCCTTCCATGACCAAGTCTGACGCCCAAAATGTTCGCCAGCTGGCTAACTCAAATCGGGGGTGGAGGATAATTCGTACAAACGGTCTTATTCCGCTCGTGGTCTTGCACCACAAGCATCAACCTCAGGAGACTATCATGGAAAATTCTGCAGTCGAACGCTTGGCGAAAGAACTTCTGAAAGACCGCGAAGATGCCCGTAGGTCAGAGGCAGCTCGAGAAAAGGAGTCTTATCGAGAAATGTGGGAGCGGATCAAGGGCGACAAGTCGTACCTTGGTGACGATCTCTAGTATAAGGGCGCTTGGAAGAAGCGGCCCCGACGTTGCTCGGGGCCTGCTGCTCTTCAGTCCTTGACTGGACGCAGTATCCGCCGCGTTCGGCGAAGAAACACACCGTTAGGGTCGGCTCGTTGCATAGATCGGAATGGTCGGGTTGACCCAATGCGGACCGATCGTCCATTCGTCGAGCAGATAAGTGGTCGCGGAAAGCCCCGGATCTTCCGACGTGAGCATTAGACTTAACTCTTTGCCGAAGATCGCAAGCGCTTCGCAACGATCTTGCGCCGGGGTCGATAGCATCCTGTTGTTCTCGATTTGAAGGCTGAAATACATAATGTTTTGCACTCAAGTTAACCGAAGTCATCTAATGCGGGGATCGCGGCAAACATGCGTCTGCGCGAGGTACTGAACAAGCGTTATGATTGGTCTGAAGCCAGGGTAGCGATGGCGACCAGCTAGCTTTGTCGCAAGCCAAATCGCGCGCGCTTACCCTTCAAGCGGACGAGACCGAGCAACCGGTAGGCCTTGGATAGCTTTCCGAAATGATGAGCCACAGTCGCCGACCATGGCAACTCGGGATCGTCATTAATCAATCGAGCGGAAATTGCGCCCTCTCGATCCACGAGGCGCTTGAGTCCCAGCAAAAGATCATCCGTGCGGTAGCCAAGGTTGGGACGCTGGCTGGGATGGCGGCGCTGGCGCCCGATTGTTTTGCCTTCACGCGCGCGCTGGCAGGCAGCCAGCATCATTTGCGAATGCGTTTCGAGCGGCAGCTTGGCCAAAGCCTTCGCCTGGGTAAGCGAACCAAACCGCTTCACGAAATAATAGGCGCCGGGCGTATCCTTGTCCCAGTCGAGAAGATTCTGCGTGACGTATCCATGCTTGTCGTGAAGGCAGCGCAAGGCCTGCAGAAGCTCCGCATTGCTCCAGTGGACGCCATGAATATAGTCGTCGCCGCCGCCATCTTTCCTGCGTTTCCATCCGTCGCGCTGTATTTCGCTGTGGTTCGGAGCGGGCAAGCCCGCCTTGCGCAGCGCATTCGCGAGAGAGCCGAACCGAAGACGGATATGCCTCGGACAAGGTAGGTCCGGGCAAAGCTCGATCAGCCTGTTCGAGATCCGGCCCCTCGTGGCTTGAAGCTGCTGTAGTCCTGTAATGACTGCAATCTCCGTCCAATATCTGCCGTTGTTCCCGAAAAACATCCTGGTCGTGGGATCGTAACCGACCGCGGCATAGGCCGCGCTAAGGGAGCCGAAATGGCGGTCGACGGTGTCCGCGGAAGGTGCGCCCTTGGTGCTGTTTAGCAGTCTTTGGGAGAGATGGCCTTTCGTTTCAAGCAGCCGCGTGAGTGACGCGATGATTGCCTCTTTGTTCCATGGCCGGTTGCCAACGGCCAACCGCTCCTGCGCCTTGCGGAACTGTCCCGGCGGCACGATCGGCTCGAATGCTCGAAAGCGCGTCCATGTCGATTCCGGATTCTTTACGGTGCGCCCCTGTAACAGTTTGCTCGTGACGTTGTAAGTCATCTGGCCCACACAGAGTTCGCTGGCGAGGATCCTGTGAATGGTCGTCTCCGAAAGCGCCTTGCCCTCATGGCCCTTTACACCAGCCTTTGCCAGGCGCCGGGCTATCTCATAAATCGACAACTTGTCCCGCACGTAGAGCCTGAATATGCGCCGGATCACCTCAAGTTCTTCGGCTGGTCCAGGAACAACTACCACTTTGTCGTTGCTGAGCGCTTTGTACTCGCCTCTCTTCAGGAACTGTCGCGGGTTTCGCTTCGCATCCACAAGCAGCCGCCTGAAACCGTAGAGAAGACCACCGCCCTGGCGGAAACCAAGTAGCGCTTGCTGTCGATGCGCCCGCGACAGTTTTGCGGAAAGCTCGCGACTGTACTCGCTCGCCATAACCCGCTTCAGGTGCTTGACGATGGTTGTGATGGGAGCAACGTCGTCCCCGAATGGCTCGCCGCAGTAGACGACGCGCACGCCAGCCTGTCGGCACAGGAACTCATAGTGACCGGCTTGGTCGGGATTCTGAAACCGCCCCCAGCGGCTGACGTCAAGAACCAGGATGACATCGAAAGCGCGTGGTGTCGCAAGCGCATCGCTGAGCAACTGTTTCAGCGCGTCTCTGCCTGTTAGGGATAGACCACTTTTCCCGGCGTCAATATAGGATGCGACCACGGCATAGCCATGCTGCCCCGCATACTCAGCAATCGCGTTCTGCTGGTTTTCGGTCGAATAGATTTGATTTTCCGACGACATGCGAAGGTATTGTGCCGCGCGCGTCTGACCGTTGTGGGGATGTATGCTCATGATGCGTAACGACGGAGCATGGAGCTCGCCCGTTGGCGTGACTGTTGCTTACCGAGAGCAGAACTCGATCTCAACCGTGTTGCCGTCAAGGATGTTCGAGTGCAGACAAGGTAGCGCGGTGTTTCATCGCATAAACCCGGTCATTCTCGCTCGGTCCGACGACTTGTCCCCTTAGGAAGCACGTGCCTGCGGAAGGGCGGTAGAAAGCTCTGGGTGAGGCACGCGCTAATAGCTTGGCAGCTTTGAGGCGGCTGGGTCGCGCGTATCTGCATTGCAAACCCGGCCGCCTATCTACCTCGTGCATTCTTACGGTTTGCGCAGCGCTTGATTTAAGATCATTGCCAACCGCACGCCCGCTTTGCTTAGCTGGATTGCGACGTCATTTGTTGCGGTCGTCACATAGTCGTCTGGCAAACGAAAGCTTCCGCGTGCATTGGGGGTTGGAAGCTGACCGTACACGTCATCCTTGGACAAAGCGAATGCTTCCTTGGCCCAGTCGTCCGCGTTTCCCGCCTGCCACTGCGTTTGCTGTTCGTTCGTGATGTGCCCAATGAGATCGGAGGCAATCGTTCGAGGGTCTGGGCCCAACTGGTCTACGAACTCGGTGTCCCAGAAATGGTGAAGGTTGCCGGCGCTTAATCCAGCCGCCGATACCCGCTTGGCATTGCCGCCTCGATCGTGATCGTCGGAACTGTGCAATGGCTGGTGCACATCGCCGACGAAGTGAAGCAAGAATTTGAGCGCGGCGACCTGCTCCTCGCTATCTGTCGCGGGATTGGCGAGCTCGGCCGCAAACTCCTGAATCTTGTCGACCACACAATCGGCCGGCGGCCCGTCAGAAGCGGGCGAGCCATTTGGCACGGCCGGATGATTGAAGCAGGCTTCGTCGAAATTCGGAGCAGCAATCTCAATATCAACAAAATGCCACTGCCGGGTTCGTTCGCGAGCATTGTTTACGTTCGCGTCCCGATACTTGTCTGCCCACGTAGCTGCCGACGCTATATCATGAGCGGTCAGAGGATCAGTATCTGCGGCCAGGAGAGCATTCACCCGTTTGCGCACATCCGCATCTAGAAAAGACTGCGCCACCAGAGCCACCACTTCATGGCCTTCATCGCCCCAAGCGAGGGCGCTCCTTATATTTGAGCAGCTGAGAACTACTCCACAGGCGAGGATAGCCAAGCTCGATACGACTCGGATCAAAATTACCTCCTCAAATTAGCAACGGAACAGCGAAGTCTGCAAATACCCAGAGCCCTGGCGTCCTCACAGATAGTGCTCAACGTGGCTCGACTCTCGCAGAGATTGCGTGAATGTCAATCCGCAGCCTATCGACTGAACCTTTCAGCACGTCGATCTTTCTTGCGAACGATGCTTGGCTGATCGTCCAGCGACGATGGCGGTTGGTAAAGCTTGCGGTAAACACGCGTGCGCGACTGTGCGCCCCAAAAGAAGGTCAGGAGAGTACAAAATGCTATGAATGCAACATGACGCTCCGCGCGAAACGGACAGAGCTATTGCTTTCATAACCCCACCTCAGAGTGATTTTCTTTCATGGGAGGCAATGTACGAAATGTACGATTTGCAGGTCACGCATCCTGTCTGAACCTTGATTCCGGCTAGCAGATCCCAAACTTTAGGTCCTCGGGAAGCGCCGCGTTGAGCCTTATTCTGCAAGGACCTACCATGCACAAGAGCGACATAACTTGCCCTAGTTGCGGGTCCGGCTTTCGGCGCATCCAGCTCACGTCAGAGCCCGGGACCAAGGGCGAATATCGCTGCCCGGTTTGCGATACCGCGCTCGAGCAATTCAGCGGAGACAAGTTCATTGCATACCGGCTGACGGTCCAGCCGGAGTTGTCACGGGTTATGAAGTAGAAAGACCGCCGGTCGTGGTATCGACGAGAACGAAATTCGAGGCGCCGGCAAGATGGAGCGAATGTCTCACCAAGGGGAAGACGTTCGGATTGGACCGTCTTGACTTACTCGACGCCCTTAGAGATCAATCAGTGAAACCTTCACGCGCGACTTGAAGACTGTCATCATGCGGGAATTTCTTTCTGAAAATATCTTCGACTACTTCAATAACGGACAAATGTCCGTCACCAAGAGTGAGTTGATTCAGACTCCGACAACCCGCATCAGCCTACGTCGGAATGACGATCTCGATCTTATCTTCGAGTTCACGTCGCGGATGCCGATCATCGATCGACCGGAGCAATATCCAGCCGGAACAGTGCGGTCTGCCGATGAGACGATCGAATTTCGTCATTCCGCTGGGCCGATTGCTTCAGCGCGAGGCGTGATCGATCGCGGCATTCGTTCATGCCGGGCTGCTGATGGGCAAACCGAAACGGTTCAAACATATTCCGCCCACTCGATTGAATTGGACCTTCAGAGGCCGGTCCAACCCGCTTATGTCGTTGAGTGGATTTTGAACATTCCCGATGGTTACATCTGGCCCGAGCCCGTTCGTTTTAAATCCATCGAGACCTCTACGAAATCCGTTGGCGCGGGTGAAGCCGAAATACAGATGAACGCGTCTTCAGAAACCGGCGGAGGTGGCCTGGCGCTGCATCTGAGAATTTCCGGAGTCGATCTTTACGTGATGCCATCAATTGACAAGAGCGAGAGGGATAAAAAGCCGGGACAAATCGTTTATCGGGGCTGCCCCAGTCAAGAATTCCGCGACAAGGTGCGAACGTGCGTATCTTTTGTTTTGGGAAAGCCGATCGTTTACCTGGGGCACACGGAGTATTGTCACGACTGGCAGCCGACCTCTATGAGGTCAGTTGATGCACTTTCGTTTGGCGGCGCAGCGTTCAAATTGCCCGATCTGCCTCCCTACCCGATCAGTGACCCGCGATATGAGAACGTCTTGGATCCCAAGCGCGTTGCCGACATGGTCGAGATACTGCTCAAGAATTTTGATGCCATTAAATTCAACGAGGTGTCTTGGACTTATTGGCATGCAGTGCTCGCCCCCATTCACGCCGCTGCCGGTCAGTTTGGAAGCCTGATTGAACAATTGCAGAATAACTACAACAAAGCTACCGGCGCGACTCGGGGGAAATTGCTGCCTGAGGAGACTTGGAACGCACTGAACTCCACGATCCAATGCTGGCTCAAGACGACGCAACTTGAACTTGATGTCAGGACGATTCTGGAGGGCAAGGTTTCCTCGCTGAATCAGGCTCCACAAAATCTGATCCTCGAGCGATTGCTCGACACGCTGGGTCTTGCAATCGGCGAAGTCGAGACGAAGTCGTGGAAGCACCGCAATATGTCAGCACACGGCGGAATTTCCGATAGCCCGATCGACGCAATCCTTAACAGCAAAATACTCAAGATCCTCTTTCACCGAATGCTCGCCGGCATAACAAAGTGCAGCGACCGCTATATTGATTATTACAACTTACGGCTCCCCATACGGAGGCTTCCAGAATCAGTTCCCAGACGCTGACGGTCCGGGTGTATTCTCCGGTTATTGCGGTTGGCTGCCGTGGTGCGGCCTACGCGTCTTTCGAGACCTTGCTCGGGCTTAAGCTTGCCGTCATATTCACCACGTCAAATACGCGCCGGGCCTGAGCCATATAGTTGCGATGCTCCCGCAAACAATCGTAGCGAAGCGCGTCCGGCGCGCATGCACCTTGAAAATAAAGCCGCCGGGTTGAGATCCGCGACGGCGCGGGCTCGACACGCTGACCGGATGCAATGTCGCCGCACTCGGTGAAAAAGCGCACTATGCGGACCGATCGTCCATTCGTCGAGTAGATAGGTGAGTGTCACGGAAAAATTTGCACCCAATTCAACAAAGCCATCTAATCCGGGGATCGCGGCAAACATGGGTCTGCTCGTTTATGCTTGAGCATTCCGGAAGAACTCGGTCAGACTCGTATCCCGGGCGAGAGGAGCGTAGCGTGGGGAGGGCTTGGACGAGTCAGGCTAGTGGGCAGTCTGCGATCCTGTCGCGCCTCGGCCGCGTGTGCACGCACGGCGCAGAGCAAAACTCCAACGTCTTCTATTCGATCCCAACGTTGCCCTGAATGCCCCGGGAAGACGCAGGTCGATCAAGGCCGCACAGCACTACACGACCGTCTCTATGCGCGCTAAAGCAATCCTGGCCAAGATTATAATCGCTGAAAACTATCGATGGGCGTCGCATGGGGCCGCCCGGGAGGGGTTTTATGTTGAACTTGATCGATACGACGATAGAGAAGATCTTTGCACAAGAGAAGCTGGAGGCTCGGCTTCAAACGGCATGGCGGAAGCAGGAAAAACGCGTCGTGGTCTGGCGTCCCGACAGCCGGCGCATCACAGTGCACCACAACGGTAGATACTGGTATGGATCGGTACCGCTCAGCGCAAAAGAAGTTTCGATCCCCCGCCATTGGTACCCGTTTGGAGAATATCGAGAAAGCGGCGATCTTGATGCCGCCGTCGAGCTCAACATTCCATGGTCTAACGACAAGCGCGTGTCCGGCTTCTTTGCAAGAGACGCTGAGACGGGCGCCGTCTACCTTATGCACGACGGCGGAGTAGGTGGCGGCCGAAAGGGCGTTGGCCGCATTCCGTTTCTAGCGTGGTCAAATCCAGAACTAGTTCCGGTTGCCGGCGGAGATGGTACCCGACCGGCGGTGGTTGTCGCGCCGGTTGATGGGAGCAGCACAGTCGCTGACGTTGCACGCTTCGTACAATTGGCCATCGACTTCAAGGAAGCCGCCGCGAGAGGAGAAACGACGACGCCGCAGGCGCTCACCGCACAGCGTCGATTCGGACAGTATTTCGACGAGTTCTCGGGCAAGAAGCGGAGGCGTCGTCTCGAAGAGGTCGAATACATCTCCCGGCATGGCGATATCGTTCGCGCCGTGCATGACTGGCGAGAGCGCACGCTTCGAAGCAACGAAGCGATCTTCAAGGATGGCTATGTTGATCTCGGAGTGCAGGCCGGCGGCGTCTTGCGTGAAATCTATGAAGTCAAGTCAAGCTGTGAGCGACAAGCGCTCTACACCGCGATCGGTCAAGTCGTGGTTCACGACGATACCAGGAATGGTGCTTGCAAGCGCTTCCTTGTTCTGCCCGATGGCGAAGCCATCCCTGCCGACGTGGCGCGCGCTCTCGCCCGCGCGGACATATCCCTCATCCGGTTCACGCTTCATGGGGAGAAGGTCCGCCTGTCTCAGCCAAAGCTTTAATCAGGACCAAGCTTCATCGCTTGTCAGACTATCCACCCGTAGCGGCACGCCGAATATCGCAGCTCGCTTAGACGCATTGTGCGGCAGTGGTTTCCGCCCCTGCCTGCCCGGCTACAACCGGGGCTGCGCCTCTATGGAGGCCCGAGCGGCGGCAAAGACGTAGGCTGCCATGGAGCAAGCTTGGACACTCTCGCGAGTGTAGTTGCATACCATGTGCAAAGTTTTGCCCGGCTTTAGCGGGGCTAAGCGTCTTCGAGCTCCTGCTCGGGCTTAAGCTTGCCGTCAATGTTCACCACGTCAAACACACGACGGGCCTGAGCCACACGAATAGCCTGCCCCTGTTCGAGACGGTAGATAGAGGCGATGCTCGGCTTCCCGCCGAGCTTTGCAGCAATATCTGCAACCTCAAGCCCCAAGTCTTCTCGAATCTGGCGCAACCGTTTGAAGGTTGCCTTTCGGACAACGCGCATGGGCGTTGAGTAAGAGATTCCCTTTTAACGCACAACCTATTGAAATCCTTACGCTTCGTTGATCCTTGTTGGTTTTCATTGACAATCAATGATAATCCATGCGAATTTCGACGGCATTCTTTGGGAAGCTTTTTATGCGAACCATATTGCCCCTTTGCCTCCTGCTTGCCGCCTGCCAAACCGACCAGCCCACCGTACAGAATCCCGCCGCGCTCCAGGCCGCGCGTGAAGGCCGTTGCGCCAATGTCGGCCTCAGGCGGGGCTCGCCGGAGTTTCTAAATTGTGTTGCGGGGTATGAGGCTGCTGATCAGCACGCAGCCATCATCCAAAAGCAACAGGCAGACTCGCAGACCATTCAAGGAGGCATGGCCGGCGCGGGCGCAGCCCTCACAGCTCTCAGTCTCTTTGCCGCCTTCTCAGATGAACGTCTCAAGCGCGACATCGTCCCCTATGGCGTCGAGAACGGGTTTCAGACCTACCGCTTCCGGTATCTCTGGAGCGATGACGAATACGTTGGCGTCTTGGCCCAGGAAGTCAGGCGCACACGACCCGATGCCGTGATCCACGATCGTACCGGCTATCTCAAAGTCAACTACCACGCGATTGGCGTCTCATTCAGGCGGCTGCAATAGCGGAGCTGACATCGAGTACCACACTCGCCTCAGTCACCCTGCGTATCAACCCCGGAAGAGGAAAAAGACCATGACACAGTATTGGAATGCGGCGCGAGCTGGTGCACATCACGGCGCGAGCGGGCGCGAACCGGCCCCGCCGTCGCCGTCGATCTCCGACCGCATCGACGATGCCCTGTTTGGCACGAGCAAAGTCGAGGAACGGGCGAAAGAGGCACAGGAGTATCATCAGGCGTATGCGTCCGCGACGTTGCACCGTATCGCCGACAAGTAGCGCTTGCGACGCCACGATATCGCGATAGCGAGATCGGCTTGCAGCGTGAACAAGGCTCGATCACTTCCGGCCCTTCACGCTTCAATTCTTGTCCGCAAGCTGCTCACAGCTCTCCCGGTAGAACGGCTCGATCAGCTCATCGATCTGCGTTGCCACAAGGATGTAATTCGATGCGGCTGATCGGCATAATTACGGCACTTCTCTTCCTCTCCAATTCGGCGGCAGTAGCCCAACAACCACCATCATACAGGCTTGGGCTGGCCTGTAACGCTGTCGATCAGGAGTATCCGCTCGGTCATTGGGTTTGCAATGACGCCGAGGCCGCGCAGCTATCCCAGCAACTGAACGCAGCTTACCATGCGGCACAAATGAAGACTGACGAAGCCGGGCGAGCGCAACTCCAACAAGCGAATGCCGCCTGGCTAAGCGAGATCGACCAACGGTGTCAGGAAGATCGCAGTAAGAGCTGCGTCACAAACGCGCTCAAGGCGCGCCTCAGGGAGTTCGGGATCTCCGTGTCCACAGCCCCTGTGGCGGCAAATGCGCCGCCCTCGATTAGCAATGTCGACGTGTTTGCCTTCTGCAAAGCAGTGAAGAATTTGGATGATCCTCAAAATGTGCAACTGGACGCCAGCAGCGACGAAGCGCTGGCCGCAGCCGCGGTTACGAATAACTATGCTTGGCGCTGCATGGATAGTGATGTGTTGGTCTGCGGTATGGGCGCCAGCGGCAGCGCGTGCCAAAAGATGAGCTCTAGCGCGGCACCTACCAAGGCGATACTCGCCTTCTGTGCGCGATCGCCGAATACGAAGTTTGTCCCGATGTCAGTGATTGGCAACTCGCCGGCATCGTGGAAATGCTCTGGGACCACCCCAAAGGTTTTGGATGCGATGCGGCTGGATAAACGCCAGTTCATGGCGGACACTTGGATTAGGGTCGAACAATCACATCCTGCGTCTAAGTAAAGCGCTGCAGCTCCCTCTCTCGCGCTCTCGCAAAGTGGGTTTGACGTTGGAGTCGTTGGTGACCACCTCCCCGCCCCTCCGCCATCGAATCTCAAGCCGAAGCAAGACGGAAGGTCGTTGATGTGTCCAGTCTTCATATGGTCGACTAATAGAACGCTGATGCGCCATCTACCAAACCAACGCACGCCCACAACGCTTCTGTCCAGGTCAAAACGCTCGTAGTGTTTCGAAGCTCCCGTAAGAATACCGGGACAAGTCTGCACTGTCGGTAAGCATACGTGCAAAATCCGTCACACCTGATAGTTGAAATTTGGCCAATTTTTTGCCAGATGTTGAAGGTGGAGTGTCGAGAGACGACGCGATCGATTTTAGATCGCCGACCGCCTGCACAGCACGGGGCGATTCCCGCGCAAATACATATTGGAGATCATTCCACGATTATTTGGATTTCTAGCTCAGACGACGAACTGACGATCTACTCGGGCTTCGCGCAGATGAAAGTGTCCCTGGTCCAACGGGGCTAGGATCCTCGATTTAAAGGACGGATCACGGAAATGAACAGATCAGCAGCAAAGAAGATGAAGCAGCGCAGCGCCGGCAAGCCGGATATCGAGTTGGGCAAACGGATTCGTCTGCGCCGTGTCGAGCAGAACATCTCGCAGTCGGAGCTCGGCGACAAGCTCGGCATCAGTTTCCAGCAGGTTCAGAAATACGAGAAGGGCGTGAACCGCGTGGGTGCAGCCCGTCTTCAGCAGATCGCCACCGTGCTCGACGTACCGGTCACCTTCTTCTACGACGGCGACAACAAGACACGCGAAGTCGACAGCTTGCTGTTCCTCGATAGCGCGTTCAGCCTGCGGCTGCTGCGCGCCTATAGCAACATCAAAGATCAGGCAGTCCAACGCCAGCTAGTCACCTTGATGGAGTCGATTGCAGCCAACGAAGATTGAAATGGCTTAGCTAAGAACCACACGACATCAACTCGTCTGAGTCCGTCGTTCATCCTGCGATGGACAAGGTTTTGCAGGTGCTCGAGTCGAAGAGAGCTCGACAACTCGATGGCTGGGGCGAGGACCTATAGCGTAACTTCCCGACTCTGCTCCGGCCCAAGAGCGCTGTCCTGGCCTGTTCTGCAAGGGCGCAGCCACTAAGGAATGGGTAGATTGTAGCCAGGACCTTTGATCTCGATACTCGAATCCAAAGAATGGAAATACATGACCAAAGGACGCCAACGCGCGAAGGCCAATAATTTAGCCGATCCGATTTTCAAAGTGATCGCGCGCCACCGGGACGTATCAAAGGACTACGATGACGCCGGCGCCATATGGTCAAAATTTATCTCAGGGCCCGAATATGAGGCCGCAGGGAAGATTGTCGACAAAAAGCACGCTCCTCTCGAGAGGCAAACAAAGCTCCTTATGCGCTCAAAGCCGACCACAATGGCCGGCACAATCGCTCTGACCCGCTACGTCGCTGGCTTGCGGTTGTGGCAGATGCCTAACGAGGAAGATTGGTATGCAAGCTTCTTGGGCGGCTTGGCGGATGTGCTGGGGGCAATTGCAAGCGAGGCTGCCATCCGACAAGTCAGATCGTGAGCCGACTGAACAACAATCAACCGTCCCGATTTTTGCGCCCGTGCCCAACCGGTCCAGTCGCGCTGACCGCGCCAGCGACGTTGGCAGGGATACTTGGCCGAATGACTGAGAAATTCAGGCTCCAACTCACACGCTCTACAGGTGTACTCCGATTACATCACAAGGGCGCGATCCGTACCAATTGATGAGGGTCGAAACAAACTGGTTGCTAGAGCAGCACCGATCGCCTTATGGTTGGATGATTTATTGAAGCCATTTGCTCACCCTCCGACCGCGCATGATTTCAAAGCCCATTATCGAACTGCTAAGCACAGTGAGTCTGAGCGACTACATTCGAGTATGTCGGGAAACGGGCCGGGGAAAGGTCGACCGATCCGCACGGATGGAGTTGGTTACTACACTTGAGCGTGTCTCGTCGGCATATGCGACGGCCGCAAACCTCAGTCACGAAGAAGAGCGCTTGTCGAGCTTAGTGAGTGACATTCTGAGCTCAGAGCGCGCACTTCTGGATCATCCGATACCGCGATATCCCATCTATACAAATCTTGCGATCCTCAACCGGTTCATCGGCGTCTATTCACATCCGAGCATCCAAGATACATGGGCGCGATGTCGAAAGGCCCTAGCCGTACTGTGCGATGATTGGCTGTCTTTCGAGCGACACGCCTTGGAGTGTTTCGAACGGGCGAAGACGGGCGCGACTGAAACACCAGGGCGAAATTTTCCGGAGAACGCCGTTCGCAAGCGGATCGAGGCTCTTGAGCTCCTCTGTTCATTCCTGGCGAGCGTGGATCGGCCAACCATTGCGTCGATTCACAACGGTGTACCTGCTAAACACCCAATCGATTGGATCTACTACGCGCTCGAACATGATGGTGCCGTTGGATTGGCCCACCTGAGCGCCTTACCTCAATCCGACTTTCACGACGAATATCTATTTCTGCGAACGCTGCATCTTACGGAAGTATGTTTTTGGGCAATCATTACTGGAATCCGTGCAGCTACCCAAACATACGCGAGAGACGAGCTGGGCGTAACGCTGCTTGCTTTAAAGGAATGTAAATTCTTCGCCGAATTCATTGTGCGCGCTCTATCAGTATTTCACACCATGCCCTATGAGAGTTTTTTCGATGGATTTCGAGTGGCTACGGGCGATTCGAGCGCTGTCCAATCTGAAAAGTTCCAACATCTTGAAATCATCAGTCGCGGCATCTCGGAAGAAAAGCGGTCCGCTCTACGAACCAAAAAAGAGTTGTCGTGGCTTGCCGACTGGAGACCGGGACCTGAAGCTACCCTGCAAGGTCTACTTTCATCAGTAGAACGCTCCAGCGTGGGGCTCGCATCGAGTCTCCGCGCCGAACTCTTTGGGCTCGACCGCAGCTTGCAGAGCTGGCGCAACCTTCATCTCGGTATCGCCCGCCGCTACCTTCCTGAGGGTACAGTTGGCACCGGAGAGGAAGGTGTGACGTACCTCGAAAAACACTTTCAAAATCCGGGGCTCTTTACGCAAGTCGATGCAAAAAAAGCGCCTCCAACGGGACGAGCCGTATCGGAAAACGCTTTCGTCACATCTGTCGATCTCTTGGGAATAAGGATAGGGTTTATTATTGCGCGCGACGTTCCAGGTACCGCATTTGCCGAAGCAATCGAGAGTCTCGCCGATCAAACCAAGGATCGGTTGAAAGATTTGTCTCGCGACGCAAACTATGCATTGAGCAAATTGTTCAGCTACTACGACCCGATTTTCGCGAGGCACGGAAAGCCGTTTCCGCTTAAGAAGCAGCTTAAAGAAGCCATGAAAAACGGCCTCCCCGAGAGACCGGTTTCGAGATTGTTGCTATCGCTAGAGCTGTCTACCGGGCTTCTTATGGGTTTGCACGATGGAAGCGGGCTTAGGTATCCCCTTCGGGTAACTACAGCGTCGGAAGGACAACACTTTGAAAGTATGAATGGCAAGACGGTGGCCTTGAAATCTGAAGAACTGATTCTCGCCGACGAGGTCCGCGCGTTTGCCTCTTATGTGCAAGGCTCCGATCGACGCACCTCGGTTGCGGAGACGAATGGAAATAACTTCAAAGAACTCTTGTTTGTGGTCTTCGGAGCTCCAAAGCTACCCGAAGGAGATTTCGAAGCCGCTTTGGATTTCGTGCAAACGGCAGCGTTTTCAATGACGGGGCGAAAGCCCGATGTCCAGTTGGTGACCACGAAGCTTGCCCATGCCTGATTCAGTATTCCTGGAACGTGGTATTTCTGCGCTGAAGAGCGATGCAGTTGTGCATCTTGGAAATTTCTTCGGAGCGTTGAAGGGCTCACTCAACGGACAAGATATTTACGCTCGAAACAATTTTCTCTTCATCGCGGATCGTCACTATCTGGTGGACTTTGACGCGGATGTCGACCTGATCGGACAGAATTACGCTCTCGTTAGAGAGTTTCTCGCCCTTGGATTTAACCCGCAGCGCACAGTCATTTATCGACAATCCGATATTCGCGAGCTGTTTACGATTATGTGGCTGCTAAATTGCCACACGCCTGCCAAGGAACTGCTGGACAGGAAGGATTACACGGGAGCCATCGACCCTTCGCTCGCTCGCGTTCTGTACCCTCAGTTGATGGCGGCGGACGTGTTGGGTTTGCGTGCGAGTCAGGTCTATGTGGGACCTGACGAGGCTGATCACGTATCATATTGTCAGGAAATTGCCGGATTCATCAACTCCGCGGCGAAGAAGCTTGCTCTTCCTGTTCCCCGGTGGAGCTGCGTAACGTCCAACGTAATTTCCGGTCCAGGCGGGCTTACGATGTCTCGCACCAACAAGAACATTATCCCAATCTTCGGAGACGACCGAGCCATTAGAAGATGCTTTCAGCAGATACCCGTTGCCAAGGTTCGCCGACGCGAAGCGATAAACCCCGATACCGATATTTGCTTTCAACTTTTCCAACTCATGTCAACGGCGGAAGACGCCGCCGATGTCAGCGCGAAGTATCGTGAGGCAGAGGTCGATCAAGACGATGCCCGCAAGCTCGTCGAGACGCAGTTCTTCAAATACTTTGATAAGGCCCGCGAACGAAAGAAGGAGAATTCGATGTCAGACTCAGACATCGAAGAAATCCTTCAAGCCGGACAACAGCGGGTAAGGAGAGAGATGCGCGACACCCTCGCCATTCTTGAGGATATGTTATATTATAACGTAGGAACCAGATCTTCTCGAAGTTTCTGACAGCGGAGCCTACTCAATGCACATCTCGACACCGAGCCAAGCACTCGAGCTTCCAAAAGGAACGCTTGAGGTGGTAAGTAAGACAGAGCGCGGTCGCATCTGCCAGCTCTATAAGTTCACGAGTGCCGAAGTCATCGATGCTGCAGGCGCTCTTCTCAGTGAAAAAGTGGAGCTAACTGGCTTCACCGTTCAAGCAGAAATACTCGCATTCCGTGCCAATCACCTCGGATGGAAGGATTTTGAAGAGGCATTTGCCTTGCACGGATCTCGCAGCTCTCGTTCTGGTTAGACTTAAAATGGGTTTCCTTGCGGAGGCCCTTTTTTTTGTGAAGCAGCGCGCCTGCAGCTCCGAAAACGGCGCCGTTGTCGATAATAATGCGAATCGCCATGAGACGAGGCCGTTATACAAAACGGGAGCCTCGCCGTAACGAGGCTCCCGCGTGACCGCACCGGTGGGAGCACAGAAGCCCATGCAGAAGCGCTTCCATGGCAAGTCTCCAGACGTAGCCCGCGAACAGCACTTGCCCTGCCAAAGTGGAAATCTGCTCGCGTCGCGATGGCTGGCGATCACATTCCCTGCTTGCGCAGAGCTCTACGCAATCGCTCAGTATTCACTCGCGAGCATCAACGTGAGCACACGGGTTGTCTTGGTGGGGTCGGTCGGATCTTCTGAGCCAGACTCACACCTCTGATCGTAGTAGTCGATCTTCCAAAAGAACTTTCGCTGACACAGTTCGAAGGTCCCAAAATCATGTTCCCCATGCGGGTCATTATCCGCCGAGAAATCACTGAACTCGGTCACCTTTAGTATCACCGCCGCCACGACCATGGGTGGAAGCCCACATACGCCGGGCGTCATCAACACCTGCCCTCCAGAAAGCGATTTCCGGAACGCGTCGTTGAGTGCGGCGATCTTCTTTGCTGTCTCGATCTTGGACATGCGCTTCTCCTCGCTACCGGCCCCCGAGGAATTCGGGCGCTGGATAGCGAGGGGAAGCGTCGGACGATCATCCGACTTTGTGCCGGCTCTCGCCCGCCTCTCTAAAGAACGTCAGCGCAAGCGCCGCCGCATCAAAGAGACCCATGCGGTCGTCTTCACTCATCCAAGGCCGACGGCGCGGCGGCACGTAACGTTCGAAGGCTGGAATTCGCTTGGCGATCGCTTCGGCAATGGCGTGCTTGGTGATCTGCCCCATAGTTACGAACGTCGCATGCACCCGTTCCTGGGTGAAGGCACAGACCGGAATATCATTGTCGTCCGCGAGCTCAAAGAATGCGGCATTGAGCGCTGTAGTGCGCTGGGAGCGGCGAGTACCGGTCCATGAGGTATCCTGCAACACGATACAATCGGGCCGGCAGCGCTCGATGAGCGCTTTCGCCGCTTTGATGCATCGCCGGTTCTTGTTCGGCTCGCCGCGCCGGATGATACCCCAATCAAGGGGCGCCAACGCACCTTCGAACAGGGCAAATGCGAAGCCGTGTCGCGTAACGTAGACCGCCATGATGAGGTCGTAACGTTTCAGCATATGATGCGTTTTTGTCTATTCTTCCTTTCCTCCACTCGTTTGAACATCGCTTCAAGGCAATCCAGCTTCGCTGGAGTGGCTTGCAACGGTATGCCCTGCAGTCGTTCATACAGGTCGTTTCCGCGCGAGAGTATTGCTCCCTCAATTTCAGCAAAGAATGCGGGAAACAGCTCAACAACCTCCGTGCCAAAGAGGATGTAGAGGGAAAGCATCTCGGCAAGGGTTGGCTCTCGCACTCCCCTTTCCAGATCCGAGACGCGGTTTCGGCCCTTGCATCCGATGAGATACGCAAGTTCGGCCTGGCTTAACGCAAATCGCAGGCGATACGAGCGGAGATATCTTTTTCTAATCTTCATAATGTGCATGCCGGTATCGACCGATCGGCACACGCGCTATCTTCACCTGTCGCTTGCGTTCCTCGAAGAGGGCAGAATGCATCGTTTTGATGCAGCAAGTGGAATATTGAAAAGCGGTCCTTACAAGCGACCAGACGATCGCGGTGAGTTACCGAAGGACCGATCCGGGGACGTGGGGACGTAGGGACTTAGAAAATGGTAATGTCACGCCGATTGGCGTGCGCTATATCGACCTTACAGCGCTACAACCGGCCAGCAAAAAGACGTCCGCTAAGACGTCCCCCATGTCCCCACGTCCCCCAATTGTACGTGAGACTGCACATCGCTGCGCGTGCGCTGCACGCCGTAGCGGTCACAAAGTTGTCTGATGCGCTCCTTCTCCATCCCCGGGACCACGTAGATGCCGTGACTCTTGTGCGTCTTGATATGCAGTCGCCGCCGAAGGATGCCGCCAATCCAGCGATTCGTGATCGGGTGACCGTACTCGGCACCGAAACGGTCTATAAACGCGGCGGTAATGTCGGCAAGCGAGATTGTCGCGTGTTCCCCGGCGGCCAACATCTTGCCGGCCAGAATCTCTAATACCTGCGCTTCCGTATGGAGCCCGCGCTCTGCGACGATACCCTCCTGCGTGTTGAGCGCGATCAAACGAAGCTCATCGCGCAGCGCTGGGTCTTTGACGATACTTAATAGCGGCAGCAGTATCTGATTGGCGCGCGGATGGAGCTTTGCGTCAGCGAGCGACGGATCGATCACAGTATCGAACCTGCGATTAAACCGGAACAGCAAGAGCTTGTTGCGTAGCTCCCGCGCTTCTTCGTGCATCTCGTCGGGCAGGTTGATCGGCACGTCGCTACGCAGCGGACGCCCGCCCATGTCTTCGGTAAGGAAGCGGCTTTCAAGGGCTTTATCTTCGTAGATGCCGCGCGTCGCCACTATCTTGGGGCCAAAGACCTGAAACGCCCGCGGGTTAAATTCGCGCTGCCGGTTCATCATAGTACGCAGAACCGGCAGGCCCCGGACGTTGCCGTTATTCAATATTTTTGTGATCTCCGCCCGCTCGTCGCTGAACCGGAAATCCGCCTCATCGAATATCATAGTTCCACGAAATGCGTCCAACGTATGGAAGAGCGGTGAGACCGTGGAGGCGCCGCTCGCGAAGAAGGGCTTGTAGCAAATCGAGCCGATCACCAGAAGCGCGCGAGTCTTGCCAGTGCCGAAATCACCGCGCAATCGCAAATACGGCAACTCGGCGAAGGCGTCGTATAGCCAAGAGAGGATGACATAATAGGTGGCTAGGTGTTCGAACGTCGAGGAGAGGTCGACATACCGGTGAATGAACTGGCGGATATCGGAGACGAGGCGCTCTTCGGTGTCATAGGCGGCGGGTTCCGAAGGCAACAGGACGACATTGTTCTTGATCAGGTTGTTCTCAGGCGAGAATGGAACGAGCCGCCGACCCGTAGCAAGATCGATGTGCGGCAGGAGCGTCCACTGAGTGGATTGGTAGAGCGCGAGCAAGGTTTTGCGTTCTTGGGGATTATACAACAGCTCGACTATTGAACCGTCGTCGAAACACTCGGAGACCGTCGGTATCCCCTGCTCTGGTCGCATCCTTTCTTCCCCATGCGCTCGTTCCATTACGAGCACTATGTGGCAACACGACGCTCCCACCTAGAGGGTCGTAGGCATCACATCAAGGCACCCTACCCGCTCCCCTCGAAACGTTCTCTTACGCTACACTGAAGCACAAGCCTGACAGAACGCGGGGCGATTCGCGTCAAGCGCGTTTCGGTGTTAGATTCACACTTGTCGTATGAGATACTTCGTATATTGCCGAAAGTCGTCCGAATCTGAAGACAGACAAGTCCTTTCGATCGAGTCTCAACTCAGAGAAATCGAAAAACATTTCGGACGCGCTGCCAGCGTCGAGATTGTTCACATATATCAAGAATCAATGAGCGCAAAATCTCCTGGCCGTCCACTGTTCGGGCAGATGCTCATGAGAATTGAACAGGGCGAAGCTGAGGGCGTCATTGCTTGGCACCCCGACCGCCTTGCCCGCAACTCCATCGACGGCGGCCGCCTCATTTATCTGCTCGATCAAGCCGTCCTTAAAGACCTTCGGTTCGCGACGTTCACGTTCGAGAACAATCCGCAAGGCAAATTCATGCTGCAGATCATGTTTGGGCAGTCGAAGTACTACTCCGATGCTCTCTCAGAGAATGTCAAACGTGGCCTGCGCACCAAACTGGAGCGCGGCGAATGGCCGAACAAAGCTCCCATAGGATATCGCCTCGACCCAGCGACAAGGTCTTTGGTCCCCGACCCCGACCAGTTTCCGATCGTCCGACAAATGTGGCAGTTTATGCTTTCGGGCGCATATAGACCACCGCGTATCTGGCAGTTATCGCACGAGTGGGGCCTTCGAACCGCCCAGCACAAAGTCCTCGGCGGCAAGCCGTTGACACTCAGCGCTACGTACCACTTACTGACAAACCCGTTTTATGCGGGCGTTCTTCCTTGGCAGGGGCGGATTTATCCCGGGAAGCATCAGGCGATGATCACTCTCGACGAATTTCAGCGAGTGCAGGCCCTGCTCGGTAGGCCAGGTCGACCTCGACCTCAGAAGCACAGGTTTGCCTTTACGGGCCTCATTCGCTGCGGCAGGTGTGGTTTATTTGTAACCGCTGAGGACAAGAAGAAACCTTCAGGGAGACGCTACGTCTACTATCACTGCACGAGAAGGCTCAGGCCGCGCTGCCAAGAGCCGTCAGTTGAAGTAGCGGCGCTTGAAGATCAAATTGTTTGCTTTCTGCGCAGTATTGAAATGCCGGGAGCATTTCACGAATGGGGATTGGCTCACCTGCATGAATCGCGGGACAACCATCATAGGTCACGAGCCATGCGCCTCGAAACTCTCCACAAAACCGCAACAGATGTGGACAGGCAGCTACAGACTCTCACTGACCTCCGTATCCGGAGCATCATAGACGACGCCGAGTTCATTGCAAAACGCACTGAGCTCCAGGCCGAATTGCTTCGATTGCGGCAAACGCTTCATCAAGAGAATAATGGGAGCAACGATTGGTTCGAACCAGCGCGCTCGCTGATTTCGTTTAGCAACAGAGCCATTTCTTGGTTCGAGACTGGTGACATCGATACAAAACGTCTCATTCTTGAAACCGTCGGTTCGAACTACACGTTAACTGACAAAATATTCAACGGTGAAGCCAGAAAACCGTTCGCCCGTTTTCCAAAAAACACACAGATTCCTGAAATGCTGGCGTTCATGGAGAACGTTCGCACCATGCTCCACGATACCGAGCTTGGAATAATGCTACGAAACATCAAACAGCTGGAGGAGAGGATGGAGGGCCATTCGACATTGCAGGACGCTGCTTGAGTGCTTCCTGCTCTTCAGGGAGCGGACGGGCAAGATGCTCATAGAGAAACGCCAACCTTCCTGCCATCGCGCGGGCCTCATCCTCCCCTATCTCTTCATCGAACGACTCTTTATATGCGGCCATGAAGCGTCGCAGGCTTTCATCGCTGATGGTCATACGATTTTGCTGTTAGCAAATCGATCTCGCGAATGAGTTCGGAGCGCGAGAGGCGCTACTGTCTTGCAAGGCATGACCCAATTCTCTTCGGACGCACAAGGATTGCTAGGGGGAACATTGCGTATGATTAGTGCAAAGTTCGTGGACCAGCCGTTGGCTCAATCCTGAGTCCAAGCCGCTAAAAAGCGTCCGAAATGCTAGTTGAGCCATGCTCTCCATCGGTCACGCAACGTATGACGAAGTAGTACCAGGCGGACCGCATCGCGACTGGCGGCCTGAAGAAATCAGCATCTCTTACTTAGCAGTAATCCCTTCAACGATCTTAAGAAGAACGTTTGCAACATGGATTGCGTCTGCAGCCTCGCGAGGGTCTTTAACATCTACATAGCGGTGGCTCGACGGGTTCTTGAACATTCCCATCGCGCCGGCAAAGAACTCCATGCGCGCGACCTGCTCGCCGCCATCGACGCTCTTGTCCGTTAGCGGCCCGTCTTTGCCAAATGCTTTCCGCATGAGCGACGCACCAATATCGCTGTCGGTATATCCTCCTCTGCTGCGCACACGCACTTCTACTTCCTTGAAGGCCTGAAAGATTGCCGTGTCGTAGTCTCCGCGGATGAAGGACTGCTTCACTTTTTGCACGAGCACAGGATCAAGACCCTCCGATGGTAAGAGATAGCCCTGACGGTATGCGCTGAAATCCTGAGACTCGAGAACTTTTTCGCCCCGAGGCGTGATGAACATCCAGTCATTGTTGCCAGGCTGGGGCGCAATGAGCATCTCCCGCTCCAGCCACATCCATGCGGGTGAAAGGCGCTGCAGCACTTTCTCCGCCTGTTGGTACGACCCTGCCCAGTCGATCAATTCGCGGTCAGTATTGATAAGGAAGTTGTGGCGGTTGAGCTTGCTTTGACCTGCTTTGCTCAAATGCTTGAGCACGAATGGCGCCAGATCCTCCGGCTCCATCTCAAGCACCGCTTCCGGTAGCGGATAAATCTGAGAATACATGGTCATACCTCCATCATACTCTAGCGGCCCCTCGCGTGCTTGCACAAACTCCCCATGCGCTTATTGTCGTTGGGGAAGATCTGCCGCTTGTTAATGGTGTAGAAGATGATGACCACCTTCTCCCCAAGCGTCGCATAGGCTTCGATGCCGAAGAGCGGTGCTGCGCCGCTGCCAGGAAACTGGCTAGTGGATACCAAAGACCATCAGTTCGGTTTACAAACAAAATCCTCTTCGGCTTCGGTATGAAGTACACAAGTGTAGGGTGCAATGCTGTTTAATATGGCAGGAAGTTCGGTCTTGTCCTCCGGCTTGTGATAAGCAGACATGCTTATGATCGGTTTGTATTTCCTTATTGTCTCTTTTGCTCCCATGAGCAGTTTTGACTCAAAACCCTCGACATCCATTTTTATGAAATCAACTTGCGGCAGATTTAGCGAGTCCAGAGTTTTTATTTCACAGGGAGTCTCGCCTATTATTGTGTACTCACTAGCGGCCGCAGTCTTCACGGGGCCTGGAGCACCCTTTTTGCCGATGTAATTGCCCGCAGCATTGTTCGTCTCCACGATTGAAGTTGTTTCATTTTTGTCCCCGAGACCATAGTTGAAACAATGAATATTTGGGCGACCTTCGGTGTTCTCTTTTAGGTATTTGAACGTCGATGGCGTTGGTTCAAAGGCATAGATTTTTGCATCTGGGTTCATCTCTGCAACAAAGAGGGAGAAAACGCCTACATGTGCTCCCGCATCTACTACGACACCACCCTTTTTGATCAACTCGATATGGTACTGGTTGCCGACAACGACGTCGTTTATCACCTTACCCAACAATTTGTGATTTCCGGAAAGTGACGTGCCAAAAAGAGTTACCGAAGGCGGGAAAAGGGGGAACTTGTCGGACAAAACCCAGATGATCCTCCTAAATAACAACGATGCGCCTCCCTCTCGTAGTGCCTTAAATATTTTCTCCATTGGTCGATTGTAGCACATCGTAAATCGATACAAAAAGCCGCCCCGAAAGAGGCAGCTTTTTGCTTCGTCCGAATTAGAAAGCTAAATATTCGTGACAGTGAACGTGCCGCTACTCGTGAAGGTATGCACGGTATATCCGCCCGATGTGGTGACCGTTCCACCGGTTGCAGTCAGTGAACCGGTTGGATAGGAAATAATGACAACACCTGACGCACCATCACCACCGACGTGATACCCCCAGCCAGCACCACCGCCGCCACCGCCAGTGTTGGCTGTAGCGTTCGAGCCATTTGCTTGAAGTCCACCATTCCCGCCGCCGCCACTGCCGCCAATACCCGCGCTCGTTCCATTGTTGCCGCCGGCGCCAGTACCGCCGCCTCCACCGCCGCCATAGGTCGACGTCGTGCCGCTTATTGCGGAGGACACGCCGTCACCGCCATTGCCGCCGTTGAAGTTTAATTGGCCATCTTGACCTACCGTGCTGGCTCCTCCTCCTCCGCCGCCGCCAGTAACGTTCGCGATATTCATGCCACCATTGTTGCCTTGGCCCGTGGTCGCTGTACCACCTTGGCTACTATAAGCTCCGCTGCCCCCCGAACCGCCACCGCTGCCTCCAGCGCCTGCAGGTGCACCTGACGGATTGCCGCCACCATTATATGAACCGTAGCCGCCTCCAATAGCCGTATAAGACAGAGCTGATGAATTACCTCCCTGTGTACCATTGCTCGGATCACCCGTAGTAGTCGACGGACCACCGGTACCGCCCGCACCAACCACAATTGTGTAGCTGCCCACTCCGACATTCGCGGTGCTGATTATTACACCACCCGATCCACCACCTCCGCCGCTATCGTTAGGACCACTACCGCCACCGCCGCCGCCGCCGGCTGCGACGAGTAGTGACACATCAGCCCTGTTTTGCATTTTCACCGCAATGGTTTGTGCAGCCCAATCGTGCTGGGGGCCACTGCTGAACGTGGACGACATCGATCCCACTGTTCCTGCCACAGCCTGGGCCCGATCTTGTTCAGCTGCAGTTGGACCAAATGGAGTATTCTTAACGCCATACCGCGTCGTCATGCCTGTCGACGTACTGAAGAGCGGGCTATTGTTTGTGCCGGTATCGGCTGCAAAGAGCGCGATTACGGTATCGCTCGCCTGGCTAGTTGTTATTGAAGGCGCAGTAGCACTGATCCCTCTTCCTGTGGAACTGGCCACCACATCAATCGGAGAACCCGAGTCGACGCCCGTGTACCGCGTAATTCCGCCTACAGCTCTGGTCTGCGGGCTGATGGTCCACGTGTACGAAGAAGGCTCGGATGAACCGACGAATTTGTAGTACGATGCAATACCGACATTCGAATCGTTGTCGGTCCTTGCGATCAGCGTCCAACCGCTTGGAGCGGTCACTACTGCCGGCGCGCCACCGTTGACCGATATGCTGGCAATCAACATGTCGCCTGCGACGGCGTCCCTTGGCTTACTGAGGCTGACTTGCGTGTACGCAACGTCTTGCGAGAGGCTCGTATTCGAAGATCCCGGCATTATGTCGGCAATAGCGAGCGTCGCAAATAGAAGGCTTCCTATTAAGAGCACACCGACAGCACTAAAACGCTTAACCCTGGTGAATTGTCTCATGTATAAATAATGTACAGCTCATAATACCTTCAGTGTATGTTGTCGCGACGATACTAACAAAGTCCGCGTGTTGATAAGCCCCGCACCTCCGATCAAAATAGCAAGTGACCCGTCTTGGGCCGGAACGAAATAGATCGCGACTGCTGTCGATTTCGAAGGCAGGTTGGTGTGCGAAGGGACGATAATAGATCGGTTAGCTGCGACTGCTTTTGGATGGGCCTGTGCCACCGACGGGGATTTGGATGAAGAACGCGTTCGAGAAAACGGTGAGTGTCTTACGCGCAGGCACCCTCTGTCTGGTTGCTTGCTGCATTTCTTACAGCAGCGCGGAAGCGTGCATGGGGCCGCACTATCCAGGCATCATATTCGACCATGTACCGCCCGATATAGACGCCCCGGTAATAATCGAAGCGACAATCTACGACAAATCGTTCGTGATCGATGCAGGTGTTGTTATGTGGATAATGAACGCTCGGGTAGATAAGGTCATTAAGGGCTCCATCGATACGAAGTCGTTGAAGATTTTTATGTACCCGACGAGCTGCTCACACGTCGCGACCGGGCATGGGATTGTGCTTGGAACACTCCGAGATGTGCCACGGCGCGGGCTCATGTTGGAAGCCATTGAAAGAGATTTCGGCTTTAGGCCTTTCCAAGGAAAAGGCTTATGAAGATTATATCAATGACGCGGTTCGCTCCAGTCATGATGTTGGCATTGTTTCTCGGCTTCTGGCTTTCGAGTGAAAATGCCGTGGCCGACGATGAACCATCTGGCTCCGCAACGGTGTCTCACCCTAGCGATGAAGCACCTGTCGAGTTTCGAGATGACGGCATTTCATTCGAGCCAAGACCGCCGGACGAGCATCCAAATGATTGGGAAACGCTCCCACCAGAGACCGCGAACGATCCGAAAGAGGATCCGAAGTGACCGTTCAGCTTAAGTGCAGATTCGTTACCGCTCTATTCGCTGCGGTGGTGGGCCTGACTTCGCCGACGCCAGCACTAAGTGCCACCAAGGAACAGTCCGCGGCAATGGCGGCATTGTGGTGGGCAAACAAAACTCGTTGGGAGGCTCACCTTACGGACACCGTGCGCCAGCTGTTTGTTTGTAAAGCAGCGGAACCAGCAAATGACCGCTCACCGTGTAACTTTCTAGTAGGACATGTCCTACACGAAGTGTTTGAGATCGATGATTTCAGATCAACGGATGGATTTCTGAGCGCAGATGATATTGCTGTTGCACTCCGCGGCAAAGCATCTTTGTGGTCAGAGATAGGATCAGCAGCTCAACAATCCAACCTAGCGGTTGCCCAGGAAAAAGCGAACCTAGGTTATGCTGTGATTGCGGTTTATCCGTCTGTTGATCGTCACCCTGGACACGTAGCGCTGATTTTGCCAGGAAAGCTCCTGCCGTCTGCTACATGGGCTCTCCGTGTACCCAATTCAGCTAGCTTCTTTCTAGGTCGCCCCGAGCAGTCCTACGTAGGACGAGGGCTGTCCGCCGCCTTCGGGTCGACGAAGAAGGCGGACGTGCGATTGTTCTTTAGACGGGGATCGGAAATTCATCTCTAGAAATTTCACGCACAGGAACTCGCTCAACTGAGGCAAATTAGCTCATGCTGCACCTCGAAGAGCTTCATTCTTCCCAAATCGTGAAAGATGTCTCACCGAGGACGGAGAGTAGCCGGGTCTCCCGTGATGACAGTGCAAGAACACAAAGCCGCTTCCTACTATTGGCCCATCTACTTCCTCGGAGAATGTATGCTCTTGGGCTGCTAATGAGGTAGACCGGAGATCAGCCAGGCCGCCGCTTAATTTGTACGTTCTGGACAGTCGCAGAGGCGAGATGTGCATCAAATAGATGCAACAGCGCCTCGTTCAGAACACGGCGACGCTGTCATACTGAAGCCATGCTATCCGATCAGATCGTTCGACTTGGCAGAGTCGACTACCGAGATGATCAGCGCGCGTTCGGCATCAAACGCGAAGATCGCTTTTCTCATACCTACATTATTGGCAAGACCGGCGTCGGCAAATCCACGCTTTTGGAGAGCATGGCTCGTCAAGATCTGGAGTACGGCAACGGTTTCGCCCTCATCGATCCGCACGGCGATCTAGCTGAGCGCGTTTTCGAAAGCGTGCCGGCTTCTCGGCGGAATGAAGTGATTTACCTCAACGCCGCCGATCCATCGCAGCCATGGGGGTATAATCCGCTGCGGCACGTTGCTCCCCAGTACACCGCGCTGGCTGCTTCAGGTCTCATGGAAGTATTCAAAAAGATGTGGCCGGACGCCTGGGGCGTTCGTATGGAGCACATCTTGCGTAACGTGCTCATGGCCCTCCTGGAGCAACCTTCTGCAACGATGCACGACGTATTAAAAGTCATTTCGAATAAAGCGTTCAGGCGGCGATTAACGCAATCACTGCAGAACGAAACAGTGCGCCATTTCCTTGAGACCGAATTCGAACGATTTTCCTCGGGGTACCGCGCGGACGGCATCGCGCCCATCCAAAACAAGATCGGCGCTTTTCTAACGGACCCCCTACTCAACCGTATCCTAACTGCCCCGCAGCAGGACTTGCGCCTTAGGCAGGCCATGGATGAAGGTAAGGTCCTCATCGTAAATCTCGCAAAGGGTCGAATCGGAGACGACAGCTCTTCCCTGCTTGGTGGGCTCCTTGTCACCATGATCGGGCTCGCAGCGTACACGCGTGCTGACCTTCCTCCGACTCGACGGCGCGATTTTTTCGTATACATCGACGAATTTCAGAGCTTCACGACGCTCGCGCTCGCGAACATGCTCTCGGAATTACGCAAGTACCGGGTTGGATTTGCGGTCGCCCATCAGTACCTGCATCAATTGGAGCCAAGTATTCGGCATGCCGTTCTCGGCAACGTCGGGACAATCATTTCCTTCCGAGTCGGCGCCGAGGACGCGCCGTACCTTGCCCGCGAGTTTCAGTCCCGCTTTGAAGCGGTGGATCTCCTCAATCTCGAAAATCATCACATGTATCTCAAGCTCATGATCGATGGCATGCCGAGCCGGCCATTCAGCGCGGTAACGCTGTTGCGTGGAAAATAAGTCGACGAGAGTGCATTGCACACAGGCGATCCGCCTCGCTGCATCCGTCGAAAATGATCCGGAACGGACATGTGGGCGTGCCATGGACCAAGCATAAGCCATGACAGTATTCGAAATGGACGTTGACCTAACCAGATTGATGTCGCAGCTTGCGGTTCGATTTTCAGTCGTACATTTAATTCGAGCGTTCAGAGATGATCGAGCTGATAAAGGCACTAACACCGCTCGCATGGCCACTGATGGTAGCCATTCTCCTGTGGAAGCTGTTTCCAATTTTAAGAGGAATCGTTACGTCGCGAAGCTTCTCAGTGAAGATCGCCGGCATGGAAGTAAGCGTCCAAGATGCAACTGAGCAATTTCAAACCCAAATTTCGGACCTTCAAAAGCAAGTGTTGCTCTTGCGCTCTAACAAGCAGCCAGCCGGATCAGGCCTGGACTTCACCGAGCCTCCTGTACCGAGCGCGGTTGCCAAAAAGTCTCCAAGAATCCTTTGGGTTGACGACAAGCCGACCGGTAACGCGCTCGAGATAGCTCAGCTGAGGCAACGGGGGATTGACGTTACTCAGGCGGAGTCTACAGACGATGCGATGGCTATCCTAAACAATGATCTTTCATTTGATGCTATCGTTTCTGACATGGGGCGGCGCGAACATGGTACATACCGATCGCAAGCCGGTCTTATGTTCCTAAACGCTTTGAGGCGCGCCGGATACAATGTTCCTTTTCTTGTATACTCGTCGCAAAAATACGCTGCGCGGAATAGCGCGGAAGTTAGATCTGCAGGCGGAGATGGAGCAACAGCTTCGCCCGTTGAGCTGCTAGAGTGGATAGATCGCAAAGTAAAATCAGCCGCCGACGGCGCATAACAGTCCGTGCCTGTCCGGCAAATGAATAGTGGCTGCTCATGTGCAGGTTTTCGGATGCCGGGATGGCGGGACTATCCACGCGCTCCTCGTGGCCGGCGTCCGAACAGCGGCCAAGGCACGAATGTTCGACGCCTAAGGAGGTCGGTATTTGCTTTGTGCATCCTGATGAGTCCCATCAGGATCTCGATCCCGAAAATGCACAAACAAAGGGGTGCCAGTTGGACCTGACACCCCGCCCCCACTCGGGACTATTTCGCCCTAAAGCGGGGCTGTGCAATCTAATCTACTATCTCACGCTCGATAGCTCGACCCGGGATCTGGGACCTTCGCCAGGTCCGTACACGGTTGGAGAATTTGCCAGCATCTTCAAGCTCGGCTCCATGCACATGAGAATAGGGAGTGAGGCTCTCACTTCGTTCTTGGATAGCAGTTTCAGTTTCATTACAAGCGTTTTCAAGCTCGGGAAGCGCTTCGATACTTCGGGTTAGCTCCGAAGCGAGTAGCTGCTTTATAAACCCTTCGTATTTATCAACGGCGTCTCGCATTTCAGCTTGATACTTGTAGTTCTGGTAGATGCCGACGATGCCGCTGCGCGTACCCGACACGTGATTTAAGAGTTGCTCGGTCACTTCGAGCGGGACACCAAGCCGCTGCATGATTGTCGCGTAGGTGCGCCTCAGATCATGGTGCGTCCAGTTGGTAACGCCACAGAGCTTGTCGAGCTTCGGCTTGTACCGCTGCCAATTTGTCGATGGCCGTACCCTACTTATGAAAGCAGCAGCCATGTTCGGTATCGGCACCGTGTGCTCGTACCCATTCTTGGTGCCGTCAGCAGGAATGGTGACGCACCCGTTCTCAAACTTATATTCGGGAAAATGCGAACTCTCGGTGAGACGCTGGCCGCAGAGTGCCAAAAGCCATATGAGCGCCTTGTACGGTTCGTAATCGAGTTTATTTGCCCCGAGGAGCACCGTTTTCAGCTCCGCATCACTGAGGACGCGTCGGCGAGGTATATAGCTGTACGGGCTCTCTAGCCCCGTGCAAGGACTGCTTTTGAGATACCGAGGAGTGCACCAATTGAAGAACGTGCGGATGTCGTTGAAGGCGTGTGCCGCTTCCGACTTTGCTTTGACGGCTTTGATGGCGTCCTGCACATCCTTGTGCGTGATCTTGTCGATGGTCTTTGTCCAAGAGAAGTATTTTTTGAGGAGCCTGTTAGTCTCGTAGCTCTCGCGCTCGCTCCACTCCCCTTGCTCTAGGTACTCGTCGCGAGCGTCCTCGAAGGATGGCGCTTTCGAGGGTTCGTAGGAGGTCCCCAAGGCAATAAGTGCACGTTTGCGCGCATCCGCCAAACTTAGTTCTGGCCAGAAACCTATACTCACCTTGGTGCGCGACGGCTGCTTGACGACGTGCCACGTCTTGCGTTTCTTGCCGATGCGGATGCCGAAGCCTGGGGTTTTGTCGTCGTAGAAGTTGCCCTCTTTGAGGGAGCGAATGGTGATATCGGTGAAATGAATGGTCGCCATTTTTGCTCGCTTTTTGCTCGGGAATGCGTTGCGTAGTGCCGAGAAAATACGAGCAGGTATGGAGTACAGATTTTCCGGAAATTCAAGAAGGGTCAGTGACTTACGGTCGCTATGGGTAGAGATGAGCAGCTAAGATTTTTTGCTCAATTCAGCTTGGGAAGCTGCCGTTCTACCATTGAACTACGCCCGCGATCTCAATTGCTTGAGGTCGACCCGCTCGGATACGACCGGCCGGACCATAGCCCGGGCGGAGGCAGAGGATCAAGCGTACATTCTGGCGGATCGCCTTGCTATCGCCGCTAGTGGCCCATTCTCACAAGCGCGTCATTGATGACGAAGGGTGCAGCGGCAGACGCGTCGCAACTACCGCTACGCGCGTAGATGCAGGCATCGGCGATGCCGACATGGGCGCAGCTCTGCCGTGAAAAGTCCGCCGGCAAGTCGCCCGCCGCCTCGGGCCGCGCAAGGATGCGGTTGAAGGCCGGCTTGGTCGCCTGCAACAGCGGCGGCAGGATGAGCTCGGCGAGCGGATCGGCCGGCGCAAGCACATAGAGCGGCACCGGGCCGACCAAGCGTTCCCGCCCCGGCAACAGCTGGAAACGAACGTTGTAGAGCGCAAGGCCGCACATCTGCGGATCGCTGCGCAATTTGGCGGCGAGCTCCGCCGCGCCGACGCCGCGCGTCCAGTAGTCGCGCATCTCCTCGCTGGCGCCGGCGAGCGCCACCGAGAGCATCGCCCAGCCGCCGAGGACGACCGGCAACGCCGCGCGGCGCCATTTGTCGTTGGTGCGCAGCGATTGCACCCAATCCGCCGACCCCAGGGC
Organism: Bradyrhizobium acaciae; assembly: GCF_020889785.1. Lineage (GTDB taxonomy): Bacteria > Pseudomonadota > Alphaproteobacteria > Rhizobiales > Xanthobacteraceae > Bradyrhizobium > Bradyrhizobium acaciae. The sequence goes on from NZ_JACMYK010000002.1 coordinate 174,876, forward strand.
CGCGACGATGATGAACAGCACCACCGACAGGAAGACGAAGCGGTCTTCCTTGTGTGCGATCAGGCTGTGGAAGACGAGGTTGGCGAGCGCTGTCGCCAGCAGCAGCGGTGCGTGCCGCCAGCCGCGCCAGATCGCCGCGAGCGGCAGCACGATCGCAGCCGACCATACGATCAGGAAATTGACGAGATACGCCGCAGGCGGGGTCACACCGAATCCGGTGGCGCGATCGTGCACAAGGTTTTCCTTGATATTCGCGATCAACCAGGCGAACGGCACCGCACCGTGGGCAAGATCGATTGCGGCGGCAAGCAACAGCGCAACGAGCCCGCCGGCGACCAGCGGAATCAGGTTTCGCCAACGCGTCCAGCAGGCACCGACGGCAAGCACGGCGATCGCGGGCGCATGTTGAAAACGGCAGACAAAGGCGAACGCAAGCAAGGCACCGCCGATTGCAAGGCGCCGCTGCGACGGATGATCGGTCACCAACAACGCCGCCGGCACGATCAGCGCTGTCGCCAACGGCTCGCCCAGCGTATGCGGCGCGAGCATGATCAATTCGAACCAGACCGCAGTGGCGAAGCCTGCGACGACGGCATGGGTTCGCGAGACCCGCGCGCCGAAGAACCAGGCGCTGACGACGATCGATAGCGACGCACACGCGGCGACCAGACGCGGCACCAGAAACGCACCAGCACCATGAGGCGCAATCGCATCACCGAGGGCGACCGGCCCGGCCAGCAATGTCGGCAGGAACCAGCCGCGAATACCGTCGCGCCATTCCCACGTCAGGATGCCGTCATGGCCAAGCATCCGCCACGCTGGCTCGAGATATTGAAAGATCTCGTCGGGATACATCACGTTGGGCCAGGCGGCGGCCCCAACGCGTATGACCAGCGCCAACAACAGCACCGCAACGAGCGGGTGAACACGCCCGCTCGCGCGCCCGACCATTCCCGCACTGCCGGGCGCGGGCTCGACGCTCGTGCCCGTCATCGTTCCGCCGATCGTCTTTTGGAGCAGCATGCTGGCGTCCAGATAGCGGGCAAAGCCTTTAAGATGCGTGACCGCAAGTCCGTGACCGGACGTTGTCGAGGTCACACAGCACCGGCCGCGACATGCTTAACTAAACGTGAAGATTCCGGATGCGCCGAACCGCGGCGATGTTATGGTCGAGCTGGGGGTTGGTGGCGTCATGACGGGGCGTGGGTACACCATTTTCGACACGGCAATCGGCCGATGCGGCATCGCATGGGGCGATGGTGGCGTCGCCGGTGTCCAGCTTCCCGAGCTCCGCGAAATCGAGACCCGCAAACGGCTGTTCCAGCTTCACCCCGACGCGCGCGAAATGCGGCCTCCCGAGGAGGTCGATGTCGCGATCGAGGGCATCGCGGCCACCTTGCGTGGCGGCAATGGCGATCTCGGCGGCGTTGCGCTCGACATGAGCGGCATCTCCGCCTTCGACCAGCGCGTCTATCAGATTGTCCGCGCCATTCCCCGCGGCGAGACCCGGACCTATGACGAGGTCGCGAGCGCCCTGCGCACGTCCGGCGCGGTCTATTCGATAGCGCAGGCGCTCGGCCGCAACCCCTTCATGATCATCGTGCCCTGCCACCGCGTGCTCGAGGCCGGCCACTACGCCGACCGGATCTCGCCAAACGGCGGCAGCGTCTCCAAGCGGCGGCTGCTCTCGATCGAAGGCGCCCAGCCGACCACCAGCAAGACCCTGTTTGACGTGCTGCTGCCCGTTGCGCGGCCCCGGCCGCAAGCCTAGATCACAGGGCATGACCCACACCACGCTGTTGCAGCGCGATCGCATCACGGTGAACCAGTTTCGCTGCACGGCGGAGCCCGGCGACAAACCATTCGTCGAGCAGTTCGCATGTCACTCCGTGTCCTATGTGCGCAGCGGCAGCTTCGGCTGTCATTGCCGCGGCCGCTTCCATGAGCTGGTGGCAGGCTCGATCCTGGTCGGTCACCCCGGCGACGAATACACCTGCACGCACGACCATGTGGTCGGCGACGAATGCCTGTCGTTCTTCCTGGACCCGGAGCTGGTCGAGACGATCGGCGACCGCATGTCGGTCTGGCAGGTCGGCTCGGTGCCGCCGCTGCCGGAATTGATGGTGATCGGAGAGCTCGCCCAAACGGCGGCAGATGGCAATAGCGATGTCGGGCTCGACGAGGTCGGCCACCTCCTCGCCAGCCGCCTTGTCGAACTGGTGTCCGACCGCAAGGCAAGGCCCCTCACCGCGAGCCTGCGCGATCGCCGCCGCGCCGTCGAGGCTGCGCTGTGGATCGACGGCAATTCGCATCATCAGATCGATCTCGACGATGCCGCCGAGCAGGTGGGCTTAAGCACATTCCATTTCCTGCGGCTGTTCTCCGCGGTGCTCGGCGTCACTCCGCATCAATACCTCGTGCGCTCGCGGCTGCGCCATGCGGCGCGGCGGCTCGTCGACGACGACAGCGCGATCACCGACATCGCCTATGACGTCGGCTTCGGCGATCTCTCCAACTTCGTGCGCAGCTTCCACCGCGCCGCCGGTGCCTCGCCGCTGAAGTTCCGGCAGGCCTCGCGCGGCGACCGCAAGATTCTCCAAGAACGCCTTGCGCTGCAATAGCTAGGGTTCGTCCGGTCCGCGCGTTGATCGACGCGCCCATCGACTGGAGACCCCATCATGTACGACCACATCGGATTGCGCGTTAGCGACCTCGACGCCAGCGTGCGCTTCTACACTGCGGTGCTGGCGCCGCTCGGCTTCGTGCTCTGCTCGCGTGACGACAGCGGCGCGGGTTTCGGCCCAAAGGGCGAGCCCGCGCTCTGGCTGCATGTGCACAAGGGCAAGAGCCAAGGCGGCGCACATATCGCGTTCCGCGCACCGAGCCACGACGCGATCAAGACATTCCACACCGAGGGCCTGAAGGCCGGCGGCAAGGACAACGGCGCGGCGGGCCATCGCAAGGACTACAGCCCGACCTACTACGCGGCGTTCCTGCTCGACCCCGACGGCAACAATATCGAGGCGGTGTCGACGTAAGCCCCAATCGTCATTGCGAGGAGCGAAGCGACGAAGCAATCCACGCCTTCATGCCGCTGTGAGATGGATTGCTTCGCTTCGCTCGCAATGACGGTCTTTCAATCCCAAATAGCAAGGACCAAACTCCATAGCTTCCATCCACAAGGACATCCCGATCGACGCGCCGGCCGACCACGTCTGGGACGCGCTGCGCGATTTCGGCGCGCTGCATACCCGGCTGGTGCCGGGCTTCGTCACCGACACGCAGCTCGACGGCGACGTCCGCACCGTCACGTTCAGCAACGGCTCCGTGGCGCGCGAAACGCTGGTCGATTGCGACGACAAGCGGCGACGGCTGGTCTACGCGATCACCAGCGAGCGGCTGAAGCAGCATTCCGCCTCGGTGCAGGTGTATGCCGAAGGCAACGCGCGCTGCCGGGTGGTGTGGATCGCCGACGTGCTGCCGCACGAGATCGCGCCCTATATGTCGGCGCAGATGGACCTCGGCGCGGCCGCGATGCAGGCCGCGCAGGCCCGATCGGCCAGGGGAGAGGACGCGGCGTAAGCTGTTGGGTTGCACGACCGGCCACGCAATCGGACCGTGCCCGTCACCCTGAGGAGGTCGCGAAGCGGCCGTCTCGAAGGGCGACAGCCCGGCTGCTTCCAGGAGCGAGCGCCGAAGCAGCGGGGCCGCCGATCCTTCGAGACGCCGCTTCGCGGCTCCTCAGGATGACGGGTCTAATAGGCTCACGACAGCGCCGGCTGCACTTCTGCGACCGGTGCTGACTTGCCCCAGCGCGTCAGGATCACGCTGAGGCAGGACAGCACGCCGAGCACACCCATCGAGGCAGCGGCGAGTGTGAAGAAGTTTTGCGCACTCGCCTCATGGGTCGAGAGCCACCAGCCGCCGGTGCCGATGAAGATCAGCCGCGCGGTCTGTGCCAGCACTGGGCCCAGCACCTTCGCCGCGCCCTGCGAGGAGAAATACATCGACATCGCGAGGCCGATGAAGGCGTACATCGGCGCGGCGGTCGACAGATATTGATGGCTGGTCGCCCGCACATGCGGATCGCTGGTGAACAGATTGACCCAGAGATCGGGGAACACGGCGATGAAGCTGCCGACGATGCCGACCGAAAGGAACGACAGCGTGCCGGCGGTCCAGGCGATGCGCCGGGCACGCGCAACGCGGTCGGCGCCGACCGCCATGCCGATCATCGGCACCGAGGCGATGCCGACCGCGAACGCGACCGAGGTCAGCATGAATTCGAGCCGCGCGCCGATGCCGTAGCCGGCGAGCACCGCGGTGCCGAACTGCGCCAGCATGTGGGTGAAGATCGAGATCGTCAAAACCGATTGCAGCGGCGAGAAGCAGGAGACCGCGCCGACCCTGAGGATGTCGATGAACATCGCCCACTGCACGCGCAGCCCCTTCAATTTCGGCTTCACGCGGGCGCGGCCCGAGAACAGATACCAGCCCATCACGCTGATGCTGATCGAATAGGCGATCAGCGAACCCGCGGCGACGCCGCGCATGCCGAACTGTGGCACCGGACCAAGACCGAGCCCGAGCGTGCCGCCGAGAATGATCTGGCACACCGCCGAGGACAGGATCATGGTCGACGGCAGCTTCATGTTGCCGGTGCCGCGCAGGATGCCGGCCATCGTGTTCATCAGCCAGGGCAGGATCGCGCCGCCGAAGAAGATCTGCGAATAGGCGATCGCCTGCGCCAGCACGTTGCCGCGGCCGCCGAGCAATTCGAGCAGGCGCGGACCGAAGATCAGCATGCCGAACATGAACGTCAAACCGAAGGTCAGGCCGATCATCAGCGCATGCATCGCAAGCGTCGAGGCACGGTCGATCTCGCCGGCACCGAGCGCACGCGCAATCGCGGATGCGACGCCGCCGCCCATCGCGCCGCCGGACATCGTCATGGTCAGGATCACGCAGGGAAACAGCAGCGCCATCGCCGCGAGCGACTCGACGCCGAGCCGGCCGATATAGGACGTCTCCGCGATCACCACGCAGGTGCCGGCGGACAGCGCGATCACGTTCGGCCACGCCAGCCACAACAGCGTGCGCAGGATCGGCCCGTCGAGCAGTGCGTTGCGCGCCGGTCTGGTGACCGGCGGCGGCAGCGGCCGCTCTTGTTCGTCGACAGGTATTTCGGCGAGGCCGAGGTCGGACATTTCTGCTCCACGGCGCATGACCCGCCAAAGTGTGGGCGGTTTGGCGAAGAGGTCATGCGCCTAAATTTATGATTCAGAGCGCGATCAGGCGCAAAACCGGTACCCACTTTTGCTGATCGCGCTCTGCGCAGTCTGGGAGCCGCGCCATGGTGTTTCCCTACCATGGCAGCGGCGGAATCCACGTGCGCGGGACGCAAGGGGGGCCTGCGCGATTGCAGGTGAACCCAGATGAACCTCTGATCTAGCCGACCGACCAGACGAACGGCGCGCCGGCGCTGCTATTCGGCTTCAGATGCACCGGAATATGCCGCCCGCAGCCGGCCGCCAGCCCTTCAAGCAGACCTGTCAGCACGCTGGCGCAGGCCGGATGATAATCGGCGACGTCGGCCATCAGCTTCCAGCCCTGCTGGCGGATTTCGAACTGGCCCTCGGACTCGCTGATCTCGGCGACGTCGTCCTGCGACTCGAACAGCGTGCGCAGGAATGCGGCAAATTCCGTGGCGCGGCCAGGACTACCGCCGAGCGCCTGCGCGACCTCATCGAAATACTGCATGCCAATCAGCTTGCCGGCGAGATGCAACAGATAGCTCGCATCCTCGGGCCCGAACACCTGCACGATGACGGGCGCGGCCGTCTTCACATATTCCATCGCGTAGTTGCGATAGGCCTTCTCGAGCCGCGGCTTAGGCCAGCTGTCGACCGGCAACGCCGGCGCGGTCCTGGTATCGAACAGCGGCGCCTCGAGATGGCGCGCGAACACCAGGCGCTGGTCGAGTTCGAGCGGATGATCGTATTCGCAGTAATAGCCCTCGAGCCCGTCCTGGCCGTCGACGCTCTGCTTGGTGCAGACGAAGCCGAGCCTGAGATCGCCGAGGGCTGCACCATTGTTGGCGTGCCAGCCACGCAGCATCGCGCGCGAGACCTCGCCGGGCACGCCGCAGATCGCCGTGCCCTTCCAGATCCAGCGCGGCGGCGGATAGCGGATCCAGGCCTTGCGGTCGGTCTCGTACATGTATTCGACATGCACGCCGCCGATCCAGTTGGAGAGATAATGATACTGCGCGGCGGCGACCGCCGGCGGCAGGCCGTCGAGGCCAAGCTTCTTCAGACCGGGCAGGAAGCGCTCCTGCTGCTGGCGGCGAAACACGCGGAAGACGAATTCGGCGGCGTCAGCCGTGTCGCGCCGCGTGACCACGGTGAGGATCAGCCCGGTGAAAAAGGCGTGATAGAGATCGGCGACGCTGCGCCACTTCCGCCACTGCGCCTCGCGCGCGTTTTGCTCTCCGGTCATGTCTGCTCCCGTTTGTTGTTGTTGTTCGCCGGAATGTGTCATCGCCAGCGAGACGACGCAACCAGCACACACTCGGTGTCATCGCCCGACTTGATCGGGCGATCCAGTATTCCAGAGACGGTCGTTATCGATCGAGAGGCCGCGGCGTACTGGATTCCCCGCTTTCGCGGGGAATGACAGCCGAGGAATTCCGCTACACGCGAAAATGCTTGGAGAGCTTCAGGCCCTGCGCCTGATAGTTCGAGCCGATGCGCTGGCCGTAGAGCGCGTCGGGACGCTCGAGCATGCGCTCATAGACGAGACGGCCGACGATCTGGCCATGCTCGAGAATGAACGGCACCTCGCGCGAGCGCACTTCGAGCACGGCGCGCGCGCCCTTTCCGCCGGCGCCGGCATAGCCGAAGCCGGGATCGAAGAAGCCGGCATAATGGACGCGGAATTCGCCGACCAGCGGGTCGAACGGCACCATCTCCGCGGCGTAATCCGGCGGCACCTGCACGGCCTCTTTCGACGCCAGGATGTAGAACTCGCCGGGATCCAGGATGAGGCTGCCGTCGGAGCGCGCCTTGATCGGCTCCCAGAATTCGTCGACCGAATAGCCGCCGCGGCGATCGACATCGACCACGCCGGTGTGGCGCTTGGCGCGATAGCCGACGAAGCCGCCCGAACTCTCGCCGGAGAGATCGACCGACAGCGCGACGCCATGGGTGAGATCGGCATTGTCGGCATCGACCAGCCGCTCGGCAGCATGCAGCGCATCGAGCTCGTCGGCGGTCAACGTTGCTTCACCGATCCGGAAGCGGACCTGGCTGAGCCGCGAACCCTCGCGCAGCAGGACGGGAAACGTCTTCGGTGAGATCTCGGCGTAGAGCGGACCGTGATAGCCGGCGCCGATCATGTCGAAGCGGCGGGTGCCGTCGGCGATCACGCGGGTGAAGACGTCGAGCCGTCCGGTCGAGCTCTTCGGGTTGGCGGCAGCCACGATCTCCGGCGGCAGCGCCAGGCTCTCCAGCAACGGGACGATGTAGACGCAATTGGTCTCCAGCACCGCGCCGTCGGAGAGATCGATCTCATGCAGCTTGAGCTGGTCGATCCGCTCGGCAACGGTGGCATCGGGCCCCGGCAGGAAGCTGGCGCGGACGCGGTAGGCGATGTCGCCGAGGCGCAGGTCGAGGCTCGCCGGCTGGATCTGGCTCTCGACGAAGTCGTAGGCGGGCAGAATGAGGCCGGCCTCCGCCATCTCCGCGATCATGCGGTCGGGCAGGATTCCGTTGGATTCATCTTCCAGCGTGAACGACACGGCACGGTCCCTCGGGATGGCCCAAAATCTCCAGGCGGCCATCAAGCCCCAAAATATGGGCTTTTACGGGTTATCCGATGACCGTCTTGACGGAAAGGGCGCGAGGGAATATCAGCTGCACTTATCCCGTGGTGATTTGAGCCGGCCGGCTTGCAGCCACGTTAAATAAGTCGCTAAACAGGCCGGGGACAGTGTGATCCCGGCTTGTGGAGGTTTCTCCAGGCCGGTTTTTTTGTGGCCGTTTTCGAAAGGAAAATGGCCACTTCGGAGGTCACATGTCTGAATCTGAAGGTACCGCCCGCTTCCGTCCCGAAACCCGCCTGGTCCATGGCGGCACGCTGCGCTCGCAGTTCGGGGAGACGTCGGAAGGGCTGTTTCTCACCCAGGGTTACGTCTACGACACCGCCGAGCAATGCGAGGCGCGCTTCAAGGGCCAGGACCCCGGCTTCATCTATTCGCGCTATTCCAACCCGACGATTGCGATGTTCGAGCGCCGCATGATCGAGCTCGAGGGCGCGGAAGCCGCGCGCTCGACTGCGACCGGCATGGCCGCGGTGACCACTGCGATCCTCGCGCCGCTGAAGGCCGGCGATCACGTGGTGGCGTCGAAGGCCCTGTTCGGCTCCTGCCTTTACGTCGTGCAGGACCTGCTGCCGCGTTACGGCATCGAGACGACGCTGGTCGACGGCCTCGATCTCGACCAGTGGCAGCGCGCCTTGCGGCCGAACACCAAGACCTTCTTCCTGGAGAGCCCGACCAACCCGACGCTCGACGTGCTCGATATCGCTGCGATCGCAGAGATCGCGCATAGCGGCGGCGCCCGGCTGATCGTCGACAACGTGTTCGCGACGCCGATCTGGCAGAGCCCGCTGTCGCTCGGCGCCGACGTCGTGGTCTATTCCGCGACCAAGCACATCGACGGTCAGGGCCGCTGTCTCGGCGGCGTCATCCTGTCGTCGGAGGCCTTCATCGCCGAGCACATCCACAATTTCATGCGCCAGACCGGCCCGTCGCTGTCGCCGTTCAACGCCTGGGTGCTGCTGAAGGGGCTGGAGACGCTTGGCGTCCGCGTTCGCGCGCAGACCGAGAACGCGGCGAAGATCGCCGAGGCGCTCGCGAAACATCCGAAGATCACGCGGCTGGTCTATCCCGGCCGCCCCGATCATCCGCAGGCCGCGACGGTGAAGAAGCAGATGGGCGCCGGCTCGACGCTGGTCGGCTTCGAGGTCAAGGACGGCAAGGCCGGCGCCTTCCGCTGCCTCAACGCGCTGAAGATCTCGCGCATCTCCAACAATCTCGGCGATGCCAAGAGCCTGGTCACGCATCCCGCCACCACGACGCATCAGCGCCTGGCGCCGGAGGCCCGCGCCGAGCTCGGCATCAGCGAAGGCTTCATTCGCTTCTCGGCCGGGCTCGAGCATCCCGACGATTTGATCGAGGATTTCCAGCGCGCGCTGGAGCAGGTGTGAGGCGGGCTGAGCTCCCCTCTCGCTTGCGCAGGAAAGCTATCGCATATGCCCCTTGTCATCGCCCGGCTCGACCGGGCGATCCAGTACGCCGCGGCCCTTCGGCTCAAGCACTGCGGTCTCTGGGATACTGGATCACCCGCATGCGCGGGTGATGACACTGAGCAAGCTGAGCAATCACCGCGTCATCCCGAGGGAACAGCGCTTACGTCGCCGCCGTCGTCACACCGCCGTCGACCACGATGGTCTGGCCGGTCATGAAGGTCGAGGCGTCGGAGGCGAGATAGGCGACTGCGCCCGCGATCTCGTCGGGCTCGCCGATGCGGCGGAGCGGCGTCGAGGCGGTGCGACGCTTCAGATTGTCCGGATCTTCCCACAGCGCGCGGGCGAAATCGGTTTTCACGAGGCCCGGCGCCACGCAATTGACCCGCACGCCCTTCGGTCCCCATTCGCCGGCGAGGCTGCGGCACAGCGCGAAGTCCGCCGCCTTGGAGATGCCGTAGGCGCCGATCACGGTCGAGCCGCGCAAGCCGCCGATCGAGGAGATGATGACGACCGAGCCCTTGCCGCGTTCAGCCATCTGCGGGATCGCCAGTGCGGAAAGCCAGATGTTGCTCTTGACGTTCGAGCCCATGATCTTGTCGAAGGCTTCATCGGTGATGTCGAGCAGCGGTCCGTAATAGGGATTCACCGCGGCGTTGCAGACCAGGATGTCGATCTTGCCGTAATGCTTGATGGTGCCCGAGACCAGTGCCTCGACCTCCGCGCGGCGAGCGATGTTGCAGGGAATGACGAGCGCATCGCCGCCCGCCTTCTTGATGCCGTCGGCGACCTCCTGGCAGGCATCCGCCTTGCGCGAGGAGACCACGACCTTGGCGCCGAGTTTTGCCAAAAGCTCCGCCGAGGAGCGGCCGATGCCGCGGCTCGAGCCGGTGATGACCGCAACCTGGCCGGTGAGATCGAACGGGGTGTTTTTCATTTGACGTGCTCCCTTGTGTTCTTGTTCCCGTCATGGCCGGGCTCGTCCGGCCATCCACGTCTTTTGTCCCGCCAAGACATGGATGCCCGGGACAAGCCCGGGCATGACGATCTTGGTGCAGGTGCAGTCTCGCGTAGTTTACGCCAACAGGCCGCCGCCTTCGCTGACGCGACGGAGGTGGTAGTCGGTGTCGCCGAGCGTGTTCTCGATCATGGTCAGCCGCTTGAAGTAGTGGCCGATCTTGGCTTCCATGGTCATGCCGATGCCGCCGTGCAGCTGGATCGACTGCTGGCCGACGAACTTCAGCGACTTGCCGACCTGCACCTTGGCGGCCGCGACCGCGGACGAACGCTCCTTGGCATCGGTGAAGTCGGACGCCATGGTCGCGAACATCGACATGCTGCGGGCCTGCTCCAGCGCCACGAACATGTCGGCGGCACGGTGCTGCAGGCTCTGGAACGAGCCGATCGCAACGCCGAACTGCTTGCGGGTCTTGATGTACTCGACGGTCTCCTTCAGCGACTCGTCCATCGCGCCGACGGCTTCCGCGCACAGCGCAATGCGGGCTTCGTCCGCGACGCGCTCGATCAACGGCAGGCCGTTCTCGGGATCGCCGATCGCAGCATCCGCACCGACCTCGACATTGGTGAAGGTGATGTCGGCCGCGTGCAGGCCGTCCTGCGTCGGATAGCCCTTCCTGGTGACGCCCTTGGCGTCCGACGGGACGAGAAATACGCCGATGCCGGCCTTGTCGCGCTGGCCGCCTTTGGTGCGTGCGGTCACGACAAGCGTGTCGGCGTTCTCGCCGTTGAGCACGACGAACTTCTCGCCGTCGATCACCCAGCCGTCGCCCTTTTTCTTGGCCGTGGTCACGACGTCGAACAGGTCATAGCGCGAGTTCTTCTCGAGCTGGGCAAAGCCGAAGGTCTTGCTGCCGTCGATGATGCCCGGGATGTACTTGGCCTTCTGCTCGGCCGAGCCGCCATGGCGCAGGAAGCCGCCGGCGACCACGACGGTGGCCAGATACGGCTCGACCACCAGCGCCTTGCCGAGTGCTTCCATCACGATCATGGTCTCGACCGCGCCCGCGCCGAAGCCGCCATCGGTCTCCGCAAAGGGCAGACCAAGCAGGCCCTGCTCGGCGAGCTTGTCCCAGAGCGCTTTGCTCCAGCCGCCCTTCTCCTTCATGTACTTCTTGCGCGCATCGAAGTCGTAGGCATCCGCCAGCAACCCGTCGACGCTTTCCTTGAGAAGCCGCTGCTCCTCGGACAGATCAAAATCCATTTTACCATCTCTCCAAAATCACGCGGGCGCCTGCCCTGATCTCCACTCGTCATCCCCGCGAAAGCGGGGATCCAGTACGCCGCGGCGCTCATTGGGAATCATGACCGCCTCGGCGTACTGGGTCCCCCGCATGCGCGGGGGACGACACCGAACTTGTGGCCTACAGCCCCAGCACCGCCTTGCTGATGATGTTGCGCTGGATCTCATTGGAGCCGCCGTAGATCGAAACCTTGCGGTTGTTGAAGTAGCTCGGCGCGATCTGCGCGGTCCAATCCATGCTCTCGTTCGAGCCGGCGTCGCCGTGCTCGTCATAGGGCGCGGCGAACGGACCGATGATCTCCATCAGCAGCTCGGTTGTGGTCTGCTGGATCTCCGAGCCCTTGATCTTGAGCACCGAGGACGCCGGGTTGGGCTTGCCCTTGCCGTGCTTGCCCTCGTCGGCGACGACGCGGAGCTGGGTGAGTTCCAGCGCCTTCAGCTCGATCTCGCAGGCCGTGAGCTTCTCGCGGAACGCCGGATCCTCGATGACGGGACGGCCGCCGGACTCGACCTTGGAGGCGAGTGCACGGATGCGGCGCAGCCGTTCCTTCGACACGCCGACCCGGGCGATGCCGGTGCGCTCATTGCCGAGCAGGAATTTCGCGTAATCCCAGCCCTTGTTCTCTTCGCCGATCAGGTTCTCGTAGGGCACCTCGACGTCGTCGAAGAACACTTCGTTGACCTCGTGGCCACCGTCGATGGTCTGGATCGGGCGCACGGTGACGCCCTTCGACTTCATCGAGAACACGATGAAGGAGATGCCCATCTGCTTCTTCGCGTTCTTGTCGGTGCGGCAGAGACAGAAGATCATGTCGGCGTGCTGGGCGAGCGTCGTCCAGGTCTTCTGGCCGTTGATGATCCACTTGTCGCCTTTGCGCTCGGCCGTGGTTTTCAGCGAAGCGAGGTCCGAACCGGAGCCCGGCTCCGAGAAGCCCTGACACCACCAGTCGTCGACATTAGCGATGCGCGGCAGATATTCCTTCTTCTGCTTCTCGTTGCCGAAGGTGTAGATGACCGGGCCGACCATGCTGACGCCGAAGGCGAGCGGCTGCGGCGCGGGATAGGATTGCAGCTCTTCATTGAAGATGTAGTGCTGCACGGTGGTCCAGCCGGTGCCGCCATATTCCTTCGGCCAGTGGGTGACGCCCCAGCCCTTCTTGTTGAGGATGCGCCACCAGGTGACCATCTCGTCCTTCGACAGATGACGGCCTTCCTGCAGCTTGCGCCGGATCTCCGGCGGCACGTTGTTCTTGAAGAACTCCCGTACCTCCTCGCGAAACGCTATCTCTTCCTTGGTGAAAGCGAGATCCATCGGATCCTCCTTTTGAAGTTCAATGCTTCGTCAATCTCGATGTCGTCCCGGCGAAAGCCGGGACCCATAACCACCGGCCGTCGGGATTGGCGAAGCCGGCTGCCGCTTGTGCCCCTTGCAAGAGCCGCGGCGTATGGGTCCCGGCTTTCGCCGGGACGACGATATTACGTTACGATGCGCCGCACCGGTCATGAGCGGGATCCTGATGCAGTCTGTTGTTGTGTGCCTTGAGATGTTTTCGGCTGCTGCTGGCGCAGTTCGTGACGCGACAGCTTGCCGACCGGGGTGCGCGGTAGCTCGGCGACGAACTCGACCGCCGCCGGCAATTCATGCTTGCCGACCTTGCCGGTAAGGAATGTGCGCAGCTCGTCGACCGAGAACGCCTTCTCGCCGTGGCGCAGCTTGATGAAGGCCTTGGCCGCCTCGCCGCGGTAATCGTCGGGAATGCCGATCACGATCACCTCCTGCACGGCAGGATGGGTGTAGATCGCCTGCTCGATCATCTGCGGATAGACGTTGAAGCCGCCGGAGATGATCATGTCCTTCTTGCGGTCGACCAGATAGAAATAGCCGTCGGCATCCATGTAACCGATGTCGCCGGTCAGGAAGCGGTCGCCGACGAAGGCCTCCGCGGTCTCCGCCGGCCTGTTCCAGTAGCCCTTGGTGACGTTCGGGCCGCGGATGCGGATTTCGCCGACCTCGCCGACCGGCATCACCCTGGTGGAATCCTCCAGCGACACCACGTCCATCTCGATGCCGGGCAGCATCAGCCCGATCGAGCCCGGCTTCTCCGGGCCTTCCTTGGGATGGCCGGTGCCGGGCGAGCAGGTCTCGGTCATGCCCCAGCCGCTCTTCAGCTTCATGCCGACGCGGCGCTCGAACACCTTTGCGACCTCGACCGGCAGCGGCGCGCCGCCGGAGCCGGCGACCACCAGCGACGAGAGATCGCGCTTGTCGAGATCGGGCAGCGAGGCGATCGCGATCCACATCGTCGGCACGCCGGGAAACACCGTCGCGCGCTTGACCTCGATGTCGCGCATCACGGCCTCGACGTCGAAGCGTTGATGCAGCGAGATCAGATGGCCGCGCCGGATCGCCGATAGCAGCACGACGGTCAGCGCATAGATATGAAACAGCGGCAGCACGCAGATCACGCGCTCGACCGCGTTGCGCTCGAGCCGCGCGGGCCTGCCCCAGACGTCATAGATCGACACCGCCGCGGTGAGATTGCCGTGGCTGAGCATGGCGCCCTTGGGCAGGCCCGTGGTGCCGCCGGTATATTGCAGCAGCGCGACGTCCTCGACGTCGACCGTGGGCCACTGCGCCGGCTTGGTCGCGCCGTCGATGAACTGCTTGTGGGTGATGATCGCGGGATTGTCGGGCAGCGCGGCTTGCTGTGTGCCGGCCTTGCCCCAATTGTCGTCCTCGCAAACGATCAGGCGGTCGAGCAGACCCTTGGCGAGGAACTTCAACGCAGTCGGCAACAGCGCTGACAGATTGCTGGTGACCAGCACGCGCGCGCCGGAATCCGACAGCTTGTGCGACAGCGCGATCTCGCCGTCGAGCGGCGACAGATGCACGACGCGGGCGCCGGCCTTGAGCGCGCCGAAGAAATTGATCGGATGATCAGGCGAATTGCCGAGGAACAGCGCGACCGAGGTGCCCTTGCCGTAGCCGGCGCGCAGGAAGGCAGCGGCTGCGGTCTCTACCAGCGACTCGAGCTCGCTGTAGCTGATCTGGCGGTCGCGGAATTCGAGCACCGGGCGGGCGCCGTATTCGGCCGCCGCGCTCGAGAGCAGGTCCGGCAGCGTGCCGCGCGTAATCTCATCGCTCCACTTCACGCCGCTCGGATAATATTGTTCGCCGGGATGACCAGTCATGAACGTCTTCGCTTTCGTAAGGTGAGCACCGGCGCGCGGGCTCCCCTCCCCCTTGCAGGGAGGGGTGGGGGGAAGGGGTACCATTCGGGCAGTCCCGATGCCGCCGCCCCTCTCCCTACCCTCCCCCGCAAGGGGGGAGGGAACCCTGTCACCGCCTTCGCGTCGTCGAAGCCAATCACGCCGCTTTCGACGCCGCGGCGAGCGAGGCGAAGGTCTTGCCTTCGTCGGCGAGCTTCTTCAGCAGCGGCGCCGGCTCGAGCGAGGGATCGTTGGTCTCCTTGGCGTAGTAGGCCAGGCGATCGGCGATGTGCTTGAGGCCGACGGTATCGGCCCAGTACATCGGGCCGCCGCGATAGATCGGCCAGCCGTAACCATAGAGCCAGACCACGTCGATGTCGGACGGACGCGCCGCGATGCCTTCGGCGAGGATCTTCGCGCCTTCGTTGATCATCGGGTACATCATGCGCTCGAGGATCTCGTCGTCGCTGACGACACGCTTCTTGCGGCCGAGGCGCGCCAGCGTCTCGTCGATCAGCTTCTCGACTTCCGGATCAGGCAGCGCCGAGCGGGAGCCCGGCTCATACTTGTAGTAGCCCTTGCCGGTCTTCTGGCCGAAGCGGCCGGCTTCGCAGAGTGCGTCCGCGATTTCCGACTTGATGCCGCGGTCCTTGCGCGAGCGCCAGCCGATATCGAGCCCGGCGAGATCGCCCATCGCGAACGGGCCCATCGGCATGCCGAACTTCGTCACCACGGCATCGACCTGCTGCGGCAGCGCGCCTTCGAACAACAGCTTCTCGGACTGCTTGCCGCGCTGCGCCAGCATACGGTTGCCGACGAAGCCGTCGCAGACGCCGACCACTGCCGGCACTTTTGCGATCTTGCGCGCGATCGAGACGGCGGTGACCAGCGCATCGGGCGCGGTCTTGTCGGCACGCACGATCTCGCACAGCTTCATGACGTTGGCCGGCGAGAAGAAGTGCATGCCGAGCACGTCCTGCGGACGCTTGGTCGACTGCGCGATCTCGTCGATGTTGAGATAGGAGGTATTGGAGGCCAGCACGGCGCCCGGCTTGGCATACTGGTCGAGCTTGCCGAACACTTCCTTCTTGACCGCCATGGTCTCGAACACCGCCTCGATCACCAGATCGGCGTCGCCGACGTTCTCGATGCCGACGACACCGTTGATCAGCGCCATCCGCTTGGCGGGCGCGTCCGCCGGGATGCCGCCGCGCGCGGCGGTCGCCTCGTAGTTCTTCTGCATGATGCCCATGCCGCGCTTGAGCTGCTCCTCGCCGGTCTCGATCAGGGTGACCGGGATGCCGGCATTGGCGAACGACATCGCGATGCCGCCGCCCATGGTGCCGGCGCCGAGGATGGCGACGCGGGCGACGTTGCGGCCCTTGGTGCCTTCGGGGACGCCGGAGATCTTGGCGGCCTCGCGCTCGGCGAAGAAGGCGTAGCGCTGCGCCTTGGACTGGTCGCCGTTCATCAGCTTGAGGAAGCCTTCGCGCTCCTTCTTCAGGCCTTCGTCGAACGGCAGGTCGATCGCGGCGCCGACGGCATCGGCCGCGGCGAACGGCGCCTCGAGGCCGCGCGACTTCTTGGTCAGCGCAGCGACCGCATTGGTAAAGATCGAACGGTCGGCCTTGGCCGCGGCGAGCTTGGAGTCGTCATCGCGCAGCTTGCGCAGCGGACGCTTCTCGGCGACCACCTTGCGCGCAAATGCCTCACCGCCCGAGGCCGGACCTTCGACGATCTCCTCGATCAGGCCGGCCTTCAGCGCAGCGTCCGCGCTGATCGGGTCGCCGCCGACGATCATCTTGACCGCGAGCTCGGGACCGACCGCGCGCGGCAGGCGCTGGGTGCCGCCGGCGCCCGGCAGCAGGCCGAGCTTCACCTCGGGCAGACCGAGCTTGGCGTCCTTGGTGGCGACGCGATAGTGGCAGGCCAGCGCGACCTCGAGGCCGCCGCCGAGCGCGGTGCCGTGGATCGCGGCAACGATCGGCTTCGGCGAAGATTCCATCAGGCTCAGCACCTCGGCAAGGCCGGGCGGCTTCGGCGGCTTGCCGAATTCCGTGATGTCGGCGCCGGCGATGAAGGTGCGGCCGGCGCAGGTCAGCACGATGCCCTGAACCTGCGCGTCATCGATCGCACTCTTGATGCAATCGAAGATGCCGCCGCGCACGGCCGCGCTCAGCGCGTTCACTGGCGGACTGTTAACCGTGACGACGGCAATGTTGTCATGACGTTCGAGCTTGACGACTTCACTCACCGGGACTCTCCCTGGATGCTTGTTCTTGAACTTGTGTTGAGTAGCTGCACGACTTGCGTCGAGCCGCTACGATTAGACCAATTTCGCACTGCGAAATTTAATTCCACATCTTGACACGGAGGGTTATTTTGAAGCACGAGCCTTGTCAACGAGCATAACAAGGGCAGGACAAGGATAGGGATGAAGCGCGCCAGCAAGAAAGCAGCGACCGATCGCAATTTCGTCGTCGCGCTTTCCCGCGGACTGGACGTCCTGCGCGCATTTCAACCCAATGACGGGCTGCTCGGCAATCAGGAGATTGCAGCCCGCACCAAGTTACCGAAGCCAACCATTTCCCGGCTGACCTACACGCTGACCAAGCTGGGATACCTTACACCTGTACCGAAATTCGAAAAGTATCAGCTTGCGCCGTCGGCGATGGCGCTGGGCTATGCCGCGCTCGCCAATCTCGGCGTTCGGCATTTGTCCGAGCCCTATCGAGAAGAAGTGATGCGCGCGACCGGCGGCGCCGTCGCGGTCGGCGGCCGTGATCGCCACAGCATGATCTATTTCGGCCAGAGCCGGAACGGCCTGGCGCTCGGCGTTCAGCTCGACGTCGGCTCGCGCGTGCCGATCGCAACCACCGCGATGGGACGTGCCTATATTTGGGCATTGCCACCCGAAGAGCGTGCGGCTTTATTGCGCGAGCTGCGGGATCACTACGGCAGCCGCTGGGCCAAGATGCGCGACGGCATCGAGCGCGCCGGCGAGACGGTGGCGAAGCACGGCTTCACCATGTCGACCGGCGACTGGCAGAACGACGTCGCCGCGGTTGGCGTTGCATTGAGACTGAACGACGGAACCGGCCCCTACGCCTTCAATTGCGGCGCGCCGGCATTCCGCTTCACGGAAGATAGATTGCTCAACGACATTGGACCTCGTCTTGTCGCGATGGTAAGGAACATCGAGCAGGCGCTCGGTGGAATGGCGCCGCAATCCAAAAAAGAACAAAGCAAAAAGTCTAGAGTAGGAGGGAAAGTTGCACGTTTGGCCGAGGGGATCAGATAGCCTCCATCACATCCTGCGAAGCACATCGCAGGATGGCTCGCACCGCTCGAAGACGGCGGGCGAGACGAGATGACGCAGGCACAGCTCGCGCAGGGGAATGATCCCTTGCTCGCGGTTCGCGACGTCAGCGTCGTGTTCGGCGGCATCATCGCACTCAATGGCGTGTCGTTCGACATGCGCCATGGACAGATCCTCGGCTTGATCGGGCCGAACGGCGCCGGCAAGACGACGCTGTTCAATTGCCTGTCGCGGCTTTATCAGCCGTCGTCCGGCGACATCCTGATGGAAGGCAAGAGCATCCTGTCGCGCCCGCCGCACCGGATCGCCGAGATCGGCATCGGCCGCACTTTCCAGAACGTCGCATTGTTTCCCAACCTGTCCGTGATCGACAATGTGCGCGTCGGCGCGCATGCCCGCACCTCGAGCGACATCGTCAGCGACTCGCTGCGGCTCGCCTGGGTTCGCCGCGGCGAGAACGACATGAACAAGAAGGTGCACGACATCCTCGGCTATCTCGATCTCGAGGACGTCGCCCACACCGTGGTTTCGGGACTTCCCTTCGGCACCCAGAAGCGCGTCGAGTTGGCGCGCGCTTTGGCCGCAGATCCGAAGATCCTGCTGCTCGACGAGCCGGCCGGCGGCCTCAATCACGAGGAAGTCTACGTGCTCGGCGATTTGATCCGCAAAATCCGCGATGACCGTAAAATTACGGTGCTGCTGGTCGAGCATCACATGGGTCTCGTGATGTCGATCGCCGACCACGTCGTCGCGCTCAATTTCGGCCGCAAGCTGGCCGAAGGCACGCCGGCCCAGGTCCAGGCCGACCCTGATGTCATCAAGGCCTATCTGGGGAGCAAGGACCAATGACCACGATGCTCAACGTCAAGGACCTGCGTGCCTATTACGGCCAGGTCCAGGCCCTGCACGGCCTCAGCTTTTCCCTCAACGAGGGCTCGCTGACCACCCTGCTCGGCGCCAACGGCGCCGGCAAGACCACCACGCTGCGGGCGATCTGCAACATGGTGCGCTCGACCGGCGCGATCGAGTTCGAGGGCAAGCCGATCGGCACGCGCTCGACCGAGAACGTGGTCCGGCTCGGCATCGCCCATGTGCCGCAAGGCCGCGGCACCTTCACCAACATGACGGTGGAGGAAAACCTGCAGCTCGGCGCCATCAGCCGTCCGGACAAGAAGGCGATCGGCTCCGACATCGAGCGGATGTACGAGCATTTCCCGGTGCTGAAGCAGCGCTACACCCAGCAGGCCGGCACGCTGTCCGGCGGTGAGCAGCAGATGCTCGCGGTGGCGCGCGCGCTGATGCTCCGGCCCCGCTTGATGCTGCTCGACGAGCCGTCATTCGGCCTCGCGCCGCTGATCGTGCGTGACCTGTTCCGTATCCTCGGCAAGATCAATCGCGAGGAAAAGGTGACCATCCTGGTGGTCGAGCAGAACGCGCAGCTCGCGCTCGAGCTCGCCGACCAGGCCTATGTGATCGAAACCGGACGGATCGTGATGTCGGGCAATGCCAAGGACATCGCGAACAACGAAGACGTCCGCAAATCCTATCTCGGCTACTGAGGAGCTGGCACAATGGAGCTTTTTGCCAACCAGGTCCTGGCCGGCATCGCCACCGGCGCGATCTATGCCTGCATGGCGCTCGCGGTCGTGATGATCTACCAGGCCATCGACCATCTGAATTTCGCCCAGGGCGAAATGGCGATGTTCTCGACCTTCGTGTCCTGGCAGCTGATGCAATGGGGTGTGCCGTATTGGGGCGCCTTCGTGCTCACCGTCGCCTTTTCGTTTGCCGCCGGCATCGTCATCGAACGGTTGCTGTTCAAGCCGCTGGCCAAGGCCCCCATCCTGACCAACGTCGCCGGCTTCATCGCGCTTTACGCGATCATCAACTCGGTCGCCGGCCTGATCTGGGACTTCACCATCAAGCAATATCCGACGCCGTTCGGCTCCTCGCCGTTCCTCGGCAGCCAGCTGATCTCGACCCATCAGGCCGGCATGATCGGCATCACGCTGTTGATGCTGGCGCTGCTGTTCTTCTTCTTCCGCTTCACCCGGGTCGGTCTTGCGATGCGCGCGGCCGCGTCGCTGCCGGAATCGGCCCGCCTGGTCGGTATCAACACCTCGTGGATGATCGCACTGGGCTGGGGCATGGCATCCGCGATCGGCTCGATCGCCGGCATGATGATCGCCCCTGTGGTGTTCCTCGAGCCCAACATGATGCTCGGCGTGCTGATCTACGGATTTGCCGCAGCCGTGCTCGGCGGCCTGACCAGTCCGTTCGGCGCTGTGATGGGCGGTTTCCTGGTCGGCATCTTCGAGAACCTGGTCGGCACCTACATCCCCGGTGTCGGCAATGAACTGAAACTTCCGATCGCGCTTGCGCTGATCATCGTCGTCCTGGTCGTTAAACCGGCAGGCCTGTTCGGCCGCGCCATCGTCAAGCGAGTTTGATCATGAGCGCCGCTGAAGAAATCGTCACAGAAGCCCCCGCCGTCGAGGCCGTGCCCAAGCGCGCCATGACGCTCGGCTATGGCACCTCGCTCGTGGTGCTTGCCGCGCTGATCCTGATCCCGCTGTTCGTGAAGAACTTCATCATCTTCCAGATGACGATGCTTCTGATCTACGCGCTGGCGGTGATGGCGCTCAACATCCTGACCGGCGGAAGCGGCCAGTTCTCGCTCGGCCAGAGCGCGTTCTACGCCGTCGGCGCCTATACGTCGGCGATCCTGATGGAGCATGCGGGCATGAACTATGCCCTCACGCTGCCGATCGCCGGCATCGTCTGCTTCGGCTTCGGCTTCCTGTTCGGCCAGCCGGCGCTGCGGCTAAGCGGCGTCTATCTCGCGCTCGCGACCTTTGCGCTCGCCACCGCGATGCCGCAGCTCCTCAAGCTCGGCTATTTCGAGCACTGGACCGGCGGCGTGCAGGGCCTCGTGGTCACCAAGCCCGATGCGCCGTTCGGCCTGCCGATGTCGCAGGACATGTGGCTCTATTACTTCACCCTGGCGGTCTCGATCGGAATCTACCTCGCCTCGGTGAACCTGTTGCGCTCGCGGTCCGGCCGCGCCTTCATGGCGATCCGCGACAACGAGATCGCGGCCTCCGCGATGGGCGTCGACGTCGCGCTGTACAAGACGCTGGCGTTCGGCGTCTCGGCCGGCATCACCGGCGTCGCCGGCGGTCTCGGCGCAATCGCGGTGCAGTTCGTGGCGCCGGATGGCTACACCATCCAGCTCGCGATCTCGCTGTTCCTCGGCATGGTGGTCGGCGGCGTCGGCTGGCTACCCGGCTCGATCGTCGGAAGCGCCTTCATCATCTTCGTGCCCAACATCGCGGAAGGCATTTCCAAGGGCCTTTCCGGTGCCGTGTTCGGCGTGCTGCTGTTCCTCGTCATCTTCCTCGTGCCGCACGGCGCCAGGCAGATTGCGATCATCGCCCAGCAACTGGCCGCAAAGCTCAAGAAAAACTAAGAGTCCTTAGAACCCAACCAGGAGACATTATGCGTTCTACCGTTCGGATCGCCGCGATTTCCGCGGCGATCGTCGCTGTTGCCGCGACGTCCACTGCCGCATTCGCCCAAAAGAAATACGACACCGGCGCGAGCGATACCGAGATCAAGGTCGGCAACATCATCCCCTATTCGGGACCGGCCTCCGCCTACGGCGTGATCGGCAAGACCGAAGAAGCCTACTTCAAGATGATCAACGATCGCGGCGGCATCAACGGCCGCAAGGTCAATTTCGTCAGCTATGACGACGCCTATTCGCCGCCCAAGGCGGTCGAGCAGGTGCGCAAGCTGGTCGAGAGCGACGAGGTCCTGCTGGTCTTCAATCCGCTCGGCACGCCGTCCAACACCGCGATCCAGAAGTACCTGAACTCCAAGAAGATCCCGCAGCTGTTCGTCGCCACCGGCGCGACCAAGTGGAACGACCCGAAGAACTTCCCGTGGACCATGGGCTGGCAGCCGAGCTACCAGAGCGAAGCCCAGATCTACGCCAAATGGCTGATGAAGGAGAAGCCCGACGCCAAGGTCGCGATCCTCTATCAGAACGACGATTTCGGCAAAGACTACCTCAAGGGTACCAAGGACGGCTTTGGCGCCAAGGCCGCCTCCAGCATCATCATGGAGGAGAGCTACGAGATCTCCGAGCCGTCGATCGATAGCCACATCGTCAAGATCAAGGCCGCCAATCCGGACGTCCTGCTGATCTACACGACGCCGAAATTCGGCGCGCAGACCATCAAGAAGACCGCCGAGCTCGGCTGGAAGCCGCTGCAGATCATCACCAACGTATCGGCCTCGGTCGGCAGCGTGATGCAGCCGGCCGGCTTCGACAACGCCCAGGGTGTGCTGTCGGCAGCCTATGCCAAGGACGGCGCCGATCCGCAGTGGGCCAACGATCCGAACATGAAGAAGTGGGCCGAGTTTCTCGACAAGTACATGCCGGGCGCCGACAAGACCGACGGCGGCTACGTCTACGGCTATGGTGCCGCGCAGACACTCGCCAAGGTGCTCGAAATGTGCGGCGACGACCTGACCCGCGCCAACGTCATGAAGCAGGCCGCGAGCCTGAAGGACTTCACGCCCGACACCTTGCTGCCCGGCGTCAAGATCAACACCTCGGCCACCGACTTCGCCCCGATCGCCCAGCTGCAGATGCAGCGCTTCAAGGGTCAGAAATGGGAACTGTTCGGTGACATCATTTCGGGCGACGTTCCCTCAGAATAACGTTGCACTGCGGAAATAAACAACGGGCCTCCGCGATCTCAGTCGCGGGGGCTTTTTGTTGACGCCCTGTGCCGATCGTATTGAATACTCAGAACCAAGAACCCGAGGTGGGGAAACATGACTGCCGTACGTCCGTCCCTGGCGGCGCTGTTGTCCGCATTCGCTCTGATCCTGACGAGCTGCAATGTCGCGCTGGCGCAGAAGAAGTACGACACCGGGGCCAGCGACACCGAGATCAAGATCGGCAACACCGTGCCCTACAGCGGTCCCGCCTCCGCCTATGGCGTGATCGGCAGGACCGAGGCCGCCTACTTCAAGATGATCAACGAGTCCGGCGGCATCCACGGCCGCAAGATCACATTCATCTCCTATGACGACAGCTACTCGCCGGCCAAGACCGTGGAGCAAACCCGCAAGTTGGTCGAAGACGACGAGGTGTTGCTGGTGTTCGGCTCGGTCGGTACCGCAACCAACGCTTCGATCCGAAAGTACATGAACGAGAAGGAGGTGCCGCAGCTGTTCGTCGGTTCCGGCGGCTCCAAGTGGAACGACCCCAAGAACTATCCGTGGACCATGGGTTGGCAGCCGTCCTACCAGGACGAGGCGCGGGTTTACGCAAAATACATCATGAAGCACAAGCCCGACGCCAAGGTTGCCGTGCTCTACCAGAATGACGATTTCGGCAAGGACTACCTCAAGGGCCTGAAGGAGGCCTTCGGCGACAAGGCTTCGATGATTGTCGCCGAGGAGGCGTATGAAACCTCCGAACCCACGATCGACAATCACATCGTCAAGCTGAAGGCCGCCGGCGCCGACACCTTCATCAGCATCACGTCACCGAAATTCGCCGCGCAGGCGATCAAGAAGGCCGCCGAGATCGCATGGACGCCAATGCAGATTGTCGCCAATGTCTCGGCCTCGGTCGGCGGCGTGATGCAGCCGGCCGGCTTCGAGAATTCGCAGGGCATCCTGTCGGCGTCCTATCTCAAGGACGGCGCCGATCCGCAATGGAACAAGGATCCCGGCATGGAGAAATTCCTGGCCTTCCTCAAGAAGAATTATCCCGACGCCAACAAGCTCGACGGCGCGACCTCCTACGGTTACGCCGCCGCGCAGACCATGGTGCAGGTACTGGAGATGTGCGGTGACGATCTCACCCGTGCCAACATCATGAAACAGGCCGCGAGCCTGAAGGATTATGTCCCCGGCACGCTGCTGCCGGGCATCAGCATCAACACTTCGGCCACCGATTTCGCGCCGATCAAGCAATTGCGCCTGATGCGGTTCAAGGGCGAAAGGTGGGAGCTGTTCGGTGACATCATTTCGAGCAATCTGAGCAACTGAACTTCTCGATTTTCGTCGGCATCCGCGCGCTCAACTCGACAGCGTTACCTCAACGCGCCGCAATCTCCGCGGACAACTCGGGCAGATCGGCGAGCGCGACTAAAGACGCAGCCCCCGCGGCCATGCCGCGGGGGCTTTTCGTTGAGAGCCTCCAGGTAAAATGATAGCTTTTGCGATTAATGAAGAGCTCTCGAAACAGGGGGCCGCGACACATCATCTGCCATCAGGGAGTGAAACCGCATGTCCGTAACACGACAATTGGCGGCATTTGCTGCTGCGCTCGCGCTCGTCTCCGCATCCTGCAGCGCAGCACTTGCCCAGAAGAAATACGACACCGGCGCCAGCGACACCGAGATCAAGATCGGCAACATCATGCCCTACAGCGGAGCGGCTTCCGCCTATGGCGTGATCGGCAAGACCGAGGAGGCCTATTTCCGCAAGATCAACGCCGAGGGCGGCATCAACGGCCGCAAGATCACCTTCATCAGCTACGACGACGCCTACACGCCGCCGAAGACGGTCGAGCAGGCGCGCAAGCTGGTCGAAAGCGACGAAGTGCTGATGATCTTCAATTCGCTCGGCACGCCGCCGAACTCGGCGATCCAGAAATACATGAACCAGAAGAAGGTGCCGCAACTGTTCGTCGCCACCGGCGCCACCAAGTGGAATGACCCGAAGGAGTTTCCGTGGACGATGGGCTGGCAGCCCAACTACCAGAGCGAGTCCATCATCTATGCGAAGTACATCCTGAAGAACAAGCCGGACGCGAAGATCGCGGTGCTCTACCAGAACGACGATTACGGCAAGGACTATCTGAAGGGATTCAAGGACGGGCTCGGCGCCAAGGCAGCGTCCATGATCGTCGCCGAGGACAGCTACGAGGTGACGGAGCCGACAATCGATTCCCACATCGTCAGGCTCAAGGCCTCCGGCGCCGACGTGTTCTTCAACATCACGACGCCGAAATTCGCGGCCCAGGCGATCAAGAAGAACGCCGAGCTCGACTGGCATCCGCTGCACTTCCTCAACAACGTCTCGTCCTCGATCGGCAGCGTGATCAAGCCGGCGGGCTTCGAGGCCGCCCAGGGCATCATCTCGTCGCAGTACCTGAAGGATCCGACCGATCCGCAGTGGAAGACCGACAAGGGCATGATCGCCTGGAACGAATTCCTGGATAAGTACTATCCCGACGCAAACCGCGCCGATGCGTCCGTGATGTACGCCTACACCGTCGCACAGGGCCTCGAGCACGTGTTGCGGGCGTGCGGCGACAATCTGACGCGTGAGAGCATCATGAAGCAGGCTGCCAGCCTGCGCGACCTCGAGCTCGGCGGCCTGTTGCCGGGCATCAAGGCCAACACCTCGGCGACCGACTTCGCGCCGCTTTCGCAGCTGCAATTGATGCGGTTCAAGGGCGAGACCTGGGACCGCTTTGGTGAAATCTTGAGCGGCGACGTCGGCGGCTAGCCGGGAATTGTCGACTAAAGACGCGGCCCCTGCGGCATTGTCGCAGGGGCTTTTCATTGAGGCGGCCCGCCTAAGCTGGTAATTTCATCCGATAACAACAGAGCCCTCGAAACAGGGGGCCATGACACATTCGTCTGACAACAGGGAGAGAGACATCAATGTCCGCTACCACAAGACTCGCGGTCCTCGGGGCCGCGCTGGCGCTCGTCGCGACATCGGGCAGCGCTGCGTTTGCCCAGAAGAAATACGACACCGGCGCCACCGACACCGAGATCAAGATCGGCAACATCATGCCGTACAGCGGACCGGCCTCCGCCTACGGCATCATCGGCCGCACCGAGGCCGCCTATTTCAAGAAGATCAACGACGCCGGCGGCATCAACGGCCGCAAGATCAACTTCATCTCCTACGATGACGCCTACTCGCCACCGAAGGCGGTGGAGCAGGCCCGCAAGCTGGTCGAAAGCGACGAAGTGCTGCTGATCTTCAACTCGCTCGGCACGCCGTCGAACTCGGCGATCCAGAAATACATGAACTCCAAGAAGGTGCCGCAGCTATTCGTCGCCACCGGCGCCACCAAATGGAACGACCCGAAGGACTTTCCCTGGACCATGGGCTGGCAGCCCAACTACCAGAGCGAGACCCAGATCTACGCAAAGTACATCCTGAAGAACATGCCGAACGCCAAGATCGCGGTGCTTTACCAGAACGACGATTACGGCAAGGACTATCTGAAGGGGCTGAAGGACGGCCTCGGCCAGAAGGCCGCGAGCATGATCGTCGCCGAGGAGAGCTTCGAGACGTCGCAGCCGACCATCGACAGCAACATCGTCAAGCTGAAGGCCAGCAACGCCGACGTGTTCATCGACATCGCGACGCCGAAATTCGCCGCCCAGGCGATCAAGAAGGTCGCCGAGATCGGCTGGAAGCCGACCCATTTCCTCAACAACGTGTCGGCCTCGGTCGGCAGCGTGATCAAGCCGGCCGGCTTCGAGAACGCGCAGGACATCATCTCCGCCGCCTATTTGAAGGATGCTTCCGACAAGCAATGGGACAATGATCCCGGCATGAAGGAATTCTACGCTTTCATGGCCAAGGATTTCCCCGAGGGCGACAAGCTCGACGGCGGCACCGTGGTCGGCTTCGGCGTGGCGCAGACGCTGGTTCAGGTGCTCAAGCAGTGCGGCGACAACCTCACCCGCGAGAACATCATGAAGCAGGCCGCCAGCCTGCATGACTTCCGCACCGAAGTGCTGCTGCCCGGCGTCAAGATCAATACCGCCCCGAATGATTTCGCCCCGATCAGCCAGTTGCAGCTGATGAAGTTCAAGGGCGAGAAATGGGAACTGTTCGGCGACGTCATCAGCGCCGACGTCGGCGGCTGAGACCTTTCCACATCGTGAAAAATCTGCCCCCTGCGACCCGATCGCAGGGTTTTTTCTTTGCCTTTCGGTTGCCATCGCTCTATCCGGAAAACCGAAGGACACGGGCCGTTTACACTTCGGCGGACGATACGCTAGGTATCGAAGCGGCAGAGCCAACAAGAAGCCGAGCGCGCCCGCCGGGCGCGCAAGAACAGGAGATCCGCAAATTGTCCACGCCCGTCCTTCACCGTGCCGCAACCGCCCTCTTCGGCCTGACCCTGCTCGCCGCAAGCGGCAGCGCCGCGCTGGCGCAGAAGAAATACGACACCGGAGCGAGCGATACCGAGATCAAGATCGGCAACATCGTGCCCTATAGCGGCCCGGCGTCGGCCTACGGCGTGGTCGGCAAGGCGATGGCCGCGGTGTTCAGGAAGGTCAATGACGACGGCGGCATCAACGGCCGCAAGGTCAATTTCATCTCCTATGATGACGCCTATTCGCCACCGAAGGCCGTGGAGCAGGCGCGCAAGCTGGTCGAGAGCGACGAGGTGCTGTTCCTGTTCGGCACGCTCGGCACCGCCTCCAACACCGCGATCCAGAAATATCTCAACGCCAAGAAGGTGCCGCAGCTGTTCGTCGCCACCGGCGCGACCAAGTGGAACGACCCGAAAACCTTCCCATGGACCATGGGCTGGCTGCCCAGCTACCAGAGCGAGTCGCGGATCTACGCGAAATATCTGCTGAAGGAGAAGCCCGCCGCCAAGGTCGCCGTGCTCTACCAGAACGACGACATGGGCAAGGACTACCTCAAGGGCCTGGAGGACGGCTTTGCCGGCGATCCGGCGCGGATCGTCGCCAAGGAAAGCTACGAGGTCGCCGAGCCGACCATCGATTCCCATGTGGTGCGGCTGAAATCATCCAACCCCGATGTCATCATCTTCTTCACCACGCCGAAGTTCGGCGCCCAGGCGATCAAGAAGCTCGGCGAGATGAACTGGAAGCCGGTGACGATCGTCTCCAACGTCTCGGCATCCACCGCAACCGTGATGCGGCCGGCCGGGCTCGACAATGCGCAGGGCGTGATCTCGGCGGCCTACGCCAAGGATGCCAGCGATCCGCAGTGGAAGGACGATTCCGGCATGAAGGCGTTCGACGAGCTGCTCGCCAAGTACATGCCCGACACCAACCGCGTCGATGCCTCGGCGATGACCGGCTACAACATGGCGACCACCATGGTCGAGGTGCTGCGCCGCTGCGGCGATGACCTCACCCGCGCCAATGTGATGAAGCAGGCCGCAAGCCTGAAGCAGTTTGCACAAGGTGGACTGTTGCCGGGCGTAACGCTGTCGACTGGTCCTGCCGACTTCCAGCCGATCGAGCAATTGCAGCTGATGCAGTTCAAGGGCGAGCGCTGGCAATTGTTCGGCGACGTCATCAGCGGCGAGATCGCCGGAAACTGACCACTTAGCGAAAGCACAGCCATGACCGACCGTCGTCCTTTCCTGCGTTCGATCTTCGATGCTGCGGTCGCGGCTGCGCATCCCGATGTGGTGCTGGCATCGCGGTTGCGGCCGGCACCGAAGGGGCGCGTGATCTGCCTCGCTGCCGGCAAGGGCGCCGGCGCGATGGCCGCGGCGGCGGAGCGGCACTATCTCGACACGCTTGGCCTCGAGCCGTCGCGGCTGGTCGGGATCGCCACCACCCGCCACGGCCATGGCGTGCCGACCCGCCGCATCAAGGTGGTCGAGGCCGGCCACCCCGTGCCCGACGAAGCCGGCCTGCGCGGGGCCGACGATACGCTGCGGCTCGCGGCAGAGGCCACGCCGGACGATCTGCTGCTGGTGCTATTGACCGGCGGCGGCTCGGCGAACTGGATCGCGCCGGTCGAGGGGGTGAGCTTTGCGCAGAAGCAGCAGGTCAACCGCGCGCTGCTGCGCTCCGGCGCGCCGATCGGCGAGATGAACATCGTCCGCAAGCATCTGTCGCGGATCAAGGGCGGACGGCTGGCGCGCGCCGGGCAGCACGCCGCCGAGATCGTCACGCTGGCGATCTCAGACGTGCCGCATGACGATCCGTCCGCGATCGCCTCGGGCCCGACGGTGCCGGATCCGACCACGCTCGCCGATGCCCGCGCGCTGGTCGCCAAATACAATCTCTCCGTCGATGACGCGGTCCGCCGCGCGCTCGACGACCCCCGGAACGAGAGCTGCAAGCCCGGCGATCCCGCCTTTGCGCGGGCGACATTCGAGCTTCTGGCAAAGCCGAAAGCCTCGATCGACGCCGCGGTGAAGGTCGCGCAGGACGCCGGCTACGAGACGATCGCGCTCGGCGCCGATCTCGAAGGCGAGGCCCGCGACGTCGCGGCTGCGCACGCGCAGCTCGCGCTGAAGGCACGCGGCGAAGGCAAGCGCGTCGCGATCATCTCGGGCGGCGAGCTCACGGTGACCGTGCGCGGCAACGGCCGCGGCGGCCCCAACCAGGAATACGCGCTGGCGCTGGCCGACCTGCTCAAGGACACACCCGACATCGCGGCGCTTGCCGCCGACACCGACGGCGCCGATGGCGGCGCCGGCAGCGCGACCGATCCTGCCGGCGCGGTGATCGATCAGGCGACATTCGCCAAGGTGAAATCGATCGGCCTCGATCCCAAGGCCTATCTCGAGAACAACGATGCCACCGGCTTCTTCGCGCAGACCGGGGATCTGTTGTTGACCGGGCCGACGCTGACCAACGTGAATGATGTCAGGGTGATTTTAGTCGACTAATTCACGGTCATTCCGGGGCAGCCCGAAGGGCTGAGCCCGGAATGACCGTGCCTCAAAACTCCTGCGCGAGCTTTGCCAGCATCTCCAGCAACGCGGCGTGGTTGGCCGGGCCGAGCACCTCGATCAGCCGCGCCTCGTGCTTGTTGGCGACCAGCTTCTTGGCGCGCGCCAGCACGGCGCGGCCCCTGTCGGTCAGGACCAGGATGTGGGAGCGGCGGTCGTTGGTCGAGCGCATCCGCGCGCAAAGGTCGCGGCTTTCCAGCGCATCGAGCATCGCGACGAAATTCGGCCTGAGGATGCCGAGCGTGTTGGCGATCTCGGTCTGGTTGCGGCCGGGATTCTTGTCGAGCAGCAGCAGCACCGAGAACTGCGCCGGCGTCAGCTGCAACGGCGCGACGCAGCGCAGGAAGTCCTCGAATACCCTGAGCTGCGCACGCTTCAGCGAATAGCCGAGCAATCCGGACAGTTCGCCCAGTTGCAGCATGCTGTCGTCCCCGGCAGGATCGACCGGTTCCTTGCGCAGGGCACGCGACGATCGGACGGCATCGGCGGCGGTCTTGGAAACAGTCATCGCTCCAGGCTCGCAATCCCGGTACAAAAACCCGGCGGGACGATCGGGGACCTTGAGATTATATCTAATAATTGTTATCCGCTATATCTAATATCGACGGCTATCAACAGTCGATATCGGCCGACCCGACCGGCACAGCCGGCTGCGGCGGCCCGACGCTTAAGGGGGAGCGCTCGGCCTTGAACACAACGATCATGCTGTTCCTGCTGCAGGACGGCATCACCAACGGCGCGATCTACGCACTGCTCGGGCTGGCCCTGGTGCTGGTGTTCGCCGTGACGCGGGTGATCCTGATCCCGCAGGGCGAATTCGTGACCTACGGCGCGCTGAGCTACGCCATGCTGGCGACCGGGCAGGTGCCGGGCACGGCGCGGCTCGCCGTCGCGATGGGCCTCGTCGCTTTCGCCCTCGACCTGTTCTTCGCCCGCAAGGCGCTGCACGCCCGGTTGGTGATGCGCTCGGTCGCGCTCAACATTGTCTTCCCTGTGGCGCTGCTCGGCCTCGTCTACGCGCTGGTCGGTCCCCACACGCCGGTCGCCGTCAACATCGCGCTCGCGCTGCTGATCGTGGCGGCGATCGGACTGTTCCTCTATCGCATTGCCTTCCAGCCGATCGCGCACACTTCCGTGCTGGTGCTGCTGATCGCCTCGGTCGGCTGCCATCTGGCGTTGCAGGGCCTGGGCCTCGTGTTCTTCGGCGCCGAAGGCCTGCGCGGCCCGGCGCTGTCGAGCGCCGCGGTAACCGCGGGTCCGCTTCGCTTCACCGGCCAGAGCCTTGCGGTCTACGGCCTGACGGTCGGCTTCATCGTCGCCCTGTGGCTGTTCTTCGGCTACACTAGGACCGGCAAGGCGCTGCGCGCCACCGCGGTCAATCGGCTCGGCGCCCGTCTGGTCGGCATCCGCACCACGCTATCGGGCCAGATCGCATTCCTGCTCGCTTCCGTGATCGGCGCGATTTCCGGCATCCTGATCGTGCCGATCACCACGCTCTATTACGACACCGGCTTTTTGATCGGCCTGAAGGGCTTCATCGCCGCGATCATCGGCGGCCTGGTCAGCTACCCCCTGACCGCGGTCGCGGCCATCGTGGTCGGCATCGTCGAGGCCTTCTCGTCGTTCTACGCAAGCAATTTCAAGGAAGTCATCGTGTTCACGCTGATCCTTCCCGTCCTGGTGCTGCGTTCGCTCGCAGCACCCCAGGTCGAAGAAGAGAAGGATTGAGCGCGATGACGCAGCGACTCCCTCTCATCATCTTCGCGCTCGTGCTGGCGGTGATCCCGCTTCTGCCGGGCATCCCGCCGTTCTGGATCGTGCTGCTCGACAATATCGGCCTCGCCGCGCTGGTCGCGATGGGGCTGGTGCTGCTCACCGGCGTCGGCGGCCTCACCTCGTTCGGACAGGCCGCGTTCTGCGGCTTCGGAGCCTACACCACCGCGGTGCTGACCACCGCCTACGGCGTCTCGCCGTGGCTGACGCTGCCGGCTTCGCTCTTGGTCAGCGGCATTGCGGCCGTGCTGCTCGGCCTCGTCACGGTGCGGCTGTCCGGCCATTATCTGCCGCTCGGCACCATCGCCTGGGGCATCGGCCTGTTCTATCTCTTCAGCAAGCTCGAATTCCTCGGCCGCAACGACGGCATTTCCGGCATCCCGCCGCTCTCGATCGGCTCATTCAAGATGCTGAGCCCGGATACGATCTATTACGCGATCTGGGTCGCGGTGCTGCTCGCGGCACTATTGACCATGAACCTGCTGGACTCCCGCACCGGGCGCGCCATCCGCGCGCTGCGGCGCGGTCATATCGCCGCTGAAGCGTTCGGCGTCCAGACGCCGCGCGCGAAGCTCCTGGTGTTCATCTACGCGGCAGTGCTGGCCGGCCTGTCCGGCTGGCTCTACGCGCATTTCCAGCGCGCCGCCAACCCGACGCCGTTCGGCGCGCAGGCCGGCATCGAGTATCTGTTCATCGCCGTCGTCGGCGGCGCCGGTTACGTCTGGGGCGGCGTGCTCGGCGCCGCGATCGTCGTGATCCTCAAGGAAGTGCTGCAGAGCTACCTGCCCTACATCTTCGGCGGCCAGAGCCAGCTCGAGACCATCGTGTTCGGCATCATGCTGGTGCTGCTGTTGCAGCTCGCGCCGCAGGGCGTCTGGCCCTGGCTGATGTCGAAGCTGCCGTTCAAGCCGGCCCGCAAGACGCCGGACACATCGGTGAAGCTCGAGCATCGCGAGCGCGCGCCGGGAACATCATCGGTGCTGCTGCACATCGACAGGGCGCGAAAACAGTTCGGTGGCGTGCTCGCGGTGAACGACGTGTCGTTCGACGTTAACGCCCGCGAGATCGTCGCGCTGATCGGCCCGAACGGCGCCGGCAAGAGCACGACGTTCAACCTGATTACCGGCGTCCTCGCCGCGACCAGCGGCAAGATCGCCGTGCTCGGCAACGAGGTCGCGAATGCGCCGCCACAGGAGGTGGTCAAGCTCGGCGTCAGCAGAACATTCCAGCACGTCAAGCTGGTGCCCGACATGACCGTGCTGGAGAACGTCGCGATCGGTGCGCATCTGCGCGGCAATTCCGGCGCGATCTCCAGCATGCTGCGGCTCGATCGCACTGACGAGGCGAAGCTGCTGGCGGAAGCCGCGCGCCAGATCGCGCGCGTCGGGCTTTCGGACCAGATCGACCAGCTCGCCGGCTCGCTGTCGCTCGGGCAGCAGCGCATCGTCGAGATTGCGCGCGCGCTGTGCGTCGATCCGATGCTGCTGTTACTCGACGAACCGGCCGCCGGCCTGCGCCACATGGAGAAGCAGCGGCTGGCCGCGCTGCTCCGGCAATTGCGCGACGGCGGCATGTCGGTGCTCCTGGTCGAACATGACATGGGGTTCGTGATGGATCTCGCCGACCGCATCGTGGTGCTCGATTTCGGCACCAAGATCGCCGAGGGCACGCCGGCCTCGATCAAGCGCAACCCCGACGTGATCAAGGCTTACCTCGGAGCCGCCGCATGAGCGCGCTGCTGTCGGTAACCGACGTCCACATCTCCTACGGCAAGGTCGAGGCCGTGCGCGGCGTCTCGCTCGACGTCGCAGCCAACGAGATCGTCACCATCATCGGCGCCAACGGCGCCGGTAAGACCACGCTGCTCAACGCCATCATGGGCGTGCTGCCGGTCAGGGGCCGCACCACCTTCGCCGGCGTCGACATGGCGCCATCAGACATCGAGGACCGCGTCGCCACCGGCCTGAGCCTCGTGCCCGAGCATCGCGAATTGTTCGGCACCATGAATGTCGAGGACAATCTCGAGCTTGGCGCCTTCCGGATTGCAAAATCGACGGCTGCCGTCTCGCTGGAGCGGGTCTACACGCTGTTTCCGCGGCTCAAGGAGCGGCGCAAGCAGCTCGCCGGCACGCTGTCCGGCGGCGAGCAGCAGATGCTGGCGATGGGCCGCGCGCTGATGGGCGCACCGAAACTCTTGATGCTGGACGAGCCGAGCCTCGGCCTCGCCCCGATCATCGTCGCCGACATCTTCCGCATCGTCGGCGAGCTCCGCTCGGCCGGCGTTTCGGTGCTGCTGGTCGAGCAGAATGCCCAGGCGGCGCTGCAGATCGCCGACCGCGCCTATGTGATGGAGCTCGGCGAGTTCGTGCTGTCCGGCACCGCCAAGGACATCGCCGCCAACAAGGGCGTCGCCGCCAGCTATCTCGGCTTCCAGCACGAAGGCGAGAGCGCGATTTGAGGGCGGATGGTGATAGGCGGACGGATCGCCGACCGGATTGATGTGAGGGAGTCACCGGCGGTAGGGTTCCCTCCCCCCTTGCGGGGGAGGGTTAGGGAGAGGGGTGCCACACGGCATGCTCTCGCAGTACGCGCTTTAACTAGGCACGACCGAGATTGCGATAGCGACGCTCCTATCGATCATCTTGCCCGGGGCTTACCCCTCTCCCCACCCCTCCCCCGCAAGGGGGGAGGGAGCCCGAGCAACGTGCCCGCCTTACGCAATTTTCGGAGGAGATGACTCTCCAGCGGACGCTAGGAAAAAAGCCGGCCCCTCAGGACCGGCTTCTTCATTTCACGGATCGTGGCCGGCTCACATCGCCGGGACGTATTTGCCGTCCTTGACCGTCAGCAGGATGCGCGAGCGGTCGTCGAGGCCGTACCGGTCCTTTTCGGTCCAGTTGTAGACGCCCTGGGTCGCGACGATCTCCTTCTCGGAGATCAGCGCCTGGCGGATCGCCTCGCGGAATTCCGGCGTACCGGGCTTTGCGGTCTTCAGCGCCACCGGGATGATGCGGTTCAGCACCTGGAACGCGTCGTAGGAGTGACCGGCGAACTGGCTGCGGCTGTTGGCGCCGTATTTGGCTTCATAGGCCGCGTTCAGCGTAAGGCCCGGCTTCTTGGTCAGCGCGCCGTCTGCCTGCGTCTCCGGCGACATGATCGGGCCGGCCGACATGATGACGCCTTCCGCGGACGCGCCGGCGATGCGGATGAAATCCATGGTGGCAGCACCGTGGGTCTGGTAGATCAGGCCCTTGTAGCCGCGCTCGCGCAGCGCGCTCTGCGGCAACGCCGCGGCGGTGCCGGAGGCGCCGATCAGGATGGCGTCGGGATTGGCGGCGACGAGCTTCAGCACCTGGCCGGCGACCGACGTATCCGGACGCGCGAAGCGCTCCTCATCGGTCATGGTCAGACCCATCGGCACGGCCTGCGCCTTGAAGTCGTTGACCCAGAGGTCGCCGTAGGAATCCGAATAGCCGATATAGCCGACGGTCTTGATGTTGTGCGCCTTCATGTGCTCGTAGAGCACTTTACCCATGATCGGGATCGACTGCGGCAGGTCGACCGACCATTTTGCGCGGGCGTCGTTGATCGGGAACGGCGCGAGACCGAAATGCGGGATGCCGGCCTCGTTGGCGACCGTCGACACCGCGATCGTCGTCGGCGTGATGCAGGAGCCCATGATGATGTCGGCCTTGGACTCGGTGACGAAGCGTCGCGCGTTGGTGGTCGCAGCCGTCGGATCGCCGCCGTCGTCGAGCACGATCAGCTTCAGCGGCACGCCGGCGATCTCCTTCGGCACGAAATCGAGCGCATTGCGCTCGGGGATGCCGAGCGCCGCGGCGGGGCCCGTGGTCGAGAGCGAGATGCCGATGGTGATTTCATTGGTCTGCGCCAGTGCGGGCGCGCCCGGCAGCGCGATGACTGCTGCGAGCACTGCTGCGGCGAGAGTGGCCTTCCTCATTCATTCCTCCCTGCAAGTAAGTTTTTGGTTTAAACCGGTTTTACGGGCCAATTCAGCCCCTTCTTTAGAGCATGATCCGGAAAAGTGGAAACCGGTTTTCCCTCGCGACAAACGCGGAACGCGTTTGCGCGGGGATCATGCTCCAAAAGTCGAGTCATGAGGGGCCGCGAGTCAGCCCATCACGGACACGTCAGCCCTTCATGAAGCGGTCGATGATCTCCTGCGGAAACGGCACCGATTTCAGCCTGGCCGGATCGTCCGGATGGCGGCCGACCAGCACCCGGGTTTCGAATGCCTCGATCGCCAGCGCCTCGCCCTTGAACACGTGGTGCACTACCTCGAAGCTCGAGCGCTTGATGCTCTCGATCCGGCTCTCGATGGTAATCCAGTCGCCATGGGTCGACGGGATTTGGAATTTCGCCCGCGTGTCGACCATGGGAATGCCGACCAGGCCATATTTGTGGACGAGGTCCTGCTTCGAGCAACCGGCGGCTTCGAACATGATCGAGGTCGAGTCGTCGAACATCGCGAAGTAGCGCGGGTAATAGACGATATTGGCGGGGTCGCAATCGCCCCACTGGATCTGTACGTCGCGCCGATTGACGAACATGGTTTGTCCTCGATTGAGCGTGATCGATCCGGAAGAGCGGCAAGCTCTTCCGGATCATGCGTCAGCGCGGCGCCATCCGGAGCGCGGCATCGAGCCGCACCACTTCGCCGTTCAGATAGGGATTGTCGATCATGTGCAGCGCCAGCGAGGCGAACTCGTCGGCCTGGCCGAGCCGGCGCGGGAACGGGATCGCGGCGGCGAGTGAATCCTGCGCTTCCTGCGGCAGGCCGGCCAGCAAGGGCGTCATGAACAGGCCGGGCGCAATCGTCAGCACGCGGATGCCGAATTGCGCGAGCTCGCGCGCGATCGGCAGCGTCATCGCGACGATGCCGCCCTTGGAGGCCGAATAGGCCGCCTGCCCGATCTGGCCGTCATAGGCCGCGACCGAAGCCGTCGAGATCACGACACCGCGCTCGCCGGTCGCGAGCGGCTCCAGCTTCGCCATCTCAGCGGTCGCGAGCCGGAGCATGTTGAAGGATCCGATCAGGTTGACCTTGATCACCTTGTCGAAATCGGCGAGCGCCATCGGGCCTTCGCGGCCGATCACGCGTTTTGCCACTCCGATGCCGGCGCAGTTGACCAGCACCCGCGCCGGACCATGCGCCTTGGCGGCGGCAGCGATTGCGGCCTCGGCGGCCGCCGCATCGGCGACGTCGCAGACCACGGCAATGCCGCCGATCTCGGCCGCGACGCTCTCGGCGAGCTTGGCATTGAGATCGCAGACCGCGACCTTGGCGCCCTGCGCGGCCAGCCGGCGCGCGGTCGCAGCGCCCAATCCCGATGCACCGCCGGTGACGATGGCGGCCTGGTCCTTCAACTGCATGGCGTTCTCCTCTCTGAGAGTCAGACTGACGTGATCACCGATGCCTGCGGCACCGGCGCATAGAGCGCTTCGATGATGTCGGTGCGATGCTCCAGCACCGCGCGCTGGTTGATCGAGCCCTTGTCGGTGACCTCGCCGCGATCGATCGACAGCGGCGTATCGAGCAGGATCGCCCGCGCGATCCGGTTCGACGAACCGGTGGCGCTCGCAAGCACGCGCGCGAAGCGTTCGCGAAAGGCGGCACGCACCAGCGGATCGTTGGCCGCGGCCGCGATGTCGCCGGAGGCAAGCGCCGGATTGATCAGGCGGCAACCATCGAGATCGAGGATCACGATCGCCGCCAGCTCGTCGCGGTTGATTCCTGCGATCACGACGTCGCGCACCAGCGGCGCGCAGGTGCCGACAAAGCGCGCCCGCAACGGCCCGACGCTGACCCAGGTGCCGCTCGCCAGCTTGAAATCTTCGGCGATGCGGCCGTCGAAATCGAAGCCGGCATCGAGATCACCGGGGTTGGCGGGCTTCAGCGCATCCCCGAACTTGTAGAAGCCTTCCTCGTCGAACGCCTTGGCGGTCAGGTCTGGCTGCCGCCAATAGCCGGGCGTCACGTTCGGGCCCTTGGCGCGGACTTCGAGCTTGCCGTTGTTGGGGACGAGCTTCGCGTCATTGCCCGACACCGGAAGCCCGACGTGACCGGAACGGCTGGTATCGGGCCGCACCGACATGAAGAACGGCGAGGTCTCGGTGGCGCCGAGCCCAGTCAGCATGGGCACGCGGTAGCCCTTCTCCTGCACGGCGAGCGCATCGAGGCTGTTCCAGATGAACGGCGACAGCGCGGCGCCCGAAAAGAACATCGCATGCAGCCGATGGAAGAATTTCGCCCGCAGGGCCGCGTCATCGCGCAGATAGGGCAGCAGCGATTCATAGCCCTTGGGCACGTTGAAATAGACCGTCGGCGAGATCTCGCGCAGGTTTCGCACGGTCTCCTCGATGCCGCCGGGGATCGGCTTGCCCTCATCGAGATACATCGAGCCGCCGTTGAACAGCGTCAGCCCGACATTGTGGTTGCCGCCAAAGGTGTGATTCCACGGCAGCCAATCGACGATGACGGGCGGCTCGTCCTTCAGGAACGCCAGCGTCTCGCGCAGCATCACCTGGTTGGCGCAGATCATCCGCTGGGTGTTGATGACGGCCTTGGGATTTCCCGTCGAACCCGACGTCAGCAGGAATTTCGCGATCGTATCCGGACCGATCGCCGCATGCGTCGCATCGAGGCGTGGATCCTCCGCCGTTGCCATGAGGTCGGCAAGTCGCGTCACCTCGCGGCCAGGCACCGCGCCGCGGCTTGCAGCGATCTCGACATCGGGTCCGACATTGGCACGCAACGCATCGGCAAATTTATCGGCGTCGTCGGCGAAGACCAGGCCCGGTGTCAACAGCTTGATGACGAAGCCGAGCTTGCCGTAGTCGCGCGACACCAGCGAATAGGCCGGCGACACCGGGCAGAACGGAATGCCGGCATAGAGCGCACCCAGCGCGATCAGCGCGTGATCGATCGAATTGCCCGACAGGATCACGATCGGCCGCTCGGCTGACAATCCGCGCGCGATCAGCGCGGAAGCGATGCGCCGCGTGGCCTCATACAATTGCGCGTAGGTGATCTGCCGCCAGCCGCCGCCGGCTGCGCGCTCGGCCATGAACACGCGGTTCGGCTCGGCGTTTGCCCAGTGATGCAACCGGTCGGTGAGGCGAACGGGAAACTCGGCGAGCCTGAGCTTCGGGCGAAGATAGATCGTGCCGTCGTCGCGGCGCTCGACGGTGACATCGGGGTTGCCGAACGAGATCGGGCGCAACGGATGCGCGCTCGCAGTGGACGCGGACGCAGATATGTCAGCCCTGACGCTCATGTCGGCTTCACCTTGGCGGTCTTGCGATCCAGGAACGCGCGGATCCGCTTCTTGGCTTCCTTGTCGCTCTGCGCCACCGTTGCCATCAGCGATTCCATCAGGAGGCCGGTCTGCGGATTGGCCTCGGCGATCATCGGCAGCGCCTGCAACACGGCGAAGTTGGTCAGCGGCGCATTGGCGGCGACGCGTTCGGCGAGTTCCAGCGCTTTCGGCAGCGCGCCGTCGGCCTCGGTGAGATATTGCGAGAAACCATAGGCTGCGCCCTCGGTCGCCGAATAGACGCGGCCGGTCAGCATCATGTCCGCCATCCGCGGCACGCCGATCAACCGCGGCAGCCGCACCGATCCGCCGCCGCCGACGAAGATGCCGCGCTGGCCCTCGGGCAGCGCGAAATAGGCCGACGGCTCGGCAACCCTGATATGCGCGGCGCAGGCCAGCTCCAGCCCGCCGCCGATCACCGCGCCCTTCAGTGCAGCGATCACGGGCACGCGGCAATACTGGATGCGGTCGAACACCCGGTGCCACATCTGGGAATGCACCAGGCCCTCGGTGGCGTCGCGTTCGGTCAGTTCGGACAGATCGAGACCAGACGAGAAATGATCGCCGACGCCATGGATGACGACCGCGCCGACGTCCTCAGGGATGGCCGAAAAACAATCCCGCAGCGCCAGGATGATGCCGTCATTCAGCGCATTGCGCTTGGCGGGCCGGTTGAGCCCGACCGTCAGCACCGCCCCTCGCGTCTCGATCCTGAGCAGCGAGGCATCACCCGCGTCGGCAGCGTTTCCCATGGCGTTATTGTTTCCTGTTCAGAATAGTTATGTTTTATAACTATCATCGCAGGAGTCAAGACGGGATGATCGGGGCATCCGGGAGCAACGGTCTGCATTGCCCCCACGACCACCACCCATCATCGGTTCGAGCTGATATACGCAACTCTCTCTAGCCGTCGTCCCTGCGAAAGCAGGGACCCATAACCACAAATGGTCATTGTTGCGCGACGCCGAATGACGAGTCCCATTCACAACAGAGGCCGCGGAGTATGGGTCCCTGCTTTCGCAGGGACGACGGTGAAGATGGGTCTCGATCCAAGATGCCGAACGAAGCAGTGTCCGCTGGACGGTGACGCGCGCCCTCACAACACCTGATGCACGTCGATCACGACGCGGTCGGCGTGGCGGGCGGCGGAGCCGATGAAGATGTGCTCCATGAGCCAGCGGTACTTTTCGGAACCGGTTTCGAATTTCGGCACGGTGCGGAAATAGATCAGTTTCGGATCGACCGGCTCGCCGCGCTTGAGCTTCTCGAGCAGCTCGACCGGCCCGAAGCGGATGCCCTTGTTCTCGACATAGACGACGGCGCCGTCGTCGGTCTCGAAGGCATATTTTGCCTCCAGCTCGGTCAGCTCGTTGGGCCGGATGATCTGGAAGTCGGCGCCGAAGGGCAGCACCTTTCCATTGATCCCCTCGCCTTTCACCTCACCGCCGATGATCGGAATGATGCGGCGGACGCCGGTGCCGATGTCGCCGGCGGAGGTCACCTCGGCGATCCGGGCGGTGATGGTGAAGACGTATCTGGTCTGAAGCTCCGGAGTCATGGATTTAGCCTATCATGCGTTGCGGCAGCCAGGTCGCAAGCAGCGGGAACAGGATCAGGATCACCAGCCGGATCAGATCGGTGATCACGAACGGCAGCACGCCGACGAAGATCGTCGACATGTTGACGTCCTTGATCACGCTCTTGATCACGAACACGTTCATGCCGACCGGCGGATGGATCAGGCCGAGTTCCACCGTCATGACGATGATGATGCCGAACCAGATCGGATCGAAGCCGAGCGACGTCACCACCGGAAACACGATCGGCACGGTGAGGATCACCATCGCCATCGCATCCATCAGGCAGCCCAGCACCAGATACATCAGCAGGATCAGCGCCAGCACGCCGTAGGGGCCGATGCCGAGGCCGGTGAGGAATTCGGTGACGTTCTGCGGCGTCTGGGTGATGGTGAGGAAATAGCCGAAGCAGAGCGCGCCGATCAGCACCGTGAACACCGCTGCCGCGGTGCGCGTCGCCTGCAGCAGCGATTGCAGAATGCCCTCTTTGGTCAGCTTGCCTCTGAGGATGCCGATGATGAAGGCTCCGACCGCGCCGACCGCGCCGGCTTCGGTCGGGACGAAGAAGCCGCCATAGAGGCCGCCGATCACGAACAGGAACAGCAGCAGCGGAGACCAGACGTCGCGCATGGCCATGGCGCGCTCGCCCCACGACGCCTTCTTGCCGGCCGGCAGGAAGCCCGGGCGGGTCACGCCGATGATGCCGATCGTGATCATGTGCATCAGGATCGCGAGCAGGCCCGGGACGACGCCCGCGATGAACAGCTTGCCGATGTCCTGCTGGGTGATGATGCCGTAGACCGCGAGCACGGTGGATGGCGGCAGCATCGCTCCCAGCGTGCCGCCGACCGCGATCACGCCGGTGGAGAAGGATTGCGGATAGCCGAAGCGGCGCATCTCGGGATAGGCCACCGCCGAGAAGGTCGCGGCGGTCGCAACCGACGAGCCCGAGATCGCGGCGAAACCGCCGCAGGCCGCGATGGTCGCAATGCCGAGCCCGCCCTTCCAGTGGCCGACGAAGGTGTTGGCGGCGCGGAACAACTCGCGACTGATGCCCGAGACGGACACGAAGGCGCCCATCAAGAGGAACATCGGGATCACGCCGAAGGAGTAATCCGTCACCGTGCGCATGGTGGTCTGGCCGACCAGCTTGAGCGCCGGCGCGAAGCCCGTGAGGTAGCCGAAGCCGGTGATGCCGACGAGGCCCATCGCCATGCCGACGGGCACGCGCAGCAGCATCAGCACGAACAGGCTGACAAAGCCGATGACGGCGACAGCCTCGGGACTCAGATCAAGACTCATGGACCTCTACTCCGCAGTCTTGATCTTGGCATCGTGGATATCTTCCGGATGGAAGATCAGGCGGTAGGTGCGGATCGCGATCAGCAGCACGGCGGAGACGTCGCCGATCCACGACACCAGGAAGAACGGCCAGACGGGTACGCCGAGATCCATGGTGACGATGTGGCTGTTTTTGGTGTCGATCACCTTGTCGATCAGCGTGTAGGTCTGCACGCTCACCACGAACAGCAGCACCAGCGTCGCGAAGATGTCGATCCAGCGCTGGTAGCGCGGCGTGGCATTGGCCCAGACCAGATCGACCGTGATGTGGGTGCCGCGATAGCTGGTCGCCGCGATGCCCCAGAAGATCAGGATGCCGAGCAGGAACTGGCCGAAATTATAGTAGTCCGGGATCGTCACCGCGAAGAACTTGCGCATGAACACCGCGGTGAAGGTGTTGAGCGCGACGACGCCGACGAAGAAGGCCGCCACCCATTCGATCGAATCGATGAAGCGGTCCATGAAATTCTTGCGCGCCGGCTCGGGAGGCCCGGTGATCGCGCCGTCTTGGGAAACTTCTGAATTGGCAGCCATGCTTCGAGATCCCACCCCGCGTCATGGCCAGGCTTGTCCCGGCCATCCACGTCTTCGTTACCGTTCAGCAGTAAGGCGTGGATGCCCGGGACAAGCCCGGGCATGACGACCTCATTTGCCTCGGCAGCGCCTTAAATCCCCGCCTCGTACTTCTTCAGCGTGGCCTGCAGATCGGCATCGATCTTCTCTGCGTCGCCGCCGGCCTTCTTCACGGCCTCGGCCCAGCTGTCGTGCAGCGGCTTGACCGCCTTCTTCCATTCGGCGAGCTGATCCGCGGTCAGCGGATAGACCTCGTGGCCTTGCAGCGCCTTCATCTTGGTGCGGCCGTTGGCTTCGAAATCGGTCCAGGGA
Source organism: Bradyrhizobium acaciae (assembly GCF_020889785.1). Lineage (GTDB taxonomy): Bacteria > Pseudomonadota > Alphaproteobacteria > Rhizobiales > Xanthobacteraceae > Bradyrhizobium > Bradyrhizobium acaciae. The sequence continues at coordinate 217,615 of NZ_JACMYK010000002.1, forward strand.
TCGGTGACCTTGGAGGCCCATTCAGGCGAGCAGTGATCGTCGATCACCTTCTTCTGGGCATCCGACATCGCATTATATTTGGCGAGGTTCATGTTGTAGGTGAACACCGTCGTATAGAGCGGCACGTCCATGTGGTACTTCACCACCTTGTCGATGCCGAACAGGAAGATCGAGCCCCAGGGGAAGGTGATCTCGTCGGCAACGCCGCGCTCGATCGCGTCGCGCGATTCCGGCGCGGAGGCCTGCACGTTGGTGCCGCCGAACATCTTGACCATCTCGCCGATGGTGCTCTGCGCGGGCCGCACCTTGACGCCGGAGAGGTCGCTCGGCAGCACGATCTTCTTCTTGCCGTGCAGCGCGCCCGGATCGTGGATGAAGGCGAAGCAGAGCTTGGTGTCCTTCATCTCGGTCGGTGCATATTTGTGGTACCACTCGTTCAGCGCCAGCGTGCCCTTCTTGCCGTCGGAGAACACGAACGGCAGCTGGCCGGCGGCCGCGATCGGGAAGCGGCCGGGCTGATAGCCGGGATTGACATAGGTGACGTCGGCGATGCCGTCACGCGCCATGTCGTAATGGTCGAACGCCTTGCCGAGCTGCTCGGACGGGAACACGGTGACCTTGATGGTGCCGCCCGACGCCTTCTCGATGTCGGCGGCCCAGGCCTGCGTCGCCGGCACCAGCGGATGCGCCGGCGGGACCCACAGCGACACCTTGAGATTGACGGTCTTGTCCTGCGCCACGGCAGGTGCCGCGGCCGGCACGACGGCGGCCGCCATCAGCAGCGCCAGCAAACTCTTCCTCATCACGTCTCCTCCTCTCCAGGACGGCGGGCTTCGTGCCCGGTCTCATTACTTAACATGTTATCTAATTCGCGCGAATATTCAAGCCGAAATCCGCTCGGCGGACGCCACGTCGCACCCGGTCCCTCCGGCATCTTGCGCTGCGGCGAACGCACATCCCCTGCAAATCCGCCTTGCCAAAACTGTTATATGATATAGTTGCCTTGGCAAGTTGACGGCGCTCGCCGAGATGCGGGTGCCCGGATCAAGCCTATCCGATCGGGAGGAGCAGGTATTGCGGACAAAAGTAGCAATCATAGGCGCCGGTCCGGCCGGACTGTTGCTTGGGCAACTACTTCATACTTTCGGCGTAGACAACGTCATTCTTGAGCGGCAGACCCCGGATTACGTGCTGGGACGGATCCGCGCCGGCCTGCTCGAGGAAGGCACGGTGTCGCTGCTCGACAGTGTCGGCGCGGGGGCCCGCCTGCATCAGGAAGGCCTGGTGCATCACGGCGTCGAACTGGCCTTTGGCGGCGCGCGGCACCGCATCGACATGCATGCGACGACCGGCAAGACCGTGACGATCTACGGCCAGACCGAGGTCACGCTCGATCTGATGAACGCCCGCAAGGCCGCCGGCCTGACCACGGTCTACTCCGCCGCCGACGTCAAGCCGCATGATTTCGACACCGACCACCCGCGCGTCACTTACGTCAAGGACGGCGTCAGCCACGAAATCACGTGCGATTTCATCGCCGGTTGCGACGGCTTCCACGGCGTCAGCCGCGCCAGCGTGCCGGCGTCGGCGATCACGAGCTACGAGCGGGTGTATCCGTTCGGCTGGCTCGGGATCCTGTCGGAGACGCCGCCGGTCTCGCCGGAATTGATCTACAACAACCACGAGCGCGGCTTTGCGCTCTGCACGATGCGTTCGAGCCATCGCAGCCGCTACTATGTGCAGTGTCCGCTCGACGATCATGTCGATCAATGGTCGGACGAGCGGTTCTGGGATGAATTGAAGCGGCGCCTCGACCAGAAGGCCGCCGACGAGATCGTCACCGGCCCCTCGATCGAAAAGAGCATCGCGCCGCTGCGCAGCTTCGTCGCCGAACCGATGCGGTTCGGCCGCATGTTCCTGGCCGGCGACGCCTCGCATATCGTGCCGCCGACCGGCGCCAAGGGCCTCAATCTCGCCGCCAGTGACGTGCATTATTTATCTCAGGCGCTGCGCGAATATTACGACGAGAAATCCTCCGCCGGGCTCGACGGCTATTCGGCCAAGGCGCTGGCACGGGTCTGGAAAGCGGTGCGCTTCTCCTGGTGGATGACCTCGATGCTGCACAAATTCCCCGACGAGGGCGAATTCGCCGCGCGCATCCAGATCGCCGAGCTCGACTATCTCGTCAGCTCGAAAGCGGCATCGACCTCGCTGTCGGAGAACTATGTGGGCCTGCCGTTCTAGATAGGTCGCCGCCCCTTTCGTCGAGCAACCTCGCCGTTGCACCCTCAGCCGTCATACCCCGCGCATGCGGGGTATCCAGTATGCCGCGGCTTCTCGATTCATGCTGTACTGTCTCTGGGATGCTGGATCGCCCGGTCAAGCCGGGCGATGACAGCTGGAGGTGTGGCGACAGACCCGGGCCGCATTCAAACACGTCAGCGAATCCCGTTTAAAACTTTGTAGGCGGTGAAACCGTCATCGACATCGCGTTCAATGGCGTCAACCCAACGTCACTAGCGAGATTTCAGATGACAACCGAAACGCAAGTCGCCCCCGACATTCCCCAGGACGTCCCGCAAGGCTTCGAGCCGCTGTTCCGCAAGAGCCCGCTCACCGAGCCATGGGAGCCGCTGTACCAGAAGAAGACCGAGCGGTCCGTCATCATCGGTCTCCGCTTGGCGAGACCGCACACCAACGGCCGCGGCCTGATCCATGGCGGGCTGATCGCAGCGCTCGCCGACAACGCGATGGGCTATAGCTGCGGCCAAGCGACCGGCTGGACCACCTCGTATGTGACGATCTCGCTGACGGTCGATTTCGTCGGCTCCGCCGATGTCGGGCAATGGCTCGCGATCGAGAGCGATGTGATCAAGACCGGCCGCACGATCTGCTTCGCGCAGAGTTTGATCAAGGCCGATGGCGTGACGATCGCGCGTGCCAGCGGCACGTTCCGCGTCGTGCCGAAGAAGCCGCCGGCGAGCTAAAGCGCTTTCGCGCTGATCTAGCCGAAGTGCCAGTCGGTGATCTCGGTGACGAGATCGATGAAGGTCCGCACCTTGGCCGACAGCAGCCGGGATGTCGGGTAGACGACGTGGATCGGCACCGGCGGCTGCTCGAACGCGGCAAGCACGATTCGGACCCGCTTCGCCTTCAGTGATTCGGCGGCCTGGTACGCCATCACCCGCGTCAGCCCGCCATCCTGCTCGGCGTACTGGATGGCGGCATCCGAACTGTTGCTGGTGAAGCGCGGCGTAGGTGTGATGCGAATTTCCTGGCCGTCTTCCATAAAGCGCCAATCCGGCACAGCCGTCATGGCGCCGAACTGGATGGTGTCATGGGCAGTGAGCTCGGCCGGCCGCTTCGGCTCGCCACGAAGCTTGAGATAGCCGTGCGAGGCCACCACGATGCGGCGCATCTGGCCGACATGCCGTGCCACCAGCGTCGAATCCGACAGGTGGCCGAGCCTGACCGCGAGGTCGACGCCGTCCTCGACGAGATTGATGCGGCGGTCCGACAGCCGCAGGTCGACGCCGACATCGGGATAGCGTTTCAAATAGGCTGTCACGACCGGGCTGACATGCAGCCGCCCGAAGCCGAACGGCGCCGAGATCACGAGGCGGCCTTCGGGGCGGGTACGCTCGCTCTCCACGGCGTCCTCGGCCTCCTCGACATCGGCGAGGATCCGCCGCGCCCGCTCCAGATAGCGGGAGCCGGCGTCGGTCAGCGTCACCTGCCGCGTGGTTCGCTGCAGCAGCCGCGCGCCAAGCCGCTCCTCCAGCGCCGCGATCAGCCGCGTGATGGCCGAGGGCGACAGGCCAAGCTTGCGGGCAGCGGGGGCAAACCCCTCGAGGTCCGCCACCGCGACGAAGGCCTGCATGGCATCGATCCGGTCCATGGAACTATTGCATAATCGGCAATAGTGAAGTGTCAATTCACAAGATTGCTTGCGATCCGGAAACGCCCATCTTACGGCGCGGGCATGACCGTTTTGGCGCCCGTCATGGCACCCTTCCTGGAGGCTCAGATGTCAGACGTTCGCAGATACGCGAGCGATATCGCATTCAGTCCGGCGGTGAAGGCGATCCAGACCCGCAAGGGCTCGCGCGACACCTATGCCGAGGTCGAGGCGCACGGCGGCTGGCGCACCGAGGTCGATGAGAACCTGGCCGCCTTCCTCGCCAACACCAACAGCTTCTATTTCGCGACCGCCTCGGCCGACGGCCAACCCTACATCCAGCATCGCGGCGGTCCGAAGGGCTTCATCAAGGTGCTCGACAAGGACACCATCGCGTTCGCCGATTACAGCGGCAACCGACAGTTCATCACGCAGGGCAATCTCTCGGAGAATGCGAAGGCCTATATCTTCGTGATGGATTATGCGCATCGCCAGCGCGTGAAGCTGTGGGGCGAAGCGCGTGTCGTCGAAGACGATCCGGCACTGACGCGTTCGCTGATGCCGCAGGGCTATCGCGCGCGGCCCGAGCAGGTGATCCTGTTCAAGATCGCGGCGTGGGACACCAACTGCCCGCAGCACATTCCGCAGAAATTCGACGCGGCCGACGTGGCAGCAGCGCTGGCCTCACGCGACCAGCGCATCGCCGAACTCGAGGCGGAGCTGGCCGCATTGAAGGGCCGGCCTGCTCCTGCCGCGCCCGCTTAGGCTGCCTGCTGCTGCAACGGTGCCCAGGCGAATTCCGGATAGTATTGCTGCATCATCCGGCCGACATAGGCGGTGAGATTGTCGAACTTCTCGGTGCGCTCGCGCAGCGGCGAATCGAAGAATGGCGTCAGGATTCCCGCCAAGGCGCCGAACGCGGTGGCATCGGTGCCGCATGGGGCGTTGCCCATCAGATAGGGCTTGTCGCCGAGCTGCACCGACAGCGCAAACAACGAACGGAGCGCGAGATCGATGTCCTCGTCGGGTCCGTGACGGCCGAGCCCGCTGAGCAGATAGTTCTCGGCAACGCGGAACTGGGCATCCTCGCGCATCTTGTCGCGCATATGATCGGGCGCGCCGTCGAAGAAATGCGCAGGCCCCTTGGCGAAATTGGTATCGTCGATCCAGCGCGCGCCGACCAGCGCCCAATAGACGTGATGCTCGATCATGCGCTCGAAGGCCCAGGCTTGGGCGCGCGCCTGCAGGCTCAGCGGCGCGTCGAAATCGAAGCCGTATTTGCCCTCGATATGGGCGCGGATGAAGGTCGAATCGGCGATCGTCTCGCCGTCATCGGCGATGAACGGCAGCTGGCCCTTGGGAGAGGCCGGCGGCATCGCCTTTTCCTTGGTGTAGGCAAGACCGGCCATCTTGAGCTGGACCTCGGTCTTGGTCACGAAGGGGCTGATTTCAGGCAGACCGAAGCCCGCGCCAAAGCCAAAAAGCGTAATCATATGAAGCTCCCGATCGCCTGTTGTCGTGAATTGAAGCTAGCGGCCTCCTGCTGCCAGCATGGTGTCAGCAGTAGTGGCATTCACTGTCGAGCGGGCCGACCGGCGCGAGGCGGCGAACCGCCTCGCGAACGCGCTTGACCAGCCGGGCCCGGCCGTAGGACCAAACCGTGCTGATCGACTGTGCGATCAGCGCGACCAGGGCCCAGCGCAGGTCGCCGGAGGTGGAGTAGACCGTGACCATTTGTTCCAGCGCGAAGCTCTGCGCTTGCCGGAAGCCGAGTTCATCAAGATTCGTCATGGACAAATTCCCTTCACTTGAGGTGTTGTCCTGATATAGCCCCCACCTGCTGCCAACATGCTGTCAGCAGCAGCCGGACGGGACGCAGAAAAGCCGACGCGCCGAGACGCTGCGAAACCCGTCAAGACACTCGTCAAGAGAGCGACCAAGAGAATTGCCGAGAGAACTGCCATGAGACGCGCCGACCGGCTGTTTCAGATCATCCAGGTGCTCCGCCGCACCCGTAAGCCATTGACCGCAGATGCGATCGCAGCCGAGCTCGAGACCTCGAAGCGGACGATCTATCGCGACATCGCGAGCCTGATCGAGCAGCGGGTGCCGATCCGCGGCGAGGCCGGCATGGGCTACATCCTCGAGAAGGGTTTCGACCTGCCGCCCCTGATGCTGACACCGGATGAGATCGAGGCCTGCGTGCTCGGCGCACAATGGGTGGTCGGCCATGCCGATCCGGCGTTGGCGCGCGCCGCCGAGGACCTGATGGCCAAGATCGCCGAGACCGTGCCCGATCGCCTGCGGCCGTTCGTGCTGGAGCCGGCAAGCCGCGCCCGCTCGGCCTGGAACCGGGAGCCGGACCGCATCGATATGGTCCGGACCCGCAGCCAGATCCACGAAGGCAAGAAGATCACGCTCAATTATCGCGACGAGCATGGCCGCGACTCAGAGCGCACGATCTGGCCGATCGCGGTCGGCTATCACGAGGCGGTGCGGCTGCTCGCCGCCTGGTGCGAGCTGCGCAGGGATTTCCGCAGCTTCCGCACCGACCGCGTGGTCACGGCGGTCTATCACGACGAGAAGTATCCGGAGCGGCGCGACCTGCTCAGGGCACGCTGGCGGCGCAGCCTGGTCTGGGAAGCACCGAAGGACACCTGATGGCCGGCGACGCAATCGACACGGCCGGCGAAAGCCCCTGCCAATCCTGCGGCGCCTGCTGCAGCTATTCGGAGAACTGGCCGCGCTTCACGATCGAGGATGACGCGCAGCTCGATCTGATCCCGGCGCAATTCGTCAATGCGCGACAATCAGGCATGCGCTGCGAGGGCGACCGTTGCTCGGCGCTGTCGGGGAAGATCGGAGAGGCAACGCGCTGCGTGGTCTATGCGGTGCGGCCGGAGGTGTGCCGGACCTGCCAGCCGGGCGACGCGGAATGCGCGATGGCGCGGCGCCGTCACGGGCTGCCGCTCATCGCGAGCGCGCAGCCGGATTGAGCGCGGCTTAGGCCGTCACAGTCACCGTCTCGCTGACGTCCTCGTCGTCGAGTTCGTCATCGACAACAGGCGCGAAGGTCGACAACGGTTTGGTCGACAGCGTGATCGGCTTGCGGCCGCCATGCGACACGGTCGCGACGCGGGCCGGCTCACGCGACAGCGCGTAGAGCGTCGACCCGACACGGCCGCCGAAATTCACCAACTGCCACTCGCTGCAGCTCGACGCAATCGCCACCGCGAGTGCATGCAGATGGCTGCGGCGATAGCAGAACAGCGCCAGCCTCGCCCTGTCATCGGGCGCGACATTGGCAACCAGCAGCGAAAGCCCGTTGGGATTGGCGCGGTACATCTGGCCGAGCAGGTCGTCCGCAACTGGGCAGGCATCGTTCTCGAAGGCGTCGCGGCTTGAAAACATTTGCAAATCCCCCTCGATCGGGAAGATGCCGCGCAATCCTCTAACGAAAGGTTAACCACGGCCCCCGGTCGTCCCCGGAGAGGCTTGCCCGTTGCACGCGAATCACATCCACCCGCCGCAAGCGCGGTGGTCGGTTACTCGAAATGAAGGAAGAGCCGTCCGTCAGCCGCTCAGTTCGCGGCCATGTAGATCGACAGCGCAAATCCGGTGAGGTGGTGCAGCGCCTGGTCGACCCCGATCAGGGTCCAGAACCAGGGATGCCCCGATTCCAGCGTCACGCCGAAATGCGAAGCGCAGATGCCCTTGCAGCGATCGACGATGATGTGGATCACGAAGTCGATGAAGGCGACGTACCAGAACCGCGGCGCCACCACCAGGATCAGCGCCAGCGCGACCGCGAGATGGATCAGGCAATGCGCGAGCAGCGGCTTGGCCCAGCCGGTCCTCTGGTCCTTGCCGATCGCCATCCAGGCGTTCTGCAGCATGAAGTCAGCGATGATGTGCTTCGCCGTGAGAAGCAACATCCATCCCACCAGGGCACCAACCGACACCGACGATGACATGGCAGGAAACAACAAGCTGACGCCCTTTTACTTCGGTGAATGTGATTGCAAGAAATCCGGGTCAGGCCGTCAGCACGATTCCGAAAAACCAAGCGTGTCTCATTTATGACACCTCCGGCGGCGGAATGCACCTGCGGCTCTCTCGAAAATCACATCTGGGTTGGGGCGTCGATAGTGGCGATGGTCATGTGGCATCGCGGCGCAGACCAACCGAGATTAAGGTTACGGCCGGTGTCCGGTTTGCATTCCCTCCGGGGAGGTATATCGTCAGCAGCATAGGAAATTTTCTTTCTTTTATAGTCATTTACGGATTCACCGGGCAGCGCGGCGCCGATTGGATTTGCGGGCGGCGGGCCGTCCCGGACGGGTGATGAGCCAGGTCATAAGCCATGAGCGCCGAAGCCTCCGCGCCTTCGCCGATGCCGCCACGGCCACGCCCACCGGTCGCCAAAAGCAACCGTGCGCAGATCATCATCTTCACCCTGCTGACGCTGTTCTTGAGCGCGATCACCGTGGCCGGCGGCCGCCTCTGGCTGCGCGATTCGGAAACGCTGGTGTTCGCGGTCGGCGACGCCAATGGCCCGGAGGCCAGGTTCGCCGCCAAGTTCGCGGCCGTGCTGAAGGCCAATTCATCGCGGCTGCGGCTGAAGATCGCGACGAATCCCGACAACGTCAAGGCGCTGGCGCAGTTCGATCGCCGCGACGCAACGCTTGCCATCCTGCGCACCGATGCAAAGGTGCCGCCGCGCGCCCGCGCCATCGCGATCCTCGAGCATGATGTGGTGCTGGTGCTCAGCCCCGGCGGCAAGAAGATCAAGTCGCTGGCCGAGCTCAAGAAGAAGCGGATCGCGGTGGTCGGCGACGGCGAGAACAGCGTGAATTTCGTCCGCAGCGCGCTGGAGATTTCCGACAGCCCGGATGCGGCGCAGCGGGTGCAGCAGGCGCCGCCGAACACGCCGTTCGACAAACTGTTCGGTTCGGGTTTCGGCGCCGTGGTTGCGATCGAGCATGCCTCGAAGATCGTCAAGGACAAGGCCTACGAGCAATATGCCAAGCGCTCCGGCGGCTTCACCTTGAATGCGATCGACGCGGCCAAGGCGCTGGCGCGCAAATACCCGGCAATATCGGAGGAGACCGTCTCGACCGGCATGCTGTCATCCGCGCCGGCGATTCCCGACGACGAGGTCGACACCATCGGGCTGGAATGGCTGCTGGTGGCGCAATCCTCGATGTCCACGACGACGGCCGCCGAGCTCGCGCGCATCGTCTACGAGAACAAGTCCGAGCTCGCGCTCGACGACGGCTTCGCCTCCAAGATCGAGCCCGCGGCGACCGACAAGGACGCCTTCATCGTCGCGCATCAGGGCGCGGCCGAATACATCAACGACGACACCAAGTCGTTCATGGATCGTTACAGCGACGTGATGTATCTCGCCGCTGCCGCGCTCAGCATCATCGGCTCGATCTTCGCCGCGATCTACACCAAGATCACCCGCGTCGCCCCGGAGAAGGCCAGCGAACTGGCGGGCCGGATCCTCGACATCGGCGAGCGCGTCGCGCATACCACCTGCGCCGACGACCTCCACGCATTGCAGGACGAGCTCGAGGCGATCCTGCGCGGCGCGGTGATCGGCCTGCGCGACGGCACCGTTTCCGGCGACGGGATGGACACGTTCAAGCTCGGCTACGAGCTGGTCCGCGACGAAATCGCGCTGCGCCGCGATCACCTCAAGCGCCACCCGCCGGCAGCGGACGAGAATCTCGTGGTGGTGAAGACCGCGAACGGGTGAGGCGGGGCGGTCGTCGGCATGCGCCGGCAACTCCTCACACCCTACTGTCGTCCCCGCACCCGTGCGCAATTGCGCACTAGGCAGGGACGACAGCGACTGTGTGGCGCGGGCAATGCGTCATGCATCCGCACTCTCGCGACATTGCCGCGCCGCGCGGCGCATCACCCGGCCACCGCATCCGGCGGCGTCATGACGGCATCGAACTGCCGTCCCTCGTGATCCATGTGCAGGTAGTTCGGGTTGAACAGGGCTGCACGCATCAGCCGGTCGAGCTTGGGCACCGCCAGGGTCTTTCCCTTGAGCACGATCAGGCCGTCGGCGCGCAGCTCCTGCAAGGTTCGGTTGACGTGCACCTTCGAGAGCCCGGTGGCGTCGGCGAGATCGCCCTGGGTCAGCGGGAAGTCACAGCTGTCGCCCCGGGTCAGGCCGGCGAGACGCAGGCGAAGCCAGATCTCGCAGAGCAGATGGGCCATCCGCTCCAGCGCCGTGCGCTGGCCGAGGCTCATGGTCCATTCGCGCTGGATTGCCGCATTGACCAAGGTCTCCCACCAGAACGCGGTCACGATCCGCGGATGCGCGGCTGCGACCTTGTCGAAGAATTCGCGCGAGAGGTCGGCGATCGACACCGCGGTGATGGTGCCGATCGAATGATCCATCTCGCGCAAGATGAAGACGTTCACGTCGCAGATATCACCGGGCAGGAAGAACGACACGACCTGGCGCCTTCCGTCCTCGAGCTGCTTGTAGCGGCAGGCCCAGCCGGACAGGATCAAATGAACGTCCTTCGGCTTCTCGCCTTCACGGACGATATCGACGCGCGGACCGAAATGCCGGACGCGCTCGGTCGACGCGCGATTGAGAATGGCGTGGTCTACCGACGAAAGCCGTACGAACTGCTCCAATTTCCGGACTAGCGACGCCAACGACATTGATCTCCCCGAATGTTTAATCGGGTAACTGCCGGGCCGTCTTCAATAACGTATGTTACATTGCACAGCTATTGACGTCTGTTCACTAGTGTACAGACGCCGGATGATGCGACGGTTACATCCTCAGGCGCCGTACAACTCAGTCTCCGGCGGGCGTCACCGGGGAAATGCTGGCCCTTGGCGGACGCCGCTCAGACGAACGGCACGCCGTAGTAATCGTTCACCGCACGTGTGGTGCCGATATCGGCCCAATTCCAATCCCGCTCGCTGCCGTATTTCGGTGCGCCGCGCAGCTGGGTCTCGGTCACGCCTGTTACGTAGCCGCCCAGTCTGGTGTCGTATTTGAGCGATTGCCATGGCAGCGGATAATGATCGTTGCCGAGACCGAGAATACCGCCGAATCCAAGTACGGCGTACGATACCCGGCCGCTCTCCTTGTCGATCATCACGCGCTCGATCGAGCCGATCTTGCGTTCGTCCGATCCATAAACCGCGGTGCCCTCGACCTTGTCGCTGCCGATCAGGTTTCCGAGCTCTTTCTCGTCCATCGCCATGTCAAATCCTCCATTGCTCTCTCAGGCCAACAGCCAACAACGGAGAAAAGTGATCGTTCCTGCCGCATTGCCGCAGTTGCTGCACGGCGAAATGCGATTCAGCCGGTCGGCGGCTCGCCGTCATCGTCTGACGTCATGCCCGAGCCAGGTGTCTTGCTGGGGTCACTTAATTTCGGATCCCGCGTCGCTTCGCGCGCCCGCGGCTTGCGGGTGTCGGTCTTGTGCGCGGTCTGCGCGCGTTGCTTGTCGACTGGCTGTTCCTGACCTTTGTCGTCCTTGACGATGCCGTGATTGGAATGTGCCATTTCTGATCTCCCTGAAGATATGCGGGCCCCGGCGATGAAATTCGCCGAGGCCCGGCACCGGAGTGGTCTGCCACCTTTCGGGGAGCAAGGCAGCGAACGCATGGGCCTTACGCGTGGCGCCGGAGATCGTTCCTGCGGTCCTGCCGACGATTTCGGTCGACCCGATGTCATGGGTTAACGACGGGTCGCGGGGAGCATGCCTAGTATCGCTGGTTCCAGCTCGGAGGCGGCATGATCAAGAAGAAGCGCAACAGGTCACGGCCTCCCGGATCGTTCGAAGACCGCCTGCAGAAATTCGCCGAGGATTCACGCATTGCAGCACGCAAGCTGCCGCCGGGACGGGAACGCGAAACGCTGATGAAGAAGGCCAGACAGAGCGAGGCCGTGATGGAGATCAGCGAATCACTGACGCTCCGCAAATAGCCTCAAGGGAGAGCTGCGATGATCGAGGAACGATTTGATTCACGTACGCTCGCTGCGATGAACTTTGCGCTCGACCAGGTCTGCGCCGACGCGCTGCATGGCGAGGAACATGACACCCGCCGGCGCGTTGCCCGATACATCATCAAATGCGCCAAGAACGGCAGGACGACGCTTTCCGAGCTCACCGAAGCCGGGCGACAGGCGTTGGCCAAGGTCACCGCCGCAGCGGGATAGTCAGCGCAAGCTGCCTTAGCTGCCATCTGCCCTTGGCCTTCAGCAGAGGCAGATTCACATGCGCATTGCAATCAGCATCGGCCTGCTGGTGCTTCTCGTCGCCGTCGGCGCTTACGCCTATGAAGGGCTCACTGTCGAGGCTCCGGTGCCGACCTATGGCATCGTCCTGTTCACGATCGGCATCGTGCTTCTCGCTGCGGTCTGCGCTGGTCTGATGGGTCTGCTGTTCTATTCCAGCCGCCACGGCTACGACGAGCCGCCACACATGAAGCGGTAGAGTAGTCTTGGAGAGACGCAAGCACCTTCACTCGAGCCGCCGACCCTTCGAGACGCGCTTCGCGCACCTCAGGTTGACGGTGATGGGTTTGCCGGCGCCCGCGCGCGAATCTCGGCGATCTTGCGCTTCAGCGCGGCCTGCCGCGGGTCGGGCATGATAGCTTCGCGGGCTTCATTGATGGCGGCGGCAAGGTCGGGAAGCTCGAGCACGCCGTCGAACGTCGGCTTGACCAGCCCGTCGATGATCACGTGCCAGTCCGCGATGCCCTGGCGATAGGGATCGCCGTAGCCCTGGATCATGGTCGCGGTCTCTACGACAGCTGGGGCTGCGCCCGGCTGCTTGGTCAAGCTGCGGTCGATCATGTGCAGCCAGCGCTCGACCCAGGCACGCTCCTTGGCATAGCGCCCCGAGAACAGCCGCCAGCGCTTCAGGCCAGCCTCGATCCTGAGCCGGCGAACGCTGAAGCGGTTGTTGGCACTGAAGCGGATCGAGACCCGGCGACGGCGCCAGCCGAACTGATCGAGCACGCCAAGGACCGGATCGGCGACCATCGCCGGCAAGGCATCGATCAACTCGTCGAGGCGAAGCTTCTTGACGTCGTCGACCGAGCGCGCCGCGAGGCCGCCCGCCGCATGGACTTCGCCGAGCTTGAGCTGGGCGATGCGGATCGCGTCCTCATAGGCCATGCGCTCGGCCATCAGCCGCGCGATCTCGGCAAGCAGCGCATCGTCAACGCCGCGGCGGCCGACGAAGCGCTTGAGCCGGTCGATATAGAGCTGGGCGTAGCTCGTGCTCTGATAGGCGATCAATAGATCGATGGCCTCGGTGACGGTCGGCCTCAGATGGTCCGGGCAGGCGTCAGGCAGCACCGGTGGCCCCGCGTCCTCGTCGCCGATGATGTCGGCGAAGAGATAGCGAAGCGAAGCCAGCAGACTGTCGTCATCCGGCACTGCGGCGCCTCCAGAACTCGTCGCCGGGCTCATGCAGGTTTCGGCTCCGCCACTTGTGGGGTGGCGTGCTGCGCGAGCCGTTGCTCGAGCGTCGCGATATTCTGGAACAGGCGGGCGCTGGACAGACGCAGGAAGTAGAAGCCGAACGCCGGATTCTGGACGTAAAGCTGCTCGACCTGGTCATAGGTCACCGACAGCACCATGCCGGTCTCGACGCACTCCAGCGTCTGGGTTCGCGTGTTCGACGGCGACAGCATTCCGAACTCGCCGACCAGGGCGCCGACCGGCAGCTCGATGCCTGACTCGACCAGGCGGAAGCGGCCACTGACGATGTAGAACATGCTATCGGCCTTCTCGTCCTTGTAGAACAGGACTTCGCCCGCCTTGAATTTGCGCTCCGTCGTGAACGGCCTGAGCCAATCCATCGAGAGATCGCTGTTGACCGATCGCTTCACGTTGCGGACCAGCTGCAGCATCTGGTGCAGACGATAGGTGTTCACCGGCAGCAGCACGGCATGCAGGATCAGCGTCGGGTAATTGTGGGTCGGGACCGCGGTCGCGATCAGGATGATGTTGGTCAGGATGGCGAAGACGCGGAGCGGGATCATGGTGCGCATCGACAGCGTGGCGACCACGAAGATCGATGCGAAGAAACTGCCGGCGGCGCCGGCGTGCTGCGCGAGATGTGAGGTATCCATCGGAAACCAGCCAATTCTCAAGAAGTGAATGAGATCGCCTTATTAGTCGCTTCATTCCTGACCGGGTTGCCTGCCCGCACCGCATAGCCATCGCGTCGCCCAGCATCCCCGATATACGGGGAAAAAGCGACGATTTGTCTGATTTCTCACATTCGCGGGCGCAAAATCGGGCCAACAAGGTTAGGCCATTTGTCCAACATATCGGACTTTCGCCGTGATCATGCCGCAGCAAGCCTGCGCGTTGACGGCCTCAACCGGGAGAGGCAGTTTGTGACGCACGCCCCGCCATTCGCAGGGCCTCGATTCCAGCAGTTCAGCGACAGGCAAGCTCCGTTCCGATGTCCAAGCCGCTCGTCCTTCCGGCCTTGACGCGCTTCGTTTCCGCCACCGCCGGCCGCAACATGACCACGGCAGCCTATGTCGCGGTCACCGTCGGTGTCGCGATGATGACGCTGCTGACGGTCGCGCCGGCCTATGACGCGGTGCCGCACTGGGTCGATGCGCTGCTCTGGGCCTGCCTTGCCTATTTCGTGTTCGAATGGCTGGTGCGGGTGCGCCATATGCGGCGGCAGGACAAGTTCTGGTTCTACCAGCTGTCCAGCGCCGGCATCGTCGATGCGATCGGCGCGCTGGCCGTGCCGCTGGCGCTGCTCGCCGGCCTCGAGCCGAAGACCGCATGGCTGCTCGGCGTGCTCTGGGTGCTGAAGGTGGTGCCGGGCATCCCCGGCCTGCGCCAGCTCCGCCGCGTGCTGGTGGTGGAGTCCGGCCCGCTGCTCAGCGTGCTCGTGATCTTCCTGATGGTGGTGTTTCTGGCCTCTGTCGCCGAATATTTCCTGGAGCGGGACGTCCAGCCGCAGACCTTCGGCAGCGTGCCGGCCGCGCTGTGGTGGGCGGTGGTGACGCTGACCACGACCGGCTATGGCGACGTGGTGCCGATCACCCCGCTCGGCCGCATCGTCGCCGCCATGGTTATGATCTCGGGCCTCGGCGTGTTCGGGCTGTGGACCGGTATTCTGGCGACCGGCTTTGCCGCCGAAACCCGCCGCGACAATTTTCTGAGAACCTGGGAGACCGTCAGCAAGGTGCCGTTCTTCGCGCATCTCGGCCCTGCCGCGATCGCCGACGTCACCCAGGTGCTGCGGACGATGGACCTGCCGCCGCGCACCATGATCATCCGCAAGGACACCAATGGCGACTGCATGTACTTCGTCGCCGCCGGCGAGGTGGAGGTCGACCTGCCCGGACGCAAGGTGAAGCTCGGCGAGGGCGCGTTCTTCGGCGAGATGGCACTGCTCGGCAACGCCAAGCGGGGCGCCAACGTCTCGACCAGCAAGGTCACCAAGCTGTTGGTGCTTGACCTGGTCGATTTCCGCCTGTTGATGGCAAGGCATCCCGATCTCGCCGAGACCATCGACGCCGAGGCGAAGCGACGCGAACTCGAGAATCAATGATGGAGACCGATATGGCCGAGTTGGCCGACACCGCCAGCGGACCCGTGCTCGAAATATCAGGCGCACGCGCCACGATCCGCCTCAACCGGCCGAAGCACCTCAACCGCCTGCAGGCCGAGGACCTCGGCGAGCTCGTCAGACTGTTCGACCGGATCGAGGCGGATCCTGCGATCCGCGTGCTGGTGCTGACCGGAACCGGACGCGCGTTCTCGGCCGGCTACGACCTCAACTCGGTGGCCGAGCGCGCGGTGAGCGCCTACGAGCAGCAGAGCGCGGGCTCGGCATTCGAGGTGGTGGTCAACCGCCTCGAGGATCTGAGCGTGCCGACGATCTGCCGGCTCAATGGCGGCGTCTATGGCGGCTCGACCGACCTTGCACTCGCCTGCGACTTCCGCATCGGCGTCGATACCGCGGAAATGTTCATGCCGGCAGCGCGGCTCGGCCTGCACTATTACAAGAGCGGCATCCAGCGCTACGTCACGAGGCTCGGCGTCGATAACGCCAAGATGCTGTTCCTGACCGCGCAGAAGATCTCGGCGCCGGAGATGCTGCGGATCGGCTACCTCACCGCGATGGTATCGCTCGACCTGCTCGACGAGGAGGTCGACAAGCTTGCGACGATCCTGGCCGGCAATGCGCCGAAGGCGATGG
The DNA here is from genome assembly GCF_020889785.1 of Bradyrhizobium acaciae. Lineage (GTDB taxonomy): Bacteria > Pseudomonadota > Alphaproteobacteria > Rhizobiales > Xanthobacteraceae > Bradyrhizobium > Bradyrhizobium acaciae. The sequence goes on from NZ_JACMYK010000002.1 coordinate 233,749, forward strand.
CCGGCATGAAGCGCGCGGTCAACGAATTCGCCCGCGGCGAACTGGACGAAGCCGCCGCCGACCAGCGCCACCGCGACAGCATGCGCGGCGACGAGATCAAGGAAGGCATCAAGGCGTTCGCGGAGAAGCGGGCACCGCAGTTCTAAGTCGGCACTATCAACGCCGTCACCCTGAGGAGCGCGGAACGCGCGTCTTGAAGGGTCGGCGGCCCGGCTGGTGGCCGATTCATCCTTCGAGGCTCGCCCAGCGGCGCAATTGCGCCGCAAGGCTTGCTCCAGCGACAAAGGCGAAGCCTTTGCGCGGGGATGACGGGGCTATCGGTGTGCGGGCCCGTCGTATCCGCTACGGAGTGTCGCTACACCCGCTTCGACCGCATCGCGCTCGTCTGCGCGATCTCAGGGTCACGGGCGAGCGCCTGATAGCGCTTGCTGTCGACGGCGTAGATCGCGATGCGGCCTTCGGCGTCGGCGTGAACGCCCCAGCCGAAGCGTTTTCCGAGCGGCGAGGCGCGCATGCAGGCCTGGCCTTTCGAGAAGAACGTCTCGCGGGCCGCACTGCGTTCCTTCTTCGTCGCCTTCGCACCGAGCGCGCGGCCGGCCGACGACGTCGCGAACACGACGTCGTCGGACGTGTATTTGTAGGGCGCGCCGGCAAGCATGGCGTATTGCAGCGCGCCTACCGTCGGCTTGCCACCATAGGGCCGCGGCTCCTCGCCGACGCGCGCGGGGCAATCCTCCGCGACACGGATGAAGGTGTTGACGACGTTGGTGGTGTAGAGCTCCTTGACCATCCGTCGATCGTATCACACGCCGGTCGCCGCTGCATGCTGCGCCGCCATCTCGTCATCGGCCTTCGAGATCAGCTGGAAAGCCGGGCGCGCGGTGATGCGTTCGACATAGCGGACGAACACGTCCCTTTTGGGCACGATGCCGAACATCATGGTCCAGGAGAGCGCAATGCCCCAGAGGATGTCGGCCGCCGTGATCCGCTCGCCGAGCAGATAGGGCCCCTTTGCGAGCTGTGCTTCCAGCGTACCCAGCATGGTGTCGTAATCGGCATAGGGCGACTGCGTGATCGGCGCCTGCTCGCGCTTCATGAAATGGTCGATCACCGCCGGCTCGAACGACGAGCCGTAATAGGCGATCCAGCGCAGATACGGGCCGCGGCGCGGATCGGTCAGCGCCGGCGTCAGGCCGGCCTGCGGAAACAGGTCGGCGAGATAGATGAAGATCGCGACCTGCTCGGTGATCAGCGCGTCGCCATGGCGGATCGCCGGCACCTTGCCGAGCGGATTGATGGCGAGATAGGCGGCGTTGCGCTGCTCGGCCGCCTTCATGTTGAGGACGTGCAGATCATAGGGCGCGCCGAGTTCCTCCAGCAGCACCCGCGTGCCGGTGGCGCGGCTCTGCGGCGAGTAATACAGCGTGACGCGGTCGGTGGTGGCAGAGGTGGTCATGGGCAGTCTCCTTGCGCCGTCGGGGGCATGGCCTCCTTATGTCCGCCTATACCTGACATCTTGTGTCAGGTATGATCTGACGATGCGCGCGAGCCGGCTGTTTTCCATCCTCACCACCCTGCAGGCACGGGGGCAGGTCACCGCGCCCGAATTGGCGGAAGCCAATGAGGTTTCGGTGCGCACGATCTATCGCGACATCGACGCGCTCGCCGCCGCCGGCGTCCCCGTCTATGCCGATCGCGGCGCCGAGGGCGGCTACCGGCTGCTCGACGGCTACCGCGTTCGGCTGAACGGGCTGTCGCAGGGCGAGGCCGAGGCGCTGTTCATGGCCGGCCTGCCCGGCCCCGCCGCCGCGCTCGGGCTCGACGCCGCAATGGTGGCGGCGCAAACCAAGCTGATGGCGGCCTTGCCGGAGAACCTGCGCCCGAACGCGAGAGGGATGCAGCAGCGCTTCCACCTCGACGCGCCCGGCTGGTTCGGCGAAACCGAGGAGCCGAAGCACCTGCGCGCCATCGCCGGCGCGGTGCTGCGCGAACATTTGATCCAGATCCGCTACCAGAGCTGGAAGGCGGAGAAGCGGCGGCGGGTGGCGCCGCTCGGTCTCGTGCTGAAGGGCGGCAGCTGGTATCTCGCCGGCCTCGTCGACGGCAGCGTGCGCAGCTACCGCGTCGCGCGGGTGCTGGACTGCACGGCGCTCGAGACGCCGTTCACACGGCCGGCGGATTTCGATCTCGCTGCCTATTGGCGCGCCTCGATCGAGCGGCTCGAAGCCGAACTGCATCCGAACGAGGCCACGGTGCGGCTGTCGCCGCTCGGGCTGAAGCTGTTCGATGCGCTGGCGCATCCTTACGTGAAGGCGCGGATGCGGCTCGCCGATAACACCGACGCCGACGGATGGCACGTCGCCACCATGCCGGTCGGCAAGACGGTGTGGCATGCCGCGACCGAGCTGCTGCGGCTCGGCGCCGAGGCCGAGGTGATCGCGCCCGACGAGCTGCGCGAGAAGATGACCGAATTCACCAGCGCGATGGCCGCACGCTATGTCGAGGCGACACCGCGCCGCGCGGTGGCGGGACGCAAGCGCTAGTAGCGGCTGTCGGAGCTGATGACGAAGCGGTCGAGAAAATTGACCGGCAGGATTTCGAACCGGTCCAGCGCGAGCGTAATCCCGGTCACGAAATCGATGCCCTTGATCGTGCCTTCGAGATCGATCCGCCGGCCGCGGCGCAGGCCGCGCGTTTCCGGATGTTGCTCGATGTCGATATAGGCATAAATCGGATTGTCGAGCCGCGAATGGCGGTGCCAGCCGCGTTGCAGGAAGCTGAATTGCAGCACTGAGCCCGCGCCCCAGTCGATCGCATCGAAGAAGCGGGTCTTCCAGGCGACGGGCTGTCCGAGATAATGCGAAGCGATGAACGCGTCGCGCTCGAGCGCAGGCAGACGGTGCAGCTGCCAGCTGATCTCAGCCGGCGTCAGGGAGGCGTTATTCGCCATTGTTGTTCAAGACGTTCTTCTTGCCGTTTCTTCTTGTCCTCGGCGGAAGGGTGAACCGACCTTCCCGCCTTGAGGAAATTATACATCGACGAATGTGACAGTATTCGCCACAGTTGCGCGCGACGTGCGGTAGCTGTTCACCTTGTGCCCGTGATCCGCATAGCCGAACGAGATGCCGCAGACAACCCGGCGGTCATCAGGCAGGTTGAAGTGACGGCGGATCAGGCCGGAATGACGCGCGATCGCAGCCTGCGGGATGGTGCCGAGCCCGAGCGCCTGCGCGGCCAGCATGAAGTTCGAGACATAGCCGCCGCAATCGATCGCTCCATAGATTCCGAGCGGCTCGTTGGTGTGGATCACGGCAATGTGCGGCGCCCCGAAGAAATTGTAATTCTCCAGTGCCTGTTTGGCGTAGGCCGCCTTGTCGCCGCGCGCGATGCCGAGCGTATTGTAGAGCTGGAAGCCGCTTTCGCGGCGGCGATCCAGATAGACGCCGACATACTCGCGCGGCGGCGTGAAGTCGTAATCATCGCCGAGGCCGCGCGAGGCCTCGGCATAGATCGCCTTGCGAAACCGCTCCTTGGCCTCGCCGGAGACGATCAGGACTTCCCAGGGCTGGCTGTTGCACCAGGACGCGGTGCGCTGCGCGGTGGTGAGAATGTGCTCGATGACGTCGCGCGGCACCTCGCGCGGCTGGAACGCGCGTACCGAATAGCGCTCGTTGAGCAATTCCTCGAGCGCGCCAATGCGGTCTTCGGTCGGGTAGCGCGCGCCGGGTGTCTTCGCGTCCATGCTCAACGCCCCTTGGTCGGGATCTTGTTGTAGGGCACGTCCTTGTCGACGCGGATATCGCCAGGCAGACCCAGCACGCGCTCGGCGATGATGTTGCGCAGGATCTCGTCGGTGCCGCCGGCGATGCGCATCGAGGGCGATGACAAGAGCATCTGCTGGAACTGGCCGTTGGCCTGCTCCTCATCGGTGCCCGTGAGGCTGCCTGCCGCGCCCTCAAGATCCATCGCATAGGTCGCGATGTCCTGCAGCATCAGGCCGGAGACGAGCTTGCCGATGGAGTTTTCCGGACCGGGACGCTCACCCTTCGACAACGCCGAGATGGCGCGGTAGCTGGTGTATTTCAGCCCGCTCGCCTTCACCGCCCAGCTCGCAAGCTTGGAGCGCACCGCCGGATCGTCGATCGCAAGACCGTCCTCCAGCATCAAATTGGAGCAGAACTCGAACATCTCGGGGACGCCGGTCGCAAGCCGCGAACCGATCGACATGCGCTCGTTCATCAGCGTGGTCAGCGACACGCTCCAGCCCTCGCCGACTGCGCCGAGCCGCTGGCTGTCCGGGATCACGACGTCGGTGAAATAGACCTCGTTGAACTCCTGCATGCCGTTGGCCTGCTTGATCGGCCGGACCTCGACGCCGGGGCTCTTCATGTCGAGGAAGAACATGGTGAGGCCCTTGTGCTTGGGCACATTCGGATCGGTGCGCGCGATCAACAGGCCGTAGTCGGAATAGTGCGCGCCAGAGGTCCAGATCTTCTGGCCGTTGACGACCCAGTTGTCGCCCTTCTTCTCGGCGCGGGTGCGCAGACCGGCAACGTCGGAGCCGGCCGAGGGCTCGGAGAACAGCTGGCACCAGATCTCTTCGCCCGAGGCGAGCTTCGGCAGATAGCGGCGCTTGGCGTCTTCGCTGCCCCAGGCCATCACGGTCGGGCCGCACATGCCCTCGCCGATCTGGAACGGCTGGGTCAATTTGCCGTAGACGCCTTCTTCCTGCTGCCAGATCACGCGCTCGATCGGCGTGGCGCCGCGGCCGCCATATTCCTTCGGCCAGTGCAGGCAGGCCCAGCCGCCTTCCGCCTTCTTCTTCTGCCAGGCCTTGCCGACCTCGACCATGTCGTGCTTGGCGAGCCGGATGCGGCCGAGCGAGGACTTCGAGAGCTCCTCCTCGAATTCCTTCGGCGCGTTGGCAGCGATCCATTTGCGGGCGACGGCGCGGAATTCGGCTTCCTGCGGCGTGTCATCGAAATTCATGGCGAACCTCTTTCAGTTGCGCGCGCTCAGGCGCGGCCCTTGGTCGGGATCTTGTTGAAGGGAACGTCCTTGTCGACCCGGATGTCGCCGGGCAGACCGAGTACGCGTTCGGCGATGATGTTGCGCATGATCTCGTCGGTGCCGCCCTCGACGCGGGTGCCCGGCGCACGCAGCAGCATCGCCTGGAATTTGCCGGCGACCTCGGCATCTTCGGGTCCGCTCAAGGCGCCCGCGGCACCCTGCAGATCGAGCGCGTAGGTCGCGACGTCCTGGATCATCGAACCGGCGACCAGCTTGCCGATCGAGTTCTCCGGTCCCGGGCGTTCACCACGCGACAGCGCGGAGATCGCGCGCATGCTGGTGTATTTCAGCCCGCTCGCCTTCACCGCCCAGTTCGCAAGTTTGGAGCGCACCGCGCGGTTCTCGATTGCGGGGCCATCCTCCAGCATCAGGCTGTTGCAGAAATCGAACAGCTCGGGGAAGCCGGTGGCGACGCCGGCGCCGATCGACATCCGCTCGTTCATCAGCGTGGTCAGCGACACGTTCCAGCCGTCATTGACATTGCCGAGCCGCTGCGAGTCCGGAATCCGCACGTTGGTGAAATAGACCTCGTTGAAGTCGGAGGCGCCGTTCGCCTGCTTGATCGGCCTGACCTCGACGCCCGGGCTCTTCATGTCCAGGAAGAACATGGTGAGGCCCTTGTGCTTGGCGACGTCAGGATCGGTGCGGGTCAGCAGGATGCCGTAGTCGGAATAATGCGCTCCTGACGTCCAGATCTTCTGGCCGTTGATGACCCATTCGTCGCCCTGCTTCTCGGCGCGGGTGCGCAGGCCGGCGACGTCGGAGCCGCCGGCGGGCTCCGAGAACAGCTGGCACCAGATCTTCTCGCCGGAGGCGAGCGGCGGCAGATATTTGCGCTTCTGCTCCTCGCCGGCGAACGCCATCATGGTCGGGCCGCACATGCCGTGGCCGATGATGAACATCGAGCTGAGGCGGCCGAACGGGCCCTCCTCCTGCTGCCAGATCACGCGCTCGATCGGCGAGGCGCCGCGGCCGCCATACTCCTTCGGCCAGTGCAGGCAGGCCCAGCCGGCATCCGCCTTCTTCTTCTGCCAGGCTTTTGCCACTTCGAGGATATTGGCGCCCTTGAGCGCAACGCGGCCGAGCGAGGCCTTGCGCAGCTCGTCCTCATATTGCCTGGGCGCATTGGCCGCGATCCAGGCTTTCGCCTCGGCGCGGAATGCGGCCTCCTGCGGGGTGTCGTCGAAATTCATGACGGTCCCCCGCTTACGCCGCGTTCTTCTTGCGCATGCGGTCGATCAACGCGTCTTCCCAATAGGACAGGCTGCCGAGACCCAGCGCCACCGCGTTGGCGCGGCGGTAGTACATGTGGCAGTCGAACTCCCAGGTGAAGCCCATGCCGCCATGGACCTGGATGTTGTTCTTGGCGCAGTGCTGGAACGCCTGCGTCGCACTGATGCGCGCCGCTGCGGCCGCTTCCGGCAATTCGCCGGCATTGGTCGAGAGCGCCCAGGCGCCGTAGTAGCAATTCGAGCGCGCCAGCGTCGCCGACACATACATGTCGGCCAGCATGTGCTTGACCGCCTGGAACGAGCCGATCGGACGGCCGAACGCGATACGGTCGAGCGCATAGTCGCGGCCCATCTCCAGCGCGCGGTCGGCGCCGCCGACCTGCTCGAACGCCGTCAAAACGGCGGCACGATCCAGCACCTGGGTGATGACGCTCCAGCCCTCGCCGGTCGCGCCGAGCGGCTCGGCCTTGGCGTCCTTGAAAGTGAACTCGGCCTGGCCGCGGGTGAGATCGATATTGGTCAGCGACTTGACCTCGACGCCACCGGCCTTGAGATCGACGATGAACAGGGAGATATCGGACTCGCGCCCGCTCGAACCGGTGCGTGCAGCGACCACGGCGAAATCAGCGATCGCACCGTCAGCGACCGGCTTCTTGATACCGTTCAGCACGCCGCCATTAGCCGTGACCTTGACCGCCTTCGGCGACGGATTGCCCTTGCCCTCGAACAGCGCCAGCGTGCCGATGGCGTCGCCGGAGGCGATCTTCGGCAGCCACTTCTGCTTCTGTGCGTCACTTCCTGCGATCAGGATCGCTTCCGCGGCGAGATAGACGGTGGAGGAGAACGGCACCGGCGCCAGCGCGCGGCCCATTTCCTCGGCGATCACGCAGAGTTCGAGATGACCGGCACCCGCGCCGCCGAACTGCTCCGGGATCGCCACGCCCAGGAACCCCATCTCGGCGAGGCCTTTCCATAGCGCCTTGTCGTAGGGCGCCTTGCCGTCGAGCACCTCGCGCACGGCCTTCGGCGGGCACTGTTCGCTCAGGAATTTCCGCGCCTCGTCGCGCATCTGCTTCTGTTCGTCGGAGAAATCGAAATTCATGGCGTTTTCCTTTTTCGTTCTTGTCGTTTCAATTAGCCGTCATTCCGGGGCGCGCGAAGCGCGAGCCCGGAATCCATCGATCAACGGATAATGCGGCTTGACGGATTCCGGGCCTGCGCCTTGCGGTGCATCCCGGACTGACGAGAGGAGAGAGTCTGGTTTCATCACAGCACGATCACGTCGTCGCCGGGCTTGCCGGCATAGAGCTTCTCCACCAGCGCGGCGCGGCGTTCGAGGCCCGCGCGCTGGTTGATGTAACCCTTGTCGGTGAGCTCGTTGCCGTCGATCGACGGCGGCTCGACCATCAGCATCGCACGCGCAATGCGCATGCTGCTGCCGGTGGTGGATGCGTTGTGCGCCTGCAGACCATTCTTGAGACACGCGACCACCTCGGGATGCCGGATCACGTCCTCGTAGCTCGCATCCGCACTGCCGACGAGTTGGCGGCAGGCGTGCAGGTTCGGCCAGCACAGCAGGCCGATGAACTCGCGATCCTGCCCCGCGACCAGCGCGTCATGCACGACCGGCGTCGCGGCAGCGATCGCATCGGTGCGCAGCGAGCCGACATGGACGAAGGTGCCGGTGGTCAGCTTGAAGTCCTCGACCACGCGGCCGGCAAAGATGATGCCCTTCAGCGGATCAGCAGGATCCACGAACACGCCGGCATCGCCGATGCAGTAGAAGCCTTCCTCGTCGAACATCTTCGCCGTGAGGTCCGGCTGGCCGAAATAGCCTGGCGTGACGTTGACCCCGCGCAGCCGCAATTCGTATTTCGCGCCGCACGGCACCATCTTCAGCTCGACACCGGGGAACGGCAGGCCGATCAGGCCGACGCGCTCGGTGTCCCAGTAGGTGCCGGTCGAGGTCGGCGCGGTCTCGGTCGAACCCCAGCCGGTGTAGAACACGATGCGCTCGCCCGTGGTCTTCACCGCAAGCGCCTGCATGCGGTCATAGAGATCGTCGGGCAGCCGGGCGCCGCCATAAGCCATGATCGAGAGGTTCTTGAAGAAGCTCTCGCACAACGCCTGGTCCTTCTCCATCGCAGCCGCGAGCGCCGCATAGCCGGCCGGCACGTTGGCGTAATAGGTCGGCGACACCTCGCGCAGGTTCCTGATGGTTTCCTCGAGCTGGCCCGGCATCGGCCGGCCGTCGTCGATGTAGAGCGTGCCGCCGTCGACCAGCACCGGATTGAACGCGGCGTTGCCGCCCATGGTGTGATTCCACGGCATCCAGTCGAGCACGGTCGGGATCGGGCCGGCGGTTTCACGCGGGCGCACCTGCATCATCATCGCCGCGTTGGCGCACATCATCCGCTGGGTGTTGATGACGGCCTTCGGCATGCCGGTCGAGCCTGAGGTGAACAGCAGCTTGCCGACGGTGTCCGGCGTGATCTTCGCGATCGACGCGTCGACATCGGCCGTCACCTTCGTTCCCGCGAGTTCGGCAAACGCCGCGCTCTCGATGCCCTCGCAGGGCCGCAGGACGTGGACCACCGTGATGCCGGAGAGATCGATCGCCTTCAGCGCCTTTTCGAAGGCAGGTCCATCCTGCACCATCACGACGGCGGGCTTGATCAGATTGAACAGATATTTGAGCTTGAGATGATCCTGGCTCATCAGCGAATAGGCCGGCGACACCGGCGCGGCCGGCAACCGCGCCTGCATCGCGGCCTGCGTCATCAGCGCGTGCTCGATCGAATTGCCTGACAGGATGGCGACGGGCCGGCCGTCGGCGATACCGAGATCGAGCAGGCCTTGGGTCACCGCATCAACGGTGCGCTTGGCTTCACCGTAGGAGACCTTGCGCCACTGCCGGTCGGGACCACCGCGCTGCGCCAGCCAGATCCGCTCCGGCGCCTGCGTCGCCCATTTGGCGAGGTAGGCCGGGATGTGCGTCTCGTAGGCCTGCAGCGGAATCCGCGACTTCAGCACGACGGTACCATCAGCGCGCCGCTCGACCGCGATGTCACGCGCGAGCCAATCCACCTTGCGAAAGGCCGGTTTCGTCAGCATCGCCGCGTCTCCATCCATTTTGCGCCTGCCGGAATTCTTGTCCTTTTGAGGATCTGTTCTCAACGCCTGATATAGACAGGCTTTCGTTTCTCGAGGAAGGCCCTGATGCCTTCCTGGAAATCTTCGGAGCGACTGCACAGCACCTGGTTGCGATCCTCCATCGCAATCACGGCCTCGATCGAGCCGGCATCGACGCTCATGTTGATGCATTCTTTCGAGAGGCGGAGCCCTACAGGCGAGGCCGTCATCATCGCATCGACGTAAGGATTGGCTGCAGCGTCGAGATCAGCGGCCTCGACCACCTCGGACACCAGGCCCACCGCAAGGGCGCGCTCAGCGTGGATGAAGCGTCCCGTGAGGATCAGCTCGGAAGCGACCGACACGCCGACGAGGCGCGGCAGGAAATAGCTGGTGCCGATATCGCAGCCGCCCAAGCCGAGCTTGATGAAAGCGCAGTTCATCCGCGCGTTCTTCGCCGCGATGCGGATGTCGGCGGCGAGCGCCAGTGCAAAGCCGCCGCCGGCGGCCGCGCCCTGCACCAGCGCGATGATCGGCTGCGGACAACGCCGCATCAGCATCACGATGTCGGCAATGCGGCGCTGCGAGTCCAGCGACTCGGTGACGCCGGGCGGCTCGGTCTGCCCGCCGCGGCGCGCCATCGCGTGCTTGAGATCGAGCCCGGCGCAGAAATTCGCACCGGCGCCTCTCAGCACCACGACCCGGGTGTCGCGGTTGCGCTGCAGGCCCTGGAAGTAAGTATTTAGCGCATCGATCATCGTGGGATCGAGCGCGTTGAGGCTTTCCGGGCGATTGAGCGTGACCCAATCTGTTCCATCGTGATGTTCGATCAGCAGCGGCTGAGACACGCGCATGGTCCTCCCGACCGTCGTCCCGGCCAAGCGAAGCGCGAGCCGGGACCCATAACCGCAGGCTTTTGTTGTTTTGCGCGGCGTCTGCCAGGTTTGCCTGTTACAGACGCCGCGGAGTATGGGTCCCTGCTTTCGCAGGGACGACAGTGGAATTCGCCGCTAGCGCGGGGCCATGCGGATGGCGCCGTCGAGGCGGATGGTTTCGCCGTTGAGCATCGGGTTCTCGACGATGTGGACGGCGAGGTTGCCGTACTCCGAAGCGTCGCCGAGGCGGGCCGGATGCGGCACCTGGGCGCCGAGGCTCTTGCGGGCTTCTTCGTTGAGACCCATCAGCAGCGGCGTCAGGAACAGGCCGGGCGCGATGGTGTTGACGCGGATCTTGAGGCTGGCGAGGTCGCGCGCGGCCGGCAGCGTCAGGCCGACGACGCCGCCCTTCGAGGCGGAATAGGCGATCTGGCCGATCTGGCCTTCATAGGCCGCGACCGACGCAGTGTTGATCGCGACACCGCGCTCCTCGCCGATCGGGGCTTCGGTCGCCAGCCGCTCGGCGAACAGACGCAGCACGTTGAAGGTGCCGATCAGGTTGACATTGATGATGCGGACGAACTTCGCCAGCGGATAGACGCCGTCCTTGCCGACGATGCGCTGCGAGCCGCCGATGCCGGCGCAGTTCATCAGCACGCGCGCGATACCGTGCGCGGCCTCGGCCTTGGCGATCGCCGCCTTGATCGCTTCCTCGTCGGTGACGTCGGCGTGCAGGGCCACGCCCTTCACTTCGGCCGCGACCTTCTCGGCGTTTTCCTTGTTCTGGTCGATCACGCCGATCTTGGCGCCCTTGGCGGCCATGGCGCGCGCGGTTGCGGCACCGAGGCCGGAGCCACCGCCGGTGATGAGAACGGCAACGTCTTTCAACTGCATGGGAACAACCTTTCCTTGAGCGTTTCTTCTCTAGACTTGAACTTGTTATCCGGCGGCGACCGCTGCCGTTTCCTTATCGGGATTGAGCACGCCGCCGAAGATCAAGGCTTCCATGTGCTTGATGTATTCGCGGCAGACCTCGTCGGTGACCGGACCGACGCCGACCGCGCGCGACATCGCGTGGCGGCCGAAGAACAGGTGATCGCAGGCGCCGATCAGGCTGGTGTAGAACAGCACCGGATCGATCTTGCGGAATTCGCCGGCCTTGATGCCTTCAGCGAGCAGCCGGCGGTGAAAATCCAGCAGCGGCGCGACGAAGAATTTCGAAACCTCGTTGGCCGCGGCAGGCGAACTCTCGTGCAGCAGATAGTGGATCAGCCGGTTCATATAGGGGAACTGGTGATAGGCGCGGATGATGCCGCCGATATGCAGGCGCAGCTTCGCGGACGGCGTGATCGGCTGGCCGATGAGATATTCGAGCTGCGACATCTCGGTGGCGGCGTCGCGCGCCAAGAGCGCCAGCAACAGCCCGTCCTTGTTACCGAAATGATATTTCACCAGCGCGGCGTTGACGCCCGACTTCTGCGCGATGTCGGACAGCGAGACCTCGATCGAGGCGCGCTCGATCATCAGCTCGCTCGCTGCCACCAATAGCTTGTCGGCAGTGGCATTCTTTCCGGCCGGAAGTTTCGTCGGTACGCTGGTGTTCAACTGCGCTCTGGTCCCGCTCTGTTTTGGGGCTCGACGGTAAATCGAGGCCGCACATAAGCCCATGGCGGGGCTGCACTCAAGAGTTAATTGATTGATTGACTAAATGCTGAGCTGCCCCTTAAATCCGGCCCAACTTACCAGCCCAATCCAGAAACATCAGGGAGATCAGACATGGCCGAGGCCTATATCGTCGCCGCCGCTCGCACCGCGGGCGGCCGCAAGGGAGGGCGTCTCGCCGGCTGGCATCCGGCCGATCTGGCCGCCACCGTGCTTGATGCGCTGGTCGATCGCACCGGTGTCGACCCCGCGCAGGTCGAGGACGTGATCATGGGCTGCGTGATGCAGGCCGGCGAGCAATCCACCAACATCGCGCGCAACGCCGTGATGGCCTCGAAGCTGCCGGAGAGCGTGCCCGCCACCTCGATCGACCGCCAGTGCGGCTCCTCGCAGCAGGCGCTGCACTTCGCGGCGCAGGCCGTGATGAGCGGCACGATGGACTGCGTGATCGCCGCCGGCGTGGAATCGATGACCCGCGTGCCGATGGGCCTCGCCTCCTCGCTGCCCGCCAAGAACGGCTTCGGCCACTACAAGAGCCCCGGCATCGAGGCGAAGTATCCCAACATCGTCTTCAGCCAGTTCACCGGCGCGGAGATGATGGCCGAGAAGTACGGCCTGTCGAAGGATGAACTCGACGAATATTCCTATAACAGCCACCAGCGCGCGATCGCGGCGACACAAGCCGGCCACTTCAAGGACGAGATCGTGCCGGTGAAGATCACCCGCGCCGACGGCTCGACCGACACCCACCACATCGATGAAGGGATCCGCTTCGACGCCAGCCTCGACGGCATCAAGGGCGTCAAGCTGATCGCCGAGAACGGCAAGCTGACCGCGGCCAGCGCCAGCCAGATCTGCGACGGCGCCTCCGGCGTCATGGTCGTCAACGAGAAGGGCCTCAAGGCGCTCGGCCTCACACCGATGGCGCGCATCCATCACCTCACCATGATGGGCGGCGACCCCGTGATCATGCTGGAAGCGCCGCTGCCGGCAACCCAGCGCGCGCTGCAGAAGGCCGGCATGACCATCGACGACATCGACCTGTTCGAGGTCAACGAGGCGTTCGCCTCGGTGCCGACCGCGTGGCTGAAGACCACCGGCGCCGACCCGGCCCGGCTCAACGTCAATGGCGGCGCGATCGCGCTCGGCCACCCGCTCGGCGGCAGCGGCACCAAGCTGATGACGACGCTGCTGCATGCCCTGAAGCAGCGCAACAAGCGCTACGGCCTGCAAACCATGTGCGAAGGCGGCGGCATGGCCAACGTCACGATTGTCGAACGTCTGTAACGTCGCGAGAAACGAGGCACGCAGCCTCCACGCAACAGATGTCGTCCCCGCGAACGCGGGGACCCATAACCACAGATGCCCGTGGTTAGGCCCGGCTGGGGCCACAACCCAGTCCAACAACAAAAATCGGTGGTGATGGGTCCCCGCGTTCGCGGGGACGACCACTTTTGACGTCCTGAGGAAACACGATGACCCATCCGTCCATCCACGCGCGTAACCATCCGAACAAGATCGCCTACCAGATGGCGGGCAGCGGCAAGGCGATCACCTATCGCGAGCTCGACGAGCTCTCGAACCAGGGCGCGCATCTGTTCCGCTCGCTCGGGCTGAAGCCCGGCGATCACATCGCGCTGTTGATGGAAAACCGCCTCGCCTTCATGGAGATCTGCTGGGCCGCGCAGCGCTCGGGCCTCTATTACACGGCGATCAGCCGCTACCTGACGGAAGAGGAGATCGCCTACATCATCAAGGATTGCGGCGCCAAGGTGTTCATCACCACCCCGCAATGCGCCGACAAGGTGAAGGGCCTGGTCAAGGGCGAACCCGGCGAGCCGCTGTTCTACATGATGGACGAGCCGGCGCCGGGCTTCCGCTCCTATGACAAGGAAGCCGGTGCGCAGCCGACCACGCCTGTTGCCGACGAGGTCGCCGGCTACGACATGCTGTATTCCTCCGGCACCACCGGCCGCCCCAAGGGCATCAAGAAGGAGTTCGAGGGCAACCGGATCGACGTGCCGAACCCGTTCCTGCAGATCCTCACCGCCGACATGTGCGGCATGAACGCCGACAGCATCTACCTGTCGCCGGCGCCGCTCTATCACGCTGCTCCCCTGCGCTTCAACATGATGGCGACGGTGCTCGGCGGCACCTCCGTCATCATGGAGCATTTCGACGCCGAGGAATTCCTGAAACAGGTCGAGAAGCACAAGGTGACGCAGTCGCAGCTGGTGCCGACCATGTTCGTGCGCATGCTGAAGCTGCCCGACGAGGTGCGCGCCCGCTACAATGTCTCATCGCTGAAGGGCGCGATCCACGCCGCGGCGCCCTGCCCGGTCGACGTCAAAGCCAGGATGATCGAATGGTGGGGGCCGATCCTGATCGAGTACTACGCCGGCTCCGAAGGCAACGGCGTCACGGTCTCGACCTCGCAGCAATGGCTGACCCACCGCGGCACGGTCGGCCGCGCGGTGGTCGGCAAGGTCAAAATCCTCGACGAGAACGAGGCGGAGGTACCGACGGGCCAGATCGGCCAGGTCTATTTCGCCGACGCGCCTGTCTTTACCTATCACAACGATCCCGAGAAGACGAAGAAGGCCTACAACGCCAAGGGCTGGTCGACGCTCGGCGACGTCGGCTATCTCGATGAAGAGGGCTTCCTCTATCTGACCGACCGCAAGAGCTACATGATCATCTCCGGCGGCGTGAACATCTACCCGCAGGAGACCGAGGACGTGCTGATCACGCATCCCGCGGTCTCCGACGTCGCGGTGTTCGGCGTGCCGAACGACGAGATGGGCGAAGAGGTCAAGGCCGTGGTGCAGCCGCACGACATCGCCAAGGCCGGCAAGGCGCTCGAGGCCGAGCTGATCGCGTTCTGCCGCCAGCATCTGTCGCCGATCAAATGCCCGAAGAGCATCGACTTCGAGCAGGAGCTGCCGCGCACGCCGACCGGCAAACTGGTGAAGCGCCATCTGCGCGACCGGTATTGGCCGAAGGCGCCTGCCAGGCCGTGATCGCGGTTCGCCCTCTTCTCGAGGGCGCCGCGGGCGCGCGGCCAAAATATCGAAAACAACCCCATGCAAAGGAGCCGGCGGCTGCCGGCGTTCGACAGGGCAACTTGACACGTCGGGCAACTCAGGGATACATTTCTAATATTCCGAAGTCATGCAAAGCAATCCACGCCTACCCTCCAGGGAGGGCGAGGAGCGCATGGATACCCGCCTGCGCCTGACCCTTCGACCTACAATGCTGCGGCCGGCTCGCAGGCGGCGGAAGCCGCGGCGCGGAGATGCAGCTGGCCGTGCCTGCCATCGGCCGTGGTCGTCCACTGCGCATCGATCTGCTGAAGATCGTCCGACAGCTTGCCGCGATGGCTGCCCTCGGTCTCGAACGCTCCATTGCCGTCGGGCGAACGCTCAAAAATCTCGACCTCGAGATCGGACAGCCGGATGAACATCTGCACGCCGATCTTGGTCACGCTCCGGCCGACCTCATATGAACCGCAGCCACGCGCTTCCGCGTTCTGCTCGTTCAAGGCCTGCACCTTGTCGAAAGTAATGACGACGTTCTGCACCGTGTTGTCGTCGTCCCACAGGAATTCGCCGATATAGGCGTGCGGCAGTTTTTCGGTCACCTCCTTGATGTCGGCGGCACGAACCGCCGGAATCAGCATCAGGGCCACGACCGTTAGACCGAGACGCGACATCGAGCCGGTCAGCTCTGCAATCCTCGCGTGGCGCATGCGGTATGCATCCCCTGGGCAAAGTTGCTATCGTGAATCAATGGCCGTCAGCATACAGCAAAATGCGCTGGTTCTGCGACGACGCCCGACAGGTGATCTCAGATGGAAACGCTCCCCGACGTCCCGCTGCCCTCCACCATCCGCTCGCGCTATGTCGACGGGATCAACGGCCTTCGCATGCATGTGCTCGAAGCCGGCTTCGAAACACCCGGCCGGCCCTGCCTGCTGCTGCTGCACGGCTTTCCGGAGCTGGCGTTTTCCTGGCGCAAGGTGATGCCGAAGCTCGCTGCGGCCGGCTATCACGTGATCGCGCCCGACCAGCGCGGCTATGGCCGCACCACCGGCTGGAGCGCGGATTACGACGGCGACCTCGCCGTGTTCCGCCTGCCCAATCTGGTGCGCGATGCGCTCGGGCTGGTCGCAGCATTCGGTTACACCCACGTCGACGCCGTGATCGGGCACGATTTCGGTTCGTCGGTCGCGGCGTGGTGCGCGCTGATCCGCCCCGACGTGTTCCGCGCGGTCGTGATGATGAGCGCGCCGTTCTCCGGCCCGCCGTCGCTGCCGTTCAATACGGCCAATGAACCGGCCAAATCCGCGAGCGAAGACCCCGTGCATCGGGAGCTGGCCGCGCTGCCGCGACCGCGCAAGCATTACCAATGGTACTATTCGACGTATCAGGCCAATGACGATATGCATCGCGCGCCGCAAGGCGTGCACGACTTCCTGCGCGCCTACTATCATCACAAGAGCGCGGACTGGGAAGGCAACAAGCCCTATCCACTGCAATCCTGGTCGGCGGGCGAGCTGGCAAAGTTGCCGACCTATTACGTAATGGACCTCGCCAAGGACATGGCCGCGACGGTGGCCGAGGAGATGCCGTCACGCGAGGCGATCGCCGCCAACATTTGGCTGCCGGATCGCGACCTCGCCTATTACAGCGCGGAGTATCAGCGCACCGGGTTCCAGGGCGGGCTGCAATGGTACCGCTGCGGTACGTCAGGCGCGTTCACGCCGGAATTGCAGACCTGGAGCGGCCGCAGCATCGATCAGCCATCGGCGTTCATCTCGGGCAAGCAGGATTGGGGCACCTATCAGCGGCCCGGCGTGTTCGAGGTGATGCAGACGAGAGCCTGTACCAACATGATCGGCTGTCACCTGGTCGACGGCGCCGGCCATTGGGTGCAGCAGGAGCAGCCGGACGAAGTGAGCCGGCTGCTGCTTCAGTTCCTCGCTCGCGCAAGGTAGAGCCACTTCGGTTCTGATCGAATCAGTCGCTCTAGAGCGGGATGGGTTTTAGTTGAATCGGCC
>NZ_JACMYK010000003.1 GCF_020889785.1 Bradyrhizobium acaciae
CCTGGCTTTCGCCAGGACGACACTGGATGTGTTGCGCGACCTGCCAACCCAACCATACATCCGCCTTCTCGCGGCGCGTTTCGCCCGAGCTTTGCAAATTCGTTCGCCCTCGGAAGAGGGCGCAGGGAATGCCGGGTGCGCGCTGCACCCGCGGTCTCGTGTGCAAAAGTGGAAACGAAAACGCACACGAGCATACAGGTTCAGCGGAAACACTCCGGCATTCCCTGCGCGATGGGTTGACGGCTTACTTCGTGCTCTCCCCGGCGAGACCGGGCTTGCTTGTCACCGTCCCTGCATAGCGTCTGCTTTGCAGGAAGACACCTGCCACTGGGGCGTCAGGACCACACGACTTCACCGTCCGCCTCGTGCATGCTCGTCCGTCACACACGCGGCGGCCACCGCATCTCACCCAACACCCGTGACGATCGCGAAGCGCCCCTCGATCGGATGAGACGGCCAGACCATACACCGAGTTACATTTCCGATAAAGCGAATTATTTTTGTGACGAAGGATTGACGCGTTTTGCTGAGTTGCCCGTCGTGTCGAACCGGCAACAGTCATCGTCACGATAACGTGCATCGCAGGATGGGTAGAGCGAAGCGAAATCCATCCTGCGGACTACCGTGGACAGCCTCTTGCGAATTAAGGACCAATCGGTCTATATATCGACGATGAGCCACCAAACCGCAGTACAGTCGCCCCGTGGCCGCCCGCGAAGCTTCGACGTGGAAGCCGCCGTCGAGCGCGCGATGAATGTGTTCTGGTCGCGCGGCTATCATGCTACCGCGCTGCCGGACCTGCTTCGTGCGACGAAGCTCTCGCGCGGCAGCCTTTATGCCGCTTTCGGCGACAAGCATTCGCTGTTCCTGCGCGCGCTCGATCGCTACATTGCCGATGCCCTGGCCCGGATCGACGTCGAACTCGATCCCCGCCGAGCGCCCGTTGACGGCCTGCGCGCTTACCTCGCTGGCTACGTGGAGCGGACGCGCGGTGCCAATGGCCGGCGCGGATGCCTGTTGGTGGCGACAGCGATGGAACTGGCCGGCCAGGATGCTGAAGTCAACCGTCGCGCCGCGGGCTTTTTCAGGGCCATGGAGGCCAGGATGGCAGACGCATTCTCCCGGGCGGAGGCCGCGGGAAAATTGGCCGATGGCGTCGAGCCTGCAAGCGCCGCTCGAATTCTGGTCTGTTTCGTCGAAGGGCTGCGCGTGGTCGCCAAGACTGCGTCGACACAGACCACGTCGCAAGCCACCGCTGACGCGCTGCTCGACCGCTTCATCAGATAAGTGAGGTTAGGACGTCTTTGTTTGGACGGTTCGGCGGCTGGCGTCTCGACATATGGACCGATCGGTCTTGAAAGGAAGGATGCCATGTCTGCCATCCAGATCGTCTGCGCGTTGGCCGTTCCCTTGCTCTGGGGTTATCAGTTCGTGGTCATTAAAGTGGGCGTGACGGAATTTCCGCCGCTGTTCTTCCTCGCGCTGCGTTTTTTGGCGATGGCGCTGCTGCTTGTCCCGTTCGTCAAAACGCCGACGCGCCAACAATTCGGCCCGATCGCCATCATCTCGCTCTTTCTCGGCGGGCTGAACTTCGGGTTGTTTTATGTCGGCCTCCGGCTCGGCTCGGGAAGCATGTCGGCCATCGCCTATCAACTCGCGCCGCCCTTCACCGTGCTGCTGGCCTGGCCGCTGCTCGCGGAGCGGCCGTCGCTCGCCACATCTGCCGGCGTGGTGCTTGCGTTCGCCGGCGTGGTGCTGACAGCGGAGCCCGGCCCGTCGGCGAACGCCTTGCCGCTGCTGCTTGTGATCGGAGCAGCCTTCGCATTCGCCGTGTCCAACGTCCTGACCAAACGCTATGGCCCGTTTGATCCGCTGATGTTGATGGGGTGGTCGTCGCTGCTCACCGTGCCGCAGGTGATGCTGATGTCGTTGCTGCTCGAGTATGGACAAGCGGCGAGCCTTGTCACGGCGGATGGACGCGGCTGGCTGGCGCTCGCCTACACCATCTTCATCGGCGGGATTGTCGGGTTCGGCCTCTGGTTCTGGTTGATCGCGCGATGCTCGATGGACCGCATCGCCCCCTTCGGCTTGCTGATTCCTGTGTTCGCCTTGATCTCGAGCGTGTTGTTTCTTGGTGACCGCGTGACGCCGAAGCTAGTCGTCGGTGGGCTGCTCGCGATCTCCGGCGTCGCCATTACACAGGTAAGACCGAGTCGAGCGTGAGGAGGGGTGGCCACCCGCGCACCTCGTCGAAGATTGCGTGGATCGCCTCAATCGAGCGGGTGCGGAAAGTGACGTGGAGGCACTGTTGACTCGCTGCCGAAGAAGTTTTGTTCAGTCATGTTGCTGACGCAATCTCTGTCTTAGTCGGGCGAGAATTAAAAACACTGTGTGGGACCGCCTAGGTTCCCGCGATGGTTCCGTTGCCGGAATTGGCACGAATCCGCGAAAGAATTGGCCCGCGTAACGTCTCCACGTTCGCGACCATGTTTGCGGAGTCGGGAACCGAACGATCAAAAAAATCAGTCAAGGAGTTATGATGCTGTTCGGCTCGAGCGCCGCAGTTTGCGGCGCCGTGGTTGCGCTCGCCATTTTTGGCCCCGCTACTGGAAGTGAAATCGGTACCGTTCATTCAAGCGACGTCGTCAATGCTGCCTGTGGAGATGCGATCGTTGGCGCGGCGTCCATGTACAATCCATTTAGGCCCGGCAAGGAAGAGGGCGGTCCGAGCACAGCCTCCGGCGAGCGCTATGATCGCTCGGTCTGGGCGGCTGCCATCAAGACAAGTCTGCGTCGGAAGTTCGGAGGGGTCGAATTCGGCGCGAGGCCGAAATATGCGCTGGTCGAGGCTGTCGGCAAGAAGGTCATCGTCAAGATCAATGATGTGGGGCCACTCAGGCCTGGCCGCATCATCGACCTCAATGAGCGAACGATGCGCTATTTCGACCCAAGCCTCGAGCTCGGAGTCATTCCCGACGTAAAGGTGAGCCCACTTGCGGGGGACTATTGGAGTCCCGGACCGGTCGGCTGAACGTCGCACGCGAAAGAGGAGGGCGGATTACGCCGCCCTCATCCGCCCTACGCACGCTACAGCGTCACGACGATCTTGCCGAGGTGCTTGTTCGCTTCCATGTGTTCGAACGCCTTGCCGATGTCGACGAATTTGTAGACCTGGTCGATCGGCAGTTGCAGCTTGCGCGCTTCAACCGCGGGCCAGATGTCCTTGCGCACCTCGTCGAAGATCTCTCTGATTTCCTCGATCGAGCGGGTGCGGAAGGTGACGCCGATATACTGGATGCGGCGCGCGGCATGCAGGTCGAAGTTGAAATCGCCATGGGTGCCGCCGAGCCGGCCGACATTGACGATGCGGCCTTTGACCTTGGTCGCCTTCAGGTTCTGGTTTGCAACTGGCCCTGAGACCTGATCGACGATCAGGTCGACGCCTTCACCATTGGTCGCCTGCAGCACCTGATCGACCCAGCCGGGATCCTTGGAATCCACCGCGAGATCGGCGCCGAACTCCTTCAGCCGGCCGCGGCGCATCGCGTCGGTCGAGGAGCCCACCACGAGTTTTGCGCCCTTCAGTTTTGCGATCTGCATCGCCATCAGGCCGACGCCGGAGCTCGCGCCCTGGATCAGCACGGTCTGGCCCGGCTGCAGCGCGCCATTGGTGACGACGGCGTTGTGCATGGTGGCGAGCGCGACGGGAAGCGTAGCGGCTTCGTCGAAGTTCATGTTCGATGGGCTGCGAAACAGCCTGCCGTGATCGGCCAGCGTGTACTCGGCGAACGCCGCGCCGCCGGAGCCCATGATCTTGTCGCCGACCTTGACGCCCTTGGCATCGGGACCGAGCTCGGCGACCTCGCCGGCCCATTCCATGCCGAGCACGGTGCCGACGCCGCCGGCTGCGCCGTGGACGTGGCCCTTGGTCATGCCGAGATCGGCGCGGTTCAGGCCGCAGGCGTGAACCTTGACCAGCACTTGCGCGCCCTTCGGTGTGGGCTTCGCGACGTCGGCGATCTCAGGTCCGTTGGCGCCGTATACGTAGGCTTTCATGGGCTTCTTCTCGTTTGTGTCGTCTGACGCGAGGTGACTCTGACTTCCGTCATCCTGACGTGGCCGCTCCTTCAGCGGCCCTCGAAGGATGAACGGTCCCATCGGTGGCCGTCGCCCTTCGAGGCTCGCTTCGCGAGCACCTCAGGGTGACGGATAACGGTCTTTGCTCCCGCCCGCTTATTCCGCGGCCTGGCGCTTGGCGCCGGCCGTCATGCGTTCCAGCCGTTCGTGGATGATCGCTTCCGCCTCGCCGACGATGCGCGAGATGAGTTCGGCGCAGGACGGAATGTCGTGGATCAGGCCCTGCACCTGACCGGCCGACCAGATGCCTTCGTCGGCATCACCGGTTGCGTAGACCATCTTGCCGCGGGCGCCGGCAACCAGTTCGCGGACGTCCTCGAACTTGGCGCCTTCCTTCTCCATCTGCACGACCTTGGTCGAGATCACGTTCTTGGCGACGCGAGACGTGTTGCGCATGGTGCGGAAGATCAGCTCGGTCTCGCGCTCGTCATTGGCGACGATGCGTTCCTTCACGAGCTGATGGATCGGGCTTTCCTTGGTGCACATGAAGCGCGTGCCCATGTTGATGCCTTCGGCACCGAGCGCGAGCGCGGCGACCAGGCCGCGGGCATCGCCGAAGCCGCCCGAGGCGATCATCGGGATCTTCACCTTGTCGGCGGCGGCCGGAATCAGGATCAGGCCCGGGGTGTCGTCCTCGCCGGGATGTCCGGCACATTCGAAGCCGTCGATCGAGATCGCGTCGGCGCCCATCCGCTCGGCGGAGAGCGCGTGGCGGACGCTGGTGCATTTGTGCAGCACCTTGACGCCGTGCTTCTTGAACTCGTCGACATGTTCCTGCGGCTTGTTGCCGGCGGTCTCGACGATCTTGATGCCGCTCTCGATGATGGCCTGGCGATACTCGGCATAGGGCGGCGGCTTGATCGCGGGCAGGATGGTCAGGTTGACGCCGAACGGCTTGTCGGTCAGCTCGCGGCAGCGCGCAATTTCCTTGCGCAGATCATCCGGCGTCGGCTGCGTCAACGCGGTGATCATGCCGAGCGCGCCGGCATTGGCGACGGCGGCAACGAGCTCCGCGCGGCCGACCCATTGCATGCCGCCCTGCACGATCGGGTGGTCGACGCCGAACATTTCGGTGAAGCGTGTCTTGATCATTCTGCCCTCGTTTCCATCAGGATTTTCCGTGTCGCGGACGGCAGCGCACGGTGTTGTTATGGGATGTCGAGGAGAAGGATGCCGTCCGGTCAGGCAAATGTCTACCAGCGACCTGCGGCGCGCCCATGCGGAAATGACGGGGCGCGGCGGTCAGGCGAGGGCGGGGAAGACAGTTTCTGTCAATTGCTCAGGCGCTGCTGATCGAGCACGCAGCGCCTGGCTGAGAGCGTAACGGATATCGAGCTGCGTGTTACGCCGGCACGGCGTGCTTGTTCAACGCGGAGGTCTCCTCGTCGAACGCGGCCGCGATGTCGCGCATGCTGACGACGCCGATCAGGCTGTAGTCGTCGATCACGGGCACATGCCGAATGTGGTGCTTGGTCATGAGATGGCGGATGTGCTCGAGTGTGTCGCTCGATGTGCACGACACCAGCTGCTGTACCGAGACGAACTGCGACACCTTCATGCTGGCGCCGGCTGCACCGTGTTCGGCGATCGCGCGCACCACGTCGCGCTCGGTGAACATGCCGGCGCAGGTGTTGCCCTCGGTGCGAACGACGTCCTTGACCACGAGCGCGCTGATATTGCTGGCACGCATCAGTTGCGCGGCGATCGCCACCGTCTCGTTCATGCGAACAGTTGCGACGCGAGGGGTCTTCTTGCGCAGGATATCTCCGACTTGCATGGCAACCTCCTTGGGGTCATCGATAAGTCGAGTCTGGTATACAAAATACCAATTGTCAACGGGCCGTCATGGAAATTTACCACCGGGAAACAGCTTAAATAGGCAGGTTTGCTGACGTTTCGGACGATTGTGAGCGAACTTGAGGGTAGGCTAGATCGACCATCTGCTGCGCATTGGTATCTGGTATGCCTGTGTGCGACAAAAAGAAGGAGGCGCACCGAAGTGCGCCTCTTTGGATTCAGCATCAAGATATCGGGATCAGGCTGTCTTATCAGGCTGTCTTGCTTATCAGGCTGTCTTGGCGCCCGGCGCGGTCTCGGCGGCGGCAGCCTCGTTGCCGTGGATGAAGGCGCGGCGCATCGGCTTGATCACGAACAGCGCCATCAGCGCCGCGGTGGCATTGAGGGCGACCGCGATCACGAACACCGCCTGCCAGCCATAGCTGGCGGCGACGATGCTGGCGGCCGGCACCAATAGCGCAGCGGTGCCCTTCGCCGTGTAGAGCATGCCGTTGTTGGTGGTCGCGAACTTCGAGCCGAAGGTATCGCCGCTGGTCGCCGGGAACAGCGAGTAGATCTCGCCGAACACGCCGAAATAGACCGCGGTCGCCAGCACGAACACCAGCGGATTGTGGCCCCAGGTCGACAGCGTCAGCAGCATCAGCGCGCCGGTGCCGAACGCGATGAACATGGTGTGCTCGCGGCCGATATTATCGGAGACCCAGCCGAAGAACGGCCGTCCGAACCCGTCGAAGATGCGGTCGAGCGAGATCGCGAAGGTCAGCGCGGCCATCTGGAAGCCGGCGAGCGAGACCGGCGTCGTCGCGATCTTGTAGTCGTGCGCGATCGGCGCGATCTGCGCCGCCGCCATCAGGCCACCGGAGGCGACCATCACGAACACCAGATACATCACCCAGAAGATCGGGCTGCGCAGCACCTGCGGCGGGGTGAAGTCGATCTTGGTCTGCGGGAGATTGAGCTGCTTCTTCTTTGGCGGGAGCGTCACCGTGGGTTTCTGGATGAAGAAGGCGAGCAGGAACACGATCAGGCCTTGCCCGATGCCGAAATCGAAGAACGCGGTCTGATAGCCGCTCGAGGCGATCATGTTGGCGATCGGCACCACGGTGATCGCAGCACCCGCGCCGAAGCCGGCGGCAGTTGCGCCGGCGGCGAGGCCGCGGCGATCGGGAAACCATTTCAGCGCATTGCCGACACAGGTGCCGTATACCGAGCCGGCGCCGATGCCGCCGACAACAGCCGCGGCATAGAGCACGGTGAGTGAATCGGCGTAGGAGTTCAGCACCCAGGCGAGCGCGATCATGACGCCGCCGAACATGATGACGATCCGCGGACCGTATTTGTCGACGAACCAGGCCTCCACCGGCACCAGCCAGGTCTCGGTCACGACGAAGATCGTGAAGGCGAACTGGATTGACGCGCGGCCCCAGTGATGCGCGCCGTCGATCGGATCGACGAACAGCGTCCAGCCGTATTGCAGGTTCGCGATCATCGCCATGCAGACGATGCCCATGACGAGCTGCAGCCAGCGGAAGCCACTGGACGAAGGTTGAGCTTGTGTGACGGCAGTATTGCTGGAAACCATCAAATCCTCCCGAGCGCGCCTTGGTCTTCGTGAGACCCAGTGTCGCAATTATTGTGGCGTATCGTCGCAAGCGCTTCAGTGGAGCTTGGTATACTATATTCCAGAAAGCAAGCCGATCTTCTGCTGCGTCGCAGCAAATCTGGCATGCTTCGGGTCGATCCGGGTTCGTGGTGGATGCCGGAAAATGAAAAACGCCCGGAGTTTGGCCGGGCGTTTTCGTCAGCGAGAGAGGCGACTTGCTTACGCCGGCGCCGATTTCGCGACCACGATTTTGCGCCACGGTTTGAGCACGGCGATCGCGAGCAGCGAGGCGAGGATGTTGGCGCCGGCTGCGATGATGAACACGTTGTCCCAATGGCCCGACGACTGCTGCATGTAGTTGGCGATCGGCACCAGGAGCGCGGCGGTGCCCTTCGCGGTGTAGAGCAGGCCCGCATTCGTCGTTGCGAACTTGGCGCCGAACGTGTCGGTGCAGGTCGAGGGGAACAGCGAATAGATCTCGCCCCAGGCGAAGAACACGAAGCCCGACAGCAGCACGAACCACACCGGATCGTGGCCCCAGAGGTACAGCATCCAGATGCCGAAGCCTTCCATGCCGAAGGCGATGAACATCGTGTTCTCGCGGCCGATCATGTCGGATATCCAGCCGAAGAACGGACGCGTCAGACCGTTGAGGACGCGGTCGATTGTGGCCGCGAAGGTCACGGCCGTCATCGTCACCGCCATCAGCGTGACCGGCACGCTGTCGACTTTCCAGTCGACCGCGATCGGCTTCAGGTTCGCCGTCACCATCAGGCCGCCGGCGCCGACGATCACGAACATGAAGTACATCAGCCAGAAGATCGGCTGCCGCAGCACTTCGGTCGGCTGATAGTTGCGTCGGGTCTGGATGATGTTGGCATTGGCCACGACGGCCGGGACCTGTCCCGCCTTCGGTGAGAGCAGGAAGAAGGCGAGCAGCACGATGATGATGCCCTGGCCGAGACCGAAATGGAGGAAGGTGGTCTGGAAACCGGAATCCTTGATCATGGCCTGGATCGGCGCAACCGTGAGTGCCGATCCCGCGCCGAAGCCGGCTGCGGTGATGCCCGCGGCAAGTCCGCGCTTGTCGGGAAACCATTTCAGCGCATTGCCGACGCAAGTGCCGTAGACGCCGCCGGCGCCGATGCCCGCGATGATCATGCCGAGATAGTAGCCGTTCAGCGAGGTCGCGTGCGCGTTGATCGCCCACCCGACCGCACAGAGGATGCCGCCGATCAGCACGACGAGGCGCGGACCGTATTTGTCGACGAACCAACCTTCGACCGGCACCAGCCAGGTCTCGAACAATACAAAGAGCGTAAAGGCCCACTGGATCGACGCGCGATCCCATCCAAACTTCTTCTGGATGTCGGGGACGAAGAACGTCCATCCGTACTGATAATTTGCGATCATCACCATCGCGGCGACGCCGATCGCGAGTTGCGTCCAGCGATAGGTATCGCTGACCCGTGCGGCCCCGGGGGCCGCAGTTGCCTGAACCATGTCCGACATTAATCCTCCCAGTGCGCGCTTTGTCGTCATTCTGATTTTGGCGCGCGCGCGCGATCATCTTGGTATCCGATATGCCAAGGTTCAAGCTGTCGCAGGGTCTGCGTGCGCTTATGCCGCAGAAGTCTCGCATGTGCGCGCACGCTGGTTCAGCGCGCAAAAAAATGGCCCCGAAAAATCGGGGCCATTGGTCGAAGGTTTAGCGTCAGTCGCATCTTGCGCCCGAAGCAGTCCCGGCGAGTGCCTCCGGAATCGTTGTGCCTTAGAGGCCGACGCGCGGCAGGTCGCCATTGCGGTTGGAGATCTCCGCGCTCTTCATCAGCAGGCGGTCGATCGAGGCCAGCAGGCGGCCGAGCAGGGTGGAGGAGGGCGCGAGCGCGAATGCGGTGGTCTTGGACATTGGGGTCCCCTTTCACTAGAGGGCCAGCAACGGGCCGGCTCATCATCTGCAGCCAAACTATGTATACCAGATGCCAGATACAACGCGTTTGTTTGCATAGCAGCATAGGCGACTGTGCAATGCAGCAAAATGGGCGGATTGGTATCCCAGGTCACGGGTAAGCCCTGAAGCCGGGTCCCGGACCGGTCGCGGCCCTCCGGTCGATCGGCGCGTTCACCAGGCCCGGGAATCCCTGTGCTTAGACGGGAGGGCGGCCGGGTCGGCAGGGCACGGCCGTCATAAAGAAGGCCGCCCAAATGGGGCGGCCTTGAGTTAACGGGTTTGCTTTTCTTCTTGGCCGGAGAAGGGTCGGGGCCAGATCCCTTCACCGCGTCCAGTCTTCCCCCGCGCACAGCGTTCCCATGCAGCCGCGCACGTTCAGCGTGCCGGCCGAAACCAGCGTCACCGAGCTCTCATAGGTCTTGCCGTCATCGGCGTTGTAGATCCGGCCGGCCCATTTGTTGGGGCCCGCGGGCTGCATGTTGATGAAGAGCGAGATGCCCATCACCGGCCGCGTCCGCTGCGCGGGATCGGCGTTCTTGTCGTCGCGCTGCGGCTTGCCGGTGGTCTTGTCGATCGGCTCCTTCAGCCAGACGACGCGGCCGCACAGCGCGTTGCCGCAGCGGTTGACCTTGATCCTGGCGTCGCCGGATTGGGTCAGCCAGACGCCGGCCGGATCGCTGGCCTTGTCGGTGGCTTTGGCGGCATCCGCGGCGCTGCCAAGCAGCGGGATGTGGAACGCGGCTACGATCAGGCGGCGCGTCAGGTGCGCGCGGATCAACTGCTTCAGGGCCCTACGAAGGCCGTCTTGGTCTGGGAGTACCGTCATCATCCACCTTCTTCATGAAAAATTTCATGATAAACATGAAATAAATCACGTTTAAGGTTGAGTCAACAACATTACCGCAGCATGATGCGGCGCGGCCGTAACGGCCTGGTTCGGCAAAAAAAATTTTGGATGGATGTGATGGTGAGATCGGTTCGTGAGCAGCGCCAGCTTTGGTTTCGCCGGCTCGATCGGGCGTTCTGGGTGATCTGGGCCGCATTGCCGGTCGTGCTGTGGCTGGCCTATTACCGCACCACCACCGCCTCGGCCGCGATCGCTGAAAGTCTGATCGGCGAGCAGGCCAAGTGCGCCAGCATCGTCGCCAACCCGCTCACGATGTCGACCTTGGGCAAGATGCTGTTCTGGTCGCTGTTCGCGCTTGGGGTATCGTTTTACGCCGTGCTGATCGGCATCCTTCATCGCATGGTCAACCGATTCGCCAACGGGCGGATCTTCGTGTCCGAGACGTTACAGGGTGTCTGGTGGATGGGGATCTTTTTGGTGGTCTGGCCGTTCGTCGATACGATCACGACCAATGCGGTGCTCTATGTCTTGTATCGAACCGGCGACATCAAATTCTTTCTGCCGAGCTACAACGTCGACGTCGGCACGATCGCAGGCGGCGTTTTCCTGATGGCACTGAAATTCGTGCTCGATCACGCCATCCTGTTGCAGTCCGAAAACGACCTGACGATCTGAGGGTGATGCTCGTGCCCATCGTGGTGAACCTCGATGTCATGCTCGCAAAGCGCAAGCGCCGCCTCGGAGACCTCGCGGACGCGATCGGCATCTCGATCCAGAACCTGTCGATCCTGAAGACCGGCAAGGCGAAGGCGATGCGCTTCTCGACGCTGTCGGCGATCTGCCGCGAGCTGGACTGCCGGCCGGGAGACATTCTGGAGTACGTGCCGGGGCATGAGGGGGGTGAAGGCGAGGGTGGTTGATCCGACGCACGGTCCCCGCCGCCTTCTCGTCATCGTGGAAAACAATGGCCTGTTGCGCGGATGGCGCAGAAACTTCCGAAAAAATCGGTTACATTCAGACCATATTTGAAAAATTTAGCATCATCCGGAGCAATGCGTGGCGTCAGACGCAGTCAGCCTGGTTGGTACAACAAGTGTAGTCGACGCGGCCGCTGCTTCAGCGCGGTTTTACGTGAAGATACTGACGCGCGGCGAGATCGAGGGTTGCCCCGCTTGGGCTGCCACCTTCGCCGACCTGCGCAAGGATCACCGCTATTTCGAGATCGTGGAGGATACGCTCCGCGACGGCGTCGAGTACCGGTACGTTGCGATCATCGATCGGGCAGACTGCATCCAGGCGGTGCAGCCGTTTTTTCTTCTCGAGCAGGATATTCTCGAAGGACTTGGCGCGGGATGGCAGCCGCTGCTGGCGCGCATCCGACGCGTCGTTCCCGGATTCCTCAAGATGCGCACCTTGATGGTTGGGTGCTTCGCCGGAGAAGGACATCTCGCCGGATCAGACACGGTGCCGCCTGGCGAGATCGCGGAGATTCTTTGCCGCGAGATCGTCGATCTCGCAAAGTCGTGCCGGGCGCAGCTCATTGTCCTGAAGGAATTCCCTGCGCGCTACCGGCCGGCGCTGGAGTGCTTCATGCGGCGCGGCTTCGCCCGCGCGCCGAGCATGCCGATGACGGCGCTCAACATCGAGCACGACGATTTCGACGGCTACATGCAAAGCGCGCTGTCACGGTCCGCGCGCTGGCAGCTGCGCAGGAAATTCAAGGCAACCGACGGCGAAACCATAGCCCTCAGCGTCACCGATGACGCAAGCGATGCCGTCGACGAGATCCATCCGCTCTATTTGCAGGTCTTCGATCGTTCGAAATTCCGTTTCGAGAAGCTGACAGCCGACTATCTGCGCCGGCTGGGCAGCGACATGAAGGACAAGGTCCGCTTCTTCATCTGGCGCCGGGGCGGCAAGGCGGTCGCCTTCAGCCTCTGCATGCTCGAGGACGACAGTCTGTTCTGGGAGTATGTCGGGCTGGACTATGCCGTCGCCCTCGACCTCCATCTCTACTACTACACCATTCGCGACATGATGAACTGGGCGATGGCCAACGGCTACAAGTGGCTGCGAAGCACGGGTCTCAGCTACGAGCCGAAATTCCGGATGCGGCACGATCTCGATCCGCTCGACCTCTATGTGCGGCTTCGTTCTCCGCTTCCCAACGTGATCTTCAAGCTGCTGCTGCCCTGGATCGTGCCGGCCCGCTACGACAAGACCCTGCGAAGGTTCGCGAACTATCGCGATCTCTGGTAGCGGGGCAGATGCGCGGGCTTGGTCATGCAGTGGTGGGAATGCCGCCGTTTGAACGGCGGCATTCCGGTGCTGGTACCTTACTTCAGCTTGTAGGTGCCGGTTTGGTGATTGCAGTCCTGAAATGTTCCGACCTTGATGACCGGAAAGGGCCCGAGTGGCTGGACCGTGCCGCTTGCAACCATGCCTTCGTATTTTCCAGTGCCGACGACATTCTCGCGGGTGACCTTGCCGTCGCTCCCGATAGTAAAGGATGACAAGCGCTTGTCGCCATCTGCATCAATGGCCTCGCACACCGTGGATCCGGTGTTCTTGCCGTCGAGCGAAGCAGTCATTCCGACGCAGCGGAAGGTATGCTTGTCAAACATGCCGCCGGGTGTCGTGCTGCGGATAGCACCCGTCATTTCGTAACTTGCTGCGGTGTGGGTCTTGGAGAAGTTGATCATGTTGTTCGTGCCGGACCAGCACGCGGTGTAGTCGTAGTTGCCCTCCTTGGGCACTTCGGCTGCAAACGCAGAGGGCACGGAGATGACGATCAATAGGGGTAATACGTGAGTTCGCATGGCATTCCCCTCCTGAAAAATAGATTAAAAATACATCTGTCCCACGGAAGCGGGACAGTGAAGGGTAGCACATGATCGGACGTTTATGAGGGGGGCAGTTGTGCCCAAGGCGGGCCTCGCTGCGGCCAAAAACATCGCGGCGTCCTGACGCCTCGGCTTCCAAGAAACAGGTCTGAGGCGCTTGCTTCGACCAATAAAAAATGGCCGCGTTTGGCCGCAGCCATTTGTGGTGTTGCTTGAGCGATGGCCTTACTCGAATGACATTGGCGGCTCTCTGCGAAATCCGGCCAATGTCGGCGGCATCGCCTCGATCTGCCCCTCGCTTGGACGCGTGCGGATGCGGATTGTGTGATTGTGACGTGGATCACGGCAATACAATCTTGGCGTGCACTAGGGTCGAAAGCAAGCGGGATCGCCTGGCGAACTCTCGCGATATCGGCTGGCGCCACGACAGCTTCGCGGTTCGCCAGTTTCCAACTGGAGAAACCCTCTCCGAGGAGAACAGCGTGATGGCAGACATCTGGATTCGTTCCGCGAGCAACCGCTTCGCTTTCCTGCGCATGGACACCTCCGCGGTGACGAGCTCTAACTGCGCCGGCAGCGGCACCGTCAATAGTCAGTTCTACAGCCCGGGAAGCGAGCCGATCACCGCGACGGGCAACGACGAGGTCTTCTTCTTCGTTCCAGTCTCCGACACGGCTTTCGCGCTTCGATCGATCGTTTCCGCGAATGCGTATCTGCGCATGGACGGCTCGAGCGTCACTGAGGCCAACGCCGACGGAAGCGGAACGGTCAACTGTCAGTACTATCCCCAAGGTGTGCAGCCGCAAGCTGTGCCCGGAAACGATGAGGTGTTCCAGTTCGTCTCGATCCCCAACAGTCCCGTCGTTGCGATCCGCTCCTTCAACTATCCGAATGCCTACCTGCGGATGAATGCAGCCGGAGTCGCGTCGCGGCAGGGCAATGGAAGCGGCTTTGTCAACTGCCAGTACTATGCCCCGGGATCCCTGCCGCAATGGACGCCCGGCAACCTCGAGGTGTTCCACGTCTCCGCCATTCCGATCAAAACTTGAGACGGCGAAAGCGCGAACCAGAGACGTCGTCGGCGTTGCTTGTTGCAGCGCCGACGATCTGAACCTACGGCGCTTACCACGGATGAAAAAAGGCCGCCGAAGCCGGCGGCCTTTGATGGTGAGACGCGCTGCCCTTTACTCGGCGGCCTGCTTGCGCGGCGGATCGAGTGCGCCGGAATCGTGGATCTCGGCGACCTGGTGATCTGAGAAGCCGAGCACCTCGCGCAGGATCTCGTCGGTGTGCTCGCCGAGCAGCGGCGAGCGGGCGACCTCGCTCGGCGAGTCCGACAGCTTGATCGGGTTGCCGACCGAGATGTACTTGCCGCGGGTCGGGTGATCGACCTCGACCACGGTGCCGGTCGCGCGCAGCGACTGGTCTTCCGCGATCTCCTTCATCGACAGGATCGGGCCGCAGGGGATGTCGTCCTTGTTGAGGATCTCCATCGCCTCGAACTTGGTCTTGGTCATCGTCCACTGCTCGATGCGGGCGAAGATCTCGTTGAGGCGCGGCAGGCGGGCCGGCGGCTTGGCGTAGTTCGGATCGGTCTTCCAGGAGGGTTCACCGATCACGTCGCAGATCTTCTCCCAGACCGGCGCCTGGGTGATGAAGTAGATGTAGGCGTTCGGGTCGGTCTCCCAGCCCTTGCACTTCAGGATGCGGCCGGGCTGGCCGCCGCCGGAATCGTTGCCGGCGCGCGGCACGGCATCGCCGAACGGAATGCCTTCGCCGAACTGGCTGTATTCCTTCAGCGGGCCGTGGGCGAGGCGCTGCTGGTCGCGCAGCTTGACGCGGGCGAGGTTGAGCACGCCGTCCTGCATCGCCGCGGTGACGCGCTGGCCCTTGCCGGAATGGGTGCGGTGATAGAGCGCGGTGACGATGCCGAGCGCGAGATGCAACCCGGTGCCGCTGTCGCCGATCTGCGCGCCGGTGACGAGCGGCAGGCCGTCGCGGAAGCCGGTGGTCGAGGCGGCGCCGCCCGTGCACTGCGCGACGTTCTCGTAGACCTTGCAATCCTCATACGGGCCGGGGCCGAAGCCCTTGATCGAGGCGACGATCATCTTCGGGTTGATGCTGTGGATCTTCTCCCAGGGGAAGCCCATGCGGTCGAGCACGCCGGGGCCGAAATTCTCGACCAGCACGTCGCACTGCTTGATCAGCGCCGTGAGCACTTCCTTGCCCTTCGGGTTCTTGGTGTCGAGCGTGATCGAGCGCTTGTTGTGGTTCAGCATGGTGAAATACAGGCTGTCCACGTTCGGGATGTCCTGCAGCTGGCCACGCGTGATGTCGCCAACGCCGGGGCGCTCGACCTTGATCACGTCGGCGCCGAACCAGGCCAGCAATTGCGTGCAGGTCGGACCCGACTGGACGTGGGTGAAATCGAGAATGCGAACGCCCTTGAGCGCCTTGGTCATATCTTTTGCTCCGTACTCTGTCTGCCCCTGCACCCGCAGGGAGTGATGGGGTTTAAGGGGTTACTTCTTCTTCTGCAGAACGCTCTGCGGATTGAGGTTGCCGATGCGGCCGCTCTCGGAGCCCGCCGCCGGATCGATCACGGCGTTGATCAGCGTCGGCTTGCCGGAATCCAGCGCCGCGTTGACCGCACGCTTCAGCTCGTCCGGCGAGGTGGCGTTGACGCCGACGCCGCCGAAGGCCTCCATCATCTTGTCGTAGCGCGAGCCCTTGACGAACACGGTGGTCGCCGGATCGTCGCCTGCGCTGTTGACGTCGGTACCGCGATAGATGCCGTCATTGTTGAAGATCACGACGCAGATCGGCAGCTTGTAGCGGCAGATGGTCTCGACCTCCATGCCGGAGAAGCCAAAGGCGCTGTCGCCTTCGACTGCAAGCACGGGCAGGCCGGTCTCGACCGCGGCCGCGATCGAATAGCCCATGCCGATGCCCATCACGCCCCAGGTGCCGACGTCGAGCCGCTTGCGCGGCTTGTGCATGTCGACGACGCCGCGGGCGAGATCGAGCGTGTTGGCGCCTTCGTTGACGAAGATGGTGTCCGGACGTTCCGCGATGATCGTACGCAGCGCGCCGAGCGCACCGTGATAATCCATCGGCGAGGCGTTGCTCATCAGCTTCGGCGCCATCTTGGCGACGTTGTCGTCACGCTTCTTGGCGACGGTCGCGAGCCAGTCGCTCGGTGCGGCCGACCAGTTCGCGCCCATCGCGTCGAGGAACGCGGAGACGCAGGAGCCGATATCGCCGACCACGGGGGCGACGATCTCGACGTTGGAATCCATTTCCTTCGGCTCGATGTCGACCTGGATGAACTTCTTCGGGGCCTCGCCCCAGGTCTTGCCCTTGCCATGCGACAGCAGCCAGTTGAGGCGGGCGCCGATCAGCATCACGACGTCGGCTTCCTTCAGCACGGTCGAGCGCGCCGCGCCCGCGCATTGCGGATGCAGATCGGGCAACAGGCCCTTGGCCATGCTCATCGGCAGGAACGGCACGCCGCTCTTCTCGACGAAAGTCTTGATCGCCTCGTCGGCCTGCGCATAGGCGGCGCCCTTGCCGAGGATGATCAGCGGGCGCTTTGCGCTCTTCAGCACGTCGAGCGCGCGCTTGACCGATGACGGGGAGGGGATCTGCTCGGGCGCTGCGTCGATGACCTTGACCAGCGACTTCTCGCCGGCTGCCGCGTCCATGACCTGACCGAACAGCTTTGCGGGCAGGTCGAGATAGACGCCGCCCGGCCGGCCGGACACCGCGGCGCGGATCGCTCGCGCCAGGCCGATGCCGATGTCCTGGGCGTGCAGCACGCGGAACGCCGCCTTGCACAGCGGCTTGGCGATCGCGAGCTGGTCCATCTCCTCATAGTCGCCCTGCTGCAGGTCGACGATCTCGCGCTCGGACGAGCCCGAGACCAGGATCATCGGGAAGCAGTTGGTGGTGGCGTGGGCGAGCGCCGTGAGGCCGTTCAGGAAGCCGGGTGCCGACACCGTGAGGCAGACGCCGGGCTTCTTGGTGAGGAAGCCGGCGATCGAGGCCGCATAGCCGGCATTCTGCTCGTGGCGGAACGAGAGCACGCGAATGCCCGCCGCCTGGGCCATGCGGCCCAGGTCCGTGATCGGGATGCCCGGCACACCGTAGACGGTGTCGATGCCGTTGAGCTTGAGCGCATCGATGACGAGATGGAAGCCATCGGTCAGTTCCTGCTCGGTGCCCGGTGCCTCGGACTTCGTAGCGGTATTCAGCATCGGCATCGTCTCCCTGATCGTTCTTGTTCGGACGATCTGATCGTCGTCTGAAGCGTGAGTGGACTCTAAAACCTAAGTGAACAATTCTTGACCGTGCGCCTCGACATAGGCGGCAAGGCCAAGCGTGTGATCGCGCGCGCGCTTTTCGGCGAGTTCGGTATCGCGCGCTTCCAGCGCCTCGATGATCCCGAGATGCTCCGGCAGCGAGGTCGCGGTGCGGTCCTTGCGGCCGATCGTGAGCTGGCGATAGCCGCGCACGTGCAGCAGCAGGTCGTTGGTGAGATCGACCAGCACAGGCGATTCCGACAGCGAGATCAGCGCCTGGTGGAAGGCGATGTTGGCCTTGGAATACTCCTCGACGTGATCCTGCGGCAGGCGATCGTCGCTGAAGTCCTTGAAGAAGTCGCGCAGCGCCGAGATGTCCTTCTTGCGCGCGGTGGTCGTGATCAGTCGCGCGGCCATGCTCTCGAGTGCGGCCCAGGCGCGGATCATGTCGACGATCTCCGACTTGGTGCGGCGAACCACGATGATGCCGCGGCGCGGCACGGTCTTCACGAAGCCGTCCTGCTCGAGCATCGCGATGGCTTCGCGGATCGGCGTGCGGCTGACGCCGAGACGCTCGGACAGTGCGCGTTCGTCGAGCATCACCGGCTCGGGCGTCGCGTAGATGTCCATCTTCAGGATGGCTTCCTTCAAGGCCTCATAGGCCTTGTTCTTGAAGCTTGTCTCCGGCGCGATCCGGACGATGGCGATATCTGTGTCAGCCATGGTGGGTGACGCCTTGGTCTGTTTCGGGTCAGGCACGACTCGTCTCCTCCTCTTGGAGACGTCTTCTTAGCAGAAGAAATTACCTTAGATTTTTGGCATGCCAAATACCAGAATGTCAAGCGACCTATATTTTTCGGTATTTTTGAGCACCCGGTGAGCCTGCGAGCTTGACAATTGCGTTTCTGGCATACCAAATGCCATAAAATTTGTCCCAGGAGGAAGCCGATGTCAAATTCAAAGGATGCGGTCCGCAAAGTTCTCGATGCGGTCAAGGCCGACAAGCGCACGAGCCTCACCGCGCCCGAAGGCAAGGTGGTTTGCGACGCCTACGGCATCCCGGTGCCGAAGGAAGGCGTCGCCAAGTCGGCCGCCGAGGCCGCCCGGATCGCCTCCGACATGGGCTTCCCGGTCGTGATGAAGATCGTCTCGCCCGATATTCTCCACAAGACCGAGGCGGGCGGCGTGGTGGTCGGCGTCAAGAGCGCAGCCGACGCCGAGAAGAGCTACGAGGCCATTCTCGCCAACGCCAGGAAGTACAAGGCCGACGCCAAGATCAACGGCATCCAGGTGCAGCAGATGCTGGGCGGCGGCACCGAGGTGATCGTCGGCTCGATCACCGACGGCTCGTTCGGCAAGCTGGTCGCCTTCGGCCTCGGCGGCGTGCTGGTCGAGATTCTCAAGGACATCACCTTCCGCCTCGCGCCCGCGACCAAGGACGACGCGCTGTCGATGCTCGACGGCATTCAGGCCCATGAGATGCTGAAGGGCGTGCGCGGCGGCGAGCCCGTCAATCGCGAGGCGCTCGCCGACGTCATCGTCAAGGTGTCGCAGCTGGTCAGCGATTTCCCCGAGATCGTCGAGCTCGACCTCAACCCGGTGTTCGCCACCAGCAAGAACGCGATCGCGGCCGACGTCCGCATCGTCGTCGACTTCGACTACAAGCCGCGCCCGGCGCCGCGTCCGACCGAGGAGATCGTCGCGGCGATGAGCCGCATCATGCAGCCGAAGGGCGTAGCCGTGATCGGCGCCTCCGCCGAGGACGGCAAGATCGGCAACTCCGTGATGAAGAACCTCATCAACGGCGGCTACAAGGGCGAGATCTATCCGATCCACCCGAAGGCCGAGGAGATCCTCGGCTACAAGGCCTACAAGAGCGTCAAGGACGTGCCCGGCGTGATCGACACCGCGGTGTTCGCGATCCCCGCGAAATTCGTCGCCGGCGCGCTCGCCGAATGCGGCGAGAAGAAAATCCCCGGCGCGGTGCTGATTCCCTCGGGCTTCGCCGAAGCCGGCGCGCCCGAATTGCAGGCCGAGATCGTCGAGGTCGGCAAGAAGTACAACATCCGCCTGATGGGGCCGAACATTTACGGCTTCTACTACACGCCGGCCAATCTCTGCGCCACGTTCTGCACCGCCTACGACGTCAAGGGCCACGCCGCGCTGTCGTCGCAGTCGGGCGGCATCGGCATGGCGATCATCGGCTTCTCGCGCTCGGCCAAGATGGGAGTGTCGGCGATTGTCGGGCTCGGCAACAAGTCCGACATCGACGAGGACGATCTGCTCGCCTTCTTCGAGCAGGATCCCAACACCAATCTGATCGCGCAGCACTGCGAGGATCTGAAGGATGGCCGCGCCTTCGCGGAAGCCGCCAAGCGCGTCTCCAAGAAGAAGCCGGTGGTCGTGCTCAAGGCCGGCCGCACCTCTGCGGGTGCGAAAGCCGCGTCGTCGCACACCGGCGCGCTCGCCGGCAATGACAAGATCTACGAGGACGTGTTCAAGCAGTCCGGCGTGATCCGCGCCCGCTCGCTCCGGCAATTGCTGGAATTCGCCCGCGGCGTGCCGGTGCTGCCGACGCCGAAGGGCGAGAACGTCCTTATCATCACCGGTGCCGGCGGCTCCGGCGTGCTGCTGTCGGATTCCGTGGTCGACAACGGCCTGTCGTTGATGCAGATGCCGCCGGATCTCGATGCGGCGTTCCGCAAGTTCATCCCGCCGTTCGGCGCGGCCGGAAATCCTGTGGATATCACCGGCGGCGAGCCGCCGATCACTTACGTCAACACGGTGAAGCTCGGCCTGTCGGATGAGCGCATCCACGCACTGATCCTCGGCTACTGGCACACCATCGTGACGCCGCCGATGGTGTTCGCGCGCAACATGGTCGAGGTGAAGAAGGAGATGGAGGCCAAGGGCTTCGTGAAGCCGATCGTCGCCTCGCTCGCCGGCGACGTCGAGGTCGAGGAGGCCGCCGAATATCTCTACCAGAACGGCATTCCGGCCTACGCCTATTCGACGGAACTGCCGGTCGAGGTGCTGGGCGCCAAGTACAAATGGGCGCGCGGCGCGGGCCTGCTGTGACCTGATCCAGCCTTGATCTGGGCCAACAAGCGATGCCGCTTCGGATACCTCCCGAAGCGGCATCAAGACCCGGTTAACGGCATCCGAGAAATCGGGGCCTAACGGATAATCCGGCTTTAACGGGGGGCCGATTAAACGTCTCGTGGCTGCACGGAGGCGTTTTCCCCATATGTCAATCCAGGTCGATTCGGATTTTGCGAGCGATGATCGCGCCAGGGCGCAGATCGGCGCGGCGGTGAGCTATCTGCTCAGGAACACGAGCGGCGTCGGCCGCGAACATGCCGTCGAGCTGATTGTCGAGATGGTGCGCGATGTCGCAAGCCGGCCGGCCGGTCCGGAAGCGCCATCGATCCAGCCGCTGATGAGCGGCGTCACCTATCGGGACTTCGTCATCGATGCCTATCGGCGCGATGTCGATCGCTGGCGCGCCACCATCCGCCGATCGAACGGCAAGAAGATCCGGATCGCGTCTCCGCCATCGGTGCGCGATGAGGCGACAACGACAGCGGACGCGATCAACGCCGAGAAGGCCATCGAGTTCGCAAGGCGGGCGATCGACCTCGGCGAGGTGATCTGACCCCGCGCAGCCGGAGGGCTGCCGCAGCGGCGAACGTCCGTCCGACCGCTGCCGAGTCTATGCCTGGGACGCGCGATGTGCTCCGATGGCGGCGGCCGTGCCGGTTCCGGAGCTGTCTGCCGGAATCTTGTTCCATCGTGTCCCAGCCGAGAAATGCCATGCCTTCCGAACTCCGTTCGCCCCGTCTGGCCGTTCTGATCGATGCCGATAATGCATCGGCGAAGATCGCCGATGGGCTGTTCGAGGAGATCGCCAAGATCGGCGAAGCCAGCGTGCGCCGCATCTATGGCGACTTCTCCAACCCGCGATCCAGGGCCTGGGCCGACATCCTGTCGAAGCATGCCATCATCCCGCAGCAGCAGTTTGCCTACACGACCGGAAAGAACGCATCGGACATCACGCTGGTGATCGACGCCATGGACCTGCTGCACAGCGGCCGGTTCGACGGCTTCTGCCTGGTGTCGTCGGACAGCGATTTCACCAGGCTTGCCGCCCGCATTCGTGAGCATGGCATCGACGTGTTCGGGTTTGGCGAGCAGAAGACGCCGGAGAGTTTTCGGCAGGCCTGCCGCAGGTTCGTCTATACCGAGAATTTGCGCGGCGGCGTGACCAGTAATCAGGACACGACCGTGCGCCCCAAGCCGTTGCAGCCGCCCGAGGCGGCCGCGCCCATCATCAAGAAGGTGACGAGCCAGATCGCAAGCGAGGATGGCTGGGTCACTCTTGGTGAGGTCGGGCGCCAGCTTGCCAATGTCGCCTCGGACTTCGATCAGAGGACCTACGGCTTCCGCACGCTGGGCGAACTGGTCCGCAGGACAAACGCCTTCGAGATCGATAATCCGAAGGGCGGTGCGATGCGGATCCGCATCAAGCCGGAGGCTGCATCGCCGCCGAGCCGGCCAGCTTCACGACGGCGCGCGCCGAGACGGCGAACCGATCAAAAGGCGCCGGATTGAGCGGCGCGCGGCGCGGGCCTGCTCTGAGCCAACCTTGAATCTGAACGAAGCATGAATGCCGCCTCGGGCATCATCAAGCGGCATTTTCATTTTGTGCGGGAACTCAGGCGAGTTGCGGCGGAACTGGAATTTGCGCGCAAGTTGCGTGCTGGAACTGGAACGTCTCGTTTCCTGCGATGTTGAAGGGGCGTCTTGCAACTCGGAGGAGGACAATCATGAACAAGCGTTTTGCCGTTTCCCTTGTCGCTGCTGCGTCGCTGCTCGCGTCCGGTTCGGCCTTCGCGCAGTCGACCACTGCAGCGGGCGCCGCAAACGGTGCGCGGACCGGTGGCGAGATCGCGGGCCCGGTCGGCGAGATCGT
This sequence comes from Bradyrhizobium acaciae, assembly GCF_020889785.1. Taxonomy (GTDB): domain Bacteria; phylum Pseudomonadota; class Alphaproteobacteria; order Rhizobiales; family Xanthobacteraceae; genus Bradyrhizobium; species Bradyrhizobium acaciae. The sequence continues at coordinate 22,452 of NZ_JACMYK010000003.1, forward strand.
CGGCGGCACGGTTGGTGCTGCGGTCGGCGCCGGCCTCGAGATTCCGAATGCGGTGATCACGTCGATCCCGCGCGATGAACCCTCGGTGGTGGTGCGTGAGCGCGTCGTGGTCGGCGAGCCGCTGCCCGACACCGTCGTGCTGCGGCCGGTGCCGCGCTACACCGAATATCGCTACGCGGTCGTCAATGATCGCCGCGTGATCGTGGAGCCGCGCACCCGCCGGGTCGTCAAGATCATCGACTGATCGCGCCGATATTTCAGACTGCGAAGATCCTCGCGGGCACGCCGCCTGCGGGGATTTTCGCATGGCACGGGCCCGCTTTTTTCATGAGGAGGCCGGTTGGCCTGACGGTCCGATCCCTAGACTGGTCGGCAAACGGACGCAGCAAGCGTCTGCCTTAACGACAGGGATTGGAAGCATGGGTCGGAAGATCGCGATCGTCGGGGCAGGTGCGGTCGGCGGCTACGCCGGCGCGCACATGGCGCAGGCGGGTGAGGACGTCACCTTGATCGATCCCTGGCCTGAGCATGTCGCGCACATGCGCAAGCACGGGCTGCGCGTCACCCACGCGATGGACGTCGCCGAATTCTCGGTGCCGGTGCGGGCGCTGCACGTCACCGACGCGCAGCAACTGGCGAAAGAGAAGCCGGTCGACATCGCCTTCGTCTGCATGAAGTCCTACGACACGGCCTGGGCCACGATGCTGATCCGGCAATATCTGGCGGCTGACGGCTATGTCGTCTCGCTGCAGAACTGTATGAACGAGGAGACCATCGCCGGCATCGTCGGCTGGGGCAAGACGCTCGGCTGCATCGCCAGCAGCATCACCGTCAATCTGCCGGAGCCCGGCCATATCCATCGCGGCGCCGGCAAGGGCGGGGCTGATCACACCGTGTTTCGCGCCGGCGAGGTGCATGGCCGCATCACCGCGCGGGCGGAGGAAGTGTGCCGGCTGGTCGGCTATTCCGACAGCGCCAAGGTCACCTCGAATCTCTGGGGCGAGCGCTGGTCCAAGCTCGTCGCCAACGTGATGGGCAACGGGCTCTCGGCCTGCACGGGTCTAGCGGGCGGCGAGGTGCTGCAAAGCGAGCTGCTGCGCCGCTTCTCGACGCGGCTCGGCAGCGAGGCGATCCGTGTCGGCCAGGCGCAGGGCTATCAGCTGGAGGAGATCCTGCATCTGCCGCCGGAGACGATCGCCCGGGCCGGCGAGGGCGACGAGGCCGCGACCCGCGCCTGCGACGAGCAACGCTTCAAGGACAGCAAGCGCACCTCATCGGCACAGCGCCCCTCGATGGGCCAGGACATGCAGAAGGGCCGCCGCACCGAGATCGAATTCCTCAACGGGGTCGTGGTGCGCGAGGGCGAGAAGCTCGGCCTCGCCTGCAATGCCAACGCCGCGTTGACCGACATCGTCAAGCGGGTCGAACGCGGCGAGCTGAAGCCGGATCCCCGACACATCACCGAGTTGCGGATGAATTGAGCGGGACTCAATGAGCGCCCGACTGCCGTCATTGCGAGCGCAGCGAAGCAATCCGTCCACTGCGTGCGCCGATGCATGGATTGCTTCGTCGCTTTGCTTCTCGCAATGACGGAGGTGCAGGCCGCGGGAGCTTGCCTACAGCAGCTGCCGCACGCCCATGCCATGCATGAAGCGCTCGCGGATCTGCACGGGATCGCGCCTTGTCGTGCCGGTGCCGGGCTTGTCGTCGATGCGGACGCCGATCAGCGTTGGGCCGGCCGCCTGTTTCGACTGTTCGATCAGCCGCTCGAAATCGTCCTCGTCGGCGGCCCATGAGCTGCTGGCGAGGCCGCAGGCGATTGCGACCGCGACGATGTCGGTGTGGCCGGCGGCAGGCGTCGGCTGGCTGCCGGTGATCTGGTAGATGCCGTTGTCCATCACCACCATGGTCAGGTTCTTCGGCGCCAGCGTTGCGATGGTCGAGAGGCAGCCGAGCTGCATCAACAGCGAGCCGTCGCCTTCGAGCGCGAACACCCGCCGCTTCGGCTGCGCCAGCGCGACGCCGAGCGCGATCGGAAACGCCAGTCCCATGCTGCCCAGCATGTAGAAATTCTGCGGGCGGTGCCCGGCGGCCCAGAGGTCGAAATTGGTGTTGCCGATGCCGCCGATCACGGCCTCGTCCTTCAGCCCGGCGACGAGGCGCCGGGTGAGATCGAAACGGTTCATCACCTTGGTGTTGCGCGCGGGAGTGTTGGTCATGGCTGATCTCACTTGTCGAAGGTCTTGCCGCCGGTCAAAAGCGGCGAGAGGATCAGCGCCACCGGCGCCTGGGTGGTGACGGCCTGCTTGATCGAGCGGTCGGCGATGAATTCGAGCTCGTCGAGCCTTGTGATGGTGTGGTGCTCCATGGCGAGCGAATCCAGCACCGGGCGCATGGTGCGGCAGACCAGCGCCTGGCCGTAATTGAACTCGCCGAGCGTGCCGCGCTCGGAGACGAACATGATCAGCGGGATCTGGTAGGGCACCGCGAGCGAGGCCAGCACGTTGGCGAGCGTGGCAAAGCCCGAGGTCTGCATCAGCACCGCGCCGCGCATGCCGGCCATCCAGGCGCCCGAGACGATGCCGACGGCCTCTTCCTCGCGCGCGGTCGGAAATGTCGTGAAGTAGGGATCGGCGTGCAGATCCTTGATCAGCGTGGTCAGCACCCGGTCTGGCACATAGGGCACCAGCTTGATCTCGTTCCGCTTCAGCGTCTGCAGCACGATGCCGTGCCAGGTGGTCGCCGCATCCTGGGACTTATCCTTGGCTTTATCTTTGGACGAGGCGTGTTCCGCGGCCGCCATCCCGTTCTCCCTGCTCGCGCGACGCTGACGGTCGCTTGCGGCACAAAACTTGACGCGGCGCAGGTGATTGTCAACATGTCGCGTCCGCAACGCGACCTGCGGAATTCGGCCATCGCAGCGCTGAACTGCCGTGCGATACAGGCGGTAACAATAGAACGATCAAGGGACGGAGGCATCAATGGCCGGATGGGTCTGGCGGACCGCCATTGCGGCAGCGGCCATGGTCGTGGCCGGGCTCGCGTCCGCGCAGCCTTACCCGGCAAAGGCCGTTCACGTTCTCGTTCCATATCCGCCCGGCGGCGGCGTCGACGTGCTGACGCGAACGCTCGCCGAAGCGGTGTCGAAGATCTGGACGCAGTCGATCGTGGTCGAGAACCGGCCGGGCGCCGGCGGCGTGATCGCCTCGCAGGCGATCGCGAGCTCGGCGCCCGACGGCTACAACCTGATCATGGTGGCGAGCGGCCACGCCACCAATCCGTTCCTCTATCCAAAGCTGCCCTACGACACCTTCAAGGATTTTTCGCCGATCTCGCTCTTGGCATCGTCGCCGAACGTGCTGCTGGTGCGCGCGGACTCTCCGTTCAAGTCGGTCGGCGACGTCATTGCGGCGGCGAAGGCAAAGCCTGGCACTCTCTCGTTTGCCCATGCCGGCAACGGCACCTCGACCCATCTGGCCGGCGAGTTGCTCAACAACCTTGCCAAGATCGATCTCAACGCGATCCCCTACAAGGGCGGCGCGCCGGCGATCAACGATCTGCTCGGCGGGCAGATTCCGATGTCGTTCAACAACGGGCCGGAATCGGTCGGGCAGTTGCAGGCCGGCACGGTTCGCGCGCTGGCGGTGACCGCGGCGTCGCGCGCGCCGTTCCTGCCTGATGTGCCCAGCATGTCGGAGACCGTGCCGGGTTACGACACCGAGGTGTGGTGGGGCCTGCTGGGTCCCGGTAACATGCCCGCCGATCTCGTCGCGAAGATCTCGCATGATTTCGTCGCAGCGGTGAACACCGATGCCGTGAAGGAGCGGCTCGGCAAGCTCGGCGCGATCTCGATCGGGAGCACGCCGGAGCAATTCGCCGCCAAGATCAAGGCCGACTACGACAAGTGGGGGCCGATCATCAAGGCGGCCGGCATGAAGGCGGAGTAAACCAATGGCTGCATCGGAGATTCCCGCCTGCCTGCCGCCGCGTCCGGTGACGCCGCCCCGGGAGAAGCTGCCGCCGAAGGCCTGCGATACCCATGCCCATGTGTTCGGCCCGGCGGATCGCTTTCCCTATGCCGGCGATCGCAGCTACACGCCACCTGACGCACCGCTTGCGAGCTATCTCGGCATGCTCGATGCGCTCGGGTTCACCCGCGGCGTGCTGGTGCAGGGCAGCGCGCATGGCCGCGACAATTCGGCGATGCTGGATGCGTTGCAGCGCGAGCCGGCGCGGCTGCGCGGCGTTGCGGTGGCCGATGCCGAAGTCGCGGCGGGCACGCTGCGGCAATGGCATGTGCTCGGCGTCCGCGCGTTGCGCTTCAACCATTTCTTCCGCGGCGGCCAGCTGCACTATCGCGGTGGCATTCCGCTTGGGGTCGCCGAGACGCATGCGCCCGTCATGGCCGAGCTCGGTTGGCATTTGCAGCTCTGGATCGACGTGAAGGATCTGCCCGACACGATCCCGACGCTGAAGGCGCTCGGTCTGCCTGTCGTGGTCGATCACATGGGCCGCACCGATGCTGCCGCAGGGATCAACACCGCGGGTTTCCAGAGCCTGCTGCGCGCGGTCGGCGAGGGTTGGTGCTGGGCCAAGCTGTCAGGCGCGCATCGCCTGAGCCGGCGCGCACCGGATTATCCGGATGCGCGACCGTTCCACGAAGCGCTGGTCGCGGCCAACCCTGAACGGCTGGTGTGGGGCGGCGACTGGCCGCATCCGCGCGTCGAGGGCGAAATGCCCGATGCCGGCCATCTGCTGACGCTGTTCCAGGAGTGGACGCCGGATGCCGCCACCCGGCACCGCATCCTGGTCGACAATCCCGCACGACTCTATGGCTTCCCAAACTGAAGGCTGCTCGAAGACATGACCGTCAACAACAAGCGCGTGTTCTACGTCAAATACCTCGCCCACGAGATCTACGTCGACATCCTGAAGAAGCGGCCGGATGTCCGGCTCGATCGCCTGGAGAACGAGACGCCGGAGGCGACGTTCGCGCCGGTGCTCGCTGACGCGCATGCCTATCAGATCGGCGCCGCGCGCGATGAGCTGGCGCCGCATTTCCATGCCCATGCGGAGTTGTTGAAGCGGGCGCCGAATTTGTTGATCGTCTCCTCGAACGGCGCCGGTTTCGATCCGGTCGACGTCGATGCCTGCACCGCGGCGGGCGTGCTGGTGGTTAACCAGTCCGGCGGCAACGCCAATTCGGTCGCCGAGCACGCGCTCGGCATGATGCTGACGCTGTCGAAGCGCATCATCCAGTCCGACCGCCGACTGCGGCGCGAGGCCAACGTCAACCGCAACGACCTGATCGGCAACGAGCTGAAGGAGAAGACGGTCGGCATCGTCGGTCTCGGCAATGTCGGCCGCCGTATCGCCGAGCTGTGCAGGGGCCTGCTGCACATGAAGGTGATCGCCTATGATCCGTATCTCACCGCGGAGGAGATGGCGAAGCGGGGCGGGGAGAAGGTCGAGCTCGACGATCTGCTGCGCCGCGCGGACTTCGTCTCGATCTCCTGTCCGCTCGACAGCAAGAGCCGGGGCATGATCGGCCCGCGCGAATTCGCGCTGATGCAGCCGCATGCCTATTTCGTCACCACAGCGCGCGGCTTCATCCATGATGAGAAGGCGCTGGAGAATGCGCTCCGCGAAAAACGCATCGCCGGCGCCGGTCTGGACGTCTGGGCCAAGGAGCCGCCGCCGCCGGATCATCCGCTCTTGCAGTTCGACAATGTGCTGGCGAGCCCGCACACCGCCGGCGTCACCCGCGAGGCGCGCATCAACATGGGCCGCATCGCCGCCGAGCAGATCCTCGACGCCCTCGACGGCAAGCGCCCGCCGCGCATCATCAACCCCGAGGTCTGGCCGGTTTATGCGAAAAGGTTCGAGAAGGCGTTCGGGTTCATGCCGGGATAGGTGGTGGTGGTAGCTCTCGCCTTTGTCAGGTGAGCACGCTGGCCAGGCTCCCTCTCCCCTTGCGGGAGAGGGTTGGGGAGAGGGGTGGCCGCAGGCGAGACGATTGCCGAGGGCACGACCGTCGCAATTCCGATCGCGTGTCGTTGGAGTTCGAAGGGTGAGAGTGTGCCGTGTGGCACCCCTCTCCCTAACCTCGAGAGCGAGCTTCGCTCGCCTCGGACCCCGCAAGGGGGGAGGGAACCCTGCCGTTGGTGCGTCCCTCACTAGCACGGCGAGAGGCGTGCCGCGGCCGCGCGGCCAAAATATCGAAAACAACCCCATGCAAAGGAGCTGGCCGCTGCCGGTGTTCAATGAGTCAACTTGACGTGTCGGGCAACTCAGGGATAAATTTCCAATATTCCGAAATCGGGCAGGCGCGCCCGCCGCGCATCGTCAATCCCGAGGTCTGGCCGGTGTATGCGAAGCGGTTCGAGAAGACGTTCGGGTTCATGCCAGGAAGGTGGCGCGGCCTCGTGTTAGGTGAGCACGCTGGCCAGGCTCCCTCTCCCCTTGCGGGTGAGGGTGGGGAGAGGGGTGGCCCCGCGCGAGACGATTGCCGAGGGCACAACCGTCGCAATTCCGATCGCGCGTCGTTGGAGTTCAAAGGGAGAGAGTGTGCCGTGTGGTAGCCTCTCCCTAGCCCTCCCCCGCAAGGGGGGAGGGAACCCTTCCGCCATGCGTCCCTCACTAGCGAGGCCAGAAGCGTGACGCGGCGGCCCACAAAAAAAGCCGGAGAAAATCTCCCTCGCCAACACCGCGATCCGGGCAACAAACCCACTGCCAAACCGCCGCGCCGCAACGCGTCCGTTGTTATTTTCCCTGAGATATCGACGGCTTAGCCCGAAGTCGCCATTTTCCCGATGTGCCCGACCATTCCGGACACCGAAGGAAGACGTGCCATGCGACAGGTCCAGTTATTGCTCCGCAACGCGCCCGCGAAAATCGGCCGCCGTCTTGCGCAGATCGTCGCGATTGCGGCCGCCAGCCTGCCTCAGGCCGGCGCGTAGTTTTCCACCCGCTGCGAAGCGCCGCATCCGCTGGCGCCGAATTAACTCAACCCCATTTCGCGTTAGTGCTAAAGCGGTACTCCCGGCTCTTCCGGTCCAGCGGGGAGGGTTCCATGTCACGCTTTGTCGTTCATTTCATGAAGGACGTGCTCGGCGGCAATGGCCGCGAGCGCGAGGTCTGCCAGGGCGCGCTCGAGATCGACGCCTTGAGCGAAGGTCAGGCCACCGAGATGGCCAAGGTCAAATTCTGCCAGGAACAATCGTTGTGCGACTGGTCACTGCATGCCGACCGCATCCGGATCGAGGCGGCCGACCTGCATGTGACTTAGCACTTGTTGCCGATCACTCCGGCAGGATGCGCACCGCGCCCTTCGCCGCGCTGCTCGCGAACGCCGCATAGGCCTTCAGCGCGGTCGAGACGGCGCGCTTGCGCGGCGCCGCCGGCTTCCACGCCGCATTGCCCTTGGCTTCCATCGCAGCGCGACGGCGCGTGAGTTCTGCATCGTCGACCTTGAGGTTGACCTTGCGGTTCGGGATGTCGAACTCGATGACGTCGCCTTCCTCGACCAGGCCGATCAGGCCGCCTTCGGCGGCTTCCGGCGAGACGTGGCCGATCGACAGGCCCGACGATCCACCGGAGAAGCGGCCGTCGGTGATCAGCGCGCACGCCTTTCCGAGCCCCTTCGACTTCAGGTAGCTGGTCGGGTAGAGCATCTCCTGCATGCCCGGGCCGCCGCGCGGACCTTCATAACGGATCAGCACGACATCGCCGGCCTTGACCTTGTTGCCGAGGATGGCGTCGACCGACGCGTCCTGGCTCTCGAAGATGCGGGCGGGACCTGAGAACTTCAAAATGCTCTGATCGACGCCGGCGGTCTTCACGATGCAGCCGTCTTCCGCAAGATTGCCGAACAGCACGGCGAGGCCGCCATCCTTGGAATAGGCATGTTCGGCGTTGCGGATCACGCCTTTTTCGCGATCGAGATCGACCTCGTCGAAGCGGCGATCCTGGCTGAAGGCTTCCTGGGTCGGCACGTTGCCCGGGGCGGCGCAGTAGAAGTTGCGCACCTTGTCGCTCGTGGTCCGCACCACGTCCCAGCGGTTCAGCGCGTCGTTCAATGTCGCGGCGTGCACGGTCGGGCCGTCGGTCGTCAGCAGCCTGGCGCGGTCGAGTTCGCCGAGGATCGCCATGATGCCGCCGGCATGATGCACGTCCTCCATGTGGACGTCCGGCACCGAGGGCGCGACCTTGCACAGCACCGGCACCTTGCGGGAGAGACGATCGATGTCGGCCATCGTGAACGGCACCTCGCCCTCGCGGGCGGCGGCGAGCAGATGCAGCACGGTGTTGGTCGAGCCGCCCATCGCGATGTCGAGCGTCATCGCGTTCTCGAACGACTTGAAGTTCGCGATGTTGCGCGGCAGCACCTTGGCGTCGTCCTGCTCGTAATAGCGGCGGGCGAGATCGACGATCAGATGGCCGGCTTCGACGAACAGGCTCTTGCGGTCGGCATGGGTCGCCAGCACCGAGCCGTTGCCGGGCAGCGCGAGGCCAAGCGCCTCGGTCAGGCAGTTCATCGAATTCGCGGTGAACATGCCGGAGCAGGAGCCGCAGGTCGGGCAGGCCGAGCGCTCGATCACCTCGACCTCTTCGTCCGACACGTTGGAGTCGGCGGCCGCAACCATCGCGTCGATCAGGTCGACGGCGCGCTTCTTGCCCTTGAGCAGGACCTTGCCCGATTCCATCGGGCGCCCGAGACGAACACGGTCGGGATGTTGAGGCGCAGCGTCGCCATCAGCATGCCAGGCGTGATCTTGTCGCAGTTGGAGATGCAGACCATCGCGTCGGCGCAATGCGCATTGACCATGTATTCGACGCTGTCGGCGATCAGCTCGCGCGAGGGCAAGCTGTAGAGCATGCCGTCATGGCCCATCGCGATGCCGTCATCGACCGCAATGGTGTTGAACTCTTTTGCCACCCCGCCGGCCTTCTCGATTTCCCGCGCCACCAGCTGGCCGAGGTTTTGGAGATGCACATGCCCGGGCACGAACTGGGTGAAGGAATTGACCACCGCGATGATCGGCTTGCCGAAATCCTCGTTCTTCATGCCGGTGGCGCGCCAGAGGCCGCGAGCACCCGCCATGTTGCGGCCGTGGGTGGTGGTGCGGGAGCGATAGGCGGGCATCGTAAATCCTTGGGCTATGGTCATTTTTTCAGGGAGATGCCGATCCTTATGCCCGCCCGCGGATGTGGATTCAAGCGCGGAACCGCATGGCTGAACCCCGCAATTCGGGCAATGCCGGACGGTCGGCTTGATCTCGGTCAGCCCGGTGCATTAGGTGGACGCACGGATAGCAAGACAACGAACAAACGAAAAAGGGAGAGACACGTGGCAAGGCTGCCTTTGATTGATCCGGATACCACCAGCGGCGACATCCGCACGGCGTTCGACCGCATGCCGGTCAAGCTCAACATCTTCCGCATGATGGCCCACGCCGAGACCAACATGATCCCGGCAATGCGGCTCGCCAATTCGATCCTGCACAAACAAAAGCTCTCCGCGGTCAATCGCGAGCTCCTGATCCTGCAGGCCGCGCAGCTCGAGGGCGGCGCCTATGAATGGCGCCAGCATGTGCCGATTGCGCTCGGTGTCGGCGTCACCCAGCCGCAGATCGACGCCGTCGAGCGCGGCAATTACGACGATCCCTCGCTCAACGCCGCCGAACGCGCACTGCTCGGCTTCGGCCGCGAGGTGGTCGAGAAGGTGCGCGTCGGCGACGCGGCCTTCGCAGGGGTGCGCGAGCATTTCAGCGATCAGGAGATCGTCGAGGCGATCGTCACGCTCGGCTTCTACATGATGATGGCACGCCTGACCGAAGCCACCGAGACCGATCTCGATCCGGCCGCCGGCATGGTCGTGTACGAGGCCAGCAAGAAGCGGGGTTGATGAGATGTCCGAGACTCCGCAAGGGACCTCGCAAGACGCGAAGCCTGACCGCTATGTCCGTCCGCTGAGCGCGGAATCGTCAGGTATCGCGCCGGGCAGGGGGCGGCTCAAAGGCCGCCGCATCCTGGTGGTCGGCGGCGGCCAGCGTGTGTTCGACGCCGCGACCGATCCGATCGGCAACGGCCGCGCCATGAGCCTGCTGTTCGCGCGCGAGGGCGCGCATGTCGCGGTCGCCGACCTCAACCGTGGCTCGGCCGAGGCTACGGTCGCGCGCATCGCCGCCGACGGCGGCCGCGGCTTCGCGATCGCCGCCGACGTCACCAAGGAGGCCGACGTCATCAGGATGATTGATGAGGCTCATCACGCCATGGGCGGGCTCGACGGCATGGTGCTGAACATCGGTACCTTCGGCAAGACCGGGCTCGACAATGTCAGCGCGGAGGAGTGGAACCGGATCTACGACGTCAATGTCCGCGGGCCGATGCTGTGCTGCCGCGCCGCTCTGCCGAAATTCGAGGACGGCGGCTCGATCGTCTTCATCTCGTCGATCGCGGCGTTGAAGGCGGGATCGCAGATGGCGGTCTATGATTCCTCAAAGGCCGCGCTCGGCGGCCTGATGCGCAACATCGCGCACACCGGCGCGCGGCGTGGCATCCGCGCCAATCTGGTCTATCCCGGGCTGGTCGACACCCCGAACGGCCGCGAGGCCGGTGCGGGTCGGCCGTCGCGCGGCAAGAGCCAGGTCCCGTTCGGCCGCCAGGCAACTGCGTGGGAGATCGCCTATGCGGTGCTGTTCTTCATGTCGGATGAAAGCGTCTACGTCACCGCGCAGACGCTTGCGGTCGACAGCGGCTTGAGCGGGATGTGACCGACGCGCCTTAGCCTGCCGGCAGCTTCGACGAGGTGCCCTGCGAGAGCGGGCAGGTGAGCGTAGCCTCAAGCGTATCGAGGATATTCTCGATCGTGAACGGTTGCCCCCAAAGGCGGCTGCTCTTGGTGTTGCGCGACTCGACGGCGGCCTCGTGCGCCGACAGGATCGCGTTGGCGTAGATCGCGAAAATTGAAAGGCGCTGTTCCACGATCGGCGCCGGCAGACGGAGCATCGTCTTCAGGTAGTTGAAGCACGCGACATAGCTCGCATTCCAACGGCCGTTGAGCGCGTCGCGCAACGCCTTCGGATCTGAGGCCTGCAGGTTCGTGGTGAAGCGGATATATCCGTGCCAACGTTCGTCCTCGCCGAGTTCGATGACGGGCATGACCAGCACCAGCAGCACCTCCCTGATGCTTTTGGGACCCCCGCGCGCCTCGATCTCGTCGAGCATCTCGCGTCGACGCCCGTCGAGCACCGTGGCGCCGTCGACCACCATCTGGCGGATCAATTCCTCCTTGGAGCCGAAATGGTAGTGCAGGGCTGCGTTGTTACGCTGCCCCCCGGCATCGACGATCTGCTGCACGGTGACCGCGTCGACACCGTGCCGGGCAAACAGCAATTGTGCCGCGGCCTTGATCTGGTTCCGCGTTTCTTCCGAACTCGCGCGCGTGGTTCTTCGCCTGCTTGACATGCGAACTGATCCTGACCTAATTTAAGCGAAATCACTTAATTCGACTATAGGGCGGAGACAAACCATGCGGGTGCTCATTGCGGGCGGCGGTATCGGCGGATTGACTACTGCGATTGCGCTGCGTCATCAAGGCGTTGACGCGCTTGTGCTGGAGCAGGCCAAAGGGCTGAGCGAGATCGGGGCCGGTATCCAGATCGCCGCCAACGCAGCGATCGTGCTGCGCGAGCTCGGGCTCGAGACCGCGATCCGCAGCGTCGGCGTGAAGCCGCAGTCTTATGACTATCGCGACCTGCGCTCCGGCAAGATGATGTACCAGGCTCCCTTGGGCGACGAGGCCGCGAAGCGCTACGGGGCGCCGATGTACAACATCCATCGCGCGGATTTGGTGCAGATTCTGTCTGATGCGGTGCCGGCGGAATCCAAGCGGCTCGGCGCCCGCTGCGTGGCGGTGTCCCAGGACGCGGGCGGCGTCGAGGCGAAGCTTGCGAATGGCGAGATCGTGCGCGGCGACGTGCTGGTCGGCTGCGACGGCATCCATTCGGTGGTACGCCAGCATTTGCGGGGACCGGAGCAGAAGCACTTTGCCAACATCCTGATGTGGCGTTCGCTGATTCCAGCAGAGCGTCTCGAAGGGCTCAATCTGGAGGAGCGCGGCAATTACTGGTTCGGCCCCGGCCGGACGCTGATCACCTATTGGGTGCGGCCGAAAAATCTCTACAGCATCCTCGCCTCGGTACCCGCGCAAGAGGTGACTCGCGAATCCTGGGACGAGAGCGGCGACACTTCCGAGATGCTGCGCTCCTTCGAGGACGCCGAGCCGCGCGCACGCAAAATGCTCGAGCAGTGCCGGAGCGCCTTCATCACCGGCATGTATTATCGCGATCCGATCGACAGCTGGAGCTCCGGCCGCATCACTCTGCTTGGCGATGCAGCCCATCCGATGGTGCCGTTTCTTGCCGCGGGCGCCGGCCAGAGCATCGAGGACGCCTGGACCCTTGCGCGCGTGCTGTCGCGTCGTCAGGACGATGTGCCGGGCGCGCTGAGGGACTATGAGCAGCGGCGGCTGCCGCGCACCACGCGCATCCAGGCCGGCGCGCGCGCCGTGGTCAAGCTGATGCATGAGACCGAGGCCAACCGCATACGGGATCGCAACGGTCGCTGGAAGGGCATGGCGCGCATCGATCCGCTCGCCGAGACCAGCTGGGGCCTCGCGTGGGATTATGACGTCGTGAAAGCCACGGAGGGGGCGCCCGGCGAGGTGCTCAATGTCACGGGCCTGCGCGAAGGCAAGCGCTTGCGCCGTCCCGAGGGCCAGCGCGCCTTCGATCTCTGGAAATTCGCTTTTCGGCCTGAAGATGTGGCGCGCGGACATGACGGATTGCGCGAGGCCTATGACCGCTTCCTCACCACGAACTTCCCGCTGCCCGCGGACACCACTGCGGTGGAGGACGAACTGGGTGACGTCAAGGCCTGGCGCGTCGCGGCGCCGAATGTGCCGCGCGGCAATGTCGTGCTGCATTTCCACGGAGGTGGTTACTTGATCGGCTCCGCCAAGGGCTCGCTGGAATATGCAAGCCGTCTTGCCGCGGCGGTAGATGGCGCCTGCTATACGGTGGACTACCGGCTCGCGCCGGAGCATCCCTATCCCGCCGCGATCGACGATGCGGTGGCGGCCTATCGCGCATTGCTGGCACGTGGCGTCAATGCAAGCTCGATTTTGGTCTCCGGCGAGTCGGCGGGCGGCGGCATGGCCGTTGCGCTCGTCCTGGCGCTCCGAAACGCGGGCGATCCGTTGCCGGCGGCGATCCTCTCGGTGGCGCCATTCGCCGATCTGACCCTGTCAGGCCCGACTATTCGTGCTTTCAACGGCGACGATCCCGCGGCCAACCGCGACCTGCTCACCTTCATGGGTGCGTCGTATTTCCAGGGCCACGAGCCGACCGACCCGCTGGTATCGCCACTGTTCGGCGATCTGACCGGGCTGCCGCCGCTGTTCGTCACCGCAAGCCAGGGCGAAGTGCTGCTCAGCGATGCCACGCGGCTGGCCGAGCGCGCCGAGAAGGCCGGTGTCGATGTGACATTGCGGATCGTCGAGGATTCGGTCCACGTCTATCCGATCTTCCCGTTCCTCCCGGAAACGCAGACGACGATGCAGGAGGTCGCCGTCTGGGCCCGCCGCAATCTGCGTCGCAATGACATGAAGCGGGCGGCTGCCGAATAATTCGCGTCGCCACGCACGACAAAAGCGCGCCGAAGCCGCGTCAGAACGGGGAAGTTGTCATGAGGATTCGGAATTTGATTGCGTGGCTGGTTGCCGCAATGCTGGCCGCAGGATGCACGGGTGCATTGGCGGAGACGACGGGGATTTCCGACGGCACCGTCAAGGTCGGCGTTCTCACCGACATGGGCGGCGTGTTTTCCGACCTCGCCGGTGCGGGTGCAGTTGCGGCCGCGCAGATGGCGATCGACGATTTCGTCGAGCAGGAGAAGCCGCCGTTCAAGGTGGAACTGATCTCCGCGGATCACCAGAACAAGCCGGATGTCGCCACCGGCATCGCGCGGCAATGGTACGATACCGGCGGCGTCGACCTGATCACCGACGTCATCAATTCCGGTGTCGCACTGGCGGTGTCGAGCGTCGCGGAAACCAAAAAACGCATGCTGATCGTCACCGGCTCCGGCTCAATGCGGCTCACCAATGAGCAGTGCTCGCCCAATACGATCAGCTATACCTGGGACACTTATTCGTTCACCAACGGTCAGGCGCGGTTGGTGAAGTCGCTGGGCCTGGGGACCTGGTATTTCGTCGCCGTCGACTACGCACTGGGGAAATCCCTGGTGGCGGAAGCTTCGGAAGCCATCATACGCTCCGGTGGCACGGTGCTCGGCACGGTCTATCACCCGATCAGCACCACCGACCTGTCGTCCTTCCTGCTGCAGGCACAAGCCTCGAAGGCCAAGGTAATCGGATTCGCCAACGCCGGCGCCGATCTCCTGAACTCCATCACGGCTGCGAGGGATTTCAACATCACGCCGGGGCAGACCATCGTGCCGCTGGTCGGTACGATCACCGAGGTCAACGCGCTCGGCGCGGCGGCGACGCAGGGTATGCTGCTGGTCGAACCGTTCTACTGGGACCTCGACGACCGCTCGAGGCAATGGAGCCGGCGCTTCTTTGCCAAGGTCGGGAAGATGCCGAACTTCGTGCAGGCCGGTGCCTATTCCGCGGTGACCAATTACCTGAAGGCCGTACAGGCGGTTAAGACCGACGACGCGGCAGCTGTGATGCAGCGGCTCAAGTCGATGCCGATCGACGATATGTTCGCGCGCAACGGCAGGATCCGCGCGGACGGCCGCATGATCCACGACATGTATCTCGTCAAGGTGAAGGCGCCGGCCGACGTCAAGCAGAAATGGGACTATTATGCGGTGGAGGAGACCATCCCGGCGGCTGAAGCCTTTCAGCCACTGTCCACGTCCAAGTGCCGGCTGGTGAATCAATAAGAATACCGCTGCTATTCAGCGGCGAGACTGGTCGGCATCGGAACTCCTACCTTCGGCCGCGTCTTGGCCGCGCGCCGGTTCTTCTTGCTGAAGCGGCTTCCGGCCAGCAACGAAGCGGCGGCGCGGAGCTGCTCGCGCAGCCATTGATTGGTGGTGTCGCCCTCGGCGGTGGCGTGCCAGTAGAGATAATTGACGTGCGGGCTGATCGGGAACGGGCAGGGGAAGCACTGCAACAGCCCCGGGTCCTCCAGCACCGAGGCGGCGCTTTCCGACGCCGTCAGCAGCATGTTGCTGCGGCTCACGACATGACAGGCGGTCGCGAAATTCTGGCAGGTCAGGCGAACGGTGCGGGTCAGGCCGAGGCGCTGGAGCTGGAAGTCCTCGAATGACACGCCGCTGCGGCGCGACGTCACGCAGACATGCTCCATGCGCAGATAGGCCGTCTTGTCGAGCCGCGTGCCGAGCTCGGGATGGCCGCGCCGGGCAAACACCGCGATATGCTCGGTCAGGATCTGCTCGCGCCGCACCTCGGTCGAGAGCGGCAGCAGCGTATCGATCGCGACATCCAGCGTGCCGGCGGCAAGCTCGCGCTCCAGATTGTTGCGCTCGCTGCGCACGGTCGCGATCTCGACCAGCGGCGCCACCGCGCTGATGCGGTTGACCAGCGCGCTCAGCATCGGCGCTTCGAGATTGTTGCGCAGGCCGATCACGAATCGCTTCGGCGTCCTGGCCGGATCGAAGCGGTTGGTGTGGGTCAGCGTCGTCTCGAGGCCGTTGAGCGCCTGGCGCACGGTGGTGATGATCTGGCGCGCCAACGGGGTCGGCGTCATCAGGTGGTGGCGGCGCACGAACAGCGGATCGTTGAACATCGCGCGCAGCCGGCTCAGCGCGTGGCTCACCGCGGGCTGCGTCAGATTGAGACGGAAACAGGCGCGGCTGACGCCGCCCTCGGTGTAGATCGCGTCGAACACCACGAACAGGTTCAGATCGACGTCGCGTACATGCATGGAAATGATCCGTCCCTATCCGTCGAATGCATTTGACGAATATGAGTTGGCACTCTTAAAGTCTCAAGCAAAATAATACCTGGAGGAAACGATGAGCGTGCAATCGCCATCGCGCGGCGTTGCTGTCCCTGCGGCATCATCTCGCTCGGGCGCAATGTTTGCAAAACCGAGCCAGGAGCAGATCGTGCTCCTGATCACGATCGCGCTTCTGGTCGTGTTCGGCCTGACGTTGAACGGCTTCGCCACCGTCTCCAATCTCCTCAACCTGTTGCGGAGTATCTCGATCCTCGGCGTGCTCGGCCTCGGCATGGGGCTGATCGTGATCAGCCGCGGCATCGACCTCTCCGAGGTCGCGATCATGGCGGGTTCCTGGGCGATCGCGCTGATCTACATGCAGAACGGCATGCCTGTTTTCACGGCAGTGCTGCTGGCGCTGGCAATTGCGGTGCTGATCGGCGTCGTCAACGGCGTGATGGTCGCCTTCGTCGAGGCGCCGGCGCTGTTCGTGACGCTGGCCGCCGGCTTCGTGATCTATGGCCTCGCGTTCTGGATCGCGCCGGCCTGGGTGGTCTATGCGCCGAAGGATGCGCCGGGCCTGATGTATCTCGGCGCCGGACGGCTGTTCGGCATTCCGGTTCCGATCCTGGTGTTCGCAGTCGCAGCGATCGCGATGCACTTGTTCCTGTCGCGCACCTCGATCGGCCGCTTCATCTACGCGCAGGGCGACAATCCGGAGGCCGCGCGGCTGACCGGCATCCCGCTGCGACCGCTGATCGTGCTGGAGCACGTGCTGGTTGCGTTGCTCGCCTGGATTGCAGGCCTGGTCTGGGTCGGCACCACCGGCAGCATGCAGATGGCGATCACGCAAGGCACCATGATCTTCGACGTCGTGCTTGTCGTCGTGATCGGCGGCATCAGCCTGATCGGCGGCCGCGGCAGCGTGTTCAGCGTCGTGGTCGGCTGCATCCTGATCGGCACGCTGCTCAACGCCTTCACCATCATGGACGTCAACAGCGAGGTGCAGAACATCGTCAAGGGCGTGGTGCTGCTGGCCGCGATCGTGCTCGACAACTGGCTGCATCCCCGCGACGAGGAGACCGCGCGGCAAGGGGACTGAATCAAGGCGACTAGCCGCGCGGCCGTACCAATCAAAACAATTCCAAATCAATCAAAAGAATTTTGTGTGGAGGAGACGATGAAGACGACCAAGTTCTGGACGATCCTGCTCGCCGGTGTGGCGTTTGCCGCGATGCCCTTCGCGGCGTCGGCGCAGGAGGAAGGTACCAAGGCCGGGCGCGAATTGCGCGCCGCCTACGACAAGTCGCTGCAAGGCAAGACCGTCGCCTATCTGCCGATCGCGCTCGGCGTTCCGCTGTCCGACGAATGGGGCCGCGTGGTGCAGGAAGAGGCCGAGTGGCGCGGCATGAAATACGTCGTGCGCGACCCGAACAACAATCCGTCGGCCATGCAGCAGGCGCTGACCGCGCTGGTCGACCAGAAGCCCGACGTCCTGATCGTGCAGAATCCGAGCGTGACGCTGCTGATGAAGGACCTGAAGCGCGCCGAGGCCCAGGGCACGCATGTGATCCAGGTCAACATGGCCTCGAACTACAAGTCAGGCGCCTTTGTCGGTGTCGACTGGCGCGAGATCGGCCGGATGCTCGCGAACGAAACCGTCAAGGCCTGCGGCACTGGTTCCGGCAAGTCGGGCAAGGTGCAGATCGTGCAGGGCGAATTGACCGCGGCCGCCAGCGTCGACCAGGTCGGCGCCATCATGGAGGTGCTGAACAAGGATCCCAATATCAAGGTGGTGTCGAACCAGGCGGCGAACTGGGATGCCAACACCGCGCTCAACGTCACCGCCACTGTGATCCAGCAGCATCCCGATCTCTGCGCCTCGATCGGCTTCTGGGGCATCATGGAATCGGGCGCCGCGCAAGCGATCCGCAATGCCGGCAAGATCGACGATGTGAAGGTGTTCGCCTCGGGCGAGGGCTCGCAGCTCGATTGCGACCAGGTCACCTCAGGCAATTTCAGCAAATTCCTCAGCTACAAGGCGACCGAGCAGGGCCATGACCTGATGTTCGCAGCCGAGACGCTGCTGATGTCCGGCGACAAGCCCGGCACGAAGAACCTGTCCTACTACACGCGGCCGATCTGGATCGACAAGTCGAACGCCTCGCTCGGCGGCACCTGCTTCGCGCTACCCAAGAAAAACTAACAAGGCGCGAGACAGCCGGCGCGGGGGGCATTCCCGCGTCGGCTGTATCAAGGATCAGAATCCGGACACGTGAAACCGGATCGAGGGAGTGCTTTGACGATGTCGATGGCAGTTGATTCCTTTTCCGCATCGGTGCGGCGATTTTCACCCCGGCTCCTGCTGTCGGAGCTGTTGCTGAAACAGTGGTTCGAGCCGGTCGTTCCGTTCACCGTGATGATCGGGCTGTGGGCGTATTTCGCGCTCACCATTCCCGACTACGCCTCGGTGCAGAACTCGGTGTCGCTGCTGCGGCTGTTCGCCGAATTCGGCTTCGTCGCGCTCGCGATGGGCTTCTGCCTCGTCACCGGCGGCATCGACCTGTCGGTCGGCGCGATCTTCGCGCTGTGCAATTTCGCGGCGCTGTACTTCCTGCTGGTGCGGGAATGGCCGGTCGGCCTCGCCATTCCGGCGACGCTGCTGGTCGGCGCGCTGCTCGGCAGCATCAACGGCTTCCTGATCGGCTTCCTCAAGACGCGACCGTTCCTGACCACGCTGGTGACGCTGATCATCCTGCGCGCCTCGGTCAATCTGCTCAACACCAGCTACGCCCAGGTGTTCGCGACCAACTCGGTCGAGAGCGACGCCTGGGACTTCGTCGGCGGCGGCAGCGTGCTCGGCATTCCCGTCAATGCGGCGACCCTGTTCGTGGTGCTCGTGATCTGCCACATCTTCCTGTCGCGCTCGCGCTACGGCTGGCATCTCACGGCGATCGGCGCCAGCCGCAAGGCGGCGCGTCATGCCGGCATCCGCGTCCGCCTGATGCTGTTCATGACCTATGTGCTGTCGGGCACGCTGTGCGCGGCGAGCGGCATCTTCTACGCGGCACGTCAGGCCTCGACGGATTCCACCACCGGCGTGGGCTGGGAATTCCAGGCGCTCACCGCCGTGGTGCTCGGCGGCGTGTCGCTGGCCGGCGGCAAGGGCACAGTGTGGCGCGCGATGATCGGCGCGCTGATCATCTTCCTGTTGATCAACGGCCTCGTCCGCATGGGCATCCCGGGCTACGTCACCTCGGCTGTGACGGGCATGATCCTGCTCGCCGCCGTCGGCATCGACGTCAAATGGTCGAAGAACCGCGGCAAGGCGATCCAGAAGATCTATGTCAATCCGGCTTTCGTGCCGCTGGCCTCGGCGCCGGCGGTGCAGCCCGGCGCGGCGTCGCCCTACGCGCAGAATGACCGGCTGATCAAGGCGCAGGCGATCGGCGTCGATCAGGTCGAGGGGCCAGAGGACGTCATCCTCGATCGCCAGGGCCGGCTCTACGGCTCGACCCGAGACGGCAACGTGATCCGCTTCTCCGGGCCGAATTTCGAAACCCGCGAGGTGTTCGCCCATATCGGCGGCAGGCCGCTCGGCATGCAGTTCGATCGCGACGAGAACCTGATCGTCGCGGTCGCCGGCATGGGCGTCTACGGCGTCGCGCCCGATGGCCGCATCTTCAAGGTCACCGACGAGACCAACCGCACCTGGTACAAGCTGAACGACGACAGCCGCCTGCGCATGGCCGACGATCTCGACATCGCGCCCGACGGCAAGATCTATTTCAGCGACTGCACCACGCGCTACGAGATGACCACCAACACCCTCGACATCCTCGAGGGCCGGCCGAACGGTCGGGTGGTCTGCTACGATCCGGCGACCAAGACGACGCGGACGGTGATCAACCACTTCTATTTCCCGAACGGGATCTGCGTCTCCCATGACGGCAAATCGATCCTGATTGCGTCGACCTCGCTGTGCAAGGTGTTCCGCCACTGGATCGACGGCCCGAACAAGGGCAAGACCGAAGTGCTGATGGACGAGCTGCCGGGCAACCCCGACAACATCAACCGCGCCTCCGACGGCACCTACTGGCTGGCGCTGGTCGGCATCCGCACGCCGACCTTCGACCTCGCCGCGCGCAAGCCCGGCTTCCGGCTGCGCATGGTCAAGCAGGTGCCGACCGACGAGTGGCTGGCGCCCGCGCTCAACCATGGCTGCGTGCTCAAGTTCAACGAGAAGGGCGAGGCGCTGGAGTCGTGGTGGGATCCGACTGGCATCTCGCATTCGACCCTGACCTCGATGCGCGAGCATCAGGGCTATCTCTATCTCGGCGGGCTCGAGAACAACCGGATCGGCCGCATCAAGCTCGACGGCGTCGACGACAGCTGGACCGGCTACGACGCGTACTGGGGCGCCAAGAGTCGCGTAACAGGCAGGGTGGCGAAATAATGGGATTCTTCGATCATCTGCTGCGCGACATCCGCAGCGTCATCGACCGCGACGGCGGCCAGAACGCGATCCCGCCGCTCGACGGCGCGATGAGCCCGAACGATCGGCTCGATTCAGCCGTTCCGATCGGCGAGCCGCTGCCCGGCGTCGACGATGTGATCGCCGCCGCCGACGGCGCGGTCTACGTCTCCGCCGGCCGCCAGGTGCTGAAGCTCAGCGGTGCGGATTTCGCGACACGTACGGTCGTCGCCGAGTTCGAGGACGATGCCGGCGGGCTCGCGCTGCATCCGGACGGCCGACTGCTGGTGTGCGTCGCGGGCAGGGGGCTTGCCGCGATCGATCCCGCCAAGCCCGCGCCGCGCTGGCTGGAGTCTGCCGGCGGCAGTGCGCTCGTCGGCCTGCTGTCGGTCACGGCGGCGCCCGATGGCCGCATCTATGCCGTCGAAGGCAGCGCCGGCCGCCGCCCCGGCGAGTGGCGGCACGATCTGATGGAGAAGCGCGCCGGCGGCCGCCTGATCAGCTGCGGCGCCGGCCTCGACGATGCGCAGGTGCTGCTGCGCGACCTGCCATATCCCTACGGCGTGATGGTCTCGGCTGATGGCAAGAGCCTGTGGCTCACCGAGAGCTGGGCGCATCGGCTCAGCCGGTTCGCGCTTGGCGGCAATGGGCTTGGTCCGCGCGAAACCATCGCCGCCAACATGCCGGGCTATCCGGCGCGGCTGCATCCGGACGGCCATGGCGGGCTCCTGCTCGGCATGTTCGCGCGCCGCACCCATCTGATCGAGTTCGTGCTCAAGGAAGACGATTTCCGCGAAGAGATGATGGCGACGATGCCGCCCGAATACTGGGTGGCGCCGGCGCTGGTCGGCGGCAGCGACTGCCTGGAGCCGATGCAGATCGGCAGCGTCAAGGCGCTCGGCATCCAGAAGCCGTGGGCGCCGCCGCGCTCCTATGGGCTGCTGGTGCATCTCGATGCCGAGGGCGATGCGACCGACAGCCTGCACAGCCGTGCCGGCGGCCGCTTCCACGGCATCACCGCCGCCTGCGCGACGCCTTCGGGTATCGTGATCGCCGCGCGCGGCGCCGGACGCCTGCTGCTCCATACGGGAGACCTGCGATGAATGACGGTGTGATGCAGGCGGCGACCGCGACCAAAAGCGCTGAGACGTCCGCAGCCCGCGAGCCGGTGCTGCGGATCAGCAACGGCTCCAAGATCTATGGCGGCGTCCACGCCATCGAGGGCGTCAACTTCGACCTCTATCCCGGCGAGGTGCATGCGCTGGTCGGCGAGAACGGCGCCGGCAAGTCGACGCTGTGCAAGGCGATTGCGGGCGCGATCAATCTCACCTCCGGCGACTATCTGCTCGACGGCAAATCGGCCAATTTCGAGCAACCGCGCGACGCGCTCGATGCCGGCATCTGCATGGTCTATCAGGAGACCAGCCTGGTGCCGACCATGACCGCGGCGCAGAACATCGAGCTCGGCAACGAGAAGCTCTTGACGCGCTTCCGCACCCTGAACATCCAGGCCCAGCAGCTGCTGCAGTCGCTCAATTTCCACGTCGATCCGGCAACGCCGGTGGCGCTGCTCGGCACCGCCAAGAAGCAGATGGTGGAGATCGCGCGCGCGATCTACAACAAGGCGCGCATCATCATCTTCGACGAGCCGACCGCATCGCTGACGCCGGAGGAGATCGTCCACTTCTTCCATCTGGTGCGCGACCTGCGAGCCCGCGGCGTTTCGATCATCTACATTTCGCATGCGCTCGAGGAATCGCTGCAGATCGCCGATCGCATCACCGTGCTGCGCGATGGCAAGCTGGTGATCACGGCGCCCGCCAAGCAGCTCACCCGCGACGCGCTGGTGCAGCACATGGTCGGCCGCGAGGTGGCACAGGCGGTCTATGGCGGCAAAGCGAAGACCCATCAGCGCCGTGAGAAGGTGCTGACGGTCGAGAACGTCACCATGGGCATGGCGGTCAAGAACATGTCGTTCTCGGTCTATGCCGGCGAGGTGGTCGGCATCGCCGGCTTGATCGGCTCCGGCCGCACCGAGATCGCCAAGATCATCTACGGCGCGCTGAAGCGCAACCTGGTCAATGGCGGCACCATCCGCCTGCGCGGCAAGCCGATCCGCTACCGCGTGCCGCGGCAGGCGATCAACGACGGCATCGCCTACATCACCGAGGACCGCAAGGCCAACGGCTTCTTCGAGACCATGGTGGTCGACGACAACGTCTATCTCGGCAGCCTCGCCACAAGGAAGGGCTGGAGCTTCCTGCTGTCGCGCGCGAAGCGCAGCAAGCTCGCCAACTACTGGGTCGACCGGCTCAAGATCAGCGCGTTGCAGCGCAAGGCGCGGATCATCGAGCTGTCCGGCGGCAACCAGCAGAAGGTGGTGCTGGCCAAGACGCTGGTGCAGGAGCCCTCGATCATCTTCTTCGACGAGCCGACGCGCGGCGTCGATGTCGGCACCATCCCGCACATCCACGGCGAAATCCGCCGTCTCGCCGACGAGGGCAAGGCGGTGGTGGTGATCTCGTCCTATCTGCCGGAGATCCTCGCCGTCTCCGACCGCATCCTGGTCGCCCGCACCGGCCGCATCGTCGCCGAGTTCGACGCGGCGGACGCGACCCAGGACAAGATCCTGTACGCCGCGGTGCATTGAGGTCCCGCGGCGCGACCCGACCTTTCTCCATCGTCATTCCCCGGTGCGCAATTGCGGACGCTCCCGCGTCGCCGCCAGTCGCAATTGCCCCCCGGGGAATGACGGCCGCATCCTTCTCTGTCATCGCCCGCGAAGGCGGGCGATCCAGTACGCCGCGGCCTATCGGTTCAATCACGACTGCCTCTGGAATACTGGATCGCCCGGTCAAGCCGGGCGATGACGAGCGTCGAGCAAGGCACCAACAGTCCTTGACAATTATTTTAAGTATAAAATAATATGCCGCGTCGGCTGGCGGGAGGAACCTGCCCGATCCGCCGAAGCCAACGGGAGAACGCCATGCGTATCGTTTGCATTGGAGGCGGGCCGGCCGGGCTTTATTTCGGCATCCTGATGAAGATGCTGGATCCCACGCACGTGATTTCCGTGGTCGAGCGCAACCGGCCCTACGACACCTTCGGCTTCGGCGTGGTGTTCTCGGATGCGACCATGGACAACATGCGCAAATGGGACCCGGTCACATCAGACACGATCGAGCAGGCGTTCAATCACTGGGATGACATCGAGGTCCTGATCAAGGGCCGCCGCATGCGCACCACCGGCCACGGCTTCGTCGGCATCGGCCGCAAGCGGCTGCTCAACATCCTGCAGGCGCGGGCCGAGGAGCTCGGCGTCGAGCTGATCTTCGAGCGCGAGGTCAATTCGGACCTCGAGTTCCCCGATGCCGATCTCATCGTGGCGTGTGACGGCGTCAACTCGAAGATCCGCGCCAAATACACCGAGGCCTTCAGGCCCGACATGCTGATGCGGCCGAACCGCTATATCTGGCTCGGCACCGACCGCCCGTTCGATGCCTTCACCTTCGACTTCCGCAAGACCGAGCACGGCTGGTTCCAGGCGCACATCTACAAGTTCGAGGAGGGCGCGGCGACCTTCATCGTCGAAACCACCGAGGAAGCCTATCTCGCTCACGGCCTCGACAAGATGGAGCAGGGCGCTTCCATAGCGTTCTGCGAGAATGTGTTCGCGGAAATCCTTGAAGGCCATCATCTGGTCTCCAACGCGCGGCATCTGCGCGGCTCGGCCTGGCTGTCATTCCCTCGGCTGATCTGCGGCAAGTGGACCGCGTTCAACGGCAACAGCCATGTCGTGCTGATGGGCGATGCCGCCCACACCGCGCATTTCGCGATCGGCTCGGGCACCAAGCTGGCGCTGGAAGACGCGATCGAGCTCACCAGCCAGTTCAAGATCCACGGCGCGACCAAGGACAACATTCCCGCGGTGCTGAAGGCTTACGAGGAGCTGCGCCGGGTCGACGTGGCGCGGATCCAGAATGCCGCGCGCAATGCGATGGAATGGTTCGAGGTGGTCGGCTCGCGCTATGCCGATACGCTGGAGCCGGAGCAATTCATGTATTCGCTGCTGACCCGCTCGCAGCGCATCAGCCACGAGAACTTAAGGCTGCGCGACAAGACCTGGCTCGAAGGCTATGAGCGCTGGTTCGCCGAGCGCAACGGCGTGCCCGCCACCAACGACCGCGTCACGCCGCCGATGCTGACGCCGTTCCACATCCGTGGCCTGTCGCTGCATAACCGGATCATCGTCTCGCCGATGGCGATGTATTCGGCGGAGGAGGGCGTGCCGAACGACTTTCATCTGGTGCATTTCGGCTCCCGCGCGCTCGGCGGCGCCGGCCTGCTGTTCACCGAGATGACCTGCGTCTCGCCGGAGGCGCGGATCACGCCCGGCTGCTGCGGCCTCTGGAATGATGCGCAGGCGGCGGCCTACAAGCGCATCGTCGACTTCGTCCATCGCAATTCGCAGGCGAAGATCGGCATCCAGCTCGGCCATGCCGGCCGCAAGGGTTCGACCCGCGTCGCCTGGGAGGGCATGGACGAGCCGTTGCCGGACCATAACTGGCCGCTGGTGTCGGCCTCGCCGGTGCCCTATCTGCCCGACGGCCAGGTCCCGGAGCCGATGAGCCGCGCCGAGATGGATGAGGTGCGCGACCAGTTTGTTGCTGCCGCGAGGCGTGCCGCCGCCGCGGGCTTCGATATTCTGGAGCTGCACTGCGCCCACGGCTATCTGCTGTCGAGCTTCCTGTCGCCGCTGACCAATCGCCGCACCGACGAGTATGGCGGATCGATCGAGAACCGCGCGCGTTATCCGCTGGAGGTGTTCCGCGCCGTCCGCGCGGTGTGGCCGGAGGCCAAGCCGATGTCGGTGCGCCTGTCCTGTCACGACTGGGCCGAGGGCGGCAACACGCCCGAGGATGCGCTCGCCTTTGCAAAGCTGTTCAAGCAGGCCGGTGCCGACCTGATCGATTGCTCTTCGGGGCAGGTCTGGGCAGACGACCATCCGATCTACGGCCGGCTCTACCAGACGCCGTTTGCCGATAAGATCCGCAACGAGGTCGGCATCGCCACCATCGCGGTCGGCGCGATCTCGGAGGCGGATCATGCCAACTCGATCATCGCTGCCGGACGTGCCGATCTCTGCGCCATCGCGCGGCCGCATCTCGCCGATCCGGCCTGGACGCTGCACGAAGCCGCCAAGATCGGCGTCAAGCAGATCGGCTGGCCGAAGCAATATGTGTCGGGTAAGTCGCAATACGAGGCCAATCTTGAACGCGCCGCCGCGGGAGGGAAGGCATGACACGCTTCTGGCCCAACGCACATGCGCTGGTGACCGGTGCCGGTTCCGGCATCGGCGCCGCGACGGCGATCGCGCTGGCGAAGGCCGGCGTGCGCGTCAGCATCGCTGGACGCCGCATCGATGCGCTGAAAGCGACTGCGGCATCGCTCGACAAGCATACCGGCGCAGTTGTTTCGATCGACGTGTCCGATGAGGCTGCGGTGACCAAGGGCGTCGCGCAGATCGAGGCCGAGGCCGGTCCGATCGATATTCTCGTCAACAATGCCGGCAAGGCCGGCAGCGCGCCGTTCGACAAGACGGATGCAACGCTGTGGTCGGACATGCTGGCGAGCAATCTCTCCAGCGTTTTCCTGGTGACGCGGGCCGCGTTGCCCGGGATGGCGCGGCGCGGCCGCGGCCGCGTGATCAACGTGGCTTCGACCGCGGGCCTCACCGGCTACGCCTACGTGTCAGCCTATGTCGCGGCCAAGCACGGCGTCATCGGGCTGACGCGCTCGCTGGCGCTGGAATATGCGCGGCGCGGCGTCACCGTGAATGCAGTCTGTCCCGGCTACACCGATACGCCGCTGGTGGCGGATGCCGCGGCCAACATCGTCGCCAAGACCGGCCGCAGCGAGCAGGAAGCGCGCGCCGCGCTCGCAAAAGTCAATCCGATGCAACGGCTGGTGATGACGGAGGAGGTCGCCGACACCATCCTCTGGCTCGCCTCCGAGGGCGCATCGTCAATCAACGGACAAGCCGTCGCGGTTGCCGGCGGCGAAGTCTTTACCGGGTGAAGGAAAAATCATGTCCGAGATGAAAGCAAAGCTCCGGCCGTTCAAGGATTATCCCGCAAAGCACTTCCGCTGGTCGACGGATGCGAGCGGCCGCGTCGCCACGATCACGCTGAACCGGCCGGACAAGAAGAATCCGCTGACCTTCGAGTCCTACGAGGAGCTGCGCGACCTCTTCACCAACCTCAAATCTGCCTCCGACGTCCGTGCCATCGTGCTGACCGGCGCCGAGGGCAATTTCTGCTCCGGCGGTGACGTGTTCGAGATCATCGAGCCGTTGACCCGGATGGCGATGCCGGACCTGCTCGCCTTCACCCGCATGACCGGCGAGGTGGTGCGCGCGATGCGCAAATGCCCGCAGATCATCGTCGCCGCGATCGACGGTATCTGCGCCGGGGCCGGCGCGATGCTGGCGCTGGCGTCCGACCTGCGGCTGGCCACGCCGCAGGCCAAGACCGCTTTCCTGTTCACCCGCGTCGGCCTTGCCGGCGCCGACATGGGCGCATGCGGATTGCTGCCGCGCGTGATCGGGCAGGGCCATGCCGCCGATCTGCTCTACACCGGCCGCGCGATGACCGCCGACGAAGGCTTTGCCTGGGGTTTTCACAACCGCCTGGTGCCGCCGGCGGAGCTTGCGGCTGCCGCGCATGAATTGGCGCGCTCGCTCGCGGACGGACCGTGGTTCGCGCATGGCGTGACCAAGACGATGTTCAACCAGGAATGGGCGATGGGCGTCGACGAGATGATCGAGTCCGAAGCGCAGGCGCAGGCGATCTGCATGGTGACAGGCGACTTCCGCCGCGCCTTCGAGGCCTTTGCCGCCAAGCAGAAACCGGCTTTCGAGGGCAATTGAGATGATCGAGATCCTGCAACCGGAAGGGTGGACGAAGCCGATCGGCTACGCCAACGGCATGGCCGCGCGCGGCAAACAGCTCTTCATCGCCGGCCAGATCGGCTGGAACGGGCAGTGCGTGTTCGAGACCGATGATCTGGTGGCGCAGATCGGCCAGACCCTGCGCAACATCGTCGCGGTCGCCGCCGCCGGGGGCGCCGGGCCCGAGCACATCGTCTCGATGACCTGGTACCTGCTCGACCGCAAGGAATATTCTGCGCGGCTGAAGGAGATCGGTGCGGTCTATCGCGACGTGATCGGCCGGCGCTTTCCTGCGATGACCGCAATCCAGGTTGCCGGCCTGATCGAGGACCGCGCCAAGGTAGAAATCCAGGCGTTCGCGGTGGTGCCGGATTAGGAGTGACGCAGGCTTGTCTATTCCGTCATCCTGAGGTGCGAGCGGAGCGAGCCTCGAAGGATGCACGGCCCAGCTGATGGCCGTCGACCCTTCGAGACGCCGCTTCGTGGCTCCTCCAGCGACAAAGGCGAAGCCTTTGCGCGGGGGTGACGGAGATAGAAGGAAATGTGCTGAGCGAATGTTAATCCTAAGGCGAACCAGCACGGCTCAGGCAAGGGGCAACGCCACAAACCCGCTTGCGGCCGGGATACGGGCCATGCGACCCTAGCCCAAAGCGTAAAAACGTCCTGTTGTGAGTGGAGTAAGGGACGATGAAGGCGATTATCGTCGGAGGCGGAATCGGAGGCCTCACCACCGCATTGATGCTGCGCTCACGCGGCATCGCTTGCGAGCTGTACGAGCAGTCGGAGACGATCCGCGAGCTCGGCGTCGGCATCAACACGTTGCCGCACGCGATCCGCGAGCTGGCGGGGCTCGGTCTGCTCGACAAGCTCGACGAGGTCGCGATCCGTACCTATGAGCTGTTCTACCTGACGCGGCATGGCCAGCAGGTCTGGCATGAGAAGCGCGGGCTCGATGCAGGCCACGACGTGCCGCAGTTTTCGATCCATCGCGGCCGCCTGCAAAGCGTGATCCATCAGGCGGTGATCGACCGGCTCGGCGCGGATGCGATCCGCACCGGCTGCCGGCTCGGCTCCCTCACGCAGGACGAGGGCGGCGTCTCGGCCTATTTCTTCGACCGCAGTGGCGCCCATGTGCACACCGCGCGCGGCGACATCCTGATCGGCGCCGACGGCATCCACTCAAAAGTGCGGCAGACGCTGTTTCCGGACGAGGGTGGCCCGTGCTGGAACGGGCTGATGCTGTGGCGCGGCGCCACCGATTGGCCGGCGTTCCTGACTGGACGCTCGATGATCATCGCCGGCGGGCTGAACGCCAAGGCCGTGATCTATCCGATCGCGCCGGGGTCGAGCCCGGCGAGCCGTCTCACCAATTGGGCGGTGCTGGTGCGGATCGGCGACGGCTCTTCGCCGCCGCCGCGCCGCGAGGGCTGGTCCAATCTCGGCCGGCGCGACGAGATGACGCCCTATGTCACTGGTTTCACGATCCCGCAGGTCGACTTTGCTGGGCTGATCAACGCGACGCCGGAGTTCTGGGAGTATCCGTGCTGCGACCGCGATCCGCTGCCATACTGGTCGAGCGGCCGGGTCACGCTGCTCGGCGACGCCGCGCATCCGATGTATCCGGTCGGCTCTAACGGCGCGTCGCAGGCCGTCCTCGATGCGCGCTGCCTCGCCGATATGCTGGCGCGATCGGAGCATCCGCGTCAGGCGCTGGCCGCCTATGAGCGGCAGCGGCTGCCGATGACTGCCGACATCGTCGCCTCCAACCGCCGCGGTGGGCCGGAGGGTGTGATCGACGCCGTCGAGCAGCTTGCGCCGCAGGGCTTTACCGACGTCGATACCATCCTCAATTACGAAGCGCGCGAGGCGATCGTCCGCGGCTATGCGGCCAAGGCCGGGTTTGCCGCGCGCGTGGTGGCGCGGCAGTAGGGGAGAACGTCCGATCCGTCGATCCGTCACCCCTGAGAGAATGTGAATGTATGGCGGAGGAGCGGCACCAAACATTCAGTGTCGTCCCTGCGAAAGCAGGGACCCATAACCACCGAAGGCCATTGTTGCGCAGGGCTGGGGCCACAGCCTTCCTCAACAATTAAACCCTGTGGATATGGGTCCCTGCTTTCGCAGGGACGACGTCGGACATGTTGTCCCGCCTTCAGTCCCGTCATCCTTCGAGGCTCGCTGTGCTCGCCCCCTGAGACGCGCTGCGCACTCCTCAGTGTAACGGAGAGAAGCCAGCGCGTACGTTACGCCGGAGGCGGCGGCAGGAAATGGATGTTGTGCTCAGCGGCGAGCCGCACCACGTCCTCCGGGTTCTGCTCCTTCATGTTGTGGATCGCCCAGAACAGGTCGTAGAGCCTGCGCGTCGGTGACACCCAGAACAGCGTCTTGGCCGTCTGCTGCGACTTGTTGAAGATGCCGTGCGGCTTGCCCGCCGGCAGCCGCACCAGATCGCCTGGCGTGGCTGATTCATCGGCGCCGTTCAGCATGAAGTCGAGCTTGCCCTCGAGGATGTAGAGGTACTCGTCCTGGTCGGGGTGGATATGCGGGGGAACGAAGGCGCCCGGCGGGAAGGTGGCGTGCCAGGAGAAGGAATGCTCGGTGCGGCTCTTCGGCACGTAGGTCTGGCCAAGGATGCTCCAGGAAATGCCCTGCATGCCTTCATTGGCGCGGGTGATGCCGGCGATCTCGTCTTTCATCGTCATGTTTCCCTCTCTTTTGTTTGACGCGGTTTCTTCACGCGAACCGGTGTCCTCTTCGCGTGAAGACGCTTCGTGACTTACTTGGCGGCGCAGTCCTTGGCGTAGCGATCGCCGTAGTTCGAAAACACCTTTTCGACGATCTCGGTCTGGAATTTGCCGTCGGGCCGCTTCGCGACCTTGGTGAGATAGAAATCCTGGATCGGATAGCCGTTGTTGTTGAACTTGAAGTTACCGCGCAGCGAGGTGAAGTCGGCCTTCTTCAGCGCGGCCGCGACCGCGTCCTTGTTGGAGAGATCGCCCTTCACGGCTTTCACCGCGCTGTCGATCAGCAGCGCTGCGTCATAAGCCTGCATGGCATAGGTGCCGGGCACGCCGTTGTAGGCCGCTTCATAGGCCGCAACGAACTTCTTGCTTTGGGGATTGTCTAGGTTCGGTGCCCAGTTCGCGCCGCCGAACATGCCGACCGCGGCGTCCTGCTGCGCGGGCAAAGTGGATTCGTCGACGGTGAAGGCGGAGAGCACCGGCACGGTGGCGCCGGCCTGCTTGTACTGCTTGACGAGGTTGACGCCCATGCCGCCGGGCATGAAGGTGAACAGCGCGTCCGGCTTCTGCGCGGCGATCTTGGACAGCTCGGGCTGGAAATCCAGCGTGTTCAGCGGCGTGTAGGACTCCTCTGTTATCTCGCCCTTGTAGTCGAGCTTGAAGCCGGCGACGGAGTCGCGGCCGGCCTGGTAATTCGGCACCAAGAGGTAGACGCGCTTGTAGCCGCGGTCCTGCGCCACCTTGCCGAGGATCTCGTGTACCTGGTCGTTCTGGTACGAGGTCACGTAGAAGAACGGGTTGCACTCCTTGCCGGCATAGCTGGAGGGGCCGGCATTCGGGCTGATCAGGAAGGTCTTGCTGTCGGTGACCGGGCGATGGATCGCCAGCAGGATGTTGGAGAAGATCGGGCCGACCACGAAATCCACCTTGTCGCGCTCGAGCAGGCCGCGCACCTTGACCACGGCAGCGTCGGGCTTCAGCTCGTCGTCGGCATTGACGATCTCGACATCGCGACCGGCCATCTTGCCGCCGAGGTCCTTGACCGCGAGCGCAAAGCCGTCGCGGACCTGCTGGCCGAGCGCCGCGGCCGGACCGGAGGTCGTGACCAGCACGCCGATCTTGATCTTGTCCTGCGCTGCCGCCGGCGTGATTGCGATACCCAGCAGCGCCGCCAATCCCACGAGCTTCGTCGATTGCTTCATCTCACTCCCCCAACCATTGCCTTGATGACCTGGTCTCAGCCTGTTTTGCCTCAGCTTAGTCTGACGCGCGCGACCGCTGCAAGCGATGTGGCAATGCGTCAGGGCGATCGTCGCGCAGCATGCAAGTGCTGCACATGCAAGCGCCGCGCCAATTGCTTGAAGTTTAAAGAAATTGCAGGATCGCGCCGGCGCACCGGCCAGGATTCGCAATTGTCCTTGCGGCGCGCCGCGAATTGCTTGAAGCTCAAAGTAACCGGTCCGACAGGAACCCGCCGCGGAGGCACAATCGCCGCATGAACCTCGATTCTGAAACCAAAGCCGTCGAACTGCCTGACGATCACGGCACCGAGCTCAGGCTGTGGCTGCGCCTCTTGACCTGTACCACGCTGATCGAAGGCGAGGTCCGCAGCCGGTTGCGCGAGAAATTCGACGTCACGCTGCCGCGCTTCGACCTGATGGCCCAGCTCGACAAGGTGTCCGACGGCATGACGCTGTCGGATCTCTCGAAGCGGATGATGGTGTCCAACGGCAACGTCACGGGGCTGGTCGAGCGCCTGGTTGAATCAGGCCATCTCGACCGCCGCACCTCCGAGACCGATCGCCGCGTGCAGTTCATCCGGTTGACCAAGCTCGGCCGCGCTGAATTCCGCAAGATGGCTACCGAGCACGAGAAATGGATCGCCGATGTCTTCGGCGACCTCTCGCCGAAGGATATCCGCGAATTGATGCGGCTGCTCGCCAAGGCCAAGGGCTCGGCGCAGCGCTCTGCCAAGGCGAGGTCGGCTTAAGCCGTGACCGGGATCGATTACGAGGTCGAATACAACAATCGGGCACGGGTGCCGGAAAATCCGGCGCTGATGGCCGGCTGGGCGAGGGACGCCGCGGCCTATCGCGAGCAACACCCGCCGCGACGGCTGACCTATGGTCCGGGCGCCCGCAACGTCATCGACCTGTTCGAGGGCGACCGTGGCGGGCCGCTCGTCGTCTTCATCCACGGTGGCTACTGGCAGGCGCTCGACGGCTCGTCCTCAAGCCACTGCGCGCGCGGCCTCAATGGCCACGGCATCAGCGTCGCGGTGCCGAGCTACGATCTTTGCCCCGCCGTCTCGGTCGCTGACATCATCGGCGAGCTGCGCGCGGCGTGCCGTGAACTTGCAAAACTCGGCCGGCCGCTGGTCGTGTCGGGACACTCCGCCGGCGGACATCTTGCCGCGTGCATGCTCGCGACCGATTGGCCGGCCTTCGACGCGTCGTTGCCGAACAATCTGGTCAGGGCTGCTTACGCGATCTCCGGCCTGTTCGAGCTCGAGCCGCTGGTCGGCACCACCATCAACAAGGCGCTTGGCCTTGACCGCGACGCAGCAAGGGCGGCGAGCCCGCTGCTCTGGAAAGCCCCCGCCGGCGCTACGCTCGATGCCGTCGTCGGCGGCGCCGAGAGCGCCGAATATCATCGGCAGAGCCGAAGCATCGTCGATGTCTGGGGCAAGGCCGGCGTGGCGACCCGGTTCGGCACTGTGCCCGACGCCAATCATTTCACCGCGATCGCGCCGCTCGCCGACCCGGCGTCGGTGATGGTGGCGCGGTTGAGGCAGCTCACACGAATCTAAGATTCTAGCGGCGCGCCCATTCTGCACCCTTGCGTCAAATTATTTTAAGTATAAAATGATTGGCGATCGGAACGCTGCCGGGCGTCCTCGATACTGGTCTTCTCGATATTGGTCTTTGGCCTTTCTGGATGGAAAGCGAGGGGCGATCGAATGTCAGGTGAATTTCCCGGGCTCGGCCCATCCGGGCATGTCGACGATTTCGCGCGGCGCAACCTGCCGCCGTCAGAGCAATGGCCGCAGCTGCTGCTCGACCGTCCGGAATTCAAATATCCCGATTATCTCAACGCCGCGGTCGAACTGACCGACCGCATCGTCGAGCAAGGGATGGGCGATCGCATCGCGCTGATCGGCAACGGCCGCCAGCGTACCTACAAGGAATTGACCGACTGGTCGAACCGCCTGGCGCATGCGCTGGTGGAGAATTACGGCGTCAAGCCCGGCAATCGCGTGCTGATCCGTTCGGGCAACAACCCGGCGCTGGTGGCGGCGTGGCTCGCGGCGACCAAGGCCGGCGCCGTCGTCGTCAACACCATGCCGATGTTGCGCGCCGGCGAATTGGCCAAGATCGTCGACAAGGCCGAGATAGCGCTGGCGCTGACCGACAGCCGGATCGCAGACGAATTGGTGGCCTGTGCCAAGACCAGCAAATTCCTCAAGCAGGTCGTCAATTTCGACGGCACGCAGAACCATGACGCCGAGCTCGATCGGATCGCGTTGAACAAGCCGGTCAAGTTCGATGCAGTGAAGACCGGCCGCGACGATGTCGCGCTGCTCGGCTTCACGTCGGGCACGACGGGCGAGCCCAAGGCGACGATGCACTTCCACCGCGATCTCCTGATCGTCGCGGACGGCTATGCCAGGGAAGTGCTCAAGGTGACGCCGGACGACGTCTTCGTCGGCTCGCCGCCGCTCGCCTTTACGTTCGGCCTCGGCGGGCTCGCGATCTTCCCGCTGCGCTTCGGCGCCACCGCGACGCTGCTGGAGAACGCTGCGCCGAGCGAGATGATCCGGATCATCGAGACCTACAAGGCAACGATCTGCTTCACCGCGCCGACCGCCTATCGCGCGATGATGGCCGCGATGGACAAGGGCGCCGATCTGTCCTCGCTTCGGCTGGCGGTCTCGGCCGGCGAGACGTTGCCGGCGCCGGTGTTCGAGAGCTGGACGAAGAAGACCGGCAAGCCGATCCTCGACGGCATCGGCAGCACCGAGCTGCTGCATATCTTCATCACCAATCGCACCGGCAGCGCCGTCGCGGGCACCACGGGCACGCCCGTCTCGGGCTACGAAGCCCGGATCGTCGACGAGGACATGAACGAGCTGCCGCCGGGCCAGGTCGGCAAGCTTGCGGTTCGCGGGCCGACCGGCTGCCGTTATCTCGCGGACTCCAGGCAGACCAAATATGTCCGCGACGGCTGGAACATCACCGGCGATGCCTTTGTCAGCGACGAGAACGGCCGGTTGTCGTTCGTGGCGCGCGCCGACGACATGATCATCTCGGCGGGCTACAATATCGCCGGCCCCGAGGTTGAGGCGGCGCTGCTCGCGCATCCCGATGTCGCGGAATGCGCCGTGATCGGTGCGCCGGACGAGGAGCGCGGACAAATCGTCTCGGCGTTCATCGTGCTGAAGCAGGGTGCGCGAACCGACGATGTCGAGGTCAAAATGTTGCAGGATCACGTCAAGGCGACGATCGCGCCGTATAAATATCCCCGCGCGATCGCTTTCGTCGAGGCGTTGCCGAAGACCCAGACCGGAAAGATCCAGCGCTTCAAGCTGCGCGAGGCGAGCTGAGGGGGCAGGGCGACGGCCGTGGCTGTCGCCCTCGACTTCAATGCGCGCCGGCGCTGCCGGCCGCGCTCTTCGGCTTGCCGGTCAGAACGATCGCGATCGCGGCGAGCACCAGCACGACGCCGATCACCGCGAAGGCGTCACTGAAGCCAAGCACCAGCGCCTGACGCTTCACGATGTTGCCGATCGCCACGATCGCCTGGTTGTGTGCGGTGGCGGGGTCCGAGATGCCGTGGCTGAGGAAGTAGTTGGTGACCTCGGCTATCCGGGTCCGCACCTCGTCGCGGCCGAGATGAACCGACTGGCCGATAATGTTGGAGTGGAATTGCTCGCGCTTGGTGACGATGGTCGAGAGCAGCGCGGTGCCGATCGCGCCGCCGAGGTTGCGCATCATGTTGGAGATGCCGGAGGCCGCCGGCGCATCCTGCGGCGCGACGCTGCCGAGGCTGATGGCGGACAATGGCGCCAGCGTAATCGCCTGGCCGACAGCGCGAACGATGTTCGGATAGAAGAACTGGTCGCCTGAATAGTCGAGCGACATCTGGATGTTCATGAAGGAGGAGACCGCGAACAGCGCCATGCCGGTGAACGCGATCAGGCGGGCATCAAAGCGCTGCATCAGCTTCGGCACCAGCGGGATCAGGATCAGCTGCGGCAGGCCGGTCCAGGCCAGCACCTGGCCGATCTGCTCGGCATTGTAGCGCTGCACCTGGCCGAGATAGGCGGGCAGCAGATAGACCGAGCCGAACAGCGCAAAGCCGACGAATACGGCCGAGATGGTGCCGAAGCCGAAGCTGCGCTGGGTCAGCAGCCGCAGCCGCAGCAGCGGCTTCTCGACGACCAGCTCGATCCAGATGAACAGGGTCAGGCTGACCGCGGCGATCACCGCGAGCTTGACGATGAAGGGCGAGCCGAACCAGTCGTCCTTGTTGCCTTCCTCCAGCACCGCCTGCAGCGACGATAGACCGATCGCCATCGTGATGATGCCGAGCCAGTCGCCTTCGCGCAGCAGATGCAGTTGCATCGGCTGGCGCTCCAGCGTGAAAGAGAGGGTGGCGACCATGACAGCGGTCGGGATCACGTTGACGAAGAAGATGGTCTGCCAGCCGTAATTTTCGGTCAGGTAGCCGCCGATGGTCGGGCCGATCGCCGGCGCAAAGGTTACCGCGAGCGCGAACATCGCCAGCCCGATCGGCTGTTGCGGCTTCGGCAGCTTGGTGAAAACCAGCGTGAAGGCCATCGGGATCAGCACGCCGCCGAAGAAGCCCTGCAGGCCGCGCATCGCGATCATCGACGGCAGATCGTGGGTGAAGGCACAGGCGACCGAGAAGGCTGCGAACAGCGTGGCGAAGCTGATGATGATCTTGCGGAACGAGAACACCCGGCTGAGATAGTCGGTGAGCGGGATCACCACGATCTCGCCGATCAGGTAGGACGTCGAGATCCAGGAGCCATTGTCGACGCCGGTTCCGATGCCGCCCTCGATGTTGAGCAGCGAGGCGTTGGTGATCTGGATGTTGAGGATCGCCATGAAGGCGCCGATCATGGCCGCCAGGATCGAGATCCAGACGGTCAGACTGGCGCGATTGGGATCTACGGCGGCGCGGGGCGCGGCGGCGGAGGAGAGCGCGAGATCGGACATGACATCACCTATTTGAATGAGGCGACAGCGAGTTTCGGCGTGGCTTTTGCGTGCGGAGCTTCCTCAGTCGGACGCGACAGCGTCGCGATGGAGGGAATCACCGACATGCCCGGCCGCAGGTCGACATTGGTTGCGTCGAGCACGATCTTTACCGGGATGCGCTGCACCACCTTGGTGAAGTTGCCGGTGGCGTTATCCGGCGGCAGCAGAGCGAACTCCTGGCCGCTCGCCGGCGCCAGGCTGTCGACATGGCCGCGCACGACCTGACCGGGGAACATGTCGACTTCGATCTCGACCGGCTGGCCCTTGCGGACGTTGGTGAGCTGCGTCTCCTTGTAGTTTGCGATCACATAGGCGCCGGTGGCCGGCACCAGCGACATCAATTGCGTGCCGGCCTGGACGAACTGGCCGGTGCGCAGGGTGCGGTTACCGACCACGCCGTCGATCGGGGCAGTGATGGTGGTGTAGCCGAGGTTCAGCTCGGCCTGATGCTGGAGCGCGGTCGCCCGGGCCTGCGCCGCGATCGCCTGGGCGATGTCGGCCTTGAGCAGCTCGACCTGGCGCAGCGCGGAGGCGAGGTTTGCGGTATCGCGAGCGACGGCGGCCTGCGCGCTGGCGTAGCGCGACTGCGCCTGCTGCGCGTTCTGCACGCTGCCGAAGCCGGTGCCGGCGAGGTCGGTGTAGCGCTTGTTCTCCTGCTCGGCGAAGGTCTGCGTCGCGGTGTCGACGGCGAGCGTCGCGCGGGCCGCTTCGATCACCGACTGCTGCACGTCGAGCTGCGCGCGCTTGCTGGTGATCGCAGCTTCAGCGGCGGCGACGTCGGCCTTGGTCTGATCCAACGCGACCTTGAAATCGCGATCGTCGATCCGCGCCAGCATCTGGCCGGCACGCACGTGCTCGTTATCACCCACCAGCACCGCGCTGAGATAGCCGGACACCTTGGGCGCGATGGTGGTGTTGTCGGCCTTCACATAGGCGTCGTCGGTCGAGACCTGAAAGCGGCCGACCGTCCAGTAATCCCAGCCGTACCATGCCCCGCCCGCGAGGGCGGCGAGCGCCGCGCCCGTCAGCAGCAGGCGGCGAAGCTTGCCCTTGGCGGCGGCCGGCTTGGCTGCCTCCGGGGCGGCGATCAATTGCTTGGCGGTCTCGGCCGGAACCTGGCTTTCGGCCTTGAATGATGTCTCATGCTGGCTCATGGCAGGCGCTCCTGATCTGCTCTATCCCGTTGGAAAACCTTGTCAATCTCGGTATCCGGTCACGGGATTAATTAGGAAACTTGATGTTTTCCAAAATAGAGCCCATATTGGGACTGTCAATAGAATGACAGTCATCATCTAAAAGCATGGCTCGCGGATGAACCGGAACGACAAAGTCCAGACTGAGCAAAGCGTGCCGGAGCGGCGCGGTCGCGGGCGGCCGCAGCTTCGTTCCGACGATGAGACGCGTGCGCTGATCTATGAGGCAGCGCGGCGCGAGTTCTCCGAGCGCGGCTTCGCGGCGGCAAGTATCGCCGACGTGGCCTGCCGTGCCGGCGTCTCCACCAAGACGCTCTATCGTTTGATCCCGACCAAGCTGGCGCTGTTCGAAGGCATGGTGACCGACAGGGTGGACCGGTTCGTGTCCATCGTGAATCTCGGCGCCTGCGACGGTCGCAACGTTGCGGCGGCGCTGGAGGCTGCATTGCGAACTTGCGCCGAGCTCATTCTCGATGCCGAGGTGATCGCGCTGCAACGGATCATCCTGGCGGAGAGCGACAAATTTCCCGACATTGCCGAGACGTTCTACGAAAAGGCCATGCAGCGGACCATCGCGGCGCTGGCGAGTTGGCTGGGCGTGCAGCAGCGGCGAGGGCGGATCGTGCTTGATGATGCCGAGGTGGCCGCAGGCATGCTGCTCGGCATGTTCGTGTTCAAGCCGCAGCGCGACGTGATGTTCGGGCACAAGCCGGTGCTGACGCGCAACGAGATCGAAGCGCGCGCCAAGGCCTGTGCGGCGCTGTTCCTCTCGGGATGCGCCGTGCCGGCCGACCAGATCAAGAAACAGAGCGGAGACGCATGATGCCGGAGCCGGCCGCGACCTACACCGTCGAGGCGCAGATCTCGCGCGACGATCAGGCGAGGTGCGAGGATGTGCTGACGCGCTGGATGGCAGCGCTCAATCGCTATGACGCCGCGGCCATGGATGCGCTGATGCACTTCCCGCATGTGCGGATCGCCGGCGGCGTGGTCACCGTCTATCAGCATGCCGGCAAC
The DNA here is from genome assembly GCF_020889785.1 of Bradyrhizobium acaciae. Taxonomy (GTDB): domain Bacteria; phylum Pseudomonadota; class Alphaproteobacteria; order Rhizobiales; family Xanthobacteraceae; genus Bradyrhizobium; species Bradyrhizobium acaciae. The sequence continues at coordinate 61,105 of NZ_JACMYK010000003.1, forward strand.
AATCCGATGGACCTGTTCGAGCGGCTGCGCAAACAGGACGGCTGGCACCACAGCGCCTGGAACGAGACGAAGCTTGTCCAGTCCTCGCCGGCCAAAGCCCACTACGCCGTCCGCTACACCCGTTATCGCGAGGACGGATCGGTCATCGGGGTCTACGATTCCCTCTATGTGCTGAGCCTGCTCGACGGCGCCTGGAAGATCCAGAGCCGTTCGAGCTTTGGACCCTAAGCGTTACTTGGCGGCCACCGCTGCTGCGGGAGGCTGCGTCAGCACCTGCCGGATCATGCGCGCCAGATCGGCTTTTCGGTAAGGCTTCGGCAACAGCGTCACGTCGGGGTCGAGACGGCCGTGATGGATGATCGCGTCCTCGGTATAGCCTGATGTAAAGAGCACGCGCACCGAGGGCAGCTTGGCGATCACGGCATCGGCGACCTGCCGGCCATTCATGCCGCCGGACATGATGACGTCGGTGAACAGCACGTCGCAGACGAAGCCCTTCTCGACCGCAGCCAGGGCTTCGGGGCCGTTGGCGGTGACCATGGTGCGGTAGCCGAGCTGCTCGAGCTGGGCGCTGACGTAATTGCGGACCAGCGGATCGTCCTCGACGACCAGGATGGATTCATTGCCGCCTCGGGTGTCGACCGGAGGCGGCGGCTCGACGTCGACCATGTCGCCCATGCTGCGCGGCAGATAGAGCTTGATCGACGTGCCGTGGCCCTCTTCGGAATAGATCTTGAGATGCCCGTCGGACTGCTTGATGAAGCCGTAAACCATGCTGAGCCCGAGGCCGGTGCCCTTGCCGGTGTCCTTGGTGGTGAAGAACGGCTCGAACACCTTGTCGCGGATTGCCGCAGGGATTCCGCCGCCGGTGTCGCTGACCGCGACCATCACATACTCGCCCGCGCGCACGTCGGGATTGGCGGCGGCATAGACCTCGTCGAGGATGACGTTGCTGGTCTCCAGCATCAGCTTGCCGCCGTCGGGCATCGCATCGCGGGCATTGACGGCGAGATTGAGCAGCGCGGTCGCCATGTGGTTGGGGTCGATGAAGGCCGGCCAGGCGTCGGGCTCGAGCGCGGTATCGATCTCGATCTGCTCGCCGAGCGACGGGCGCAGCAGCCGCGCGGTGTCCTGCACCAGCGTGTTGAGATCGGCTTCGCGCGGCTGCAGCGGCTGCTGCCGCGAGAACGCCAGCAGATGCTTGGTCACCTCGGCGCCGCGAAATGCGGCGTCGCTGATCATTTTTGTCACCGACGAAAGCGCGGCATCGTGCTCGACCGCCTCGGCGAGGATGTCGATCAGGCCGGTGATGACGGTCAGGATGTTGTTGAAGTCATGGGCGATGCCGCCGGTGAGGTGCCCGACGGCCTCCATCTTCTGCACCTGGCGCAGCTTCTGCTCGGTTTCCAGTTGCTCGCGGGCGGCCTCGACCTCGCGGGCGCGCATGAAGATTTCGGCTTCCATCTGCTCGGTGCGCTCGCGCAGCCGGTCGGTCAGTTCGGCCTGCTCGGCGCCGCGCTGCTTCAGCTGGATGAAGCTGGTGACGTCTTCCACCCGATGGATGATGTAGATGAATTGTCCGGTCGGCCCGAACACCGGCGTATTGCGCGGGCTCCAGTACTTTTCCTCGAATCCGCCGCCTTCCGACTCGGGCTTGCGGATGTCGTATTTCTGCACCGACATGGTGTCGGGGCGACGGAACTGGACCACGCGCTCGAGCGAAGCGCGCAGGTTCCGCACTCCGTCTGCCGCCGGATCGTCCGGATTGTCGGGAAAGATCTCGAACAGGTGGCGTCCGAGGACCGCCGCGCGCTCGGTCTTGGTGGCACGCAGATAGGCGTCGCTTGCTGCCACGATACGGAAGTCGGGCTGCGTCAGCACCAGATACAGGCCGGGCGCCGCCTCGAATAACGCCTTGAAGTCAGGCATCGGCGGGGACTGATTTTGCAGTTCATCCTCCCACGCAGGGATACGGTCCGCGACCGCACTCAAGATGTGACATGCGTCTGCCGGAACTTCAATGGTTAACATACGGTACCGGCTCGATTTTTTAGATCGCGCGCGCTGCGGCTAATGGGAATTCGGCAGATACCGCCAGCCTTCCTTGCCGAGGAAGTCCAGCATCGCCTGCGCGGGCGGCAGCAGGATCTTGTCGGTGCGCCGGATCGCCTGCCACTGTCGGACGATCGGCAAGCCCTTCACCTTGAGCACCACCAGGCGGCCGTCCTCCAGCTCATGGAATACCGTGTGCTGGGAGATGAAGGCGATGCCGAGCCCTGCCATGACCGCCTGCTTGATGGTCTCGTTGCTGTCCATGGCCATGCCGAGCTTCGGCTCCAGCCCGACCCGTTCGAAATATTGCTGCATCAGCATCCGCGTGCCTGATCCTTGCTCGCGGGTGATGAAGGTTTCATTGGCGAGCTCCGACGGTGCGACGTGCCGGCGCCGCGCCAGCCGATGATCGGGTGCGGCGATGATGAAGTGCGGATGCCGGCCGAGCGGCTTCATCTCGACCTCGACATCGGCCGGCGGCCGGCCCATCACGGCGATGTCGAGATCGTAGCCGCGCAGCGCGTCGCGGATCTCCTCGCGGTTGCCGATCCGCAGCGTGACTTCGATCTTGGGGAAGCGGCGCGAGAACGCTGCGATCGCGAACGGCACGAAGTATTTCGCGGTAGAGACCGCGCCCATCGCGACGCGGCCGCCGCTCCGGCCCGCGATCATGTCGAGCGATTGCTCGCAATCCTTCAACGCCGCCTCGATCCGCTCGACCAGCGTCAGCACATGCGCGCCGGCATCCGTCAGCGCCATGCCGTCGCCGGTGCGCTGGATCAGCGGCAAGCCCGCGAGCGCCTGCAGGTTGCGAAGCTGCAGCGTCACCGCCGGCTGTGTCAGGTTCAAGCGGTTGGCCGCGGACGTGATCGAGCCGGCCTCGTGCAAGGTCGACAATGCGCGCAGTTGGCGGATGGTGAGATCCCGCGAGAAGTTGCCGGCCATGACAAGCTCCATAAGAAATACTTTGCTCGGACCAAAGATAATAAAATTTCCCTAATTGGGCAATTCGCGCGTTGATACGGCGAAGGCGACTCCCTGAGGTCGCCTCTCGAAGCCTCGGGACAGAGGGCGCGATCATAGGGAGAGGCCGGTGGAGATTCGTCCTGCATTACATGCCCATCTGGAGTGGCCGACGCAGCACAACCCGTTGCGTGCCGTGACCGTCACGGTGATCGAAGCGCTTGCCGGTGCCGCGATCGAGCTGTCGCGCATCATTGCCGCCGGGCCGCTCGCCGGCATCGGCGGCGAGAGCGGCGGCGTCAATCCGGACGGTGATCGCCAGAAGACCATCGACATCGTCGCCGACCGCCTGATGCGCGACGCGCTGGGGGCCGCGCCGGTCGCTGCGGTTCTGTCCGAGGAGGTCGAGCTGCCCGAGACGCTCGATCCCGACGCGCCGCTCTGTGTCGCGATCGATCCGCTCGATGGCTCCGCCAATCTCGAAAACAATGTCTCGATCGGCACGATCTTCTCGATCCGGCCGAAGGGCAACGACGCCATCTCGACCTTCTTCGAGCCCGGCACCGCGCAATGTGCCGCCGGCTGCTTCATCTACGGTCCGCAGACCGTGCTGGTGCTGGCGCTCGACCAGTGCGTCGACTGTTTCACGCTCGACCCGCGAACCGGCGAGTTCGTCCTGACCGGGCGCGACCTGCGGGTGCCGCAGGGCGCGTCGGAGTTCGCCATCAATGCCTCGAACCGGCGGCACTGGAGCAGCCCGGTGCGCAACTACATCGACGACTGCCTCGCCGGGGTGAATGGCGAACTCGGGCAGGACTACAACATGCGCTGGATTGGCTCGCTGGTGGCGGAAGCCTACCGAATCCTGATGCGGGGCGGCGTGTTCCTGTATCCGGCGGATGCGCGCCAGGGTTACCGCGAAGGCCGATTGCGCCTGCTGTACGAGGCGCATCCGATCGCACTGATCATGGAATGGGCGGGCGGCGCCGCGTCGAGTGGCCGGGCGCGCATCCTCGAACTATCGGCACGGACGCCGCATCAGCGGGTTCCGCTCATCATGGGATCGGCGCGCGCCGTGCGCGACGTCGATGCGATCCACCTGACCGTCGAGCCGTTGTTCGAGAGCAGCGATGCCCCGCTGTTCGCGCGGCGCGGCCTGTTCCGCTGAGGGGGAGCGCATGTCTCGTCGACATCCCATCATCTCCATCACCGGCTCGTCCGGCGCCGGCACCACCTCGGTGAAGAAGACGTTCGCGAACATCTTCCGCCGCGAGAACGTGGTTGCGGCCTACATCGAGGGCGACGCCTTCCACCGCTACGACCGCGCCGAGATGCGCAGCATGATGTCGGAGAAGGCCGAGCGCGGCAACAAGCACTTCAGCCATTTCAGCCCCGAGACCAATCTGTTCGAGGAACTGGAAAAGCTGTTCAGCGACTATGCCGAGACCGGCACCGGAACGACGCGGCACTATGTGCACGACGAGGAAGAATCGCGGCTCTACGGCGCCAAGCCCGGCACCTTCACCGCTTGGGAGGCGCTGCCCGAGAATTCCGACCTGCTGTTCTACGAGGGTCTGCATGGCGCCGTGGTCACCGACAAGGTGAATGTCGCGCAGCACGCCGACCTCAAGATCGGCGTCGTGCCGGTCATCAATCTCGAATGGATCCAGAAGCTGCACCGCGATCGCAGCCATCGCGGCTACTCCACCGAGGCGGTGACCGACACCATCCTGCGCCGCATGCCGGACTATGTGAATTACATCTGCCCGCAATTCACCGAGACCGACATCAACTTCCAGCGCGTGCCGACCGTCGACACGTCGAATCCATTCATCGCGCGCTGGATCCCGACGCCCGATGAATCGATGGTCGTGATCCGCTTGAAGAACCCGCGCGGCATCGATTTTCCCTATCTGCTCTCGATGATCCCGAACAGCTTCATGTCGCGCGCCAACTCGATCGTGGTGCACGGCGCCAAGCTCGACCTCGCGATGCAGCTGATCCTGACCCCGCTGATCCTGCAACTGATCGAACGAAAGAGGCGAACGATATGACGACCGCACTTGCGTCCGTTGCCAGCCGCCCTGACGTCGCACACGACGAGATGGCCAACGCCATCCGCTTCCTCGCCATCGACGCGGTGGAGCAGGCGAAATCCGGCCATCCCGGCATGCCGATGGGCATGGCCGATGTCGCCACCGTGCTGTTCACCGACTTCCTGAAGTTCGATCCGGCCGATCCGACATGGCCCGACCGCGACCGCTTCGTGCTGTCTGCGGGGCACGGCTCGATGCTGCTCTATGCGGTGCTTTATCTCACCGGTTACGAGAGCATGACGCTCGATCAGCTCAAGGCGTTCAGGCAGTGGGGCTCGCAGACCCCGGGGCATCCCGAGTATGGCCATACGCCTGGTGTCGAGACCACGACCGGACCGCTCGGGCAGGGCATCGCGACCGCGGTCGGCATGGCGCTGGCCGAGCGATTGATGAATGCCCGTTTCGGCGACGACCTCGTCGACCACTACACCTATGTGATCGCCGGCGACGGTTGCCTGATGGAGGGCCTCAGCCATGAGGCGATCTCGTTCGCCGGCCATTTGCGGCTGAACCGGCTGATCGTTCTGTTCGACGACAACCGCATCTCGATCGACGGTGCGACTTCGCTGTCCTGTTCGGACGATCAGGCTGCGCGGTTTGCGGCCAGCGGCTGGAACGTCTGCCGCATTGACGGCCACGATCCGCAGGCAATCTCCGCGGCGATCAGGCAGGCACGCGCGAGCGATCGTCCGTCGCTGATTGCCTGCCGCACGGTGATCGGGTTCGGTGCGCCGAACCGGCAGGGCAGCGAGAAGGTGCACGGAGCGCCACTCGGTGCCGATGAGGTGGCGAAGACCCGCAGCGCGCTGCGGTGGCCGTATCCGGCCTTCGAGATCCCCGATGTGGTTCTGGCCGAATGGCGCGAGCTCGGCGGCCGTGGCCGCGACGCGCGGCGGGCGTGGATCGAGCGTTCGCGTGCCGCCTGCAAGGCAGACAAGGGCGGACGGTCGCCGTTTCATGACGCACTGAATCGGAGACTGCCCTGCGCCTATACCAAGGCGATGGCGGCGCTCCTCGAGCGCTTTGCAACCGAGCGGCCGAAGCTCGCGACGCGACAGGCCTCGCAGCAGGTCATCGACGTGATCGCGGAGGCGTTGCCGAATCTGCTGGGCGGCTCGGCCGACCTCACGCACTCCAACCTGACGCTGGCGAAGTCGCAGGTTTCGGTGCGGCCGGAAACGCTCGACGGCAGCTACATCCACTACGGCATCCGCGAGCACGGCATGGCGGCAGCGATGAACGGCATCGCGCTGCATGGCGGGTTCATTCCCTATGGCGGCACCTTCCTCAGCTTCGCCGATTACAGTCGGCCGGCGATCCGTCTTGCAGCGCTGATGGGCATCCGCGTCATCCATGTGATGACCCATGACTCGATCGGACTCGGCGAGGACGGGCCGACGCATCAGCCGGTCGAGCATCTGGCGGCGCTGCGCGCGATTCCCAACGTCCTGGTGTTCCGCCCGGCCGATGCGGTCGAAACGGCGGAAGCCTGGGATTGCGCGCTGAAGGCGGAGAGTTCGCCGTCGATCCTCTGCCTGTCGCGGCAGGCGCTGCCGACCGTGCGTGACGGCAGCAAGGACAACCAGGTCGCGCTCGGCGCCTACGTTCTCGTCGAGCCGGCCTTCGCGCGTGACGTCACCCTGATTGCAACGGGTTCGGAGGTGGCGATCGCGCTCGAAGCCGCAAGGCTGCTGGCGGAAGACGGGGTACAGGCCGCGGTCGTCTCGGCCCCGTGCTTCGACCTGTTCCGCCAGCAGCCGAGCGACTATCGCGTGAAAGTGCTGGGCAGCGTCCCGCGCGTCGGCGTCGAAGCCGCAGTCGAAGGCGACTGGGCGCGCTGGCTCGGCGAGGACGGTGCGTTCGTGGGCTTGACCGGCTTCGGCGCCTCGGCGCCGGCTGACGTGCTCTACCGCGAATTCGGTATCACGCCTGCGGCGGTCGCCGCCAGCGCAAAACAGCTCATTCAACGAGCGAATTGAAAGGAGGACGCCACGATGGCGCGGATCACACTGAGGCAATTGCTGGACCACGCCGCCGAACGCGGCTACGGCGTGCCGGCGTTCAACATCAACAATATGGAGCAGGGCCTCGCCATCATGGAGGCGGCGGCTGCTTGCGACGCGCCGGTCATCATCCAGGCTTCGCGCGGCGCGCGGTCCTACGCCAACGACATCATGCTGGCGAAGATGATCGATGCGCTGGAGGAGATGTATCCGCAGATCCCGCTCTGCCTGCATCTCGATCACGGCAATGAGGAGGCGACCTGCGCCACCGCGATCCGCTACGGCTTCACTTCTGTCATGATGGACGGCTCGCTGAAGGCCGACGCCAAGACCGCGGCCGACTATGACTACAATGTCGATATCACCCGCCGGGTGGCCGACATGGCGCACTGGGTCGGCGCGTCGGTCGAAGGCGAGCTCGGCGTGCTCGGCTCGCTCGAGCATGGCGGCGGCGAGCAGGAGGATGGTCACGGCGTCGAAGGCAAGCTGAGCCACGACCAGCTGCTCACCGATCCCGACCAGGCGGTTGATTTCGTCCGCGCCACCAAGGTCGACGCGCTCGCGATCGCGATGGGCACCTCGCATGGCGCCTACAAGTTCACGCGCAAGCCCGACGGTGAGATCCTGGCGATGCGCGTGGTCGAGGAGATCCATGCGCGCCTGCCGAACACGCATCTGGTGATGCACGGCTCGTCTTCGGTGCCGCAGCCGCTGCAGGACATGTTCAACGCGTACGGCGGCGAGATGCCGCAGACCTGGGGCGTCCCGGTCGAGGAGATCGTCCGCGGCATCAAGCATGGCGTGCGCAAGGTCAATATCGACACCGATTGCCGGCTGGCGATGGCGGCAGCCTTCCGCAAGGTCGCGACGCAGTCGAAGAGCGAGTTCGATCCGCGCAAATTCCTCAAGCCGGCGATGGATGCGCTGCGCGAACTCTGCCGTGACCGCTTCGAGCAGTTCGGCACGGCCGGGAATGCCGCCAAAATCAAGGTCGTGGCACTGCCTGAAATGGCCCGTCGCTATCGCGCCGGCGCGCTCGATCCGCAGATTGGAAAGATGACCCAGGCCGCTTGAGCAAATGGCCAGCGAAAGACAGGAGATTCAGATGAACATTCAGCAATCGATGACCGTACGTGGCAAGGATCGCTACAAGTCCGGCGTGATGGAATACAAGCGGATGGGCTATTGGGAGCCGAACTACGAGCCCAAGGACACCGACGTCATCGCGCTGTTCCGCGTCACGCCGCAGGACGGCGTCGATCCGACCGAAGCCTGCGCGGCGGTGGCGGGCGAATCCTCGACTGCGACCTGGACCGTGGTGTGGACCGATCGGCTGACCGCCGCGGAGAAATACCGGGCGAAGTGCTATCGCGTCGATCCGGTGCCGAACTCGCCCGGCAGCTACTTCGCCTACATTGCCTACGACCTCGATTTGTTCGAGCCGGGCTCGATCTCAAACCTGACGGCGTCGATCATCGGCAATGTGTTCGGCTTCAAGCCGCTGAAGGCATTGCGGCTCGAGGACATGCGGCTGCCGGTCGCCTATGTGAAGACGTTCCAGGGCCCGGCAACCGGTATCGTGGTGGAGCGCGAGCGGCTCGACAAGTTTGGCCGCCCCTTGCTCGGCGCCACGGTGAAGCCGAAGCTCGGCCTGTCCGGCCGCAACTACGGCCGCGTCGTCTATGAAGCATTGAAAGGCGGGCTCGACTTCACCAAGGACGACGAGAACATCAACTCGCAGCCCTTCATGCACTGGCGCGAGCGCTTCCTGTACTGCATGGAAGCGGTCAACCGCGCCCAGGCCGCGACCGGCGAGATCAAGGGCACCTATCTCAACGTCACCGCGGCGACCATGGAGGACATGTACGAACGCGCCGAATTCGCCCATGAGCTCGGCTCCAACATCGTCATGATCGACCTTGTCATCGGCTACACCGCGATCCAGTCGATGGCGAAATGGGCCCGCAGGAATAACATGATCCTGCATCTGCATCGGGCCGGCCACTCGACCTACACGAGGCAACGCAGCCACGGCGTCTCGTTCCGCGTGATCGCGAAATGGATGCGGCTCGCCGGTGTCGATCACATCCATGCCGGCACTGTTGTCGGCAAGCTCGAGGGCGATCCGAACACCACGCGGGGCTACTACGACATCTGCCGCGAGGACTTCAACCCGATGCAGCTCGAGCACGGCGTGTTCTTCGACCAGAACTGGGCAAGCCTCAACAAGCTGATGCCGGTGGCCTCCGGGGGCATTCACGCCGGCCAGATGCACCAGCTGCTCGACCTGCTCGGCGAGGACGTGGTGCTGCAGTTCGGTGGCGGCACCATCGGCCACCCCCGCGGCATCCAGGCCGGCGCCACCGCCAACCGGGTTGCATTGGAAGCCATGATCCTCGCCCGCAACGAGGGACGCGACTACGTCCACGAGGGCCCGGAGATCCTGGCCAAGGCGGCGCAGACCTGCACGCCGCTGCGCGAGGCGCTCGATGTCTGGAAGGACGTCACCTTCAACTACGAATCGACGGACGCCCCCGATTTCGTTCCCACGCCGAGCATGGCGGTCTGACAGGAGGTTCTCATGCGCGTGACCCAAGGCTGCTTCTCTTTCCTGCCCGATCTCACCGATGAGCAGATCGCTGCGCAGGTGCAATACTGTCTCGACAAGGGTTGGGCGGTGAACATCGAGTTCACCGACGATCCGCATCCCCGCAACACCTATTGGGACATGTGGGGCCTGCCGATGTTCGACTTGCGCGATGCGGCCGGCATCATGAAGGAACTCGCCGATTGCCGGCGGGTCTATGGCGACCGCTACATCCGGATCTGCGGCTTTGATTCCGGCCACGGCTGGGAGTCGGTTCGCATCTCCTTCATCGTCAACCGGCCGCGCGAGGAGCCGGGCTTCCGGCTCGACCGCTCGGAGGCTGCCGGACGCAACCTTCGTTACGCGACGCATTCCTACGCGGCTGATCGCCCCGAGGGCAAGCGCTACGCAGATCAGTGACCGCGTCCGGTTGACAAGCCAGGCGGGTTGCTCCCTCGACCGTCTGGTCCGGATGCACTTCTCCGTCGTCGCCGCAGCGGCGACGGAGCTTTTCTGAAAGCGAGAGCATAATGACGCAAGCGCAAGAACAGATCAGCGAACAGATCAGTGAGACCCCGCTCCAGACCATCGATCTCCGCCATGAATTCGCCGACCTCGGCATCGGTGACGTGCTCGACCAGCTCGATTCCGAACTGATCGGCCTGAAGCCGGTGAAGACCCGTATCCGTGAGATCGCATCGCTCCTGCTGGTCGAACGCATCAGGCAGAAGATGGCGCTGGCGACGACATTCCCGACGCTGCATATGTCGTTCACCGGCAATCCCGGCACCGGCAAGACCACGGTTGCGCTGCGGATGGCCGGCATTCTGCACAAGCTCGGCTTCGTGCGCCGCGGCCACGTCATCAGCGTCACCCGCGATGATCTCGTCGGGCAATATATCGGCCACACCGCGCCGAAGACCAAGGAGATCCTGAAGAAGGCGATGGGCGGCGTGCTGTTCATCGACGAGGCCTATTATCTGTACCGTCCCGAGAATGAGCGTGACTACGGCCAGGAGGCGATCGAGATCCTGCTGCAGATCATGGAGCAGCAGCGCGAGGATCTGGTGGTGATCCTGGCCGGCTATGGCGACCGCATGGAGAAATTCTTCCAGAGCAATCCGGGGTTCCGCTCGCGCATCGCCCATCACATCGACTTCCCCGACTATTCGGACGCGGAGTTGCTGTGGATCGCCGAACTGATGTTGCAGCAGCAGAATTATCGTTTCTCCCCGGAAGCGCGCGAGGCCTTCACCCGGTACATCGGCATCCGCAAGGAACAGCCGCTGTTCTCCAATGCGCGCTCGATCCGCAACGCGCTCGACCGCATCCGGCTGCGCCAGGCCAACCGGATCATGGCGAAGCTCGACCGCACGCTCACCGCCGACGACGTGATGTCGATCGAGGCCGGCGACGTGCTTGCCAGCCGCGTGTTCGCGAAGGGGGCGGGCGAGGGACGATGAACCAGGCGCTCGCGATGATCCGCTCCGCGGGGATGCGCGACATCATCGCAAGCGCGCGTGCCTTGATCTTCGATGTCGACGGCACGCTTGCCGAGACCGAGGAAGTGCATCGCCGCGCCTTCAATGAGGCGTTTGCCGAAGCAGGGCTTGATTGGTTCTGGGACCAGGTCACCTACGCGCGGCTGCTTCGCACGGCCGGAGGCAAGGAGCGCATCCGCGCCTTCGACCAGCGCAACGCGGTTCCCTCGCTGACATTCGCCGAGATCGCCGACCTGCACCGGATCAAGACCGCGCGTTACGCGGCGCTGATCGCGGGAGGCGGTTGCCCGTTGCGGCCGGGCGTCCGGGCCTGGCTCGCCAGCGCGCGCCGCCGCGGCCAGCGCCTGGCGATCGCCACGACGACCTCGCATGGCAATATCGAGGCGCTGCTCTCGGTTGCGCTTGGGGTGGACTGGGGCGATCTGTTCGAGGTGATCGTCGCCGGCGACGACGTGCCGCGCAAGAAGCCGGCGCCGGATGTCTATGTCGAGGTGCTGGCGCGGCTCGGGCTCGGGCCGGCGGATTGCATCGCGGTCGAGGATTCCGGCAACGGCCTCGCCGCCGCGGCGCAGGCCGGCATTCCCGTGGTCATCACCCGCAGCACCTATTTCAGCGATGACGATTTCGCCGAGGCGCTGCTTGTCGTCGATGATCTCTCTAACATCGATGCCTGAAGGCCGCTGCCATCGCCCGCGACAGTCCCGATCAATTTATTCGTTTAGTGAAATAAATGACCCTTGCATCCCTGGCATGGCAAGGGCACAATCCCACCGAAGGTTGCCTGAAGCAGCGACGCCACCTAGTTGAAGGTGGGTAATTCCGGGAGATTGCATCTCATGATCCTCCGCTTTCCGATGAATTTATTCGGACGGTGAAATAAATTGTCAGTCGGTGCTTGTATCCATGGGGCGCCATCCACCAAAAGTGGCCGGAGGCACGTGCCGTACCGCCAGACGCTCTGGCGCACGCCGGCGCTCGCCGGCGATTCCGGGAGACAGGCGCCTCATGGTCCTCCACCTCATCCGTCCCACGACATGGCTCGCGGGTGAACCCGGCATGGCAGGATCGACATGGCTGATCGACTTGGCTGATCGTGCGGAGCGAGCATTGGCGCTGTTGACGGGTTCAATCGACATCCCGCAATTTCGGTTGGTGACGGTCCCGGCGCGGATCCGCCATCGCCGTAGACCTGCGGCCAGCCCAGGAATGATAGCCACCGATTGACGCTGTCGACGACAACGGTATCCAACTCAAAAAAATCGAGGGAGCGAAGCATGTTCAGATTGAAGACCGCCTTGTTTGCGCTGGCGTTGACAGGTCTCTCCGCGGCCGCATCGGATGCGCTGGCCCAGAGCAAGCCGACTATCGGCATCGCGATGCCGACCAAATCCTCGGCGCGCTGGATCGACGACGGCAACAACATGGTCAAGGTGCTGAAGGAGCGCGGCTACGGCACCGATCTGCAATATGCCGAAGACGACATTCCGAACCAGCTCTCCCAGGTCGAGAACATGGTGACCAAGGGCGCCAAGGTGCTGGTCATCGCGGCCATCGACGGCACCACGCTGTCCGACGCCCTGAAGCAGGCCAAGGCCCAGGGCATCACGGTGATCGCCTATGATCGCTTGATCCGCGATACCCCCAATGTCGACTACTACGCGACCTTCGACAATTTCCAGGTCGGCGTGCTGCAGGCGAGCTCGATCGTGAATGCACTGGGGCTGAAGGACGGCAAGGGCCCCTTCAACATCGAGCTGTTCGGCGGCTCGCCCGACGACAACAACGCCTATTTCTTCTACGACGGCGCGATGTCGGTGTTGAAGCCGTATATCGACAGCGGCAAGCTCGTGGTCGGCAGCGGCCAGATGGGCATGAACAAGGTTGCCACCCTGCGCTGGGACGGCGCGACCGCGCAGGCGCGGATGGACAATCTGCTCAGCGCCTTCTACGGCAAAAAGCGCGTCGACGCGGTGCTGTCGCCCTATGACGGCCTCTCGATCGGCATCATCTCCTCGCTGAAGAGCGTCGGCTACGGCAGCAAGGACCAGCCGATGCCGTTCATCAGCGGGCAGGATGCGGAAGTGCCTTCGGTCAAGGCGATGCTGCGCGGCGAGCAATATTCGACCATCTTCAAGGACACCCGCGATCTCGCCAAGGTCACGGCCGACATGGTCGATGCGGTGCTGAGCAAGAAGGAGGTCAGCGTCAACGACACCAAGACCTACAATAACGGGGTCAAGGTGGTTCCGTCCTATCTGCTCAAGCCGGTCGTGGTGGACAAGACCAATTGGGAGAAAGTCCTGATTGACAGCGGCTACTATAAGCGCTCGCAATTCGAGTAAGGCGCGCAGCCGGGAGAGCGGCGGCGCACCGTGCCGGGGACGATCGACGCTGCAGGACATGATCCGATGACGGCAATGCTTGAGATGCGCGGCGTCAGCAAGAGCTTTGCCGGCGTGCAGGCGCTGCGCGACGTCAGCTTCACCGTCGAGGCAGGGCAGATCCATGCCTTGGTCGGGGAGAACGGTGCCGGCAAGTCGACCTTGATGAAGGTACTGAGCGGGGTCTACCCCGCCGGCAGCTATGACGGGTCGATCGTATTCGACGGCGAGGAGCGGCGATTCCGCGACATCAATGACAGCGAGGCGCTCGGGATCATCATCATCCATCAGGAACTGGCGTTGATCGCGCTGATGTCGATTGCCGAGAACATCTTTCTGTCGCATCCGCCGTCGCGCTTCGGCGTCATCGACCGCCACGCGGTGCATCGGCGGACGGCCGAGCTGCTGGCGCAGGTGGGCTTGCGGGAGTCCCCGGATACGCTGATCACCGACCTCGGCGTCGGCAAGCAGCAGCTGGTTGAGATCGCCAAGGCGCTGTCCAAGCGGGTGCGCCTTTTGATTCTCGACGAGCCGACCGCAAGTCTCAACGAGGCGGACAGCGCCGCCTTGCTCGAACGGCTCCTGGCCTTCCGCGAGCAGGGCATCGCCTCGATCCTGATCTCGCACAAGCTGAACGAGGTCGCGCGGGTCGCCGACCGCATCACGGTGCTCCGCGATGGCCGCACCGTCGACAGCATCGACTGCCGCACCGAGCGCATCGAGGAAGACCGCATCATCCGCAGCATGGTCGACCGCGATCTCGCGCATCGCTTTCCGGAGCGAAGCGCCGAGATCGGCGAACCCGTGATGAGTGTGGAGAACTGGTCGGTGTATCATCCGCTGCATCCCGAGCGGCAGGTGATTAAGAACGTCGATTTCAAGTTGCGCCGCGGCGAGGTGGTCGGCATCGCGGGCCTGATGGGCGCCGGCCGCACCGAGTTCGCCATGAGCCTGTTCGGCCGCGCTTGGGGCACCAACATCTCCGGCAAGGTCCGGCTCGACGGAGATGAGGCCGATCTCTCCAGCGTGCCGGCGGCGATCGCTGCCGGACTTGCCTATGTCACCGAAGACCGCAAGCAGCTCGGGCTGATCCTTGCCGCCGACGTCCGCAAGAACGTGACGGTGGCAAGCCTCCGCAAGGTATCGGAGCGCGGCGTGATCGACGATGTCGTCGAGCTGAAGGCCGCGAGCGACTATCGCACCCGGATGCGGATCCGCTGCTCCGACGTCTACCAGGCGACCGGTGACCTCTCGGGCGGCAACCAGCAGAAGGTCGTGCTGTCGAAATGGCTGATGACCGATCCGAAGGTGTTGCTGCTGGACGAGCCGACCCGCGGGATCGACGTCGGGGCGAAGTACGAGATCTATTCCATCATCAACGAGCTCGCCGAGGCGGGCAGGGGCGTCGTGGTGATCTCGTCGGAGATGCCCGAGCTGCTCGGCATCTGCGACCGGATCTGCGTGATGAATGACGGCGCCTTCGTCGGCGAGTTCGACAAGGACGATGCGACCCAGGAGAAGATCATGCGCGCCATCATGCGCAATGTCAGAATGTCTGGAAGCCGCGCCGATGACGGCGTGGCACGTGCCGGAGGAGAGGCGCGATGACCGACAAGACGGTGTCACTTCCCGAGTCTCCCAGGCATTCCGGCTTCATCAAGAACAATCTGCGCAATTACGGCATGCTGCTGTCGCTGCTCGCGATCATGCTGTTCTTCGAGATCGTCACCGACGGCACGCTGCTGCAGCCGCTCAACCTCACCAATCTCGTGCTGCAGAACAGCTACATCGTCATCATGGCGCTCGGCATGCTGCTGGTGATCGTCACCGGGCATATCGATCTTTCGGTCGGTTCGGTCGCTGGCTTCGTCGGCGCGGTCGCGGCGGTGCTGATGGTGCGCTATCATGTCGGCTATCCGATTGCGTTCATCGCCTGCCTCCTGCTCGGCGGCGCGATCGGCGCAGCCCAGGGTTACTGGGTCGCCTATTTCAAGATTCCGTCCTTCATCGTGACGCTGGCGGGTATGCTGGTGTTCAAGGGTCTTGCGCTCGCGGTCTTGCAAGGGCAGTCGCTCGGGCCGTTCCCGTCGACCTTCCAGAAGCTGTCATCGGGCTTCATTCCCGAACTCTTCCCCAGTGCAGGCACGCTCTACCCGACGTCGCTCCTGATCGGCGTCGTGCTGGCGTTCGTGCTGGTGCTGGCGAGCGCCAAGAGCCGGGCCCGCGAGCAGGCGCACGGCATCGAGGTGGAGCCTTATGCGTTCTTCGTCGTCAAGAGCATCGCGCTGGCGGGAGCAGTGCTCTACTTCACCTATCTGATCGCCTCGCATCGCGGCCTGCCGAACGTGCTGGTGATCATGACGGCCTTGATCGCGCTCTATGGCTTCGTCACGCTGAGGACCGTGGTCGGCCGGCAGATTTATGCTGTCGGCGGCAACGCCAAGGCGGCGAAACTGTCGGGGGTCAAGACCGAACAGCTGACATTTCTCACTTTCGTCAACATGGGCGTGCTCGCCGCGCTCGCCGGGCTGGTGTTCGCCGCACGGCTCAACACCGCGACGCCGAAGGCCGGCCTCGGCTTCGAGCTCGACGTGATCGCCGCCTGCTTCATCGGCGGCGCGTCGGCCTATGGCGGCGTCGGCCGGGTCGGCGGTGCGGTGGTCGGTGCCATGATCATGGGCGTGATGAACAACGGCATGTCGATCCTCGGTATCGGCATCGACTATCAGCAGGTGATCAAGGGCCTCGTCCTGCTTGGCGCCGTCTGTATCGATGTCTACAACCAGCGCCGGTGACTGCCGCGCAGTCATGATTCCACGATTGGATACTGACGCAACGCAGGAGTATGCCGCGTGAAACTGTCCCATGCCGATGCTCTGACCATCGGAAACATTCTCGCCGAGGTCGGCCGCAGCGAGATCATGCCGCGCTTCCGCCGCGTGCGGGAGATCGAGGTCCGCACCAAGACATCGGCATTCGACGTCGTCACCGAAGCCGATGAACTCGCCGAGCAGGCGATATCGGCGGCGCTGCTGCGGGCGTTTCCGAATGCTGCCGTGATCGGCGAGGAGGGCACGGCGCGTGACCCGGCCGCGCTCGATCAGGTCGGAACGGCGGAGCTTGCCTTCGTCATCGATCCGATCGACGGCACCCGGAACTTCACCTCCAGCCTGCCGCTGTTCGGCAGCATGGTGGCCGCCACGATGCGCGGCGAGATCGTGTTCGGCGCGATCCATGATCCCGTCAGCAACGATACCGCATTCGCGCTGCGCGGCGAGGGCGCGTGGCTCGAGCTGCCGGATGGCAGGCGGCATGATTTGAAGGTGGCGCCGGCGGTGCCGGTCAAGCAGATGGACGCGGTGGTCGGCGTCAACTTCCTGCCCGAGCCGCTGCGCGCAATCGTGGCCGGCAATCTGTCCAAGCTCGGCGCCAGCGCCTGGCTCCGATGCGCAGCGCACGAGTATCGCATGGCGGCGTCAGGCCATTGCCACCTGCTGTTCTACAACAAGCTGATGCCGTGGGATCATGCCGCCGGCTGGCTGTTGCATCGCGAGGCCGGCGGCTACAGCGCGCATTTCGACGGATCACCCTACAAGCCGGTCAATCTGACCGGTGGCTTGCTCTGCGCGCCCGACGAAGCGAGCTGGCATGCGGCACAGCAGGCGATCCTGACGCCGGCGGGATAGGGGCGGGAGATGCACGAACTGTGATTCAAATGTCAAACGGCTTGTTCGGTGTCATCACCCGCGCATGCGGGTGATCCAGTATTCCAGAGGCGCTGGTGCTTGAATCGAAAGGCCGCGGCGTACTGGATCGCCCGGTCGAGCCGGGCGATGACAGCTGAGGATGGGGACGCAGCTTGGCGCTCTCGCAATACGAATTGCCCCAGCTTTGCGTCCCGTTCCGTCCTCTCATTGAACAGGCAGCACAGGAGTCCTACTCGCTGCCGACCTCGCCGGTGATGATGTTGCCGAACAGCTTCCAGCTCTCGCCTTCGAACCGCATCAGTTGCGACTGCTCGATCGGTCGGAAGTCGTTCGGGCCGGTGTTGATCCTGATCCCGGGCAGGATCATCCTCGGCGCAAAATCCTTCAGGCTGGCGGCCTGCTTCATGACGTTCTCGCGCGTGAGATCGTCGCCGCACTGCTTGAGCACCTGCGCCAGCGTTTGCGCGGCGGCGTAGCCATAGACGTGGTTGCCGTTGGTCTTGTCGCCGTCGGGCATGTACTTGTCCATGAAGGCGCGCCATTCCCTGGTTTCGGCGTCGTCGTTCCAGATCGTGTCGGTCGGGTCCTTGAGGTAAGCGACCGAGATGATGCCCTGCGAGTTTTCGACGCCCGCGGCGCGCATGACCGAGGCGACCGAGGTCGCGGTCGAGGTCAGGAAGAAGGTCGGCTTCCAGCCGAGCTCGGCGACCTTCTTGATGGTCTGCGCCGCGCCCTTCGGCGCCGCCCAGGTGAACAGGATGTCGGCGCCGGAGGCGCGCAGCGCCACGATCTGCGAATCCAGCGTCGGATCGGTCAGTTCGTAGGATTTGTCGGCGACGATCATGCTGCTCGCTCTGTCGCCGAGGCCGTCACGCAGCCCCTTGAGCGCATCTTTGCCGGCATCGTCGTTCTGCCAGAGCACCGCGATCTTGCCGTTCGGGTATTTGTCCAGGATGTACCTGGCGTAGATGCGTCCCTCGCTCTGGTAGTTCGGCTGCCAGCCCATCGTCCAGGGAAAGCTTTGGGGATCGCCGAAACGCGTCGCACCCGAGGCGATGAAGAGGTGAGGGACCTTCTTGCCGTTGAGATATTTCTGGATTGCGACATTGGGCGCGGTGCCGAGCGGCTGGAACACCAGCAGCACCTCGTCGCCTTCAACCAGCTTGCGCGCCTGCTCGACCGATTTCGGCGGCGAGAAGCCGTCGTCATAGCTGATGAAGTTGATCTTGCGGCCGTTGATGCCGCCCTGATCGTTAATCATCTTGAAATAGGCCGCTTCGGTGCGGCCGATCGCGCCATAGGCGGACGCTGGGCCGCTATAGGGCATGATGTTGCCGATCTTGATCTCGGTATCCGAGACCCCCGGGCCATAGCTCTTCTGCGCGAGAGCCGGCGACAGCGCGCCGATCGTTGCCGCGAGCGCTACGCACGCGCGAAGACAAAAGCCGTCCAACATCCCTTGGTCACTCCCTGATGATTCCCGGTCGCCTGGTGACGTATGCGCGGCCTCCCTTGTCGGGGGCCGGCGCGTTGACGCCCGGCGACAATTATCGTATGCGCTTCCGGTCTGGAAACGTTTCCAGACTAGCGCGCGTTCCCACCGATGGCAATATTCCTGTGGCCGGAGAGATGTGACAAATGAGCAGACTGGAGCAGACGAGCCCGGACCATGGGTCGAGGCCGCCGCTGGTTGCCGAATGCGATGCCGTCGTGGTCGGTGCCGGCTTCGGCGGGCTGTATGCGATCTATCGGTTGCGCGAGCTCGGGCTGAAGGTGATCGGCGTCGAGGCCGCGTCGGATGTCGGCGGCACCTGGTACTGGAATCGCTATCCCGGCGCGCGCTGTGACATACCAAGCCTGCTCTATTCCTACACCTGGTCGGAGGAGCTGCGGCGGGAATGGCGCTGGAGCGAGAAATACGCCGGTCAGCCCGAAATCCTGCGCTATGCGCAGCACGTCGCCGACCGGTTCGAGCTGCGCTCCCTGATCCGCTTCGCTACGCGCGTCATCAGCGCCGATTGGGACGAGGCCGGCGAGAGCTGGACGGTGCGCACCGATCGTGGCGATTGCATCGTTGCATCGACTTGCGTGATGGCGACCGGCAATCTCTCTGTTCCCAACAAGCCGAAACTGCCCGGCGTGGAGCGATTTCGCGGGCCGATCTATCACACCGGGCAGTGGCCGCATCAGGAGATCGACTTCTCGGGCTTGCGTGTCGCGGTGATCGGCACCGGCTCGTCAGGCGTGCAGACGATCCCGATGGTCGCGAAGTCGGCGAGCCGCCTGACCGTCTTCCAGCGCACGCCGAACTATTCGGTGCCGGCACGCAATGCGCCGCTGTCCGACGCCGATATCGCAGCCGCCGAGCCGATGATCGCGAAATATCGCGAGAGCCTCGAGACGCCGGAGTTCGGTCGGGTGCCGTCGAATGCGTTCGACGCACCGGTACCGGCGCGGGAGGTCCAGTGGGCGCGCTATGAACAGCTCTGGGAGCAGGGCGGCGGCGGCATCCTGACCGCGTTTCCCAACATCCTGACCGATGAGGCCGTCAACGACGTCGCCTGCGACTTCGTGCGCGACAAGATCCGCGGCATGGTCGACGACGCGACGACGGCGGAGGCGCTGTCACCAAAGGATTATCCGCTCGGCGTCAAGCGCATCTGCATCGATACCGGCTATTTCACGACCTATAATCTGCCGCATGTCGAACTGGTCGATCTGCGCGCGGAGCCGCTGACGACGGTCACCGAGACCGGCCTCGAGACCGCGGCGCGGTCGTTCGCGCTCGATGCGCTGGTGCTGGCGACCGGCTATGACGCGATGACCGGGGCGCTCGCCGCGATGAACATCCGCGGGCGCAATGGTGTGACGTTGAACGAGGCCTGGGCCGACGGACCCCGTGCCTATCTCGGCCTGATGGTGTCGGGCTTCCCGAACCTGTTCGTCGTGACCGGGCCGGGTAGTCCATCTGTCATCGGCAACGTGATCCATGCCTGCGAGAACCATGTCGAGTGGATCACGGCTTGCCTCGGCAGCATGCGCGCCAAGGGATTGACGCGGATCGAGCCGGAGCGCGATGCCGAACGCGCGTGGATGGCGCATGTTGCGGATGCTGCCAGCCGCACGCTCTATCCGAAGGCCAATTCCTGGTACCAGGGCGCCAACATCGCGGGGAAGCCGCGCGTGTTCATGCCCTATGTCGGCCAGGGCTATCGCCACCGGATCGCGCAGATTGCGCAGCGCAATTATGAAGGCTTTGTGCTGCGCTGACACCAGGGGCGGGCACCGTCGTCCTTGGTCGTTGAGAGGAGCGATAGCGTCGAAGCAATCCATCGCTCCGCGCGACCGGTAGCCGTGGATTGGTTCGCTTCGCTCACAATGACGATACGTTGGAACCGTTTCCAGATTGGAACAGTCGGAGGACAGAAGATGGACATCAAGCGTGCAGGATCAATCGCAAGCCGGCGCGGTAACGCCGAGTGGTTCAGCGGCACCGTTTGGGCTGACTCGATTGTCAACGCACCCGCTCCGGCGCGGGTGCAGGCCGCGCGCGTCACCTTCGAGCCGGGCGCACGCACGGCCTGGCACACGCATCCGCTCGGTCAGACGCTCTACGTGACTGCCGGCGCCGGCTATGTGCAAGGCTGGGACGGTCCGATCCGGGTGATCCGACCGGGCGATGTGGTGTGGATCCCGCCGGGCGAGAAGCACTGGCACGGCGCGGCACCAACCACGGGCATGAGCCACATTGCGATCCACGAGACGCTTGACGGCGACTATGCGACCTGGATGGAGCACGTTTCCGATGCGCAATACGCAGCGGCGCCGCAGGCGGATTGACTGGTGCCAGGCTATTTCCGTCCGCGTGCGGGCGTCGGGGGCGCGGCGCAGGAATGGCGCAGGATGAGGCGCGTCGGCAGGAACACCGGGGCGCTGCTACCGGGCCTGTCGCTGTCGCGGATCCGCTCCAGCAACAATCGCGCAGCGGTGCGGCCGACCTCGTTCATGTCCCAGCTCAAGGCCGAGATGGCGGGCGTCGCGTGGCGGGCGAGGTCGGTGTCGCCGCTGCACACGATCGAGACGTCCTGCGGATAGCGCAGGCCGTTGCTCGTGATCGCCTCCAGCACTTCGGCCAGCATGCTGGTGCCGAGCGAGATGATCGCGGTCGGCGGCTTGGCCGACTGCAAAAGCTGGCACACCGAGCTGAAGGCGGTGTTGGCGCCCTGCATGTGCGCACGGATCAGGCCTGCATCGACCTCGATCTTCGCCTCCTGGTGTGCCTGCCGGTAACCCGCGAGCCGCTCCGAGCTCGGCAGCACTGCGGCGCTTCCGGTGAGTAGCGCGATCCGGCGATGGCCGAGGCCAATCAGATATCGCGTCGCCTCCAGCGCGCCGCCGCGGTGATCGACGCGAACCGGGATGCTATCCGGCACCTCGCGGTCGACGGTGACGCAGGGCAGATCGAGCGTCGCCAATCCCTTCATGAAGTCCTTGTGGGAGTTGTCGCCGGCGAACAACAGTAATCCATCCATCTGGCGCCGGCGCACCGCCGACAGGAATGCCGTCTCGCGCGCCTCCTCGTGCTTGGTCGCGGCGAGCATCAGGAGGAAGCCGGCGCGCTGGAATTCCTCCTCGGCTGCGCTGACCATGCCGGTGTAGTGCGGATTGGAGAAATCGGCCACCATGCAGCCGATCGTGTGCGATGCCCGCGAGCGCAGCGCCTGCGCTGCCTGGTCGGGCTCGAAGCCGAGGCGCTTCACCGCGCGCATGATGCGGGCATGCAGTTCCGCGCTGGTGTAGATGCCGCCATTGAGCGTGCGGCTGACGCTTGAGACGGACACGCCGGCCTCCGCCGCGACGTCACGAATCGTCGGTCGTGTCCGTCGCGCTTTGGTCATGGGTAGCTGGGCCCTGTCGGTTCGGCATTGCCGCCGCCACGCGCCGATTGCGGGCGCGCCGGACGGCATCGCCGAACCTAATCAGGCTCCGCCGCGAATCTCAAATGATTCCTGTCGCTAATGTCGTGACGTTACGCCGATGTGGGCCGGTCGAAATAGGCGAACGCCGCGCTGGTCAGGCTGCCGAGCAGCGACCAGAACACCAGGCTGGTCAGCGTGACCGCGACCACGAACTGATGCGACAAGGACGACGGCACGTTGGTCTCGACATGCTCAAGCTCGGGCGCACCGATCAAATGCGGCAGCATGATCAGGACCACGCCGGCGATCGCGGCGGGTGCCGAGCGCCGGAAAACGATCAGCCCGAGACCGGCCGAGGTGGCCAGCACCGCCATCGTCCACCAGATCTGGCGCGAGAGCAGCGGCGCGGCAGGGACCCCGGGTAATTCGGGCGGCAGCCCAAGGCCCGGCGCGAGGGTAAAGACGGCAAAACCTGCGAGGCCCCACATCAGGCCTTCGTGCCACGAGATCGCCTCACCGGTCGCACCGCTCCGAACCGAAAAGAAGCCGCAAAGCAGAAGCGCGAAGCCGATTCCGGTCAGGATGTTCGCGCCGGCCGTATAGAGGTTGCGTTCCCAGCCGTCCTTCGGCTCCCAGGCCTCCGCACCATGAGCATTGTCTGCATGATCGTGCACGAGGATCGCCTGCGGCGGCGCCGAGGCTTCGTGCTTGTGCTCGGCCGCCTTCTCATAGACTTCGGCCCTGAGGATCAGGGGAACGGTGCCGAATTGCTGGGCCGCGGTGACGACCAGGCCAACGATGAATCCGGCGATGACCGACGCGAAGACGATCGAGCGAAACGTGCTCATGCCGACGGGGTCAGTGGCAGGGGAATGCGTTGGAGTGGCGCACGTCGTGCGCGGCATTGTGGATCACGTCGATATGCGAGAAGCCGACCACGCCGACGATGAACAGGCCGAGCGTCATCGCAATCAGCGACTGGGCAAGCCGTCCGACGTGTCGGGTCGCGACCGGCAGATGCTGGGCTTGCGCGGTCTGGGACTGGCTCATGATCGTTCTCCACGTTCGATTTGGTCGGCTTCTAGCAGCTTTCGGGCGATGTCGCGACTGGTAAGATGCAGGTTTGTTCCGAGAGGTATGCGCTTACGGAGAATCTTGGCGTGTGCCGCCGCCCTGAACACGTCTCCGTACCGCGCGAAATAGCTGATGCACGCCTCCGGCGTCGGGTCCACGTCGAGCAGCGTGCGAAACGCGCCCCGGTGCACCGCGCAGATCGCGCTGTGCTCCGGAACGGCAAACACCAGGGAGGCGATGTCGGCGCGCCAGTGGACATCGCTATTGGCGGCGGCGCTGACCGCTCGCGCGCTTTCAGCGCCGGATGGTGAATTCACCTGGGCCTCGCCGTGATTCCCACTTGGCCTGCTCGAGTTCCGGACGGTCGCATTCTGTCTGGGGGTAGCCGATGCAGAGGTAGCCGATGAATTTCCAGGCTTCCGGTATCTCCAGGATCTCATGAATGCGACCTGGATTGAGGATCGATACCCAGCCGAGCCCGATGCCTTCGGCGCGCGCGGCGAGCCACATCGAGCAGATCGCGGCCACTACGGAATATTCAGAGGTCTCCGGCATCGTCGCGCGGCCGAGGCCGGAGCCGATCTGGTCGGTCTTCTCGGCGAACACGGCGAGATGGCCGGGTGCCTCTTCAAGGCCCGATAGCTTCAATGCCGCATATTTTGCGGCGCGTTCGCCTGAGTAGGATCGCAGCGCATCGGCGTTGCAGGTCTTGAAGTCGTCGATCACGGCGCGGCGCCGCGCCGCATCGTCGACAATGACGAACCGCCAGGGCTGGCTCAACCCGACCGATGGCGACAGGCAGGCGATCTCGATCAGCCGCTCGATCGACCCGTCAGGCAAGGGATCGGTTCGAAAGCGGCGCACGTCGCGCCGCCACACGAACAGCTCGTGCAGTTGCCGGCGAAACGTATCGTCGAATGAGACCATCGTGGGGTCTTTGGCAGGATCGATCGCAGACATCATCTAAGCTTCATTACTTAAGCTTCATGGGCAGGCCTGCAACGACGAACTCGACCTCGTCCGCCGCGCCGGCGATGCTCTGGTTCATCAGACCGGCGGCATCGCGGAAGGTCCGCGCCAGCGCATTGTCGGGCACGATGCCGAGGCCGACCTCATTGGTGACAAGAATGACCGGGCTGCGCTGGCGCGACAAGGCATCCGCCAGCCGCGCGACGTCCTGCGACCAGTCGCGCTCCGCATGCAGCAAATTGGACAGCCACAGCGTCAGGCAATCGACCAGCCTTGCGCCGCCATTGTCGGTCTCGGAGAGCGCCTCCACCAGATCGAGCGGCACCTCGCGCTCGATCCAGTCGCTGCCGCGCCGCGCGCGATGTTTTGCGATCCGCTCGTCCATTTCCGCATCGAGTGCCTCGGCAGTGGCGATATAGACCGGCTGCCCGGGAAAGCTGCGCGCACGAAGTTCGGCACGCCGGCTTTTCCCGGATCGGGCTCCGCCCGTGATCAGAATGACGGCCATGCAATCTCCTGTTACGTCCGCTCTAACCACCAATCGCGGTGAAACACAAAGCCGAAATCCGCCACGGAGGGCTTGCACTCGGCCGATGTCTTGCGCATCAGGAGGATCGCGGCAGGGAGAGGGTGCGTGTTTTTTGCGGGAGCAATGGCGGTGGCGATGGCTTTGGATGCCCTGATCGGCTGGCCGCCTGCGTTGTTTGCACGCATCGGCCATCCCGTGACCTGGCTCGGCCGGCTGATCAATCTCCTCGACCGCAGCTGGAACCGGGACGCCGATGCGCCTTCGTTTCGGCGCATGGCAGGTGTTGCGGCGGCCATCATGGTGATCGCGCTGGCGACGGCGATCGGTTGGGCCGTTCAGTCCGTGCTGGCATCCGGATGGGTTCGCGTCGGTCTTGTGGGTGTCCTGGCGTGGCCGCTGGTGGCCCTGCGCTCGCTGCATGACCATGTCGACGCGGTGGCAGATCCGCTTGTCTCCGGCGATATCACGGCCGCACGTTCTGCGGTCGCGCAGATCGTCGGACGCGATCCGGCAACGCTCGACGATGCCGGCATCGCGCGCGCGACCATCGAGAGTCTCGCCGAGAATGCCTCCGACGGCATCGTCGCGCCGGTGTTCTGGGGCGCGTTGTTCGGCCTGCCGGGAATCCTCGGTTACAAGGCGATCAACACGCTGGACTCCATGATCGGGCATCGCACCAAGCGGCATGAAGCCTTTGGCTGGGCCGCGGCCCGGATCGACGATCTCGCCAATCTCGTTCCGGCGCGGCTGACCGGGCTTCTGTTCGTGCTGCTCGCCCCAAACCGTTCGCGGGCGTGGTCATGCATGCTGCACGATGCGCACCGCCATCGCTCGCCGAATGGCGGCTGGCCGGAAGCGGCGATGGCCGGCGCGCTCGGCGTGCGGCTCAGCGGGCCCCGCATCTATCACGGCAGCGTCGCGGACGAGCCGTGGCTGAATGAGGGCGCGCGCGATCCGGCGGCCGCCGACGTCCTCGCCGGATTGAAGCTCTATCGTCGCGCCATGATGCTGTTGGCCGGGGTGTTCGTCGCCCTGGCGTTGCTGTAAGAGACCGACGTATGCGAGAGCACGGCGGAAATCTCGACGTCGCCCAGCAGCGCTTCGGCGGAGCTGCGGAAGACTGGATCGACCTGTCGACCGGGATCAATCGGGTGCCTTATCCCGTGGTCGATGTCGAGCCGCGGCAATGGAACGCGTTGCCGTCGCGATCCGAGATCGAGTCCCTTCACGCCGCCGCGCGGCAGGCTTACGCGACCGACGCGCCGGTCGTGGCGATGGGCGGTGCACAGGCCGCCATTCAGTTGCTGCCGCGCCTCGCGCCTCGGGGACGGGCGCGCATCCTGGCGCCGACCTACAATGAATATGCTGCGGTATTGTCGGCGGCCGCCGGTTGGGACGTTGCCGAGGTGTCCGATCTCGCAGCGCTTGCCGGTGCGGATATTGCCATCGTCGTCAATCCGAACAATCCCGATGGAAGACGCCATGATCGGGACGAACTGCTCGCGCTGTTGCCGCGCGTTGGCCGGCTCGTCATTGACGAGAGCTTTGCGGACGCTGTACCCGACGTCTCGCTGGCATCGGAAGCAGGACGACCGGGTCTGCTGATCCTCCGTTCATTCGGGAAATTCTATGGCTTGGCCGGCTTGCGGCTCGGCTTTGCTCTCGGCAGCGAGGCTGACATCACCGCGCTTGCCGCGATGACGGGACCATGGCCGGTTTCCGGTGCCGCAATAGCGATCGGGCGGCGCGCCTTGCTCGATCGCGACTGGGCAAAGGCGACGACTGCGCGTTTGGCGGACGACTGCGTCCGGCTCGATGCGGAGGCGCGCGTGCAGGGCTGGACGCTGGTCGGTGGCGCGTCGCTGTTCCGCCTCTATGATGTCGGCGATGCGCTGGCCGCGCAGGAGAAGCTTGCCCGTGCGCAGATCTGGTCGCGCGTCTTCCAGCAAAAGCCGGGCTGGTTGCGCCTCGGTCTGCCGGGCAGCGAGACCGAG
The DNA here is from genome assembly GCF_020889785.1 of Bradyrhizobium acaciae. Taxonomy (GTDB): domain Bacteria; phylum Pseudomonadota; class Alphaproteobacteria; order Rhizobiales; family Xanthobacteraceae; genus Bradyrhizobium; species Bradyrhizobium acaciae. Next base: position 87,881 of record NZ_JACMYK010000003.1, read on the forward strand.
TGGTCCCGCCTTTCCGCCGTGCTGCCGGTTTAGCGCGCCAGCGCGAGCAGGCCTTCGACATCGAGATGGGTCTCGATGTGCTCGGCCAGCGCGTCGAGCGCACCCTCAACCCTCGCGCCGTACGGCTGATCCGCCGCGGGGATCTCGAGCTGGGCAAGGAACGCCTTGCGAAATTCGTCTGAAGTGAACAGGCCGTGCAGATAGCTGCCGTGTACGCGCCCATCACTGGAAACCGCACCCTCTGCCACGCCGTCAAGCGTTGCAAAAGGCCGGGCGCGATCCGCCCCGTCGGTGCGCCCGATGTGGATTTCGTAGGCGCTGATCGGTTGATGGGTTGCAGCATGCACCGCGCTGACGCGCGTCAGCGTCTTCTGTTCGGTCATGACAGTCGTGACATCGAGCAACCCGAGGCCGGGCGTTTCGCCGGCGGGACCCTCGATCCCATCGGGGTCGGCGACGTTGCGTCCAAGCATCTGATATCCGCCGCAGAGGCCCAGCACATGACCGCCACGGCGATGATGCGCCAGCAAATCGATGTCCCAGCCCTGCGCGCGCAGGAAGGCGAGGTCGCCGCGGGTCGATTTCGAGCCGGGCAGGATGACGAGCTTCGCATCACCAGGGATGGCTTCGCCCGGTCGCACCATCACAAGATCGACACCGGGCTCGAGCTTCAGCGGATCGAGATCGTCGAAATTGGCGATCCGCGACAGCGCCAGAAACGCGATCTTGCACCGGCCGGGCTTGCGCGCCTCGCCGAGCCCGAGTGCGTCTTCGGCAGGAAGCTCACCGGCGCGTGCGAACCAGGGCAGCACGCCAAAGCCGCGCCAGCCGGTGCGGGCTTCGATCATGCGGTAGCCGTCGTCGAACAGCGACGGATCGCCGCGGAATTTGTTGATGACAAAACCCTGGATCATCGCGGCATCCTCGGGGTCGATCACCGCCTGGATGCCGACGAGCTGCGCGATCACGCCGCCGCGGTCGATGTCGCCGACCAATACCACGGGCACGTCGGCCCGGCGCGCAAAGCCCATATTGGCGATATCGGACTTGCGCAGGTTCACTTCGGCCGGGCTGCCGGCGCCCTCGACCAGCACGAGATCGGCGCGATCCTTCAGACGCCCAAAACTTTCCAACACTGGGCCCATCAGCGAGGGCTTCATGCCGGCATATTCCCGTGCGCGCGCGGTCGCGATCCGCTTGCCGTGCACGATGATCTGGGCGCCGACGTCGGTCTCCGGCTTCAGCAACACCGGGTTCATGTCGGTGTGCGGTTCGACGCCGGCGGCGAGCGCCTGCAGGGCCTGCGCGCGTCCGATCTCGCCGCCATCGACAGTGACGGCAGCGTTGTTCGACATGTTCTGCGGCTTGAACGGCAGCACGCGCAGGCCGCGTCGTCTCGCGGCGCGTGCGAGACCCGCGACGATGAGCGACTTGCCCACGTCGGAACCGGCTCCCTGGATCATCAATGCGCGCGCCATGGTGCTGTCTGTCAGAACTCGACGCCCGGCTGCGCTTTGATGCCGGACCGGAACGGATGCTTCACCAGCGTCATCTCGGTGACGAGATCGGCAATTTCGATCAATTCCTCCTTGGCGTTGCGCCCGGTGAGCACGACATGCGTCATCGGCGGCTTTGACGTCGTCAGGAACTCGACCACGTCGCCGATATCAAGATAATCGTAGCGCAGCGCGATGTTGATCTCGTCGAGCACCACCATGCGCAAGCTCGGGTCTGCGATCAGCTGCTTGGCTTTTTCCCAGCCGGCCTGGGCGGCTGCGATGTCGCGGGCGCGGTCCTGCGTCTCCCAGGTGAATCCTTCGCCCATCGCGTGGAATTGACAGAGATCGCCGAAATGGCCGGTGAGCAGGCGGCGCTCGCCGGTATCCCAGGCACCCTTGATGAACTGCACCACGGCGCAGGGAAAACCGTGCGCCACGCAGCGCACGATCATCCCGAAGGCGGAGGACGATTTTCCCTTGCCGGCGCCGGTATGAACGATGATCAGGCCCTTTTCACCGCTCTTGGTCGCCATGATCTTGTCGCGGGCGGCCTTCTTTTTCGCCATCTTGTCGGCATGGCGCGCATCCAGCGAAGAATCGGTGCCGACGGCGCCGCCCTCAGCGTCGTTTCCATCTGAAATCATCACGTTCCTTCGGCTTGACAAGTGCGAGGCTTGGACGAATGGTGGGCCCGCGTTGGTTCCTGTCCTACGACAGGCGAAGAGGGAATGCGATAGGGCTCCGCAAATGGAGCCTGAACTGCAGCCGCCCCCGCGACCGTGACCGGAGAGATGTCCAAGCCACTGATTCCGCGAGGAGTCGGGAAGGTGGGCATCAAGGGAGAAATCCTGCTCCGCAAGCCGGGAGACCTGCCAACGCAGCGAAGTTGAGACCGGCGGACGGGGTGTTCCGCGACGGGGAACGGGCCTGTCCACGTCAGGTTCGTGTGCCTCATCGCTTCCCGTTGTTAATCCAGGAAGGGCGATGAGCGTTACACTTCATGTCTGCATCACCTGCCGTGCCGGCCAGACGCTGGCCGAAGGTGAGACCGCGCCCGGTGCGCGCCTGCATGCCGCGCTTGTTGAGGCCGGCGTGCCCGACGACGTCAATCTGGTTCCCGTCGAGTGCCTGTCGGCGTGCAGCCAGGGCTGCTCGGTCGCGCTCAGCGCGCCGGGGCGGTGGTCCTATGTCTATGGTCGCCTGTCGGCAGACAATGCCAGGGATGTGATCGCCGGCGCATCTGCCTATGCCGCGGCGCCCGACGGCATCGTGCCGTGGCGCAGCCGTCCTGAAATCTTCCGCAAGCAGTCGCTTGCCCGAATTCCACCTCTTCCCGTCGTGCCGGAGGCCGCCGAATGACCACGCTCGCCAAGGTTCCTGTCACCGTCGTGACTGGCTTTCTCGGGTCCGGCAAGACGACGCTGATCCAGCATCTGATCCGCAACGCCAACGGCAAGAAGCTCGCGGTGCTGGTGAACGAGTTCGGCAGCGAGGGTGTCGACGGCGACATCCTGAAGTCGTGCGCAGATGCTAATTGCCCGACCGAGAACATCGTCGAGCTCGCCAATGGCTGCATCTGCTGCACCGTCGCCGACGATTTCATCCCTGCGATGGAGCAACTGCTGGCGCGCCCCGTGCGGCCCGATCACATCGTGATCGAGACCTCGGGGCTCGCTTTGCCGAAGCCACTCTTGAAAGCGTTCGACTGGCCGGAGATCCGCTCGCGGATCACGGTCGACGGCGTGATCGCGCTGGCCGATGCCGAGGCCGTTGCCGCCGGCCGGTTTGCGCCCGACGTGGCCGCGGTGGATGCGCAGCGCGCGGCCGACGACAATCTCGACCACGAGACGCCGCTGTCGGAGGTGTTCGAGGACCAGATCGCCTGTGCCGATCTCGTGCTGCTGACCAAGGCCGATCTCGCCGGGGCGGAAGGGATCAGGGCGGCCAAGGAGGCCATCGCGGCCGAAATGCCGCGCGAGGTGCCGATGCTGCCCGTCGTCGATGGCACGATCGACGCGCGGGTCATCCTGGGGCTCGGCGCCGCGGCGGAAGACGATCTCGCGTCGCGTCCGTCGCATCACGACGGCGAAGAAGAACACGAGCACGATGATTTCAATTCCGTGGTGATCGATCTTCCGGAGATCGTTGACATCGAAGCGCTGGTCGCCTCGATCAAGGGACTTGCGCGCGAGCAGAACGTGCTGCGCGCCAAGGGCTACATCGCGGTCGAAGGCAAGCCGATGCGGTTGCTGGTGCAGTCCGTCGGCGATCGGGTGCGGCATCAGTTCGACATGCCCTGGGGCGGTCGCCCGCGGCAGTCGAAGCTCGTCGTGATCGGCGAACACGGCGATATCGATGAGGCCGCAATCAAGGCACGGCTTGGTGTCTGATGCACGTCGTATTCCGCGAGAGCCGCGGCCTTGAGGAGACCGCGACACCCAGGGACCTCGGCCAGGATCCGGCCGATCTCGTGGTGTTGTCGTTCTCCGACAGCGATCTCGCGGCTTTCGCGGCCGGCTGGCGGCGCGGCCACGCCGCGTTGCCGTCGCTGCGGCTCGCCAATCTCGCGGAACTGCGCCATCCGCTGTCGGTCGATACCTATATCGAGCGGACGCTGGCGCATGCGCGCGGCATCCTGGTTCGGCTGATCGGCGGCGAACCCTATTGGTCATACGGGCTGGCCGCGGTGCATCGGCTGGCGAAGGAGCGCGGCATCGCTTTGGTGGTGTTGCCGGCCGATGGCCGCGACGATCTGCGGCTGGATGAATTCTCCACCCTGCCGGTTTCGACGCTGCGCCGCCTGAAGGTGTTGTGCGACAAGGGTGGCTCGGTTGCCGCGCAGGCCGTGATCGCGCAACTGGCGCTGGCGTCCGGACTCTATGCCGGGCCCGTCGTCGGCGAGATCGATCTTCCCGAGATCGGCGTTTATGATTCAAGGCGCGGTGTCGTCCCAATGCTGCCGGCATCAGATGGCCGGCCGCGGGTGCTCGTGACCTTCTATCGCTCGTATCTGGCGGCCGGCGACACGGCGCCGGTCGATGCATTGATCGATGCGTTGCGCGAAAAGGGTTTCGATGCCCACGGCGTCTTCGTTACTTCGCTGAAGGCGGCGGGCGTGGCCGATTGGCTGCGGGCCCAGTTCGCGCAATGCGCTCCGGCCGCAATCGTCAATGTGACTGCGTTCTCAGCGGTGGGTGACGATGGCACGACGCCGTTCGATGCCGCATCGTGCCCGGTGCTCCAGGTCGCTCTGTCGACGGCGCAGCGCGAGGATTGGGCTGGGTCACTGCGTGGTCTTTCACCCGGCGATCTTGCGATGCACGTCGTGCTGCCGGAGGTCGACGGCCGCCTGTTCGCAGGCGTCGTGAGCTTCAAGTCGCCGGGCGAACGCGATCCCGACCTGCAGTTCGTGCATCTCGCACATCGGCCGGATGCGGAGCGCGTTGCAGCGGTCGCCGCGCGCGTGGCAGCCTGGCATCGGCTTGCCGGCAAGCCGGCGCAGCAAAAGCAGCTTGCGCTCGTGCTCTCGAACTATCCGGGCCGTCCGCACCAGATCGCGCACGCCGTGGGTCTCGATGCGATTGCCTCGGTCGAGGCGTTGCTGGCCGATCTCGCCACTGCGGGTTTTGATCTCGAGCCGGTGAGGTCGCTGGGGGATGTGCTCTTGCGCCGGACGTTGACGTGGAGCCTGGCCGAGTATCGCGCGGCGATCTCCGGGCTTCCGCAGCAGCTCCAGGACGACCTTGCGCGCGCATGGGGCGCGCCGGAGGATGATCCCGATTGCCGTGACGGTTCATTTCATTTCGCCGCGGTCAAGTGCGGCAAGTCGATCATCGCGGTTCAGCCGGAGCGCGGCGAGGCCGGTCACCGCGATGCGGATTATCACGATCTCTCGCGCACGCCGCGCCATGCCTACATCGCGTTCTATCTGTGGCTCAGGCAGCAGGGCATCGATGCCGTCGTCCACATGGGCGCGCATGGAACGCTGGAATGGCTGCCGGGCAAGTCGGTTGCGCTGTCATCGGCGTGTTGGCCCGAGGCACTGATCGGCGATCTACCCGTTGTCTATCCCTTCATCGTCAACGACCCCGGCGAGGCGGCGCAGGCCAAGCGCCGGATCGGTGCCGTGACGATCGGCCATCTGCCGCCGTCGCTGGCACAGGCGGCGGTGCCGGAGGGCTTGCGTCGTCTCGAGCGCTTGCTTGATGAGTACTCCACCGCCGACGGTCTCGATCCGGCGCGGCGGCAGCGGCTGATTGCTGCGATCCGCGAAGAAGCGCGCATCGCCGGGTTGGAGGACGATCTCGGTCTCGCCGCATCGGTCTCGGCGGCCGAGGCCATTCCGCAGATCGATCGCTTCGTCTGCGATCTCAAGGAAAGCCAGTTCGGCGACGGCCTGCATGTGTTCGGGCAGGGCGCTTGCGGTGAGGCGGAGAAGGCGGCGTTGCTTGATGCACTCGCCGGCCGGCGTGTTGCGCCGGGGCCGTCGGGCTCGCCCTGGCGAGGACGCAGCGACGTGCTGCCGACCGGACGCAATCTGTTTGCGGTCGATCCGCGCGCGGTGCCGACGCCGTCGGCGCATGCGCAGGGCGTGAAACTCGCCGAGGAGTTGCTGCGCCGTCACCTGCAGGATCACGGCGACTGGCCGAAGGGGCTCGTCGTCGACCTCTGGGGCTCGTCGACGATGCGCACCGCCGGCGAAGATTTTGCGATGGCCCTGCATCTCGCCGGCATCGCGCCGCGCTGGGATCATGGGGCGGGTCGGGTGTCGGGCTACGACATCATCGCGCCGGCAGAGCTCGGGCGTCCGCGCATCGACGTCACGCTGCGCGTGTCGGGCTTGTTCCGCGACGTCTTTTCGGGGCTGGCTCAGCTATTCGAAGCGGCGACGGAGGCGTTGGCCGAACGCGGTGACGAGGCGGACGAGAATCCCTACCGACAGCGCATCGCACGCGTGTTCGGTCCGCGCCCCGGACATTATGGCGCCGGTATTGCGTCGATCCCTGATGTCTTCACAGCGGAAGCGCGCGAGGCGGCCGGCGAAGCCTGGCTGTCGGCATCGTCCTGGGCCATCGCGGCCGATGGCGAGATACGGCCGGACCGCGCCGGCATCGAGACACGGCTCGCTGCTGCCGACAGTTTTGTCCACACTCAGGATTTGCCGGAGACTGATCTGCTGTTGGCGGCGGACTATGCCGCGCATGAGGCGGGCATCGCCGCTGCGGCCGGACGGCTTGGCGCAAAGGTCCCGTCGCTCTACCACCTCGATGCAACGCGGCCGGATCAGCCGCATGCCCGCTCGCTGACCGAGGAAATCTCGCGGGTGGTGCGGGCGCGCGCCGCCAATCCGGCATGGATCGCCGGCATGATGCGCCATGGCTTCCGCGGTGCCGCCGAGATATCAGCGACGCTGGAGCACATGGCGGCGTTCGCGCATCTCGCCGGTGCAGTGCCGCCGCATCTGTTCGATCTCTATTACGACGCGACGCTCGGCAATGACGAGGTTCGCGCGTTCATGGCGCGCGAGAATCCGGCGGCATTGGCTGCGATTGAGACCTGCTTCACCCGGCTGCATGACGCGTCGCTGTGGCAGACGCGGCGCAATTCGATTGCGGCCGCGCTGCAGGAGGCCTCATGAGCGCGGTTGCGATCAAGGGCTGGTGTCCGGGCGCGTTGCGGCCGATGCAGTCGGGCGACGGCCTCGTGGTGCGCATTCGTCCGCATGGCGGACGGCTGGAGGCGGCGCAGGCGACAGGAATCGCTGAGCTGGCTGCGCGACATGGTAACGGCCTGATCGATCTGACCAGCCGCGCCAATCTCCAGATCCGCGGCGTCAGCGACGAGAGTTATCCGCCGTTGATCGATGGGCTCGCCGGGCTCGGATTGCTGGACTCGGACTCGGATACCGAGGCGCAGCGCAACGTTCTGGTGACGCCATTTTGGACCGCCGGTGACGATACACCCTCGCTCGCGGCCGAGCTTGAGCGCGTGCTTGCCGGCGCTTTGCTCGACCTTCCGACCAAGTTCGGTTTCGCTATCGATGATGGCAACGTGCGCGTGCTGGCTGGCGCGTCGGCGGACGTCAGGATCGAGCGCGCTCGCGGCGGAGCGCTGCTGGTCCGCGCCGATGGCGCACAGTTCGGGCGTTCGGTCACGCGGCAGGAGGCGGTGCAGGTCGCGCTGACCCTGACCGAATGGTTCGCCGCCTTTGGCGGAGCCAATGGGGAGAGGCGACGGATGGCTGCCCATCTGGCCAGCGGTGCGACGCTTCCCGATTCACTTCGTGGTGATGCCGAGCCCGTCGCCCGATCGGCAGACCCGGTACCGGGCCTCTATCCGGTGGGTGCGATAGTTGGCGTAGCGTTCGGGCAAATGCCGCACCAGATGCTCAGCCAGCTTGCTGCGAGCGCGCAGGCTGTTCGCATGACGCCGTGGCGGATGATGTTGGCGGAGGGGATGCATGAGATGCCTCGTGGGTCGGATCTCGTCACCGAGGCCGATGATCCGGCGCTGCGCGTGATCGCGTGCAGCGGCGCGCCGCGCTGCGGTGAGGCGCATGCAGATACGCGGACGCTGGCATCGGTGCTCGCGCGGCATATCCCGGCGGGTGCCCGGCTTCATGTCTCCGGCTGCGCCAAGGGCTGTGCCCATTCCGGTTCGGCTGATGTCACCCTTGTTGCGTCAGGCGAAGGTTTCGACCTCATCCGCCGCGGCACGACGCGGGATGTGCCGGTCATGCGAGGCCTGAGCGGTTCGTACCTCGTCGCAAATCCCACCGCGCTGACGGGAGGCCATTGATGCCGCACGTCTATGAGACCGACGGCGCAGCGATCTATCGCCAGTCCTTTGCCACCATCCGGTCCGAGGCCGACCTTGCGCGCTTTACGTCAGACGAGGAGCCGGTAGTGGTGCGCATGATCCATGCCGCGGGTATGGTGGGCCTGGAGAAGCATGTCCACTTCACACCTGGCATGGCCGCGCGCGCGCGCGCTGCCTTGCAGAACGGCGCACCGATCCTCTGCGACGCGCGCATGGTGTCGGAAGGCATCACGCGCGCGCGGCTGCCGGCCGGCAACGCGGTGATCTGCACGCTCGGCGATCCGGCCGTGCCCGAGCTCGCGCAATCGATGCGCAATACGCGCTCGGCGGCCGCGCTCGAACTGTGGCGGCCGCATCTGGCCGACGCCATCGTCGCGATCGGCAATGCACCGACGGCGCTGTTCCATCTGCTCAACATGCTGGAGGATGCCGATTGCCCGCGGCCGGCGGCGATCATCGGTTGTCCGGTCGGCTTTGTCGGCGCGGCCGAATCCAAGGCGGCATTGATGGCTGAGCCGCCCGTGCCGGCGCTGACGGTCGAGGGACGGCTCGGCGGTTCGGCGATCACGGTTGCCGCCGTCAACGCGCTGGCAAGCCGGAGCGAATAGCGATGGGACGCATCATCTGCTGCGGGCTTGGCCCTGGCGATCCCGACCTGATGAGCGTGCGCGCCGACCATATGGTGCGCGCCGCGAAGCATGTCGCATACTTTCGCAAGAAGGGGCAGCTCGGCCAGGCGCGGCGGATCGTGGACGGCATGCTCGCCGCCGGCGTCAACGAATATCCGATGGAATATCCCGTCACCACGGAGATCGCTTTCGACAGCCCGGACTACACGCGGCTGCTCGCCGATTTCTATGACGCATGGGCCGAGCGACTGGCGCGGCTGGCGCGTGAAATCGATGTCGTCGTGCTCTGCGAGGGCGATCCCTATTTCTATGGCTCGTTCATGCATCTGCATGCGCGCCTGCAGGGACGCGTCGAGATCGAGGTGATTGCCGGCATTCCCGGCATGGTCGGCTGCTGGAATGCGGTCGGCCAGCCGATCGCGCTCGCCGACGATGTGACCACCGTGCTGATGGGTACGCTGCCGGAGGCGGAGCTTGCGCAGCGGATGCGCAGCTCCGACGCGCTGGTCGTGATGAAGACCGGCCGCAACCTTCCGAAGATCCGCCGCGCGCTCGCCTCCGCCGGCCGTCTCGACGATGCGTGGCTGGTCGAGCGCGGCACCATGCCGGATCAGCGCGTCGCCCGGCTCGCTGACATCGGCGAGGCCGATTGTCCGTATTTTGCGATCGTGCTGGTGCATGGCTTGGGGCGGCGCCGGGAGGCGGCGCCATGACCGGCACGCTGACCATCGCGGGACTGGGGCCGGGCGACGAGGCGCTGATCACGCCGGAAGTCTCCGCTGCGCTCGCAAATGCGACCGACATCGTCGGTTATGCGCCCTATGTGACCCGTGTGCAGCCGCGCGACGGGCTCACGCTGCATCCTTCGGACAATCGCGTGGAATTGCAGCGCGCCGGCGAGGCGCTGCGGCTGGCGTCCGAGGGGCGGCATGTCGTCGTGGTGTCCTCGGGCGATCCGGGGGTGTTTGCGATGGCATCCGCGGTGTTCGAAGCGTTGGAGGACGCGCCGCAATGGCAAGACCTCTCCATTCGCGTTCTGCCCGGCGTGACGGCGATGCTGGCGGCGGCGGCGAGCGCCGGCGCGCCGCTCGGCCATGATTTTTGCGCGATCAACCTTTCCGACAATCTCAAGCCGTGGCCGCTGATCGAGAAGCGGCTACGGCTCGCCGCCGAGGCCGATTTCGCGATCGCGATGTACAATCCGCGCTCGGCCAGCCGGCCGGAAGGGTTCGCGCGGACGCTGGAAATTTTGAAACAGGCGGGCTGCGGCGAGCGCATCGTGATCTTCGCACGCGCCGTCAGCGCGCCCGAGCAACGGATCGAGACGGTCGAACTGCGGGACGCGAGCCCGGAAATGGCCGACATGCGAACGCTCGTGATCGTCTGCAACTCAGCGACGCGGCGGGTCGGCCGCTGGGTTTATGCGCCGAGGCAGGTCCGATGACCGAGCCACTCCATCACCTTGCTCACGCTTTCCACCCGCGGCCTGTCGGGCAGATGCGGCCGCGTGATCATGATGACGGGAAGGCCGAGCGCGCGGGCGGCATCGATCTTGGCGCGCGCGCCGGTTCCGCCGGAGTTGCGGGCGACGATCCACGCGATGCGACGTGCACGCATCATCTCGAGCTCGCCCTCGAGCGTGAATGGACCGCGCGAGACAATGATGTCGGCACCGGGCAAAGGCAGCGCTTGCTCGGGCGGGTCGACGAAACGCAGCGTATAGGCATGCTGCGGCCGAACACCGAAGGGCGCGATGTGCTGGCGGCCGATCGCGAGGAATATGTTGGCGCGGCTGTCCGGCAAGGCCGCGACCGCGGCTACGACGTCCGCGACCTCGATCCAGCGATCGCCGGAAATCTTGTCCCAAGGCGCGCGCTCGAGCGCGAGCAATGGCGTTGCGGTTTGCGCGCAGGCGGTGATCGCGTTCCGGCTCATCTCTGCCGCAAAGGGGTGCGTCGCGTCGATCACATGCGTAATGGCTTCGTGACGCAGATAATCGGCAAGCCCGCTGACGCCGCCGAAGCCGCCGATCCGGGTCGGCAGAGGCTGTTCGGCAGGGGCAGCGGTGCGGCCGCCATAGGAATAGACCGCGTCGATGCCGGCGCGGGCAATCGCGTCGGCAAGCAGATTGGCGTCGGCCGTTCCGCCCAGGATCAGGGCGCGCGTCATGAATAATCCCTGGTTGACCATCATCGGTATCGGCGAAGATGGCCTTGCCGGCCTCTCTGATGCAAGCCGAAAGGCGCTTGGTGAGGCGGAGGTGGTTTTCGGCGGCGAACGGCATCTCGCGCTGGCCGGCATTACCGGGCGTGGCCGTGCCTGGCCGGTGCCGTTCGATGCGGAGATCGTGCTTGAATGCCGCGGTCGTCCGACGGTGGTGCTCGCCTCGGGCGATCCGTTCTGGCACGGCGCCGGCGGAAGCCTCGTCGAGAAGTTGCAGGCGGGCGAGTGGATCGCGTACTCCGCGCCATCGACGTTCTCGCTGGCTGCGGCGCGATTGGGCTGGCGGCTCGAGAATGTCATCTGTCTCGGCCTTCATGCCGCACCGTTCGAGCGGCTGTTACTGCACCTCGTGCGCGATGCTCGGATCATCTGCCTGGTGCGCGCCGGCAATGCGGCGTCCGATCTCTCGCGCTGGCTCACCGAGCGTGGCTGGGGGGCGTCAGCGATGTGGACGCTTTCGGCGCTCGGCGGACCGCGTGAATCCATTACGCAACATCGCGCCGACAATTATGCAGGCGATTCCCACGGCAGCTTGGTCGCGGTGGCGCTGGAGGCGCGGGGAGCGCAGGGGATCGCACGCAGCTCGGGTCTCTCGGACGCGCTCTTTGTGCATGACGGGCAACTGACCAAGCGGCCGGTCCGCGCACTCGCGCTGTCGGCGCTTGCGCCACGGCCCGGCGAGCGGCTGTGGGATGTCGGCTCGGGCTCGGGCTCGATCTCGATCGAATGGGTGCTCTGCGGCGGGACTGCGATCGCGGTCGAGGCACGCGCCGAGCGCGCCGCCAATATTCGCAGCAATGCTGCGGGCTTCGGCGTGACGCATCGGATGACCATCATCGAAGGCGAGGCGCCCGGGGCCTTATCGGACCTCGCGGCGCCCGATGCCGTATTCATCGGCGGCGGCCTCGACGCGGATATGTTCGATGCGATCTGGCCGCGCATCGCGCCGGGAACGCGGCTGGTTGCACATGCGGTGACGCTCGAAACCGAGGCGCTCCTTTCCGATCTGCACCAGCGCCATGGCGGCGAACTGATGCGCCTCGAGATTGCGCAGGCCGAGCCACTGGGCCGGTATCGCTCCTGGAAGGCCGCGCGGCCGATCGTGCAATGGAGCGCCATCAGATGAAGGTCGCGGGCTTGGGATTCCGGGGCAAAGCCAGCGTCGCATCCTTGCGCGAAGCACTCGACGCCGCCGGCGGCTGCGAAGGGCTTGCGGCGGTTGCAACGGTGAGTGACAAGGCCGATGCGGTCGCGTTGAAAGTGCTGGCACGGGAATTGGGGTTGCCGATCCGCGGCATCCCCGCCGCGACGTTGGCCGAGATCAAGACCGCGACGCAATCGGAGCTTATCAAGGCCAGGTTCGGAACGGGCTCCGTCGCTGAAGCCGCCGCGGTCGCGGCAGCAGGGCGCGGTGCGCGCCTGATCTCGGTCAGGGCGACGTCGCAGGATCGAATGGCCACCGCGGCGATCGCGGAAGGAGACGGCGAATGACGGTGCATTTCATCGGCGCTGGGCCCGGCGCCGCCGACCTCCTGACCCTGCGCGGCCGCGATCTGATCGCCTCTTGCCCGGTCTGTCTCTATGCGGGGTCGCTGGTGCCGTCAGGCGTTCTGGCGCATTGCCCGAAGGATGCGCGCATCGTCAACACGGCGCCGCTCTCGCTCGACGAGATCATCGCCGAGATCGCCGCGGCGCATGCGGAGGGCAAGGATGTCGCGCGGCTGCATTCGGGCGACCTCTCGATCTGGTCGGCGATGGGCGAACAGCTGCGCCGGTTGCGCGCGCTGCAGATTCCGTATTCGGTGACGCCTGGCGTGCCGGCCTTCTCGGCGGCTGCGGCGGCGCTGGAGTCCGAACTGACGCTGCCGGGTCTTGCGCAATCGGTGGTGCTGACACGCACGCCGGGCAGGGCGAGCGCGATGCCTGATGGCGAGACGCTTGCGGCGTTTGCCGCGACCGGCGCGGTGCTCGCGATCCATCTCTCGATCCATCTGCTCGACAAGGTCATCGCCGAGCTGACGCCGCATTATGGCGCAGACTGTCCGGTCGCGATCGTCTGGCGCGCGAGCTGGCCGGACCAGCGCATCGTGCGCGCCACGCTTGCGACGCTCGATGCCGCCATTGGACCCGAATTCGAACGCACGGCGCTGATCCTGGTCGGCAAGACGCTGGGCGCCGGTGAATTCGCCGAAAGCCGTCTCTATGCGGCCGACTATGACCGCCGCTACCGGCCGGTGGGGGCGGAGCCGCGCTTTCCGGAGACAGGATCATCGCAATGACCGCGGGCCTCGTGATCTCGGCACCTGCATCGGGCGTCGGCAAGACGACACTGACCCTGGCGTTGGCCCGTGCCTATCGCAGCCGCGGGCTGAAGGTGCAATGCCTCAAGAGCGGACCTGATTACATCGATCCTGCCTTTCACGCGGTCGCGACAGGACGCGCGTCGGTCAACATCGATAGCTGGGCGATGGCGCGCGAAGCGATCGCCCATCTGGCAAGCCGCGGCGCGGATGCGGATCTCGTGCTGGCCGAGGGCTCGATGGGATTGTTCGACGGTGTCGCCGCGCCTGGCGTCTCCGGCACCGGCGCCACCGCCGACATTGCCGAGACGATGGGATGGCCGGTGCTGCTGGTGATCGACCCCTCCGGCCAGGCACAGACGGCGGCGGCGATCGCCGCGGGACTGCGCGATTTCCGCGCCGGTGTGCGGCTGGCAGGCGTCGTTCTCAACCGTGTCGCCAGTGCGCGGCACGAAGCCTTGGTGCGCAGTGCCATGGAAGGTGCAGGCATTCCGGTGCTGGGCGCGCTGCCCCGGCACGCCGAGATCGCACTTCCGAAGCGCCATCTCGGCCTGGTGCAGGCGGAAGAGCAGGCTCAGATCGACGGCCTGATCGACGAAGCCGCACGCTTCGTCGTCGAGCATGTCGATCTGGACGCTGTGATGCGATCGGCGCGGGTCTGGTCGCCGCAATCGGCCGCGCCCAGCCTGGACATCACACCGCCCGGCCAACGCATTGCGCTCGCGCGTGACGCCGCATTCTCCTTCGTTTATCCGCACATGCTGGAAGCCTGGCGCGCGGCCGGCGCTGAGATCGTGACGTTCTCGCCCCTCGCCGACGAGGGCCCCGATACGGATGCCGATGTGTGCTGGTTGCCCGGCGGCTATCCCGAGCTGCATGCCGGGCGGCTTGCCGTCAACAGCCGATTCCTCGGAGGGCTGCGTGCCTTTGCCGAGACCAAGCCGGTACATGGCGAGTGCGGGGGCTACATGGTGTTGGGCACAGCGCTCACCGATGCAGACGGCGTGCGCCATCCGATGGCAGGATTGCTCGGCCTCGAGACGAGCTACGCCAAGCGTCGGATGCATTTGGGCTACCGGCTCGCCGAGCTTGCGGCACCGATGCCCGGACACGGTTTCGGAGCACGGCTGCGCGGTCACGAATTTCACTATTCGACGATCGTCGCGCAGCCGGACACGCCGCTGGCTGTGGTGCGCGATGCGACCGGCGCGATCGTTGCGGAGACGGGATCGCGGCGAGGCAATGCAACGGGTACGTTCTTCCATCTGATTGCGGAGGACCGGTGAGCGGAATGGTCTCCTTCGTCTCGGCCGGTCCCGGCGATCCCGAGCTTCTGACCATGAAGGGAGCCGCACGGCTGCGCGAGGCCGACGTGGTGCTCTACGACGACCTCGCTTCGGGCGCGATCCTCGATATGGCGCGCGCCGGCGCCAACCTTGTCGCGGTCGGCAAGCGCGCCGGGCGGCTGTCGGCGAGGCAACATCATGTCAGCCGGCTGCTGGTCGACTATGCGGCGACCGGCGTGCGGGTGGTCCGGCTGAAGTCGGGCGACGCCGGCATTTTCGGACGGCTCGAGGAGGAGATCGAGGCGCTGCGCGCGGCCGGCATCCGCTACGAGATCATTCCCGGCGTGACCTCGGCCTCGGTTGCCGCAGCGCAAGCCGGCATCCCGCTGACGCGACGGCTGACGTCGCGCCGGGTCCAGTTCGTGACCGGTGCCGATGTCACCGGCGGCTTGCCTGCGGACCTGAACTGGGCGGCGCTGGCCGATCCGGAAGCGACCACGGTCGTCTATATGGGGCGGCGCACGTTCCCGGCGCTGGCCGCAAGGCTGATCGCGCATGGCCTCGCTCCCGAGACGCCTGCACTCCTGGCAGAGTCCCTCGGCCACGCTGACGAGCGGCTTGTCCGCACCACGATTGCGGAGCTGGCCGAACAACTCACGCATGCCGGCGCTGCGACGGCGGCTGCGATCATTTTGTTCGGCGCGCTCGCGCCGGAAGATAAGTGAAGCGGCGATGTTGACGCTTTCGCTGATCGGCATCGGTTGCGGCGATCCCCGGCAGCTCACCCTTGCTGCGATCGCGGCGATCAATGACGCCGATCTGATCCTGATCCCGCGCAAGGGCATCGCGAAGTCGGACCTCGCCGAATTGCGGCGAGCGATTTGCGCGCAAGCGCTGAGCAACGACCGCACGCGCATTGCCGAGTTCGACCTGCCGGTGCGCGACGCCGGCGTAGAGGACTACCGCAAAGGTGTCGACGATTGGCATGATGCGATCGCCGCAATCTGGTCGCAGGAAATCACCCGTCATCTCGGCGGCGAGGGGCGCGTCGCGCTGCTGATCTGGGGCGATCCCTCGCTCTACGACTCCAGCCTGCGGATTGCGCAGCGGCTCGACCCGCGGCCATCGATCGAAATGATCCCGGGCATCACCTCGATCCAGGCGCTGTGCACGGCGCATGCGCTGCCGCTCAATGAGATCGGCGAGCCCTTCCTGGTCACGACCGGCCGGCGGCTGCGCGAGGGCGGCTGGCCGGCCGGCGTCGACACCATCGTCGTGATGCTCGACGGCGGAGCGGCCTTCCAGGCGCTGGATCCGGAGGGCCTAAAGATCTGGTGGGGCGCCTATCTCGGCATGCCCGATCAGATCCTCATGGCGGGGGATCTTGCGGAGACAGGTCCGCGCATCGTCGCCGCGCGGCAGGAGGCGCGCGCGCAGCACGGCTGGATCATGGACTGCTATGTCCTGAAACGAGCGTGATCGCGGATCGCGTCGGCACGCGATGCGCTGTGACTCTCAGGTCTTCAATCCGCGAATGGAAGGCTGGATGGTGAGGCGATAGGCGACGAGACTGTCGCCGTCGAACTGCTCGAGCGTCGTCTCGCAGACTGGGCAGCGATACTCGCCCTTGCTTGCTGATCCGGAGGCCAGCTCAAGGCGTCGAAATCCGGCCCTGCAGCGCGGACACGTGACGTCGTCCTTCTTCATCAACTCACCCCAGAACAACACCGGCGGTATTTTGTAACCCAGACCGCGCGGCGGAACTATGGTCACGGCCGGAGGGGCTGCGGACCATTCCTGCATGGGAATAAACGATGCGTCCTCGGCGAGCGGGAAGTGGCGTAGCCGATCGCGTAGAGCGGGTGGCCAATTTCAACGCATTCCGCAAATCCGGCAATGCGTTATGAAACGGCCTTAGACGGTCACAGACGGTCGGACCTGCGCGACAATGATGGCTGCCATGTCGCTGTGGTCGAGAGATGCTACGGGCGCTCAATCGCTCGGCAGCGCGCGATCGCCGGTGCGCGCAAGGGCACACCGGCGATCAATCGCGATCAGCCGAGATCGTCTATTGCGTGGTCAGGCGAACCACATCCGGGCCCCGCCGCTTCACGCGACTGCGGGGAAGTCGATGTCGGTGTCGTTGATGCGGTTGAAGACGTTGGTGAAGACGATGGTCGCAAACGCCAGGCTGATCTCGACCAGTTGCGCGTCGCTGTAGCCGGCAGCCTTGATCGCGGCGAAATCCTCGTCGCTGACGGTGCCGCTCGACTGCGCAAGCTTGCGGACGAAGCCGATCAGCGTGTCTTGCCTGGCATCGCCGGTCGGCGCTCCATCGCGGATCTGCTTCAATGCGTCGGCGTTCACGCCGGCGAGCCTGCCGAGGTGGGAATGCGCGGCGACACAGTAATCGCAGCCGCCGACAGCGCTGATCACGAGCTTGATGATCTCCCGATCGCGCTTCGACAGGCTGCCGCCGGCCAGCACGGCATCGGCGGCGAGCATCGACTTGAGCGCGGCCGGGCCGTGGGCGGCGATCGCAGCATAGGCGTTCGGGACACTACCGGCCGCCTTCTTGATCTGGGCGTAGATCTGGCCCGACGGGCCGGTATCGGTTTCGAGATCGGGGACTGAGAGACGAGACATGGTGCAACTCCGTGTTTGGGTGGTGAACGATTGCGGAGCGACAATAGGAGACGGATTTGAGACATTGAATGTTCATATTGCTCGATTATATGCTCAATCGTCTCATGAACTGCCTTTGGGGGATTGGCCATGGATTGGCTCAGCCGGCTATTCGAGATGATGCCGGTGCGCGGGCGGCTCGATATTCGCTGCAGCTACAGCGTGCCCTGGCGCATCGAGCAGGGGCCGGGGGAGAGCAACGAGATCCCCTATCATGCGGTGCTTGCCGGCTCGGCGATCCTGGACGATCCCGCGGGCGGCCGCCCATTGCTGCTGAAGACCGGCGACATCCTTCTGCTGCCCGGCAACCCGCGACACGTAATGCATGACGGCAGCGGGGCGGCACCGCTGCCGCCACGCAACCGGGCGGCACAGAATTTCACGATCAGCGAAAACCTCGGGTCGGACGAGCGGCTTGACCTGTTGTGCGGGCACTTCGCGATTGCACCTCCCCACGACCGTGTGTTGCGCAGTTACCTTCCGCCGCGTCTTGTCGTGCATGCCGGCGCGCGGACGGGAAAGGGGACGGCGGCACAGCTCGCCGGACTGGTGTCGCTGATGCGCAGCGAAACGGCCGACGACCGTCTGGGCGGCCGCGCCATGCTGGACGCGTTGTCCACGGCGATGTTTGCGCTTGTGCTGCGGCTTGCGAGCGAGACCGATGACAGCTCACGCGGTCTGCTTGCGCTGGTCGGCGATCCCCGCCTTGCTCCGGCGGTGGCGGCCATGTTCAACCAGCCTGCGCGCGCATGGTCGCTGCCCGAGCTTGCGCGTCTCTGCAACATGTCGCGCGCCACGCTGGCTCGGCAGTTTCAGGAGAAGCTCGGACGGTCGCCCAGCGATCTGCTCACCGATATCAGGATGACGCTTGCGGCGAACGAGTTGAAGAGATCATCGCTGTCGACCGGCGCCGTTGCGGAGATGGCCGGCTACCAGTCCGAGGCCGCCTTTCAGCGCGCCTTCAAGAGCCAGATGGGCGTGACGCCGGCGCAGTGGCGAAAGGTGCAGCGCTCCGGAGAGGATGTGTTGGCCGGACCTGGCGCACCGGCTGATCCGGATGGGAGTTCGCCTGCGCAGGCGTAGCGTCCTGCGTGCGTTGCCATTCGTTGCGCACGTTCCGGAGCGCGAGTTGAGTGCAAAGAGCTAGGTCAAGACTTGCGATGCCTGGCGTTGACCGCGATCGCGGCGGCGGCGGTCCGGTTCTCGACGCCTAGCTTGGCATAGATCTGCTCGAGGTGCTTGTCGACGGTGCGCGGGCTGAGGCCCAGAATCTGCGCGATGTCGCGATTGGTCTTGCCCTTGGAGAGCCAGGACAGCACCTCGCCCTCACGGGTGGTCAGGCCGAGCTCGCTGGAGAACTCGGCCGGCATATCGCCGCTGGTGTCCTTGGCGAGCCGCAGCAGGAACTCGTTGGGACCGAGTTTTCCCATGAACTGCAGACGAAGCTGCTCGTTGCCGGGGAATGACGCCACGGTCGCGGTCTTCTTTCCCGCCGTACCCTTCTGCGCCTGTTCAAGCCAATGCGGCATCGGCTCCGGCAGCACGAAATTGTCGGCGGCGTCGGCAAGCGTATCCGAGAGCAGCCGCTGTGCCTGCGGCGTCGCCCACAGCAGTGCGCCGGCGCTGTTGACGGCGAGCAGGTAGCGGCCGGAAACGTCGAGCGCTGCGCGAGCGCTCTGTGTCATCCGCGCATTGGCGAGATGGACCCGGATCCGCGCCAGCATCTCCTCGACAACGATCGGCTTGGCGACATAGTCGACGCCGCCGGCTTCCAGCCCGCGCACGATGTGCTCGGTTTCGGCAAGCCCGGTCATGAAGATGATCGGCACGCCGTCGAGCCCGGCGTCGCGCTTCAGCCGCTTGCAGGTCTCGAAGCCGTCCATGCCGGGCATCACGGCATCGAGCAGCACGATATCGGGGGTGATCTGGTCGACGATGCGCATCGCAGATGCACCGTCGAGCGCGACCATCACGGTCATGCCGGCGCCGTCGAGCGCGTCGGTCAGCAGACGCAGCGTCTCCGGCGAGTCGTCGACGACGAGCGCGACGTCGCGCTTTCTTTGTTCAATGGTCATGGCTGTGCAATGTCTTCAACGTCGCCATATATTGGTCGAGATCGAACCGGTCGATCAGCGTGCGCATCTGGCCGACGAAATCGGCATGTTCGGGATGTTCGTTGCCGATCTCGTCGAGCTTGAGTTGGATCGCCCTGATATAGCCGAGTTGGCCAAGGCTGATCAGCTCTTCCACATATTTCACCGGCGGGCGCGAGCCGTTCTCGGGCTTCCATTGCGGGCTCGGAGCCTGCTCGGCCTCATACTGCCACTCGATCTTGAGCAGTTGGCGGATGGTCTCCAGCAGCCGCGGGATGTCGATCGGCTTCATCAGATAACCGTCGTGGAATGGCTGCGCCAGCGGCGCACCATGGGCCTCCAGCGCGCTGGCCGAGATCATCAGGATTCGTGCCTGGTGATGGCCTTCGGAGCGCAAGGTTTCGGCGACGGTCCAGCCGTCCATGCCGGCCATCGAGATATCGAGCAGGAACATGTCGGGCCGGCAATGCTGCGCGAGCGCCAGGCAGCCTGGCCCATCCGGGGCGCTGAGCAGGATGAAGCCGAGCGGCGCCAGGATCTCGCGCAGGAGGTCGCGGTGGGTCGGGTCATCGTCGGTGATCAGGATGGTCTTGCGCGGGCCGTGATAGCCGTAGACGGGAGCGTCGACCGGCGCATCGCGGCGCGGATTGGTGACCTCGGATAGCAGCAGCTTGACGCGGAACGTGCTGCCGGTGCCGACCGTGCTCAACACCTTGATGTCGCCGCCCATCACGCCCGCGAGCAGGCGGCTGATGGTCAGCCCAAGCCCTGTTCCGGTCTGCGGCTGGGTGACGCCGAGCGCGCCCCGTTCGAAGGGCGCGAATATCCGTTCGAGATCGTCGGGCTGGATGCCCGGCCCGGTATCGATCACCTCGAACTCGGCGACAGGGCTGCGGTAGTGCACCACGAATTGCACCGCGCCGTGTTGGGTGAACTTGATCGCATTCGACAGCAGGTTGATCAGGATCTGCCGCAGCCGCTTCTCGTCGGCATAGACCACGAGCGGCAGCACAGTCGGCCGCCTGAACACGAAGTCGATGCCCTTGGCGGCGGCTTGCAGGCGGAACATGCCGACCAGCTGCTCGAGGAAATCGTTCAGCCGCACCTCGTCGCGCGACAGATAGAGCCGGCCGGCCTCGATCTTGGAGATGTCGAGAATGCCGTCGATCAGTCCCGACAGATGATCGGCGCTGCGGCGGACCACGCGAACCTGCTCGCGCGGCCGCACGTGAAGGCTATCGTCCTGCTCCAGCAGTTGCGCGTAGCCGGAGATCGCGTTGAGCGGCGAGCGAAGCTCGTGGCTGAGGCCGACCACGTAGCGGCTTTTGGCGAGATTGGCCGACTCGGCGACTTCCTTGGCGCGCTGCAGCTCAGCATCGGTGCGCTTGTGGGCGTCGATTTCCTGGATCAGCAAGGTGGTCTGCCGGCGTGTCTCCTCTTCCGCGGCGCGCCGGCTCTGTTGCGCCAGCACGAACAGCCAGGCGACGACGCCGATGATCAGCGTGAGGGCAAAGAACACCTTCCATAGCACGTCGGCCAACAGCTCGTTGGCATGCACGGCGGCCGTGGTCTGCAGGTAGATCAGGCCGAGCACCAGCGCCACGAGGCCGGCCGAGACCGCGAACACGCCGAGGTAATGGCCGAGCTGCGAGTTGATGCGGGCGTAGATCGGCTGCGGCATCACCTTGCCCAGCGCATCCGCGACTTGCGCGCCGATCCGCCCATGCGGCTTGCAGAGATCGTGGCAGCGTGCGTCGAGCGAACAGCACAAGGAGCAGATCGGGCCGGCATAGGCCGGGCAGGCGGCCATGTCCTCGGGCTCGAAGGCATGCTCGCAGATACAGCACTGGATCGATTCAATGTTCTGCCAGCTCCGCTTCGGCTTGCGGGCGATGTAGTACTTGCCGTCGGTCGCCCAGGCAATCAGGGGAGCTGCGATGAAGGCGACCGCCAGCGCGACGAAGGCGGACAGCGCCTTCGCGGTCGGGCCGAACAGGCCGTAGAACGCGCTGATCGAGACCACGGTCGCGATCGTCATCGCGCCGACGCCGACCGGATTGATGTCGCAGAGATGGGCGCGCTTGAACTCGATGTGCTGCGGCCGCAGGCCGAGCGGCTTGTTGATCACGAGGTCGGCGACCAGCGCGCCGACCCAGGCGATCGCGACGTTGGAGTACAGCGCCAGCGTCTGCTCCAGTGCCTTGTAGACGCCGATCTCCATCAGCAGCAGCGCGACCACGACATTGAACACCAGCCACACCACGCGGCCGGGATGCGAATGGGTGAGGCGGGAGAAGAAGTTCGACCAGGCGATCGAGCCGGCATAGGCGTTGGTGACGTTGATCTTGACCTGCGACAGGATCACGAAGGTGCCGGTCAGCGCCATTGCGAGATCCGGCTGCGACAGCACGTAGCGGAACGCCTCGAGATACATGTTGGCGGGCTCCGCCGCGTGCTCGGCCGAGACGCCGTGGCTGAGCGCGAAGAAGGCCAGGAACGAGCCGGCCAGCAGCTTGAGCGCGCCGAGCACGATCCAGCCTGGACCGGCACTCAGCAACGCGATCCACCAGGCCTTGCGCGAGGTACGCCGGTCCCGCGGCAGGAAGCGCAGGAAGTCGACTTGCTCGCCGATCTGCGCGACCAGCGCAAACACCACCGAGGCGGCCGTGCCGAACAGCAGCAGGTCGAGATTCCCTGCGGGATCGCCGTGCTCGCCGGCGAACTTGCGCCACTCGGTGAACGAATGCGGGTTAGCCCAGGCGATCGCGGCGAACGGCATGATGTGGAGGATCACCCACAGCGGCTGGGTCCAGAGCTGGAAGCGGCTGATCAGCGTGATGCCGTAGACGACGAGCGGAATGATCACGACCGCGCTGATCAAATAGCCGATCGGCCGTGGGATGCCGAAGCACATGTCCAGCGCGCTGGCCAGGATCACCGCCTCGATCGCGAAGAAGATGAAAGTGAAGGAGGCGTAGATCAGCGAGGTGATGGTCGAGCCGATATAGCCGAAGCCGGCGCCGCGGGTCAGCAGGTCGATGTCGATGCCGCTTTTCGCGGCATGGTAGGCGATCGGCAGTCCGCAGAGGAAGATGATGACGCTGACGACCAGGATCGCGGCGGAGGCGTTCATCGCGCCATAGTTCAGCGTGATGGTGCCGCCGATTGCCTCCAGTGCGAGGAAGGAGATCGCGCCGAGGGCCGTGTTGGCCACGCGGGCGGCGGACCAGCGCCGCGCGCTCTTGGCGGTGAAGCGCAGCGCGTAGTCTTCCAGCGTCTGGTTGGCGACCCATTGATTGTATTGGCGCCTGACGCGGTCTATCCGCTGCCGCCCTGCCACTCGTTTGAACTCCTGGTCCACGATGCGCTGATCGCGGGCAAATCCCGTACCAAAAACCTACGTCGCTATTTTGCGGTGCAGTATACGCGATCTCACGTATCAGTGCGCTGCACAAAAGTGAGCAATCCTCGCCCGATCAATAAGCGTTCTCGAACCAGATGGGGTGCTCATGTCAGACGAAACCAAACCAGGCCTGAAGTCGCCGCTCCGGCGCAAGCTCTTGATGGGAATGGCTGCATTGCCGGCCGTTTCGATGCTGGGCCGGCCCGCTTTTGCCGACGTTCCTGCAACCTCCGCGGTCAACACCACGGGTCTTGCAGTCACCGATAGCGAAGTCACGGTCGGCATCCTGCATTCGGTGACCGGCACCATGGCGATTTCCGAGACCGGGTCGGTCGAGGCCGAGAAGCTGGCGATCGAGCAGATCAACGCCGCCGGCGGCGTGCTCGGCCGCAAGATCAAGTTCATCCAGGAAGACGGCGCGAGCGACTGGCCGACCTTCGCGGAAAAGGCGAAGAAGCTCCTGGTCAACGACAAATGCGCGGCCGTGATGGGCTGCTGGACCTCGGCCTCGCGCAAGGCGGTGCTGCCGGTGTTCGAGCAGTACAACGGCATGCTGTACTACCCGACCTTCTACGAAGGCCTCGAGCAGTCCAAGAACGTCATCTACACCGGCCAGGAAGCGACCCAGCAGATCATCGCCGGCCTCGACTGGGTCAACAAGACCAAGGGCGCCAAGAGCTTCTACCTGCTCGGCTCGGATTACATCTGGCCGCGCACCTCGAACAAGATCGCGCGCAAGCACATCGAGAACCATCTGCAGGGCTGCAAGGTGGTCGGCGAGGAATACTTCCCGCTCGGCTCGACCCAGTTCAACTCGGTGATCAACAAGATCAAGCTGACCAAGCCCGACGTGATCTACGCGATCATCGTCGGCGGCTCGAACGTCGCGTTCTACAAGCAGCTCAAGGCGGCCGGCATCGACCTGTCGAAGCAGACGCTGCTGACGATCTCGGTCACCGAAGACGAGATTGACGGCATCGGCGGCGAGAACATCGCCGGCGCCTATGCCTGCATGAAATACTTCCAGTCGCTCGACAACCCGAACAACAAGGCCTTCGTGCCGGCGTTCAAGAAGATGTGGGGCGAGAAGACCGTGATCGGAGACGTCACCCAGGCCGCCTATCTCGGCCCGTGGCTGTGGAAGTTGACGGTGGAGAAGGCCGGCTCCTTCGACATCGACAAGATCGCGGCGGCTTCCCCCGGCGTCGAGTTCAAGGGCGCGCCGGAAGGCTATGTCCGGATCCACGAGAACCATCATTTGTGGTCGAAGACCCGTGTCGGACGCGCCAAGGCCGATGGCCAGTATGAGCTGATCTACGAGACCGCCGATCTGGTCGAGCCGGATCCGTTCCCGAAGGGCTACCAGTGAGATTTGGCGCCTAGGCGCAACCTCTCTCAACGCATCGCGGCGTGGACGTCACCGCCCACGCCGCCGATCGGGCGCCGCTTTGTCGCGGCGCATGCCCTGGATTGGAGGACGATAGATGTTCGGCGACTATTCGATCAGCGATCTCGGCGCCATCCTTGCGATGCAGGGATTTGCCGGGCTCATCCTGTTCTCCGTCTATGTGCTGATGGCGCTGGGGCTTGCCATCATCTTCGGCCAGATGGGCGTCATCAACATGGCGCACGGCGAGTTCATGATCCTGGGTGCCTACGTCACCTGGATGACCTCGAACGCGGTGCAGCACGTCGCGCCCTGGCTGTTCCCCGGTTACTTCTTCATCGCGATGATCCTGGCCTTCATCGCCTCCGGCGCGCTCGGCATGCTGGTCGAGTGGGCGCTTATTCGTCATCTCTACAAGCGTCCGCTCGACACGCTGCTGGCGACCTGGGGTCTCAGCCTGATCCTGCAGCAGGCCTATCGCTCGATCTTCGGCGCGCGTGAGGTCGGCGTTGAGCTGCCGGAATGGATGATGGGCTCCTGGCAGGCGACCGACTCCATCCAGATCCCGATCAACGGCATGTTCGTGATGGCGTTGACGATCCTGATCACGATCGTCGTCTTCTACATCCTGTTCTGGTCGAGCTGGGGCAAGCAGGTGCGCGCCGTGGTGCAGAACCGCGTGATGGCGGGCGCCGTCGGCATCAACACCGAGAAGGTCGATCGCTACACCTTTGGGCTGGGCTGCGGCATTGCCGGCATTGCGGGCTCGGCCTTCACGATGATCGGCTCGACCGGGCCGACCGCCGGCCAGCTCTACATCGTCGATACCTTCCTGGTCGTGGTGTTCGGCGGCGCCGCTTCGCTGTTCGGCACCATCGCCTCCGCCTTCTCGATCTCGCAGACCCAGTCGACGCTGGAGTTCTTCCTGTCGGGATCGATGGCCAAGGTGATCACGCTGCTGACGATCGTCGGGATCCTGATGGTGCGTCCGCAGGGGCTGTTCGCGCTCAAGGTCCGCAAATAAGAACAAGCAGGCTGGTCATGATCAACTCGCGCTTTTTCAATCGCTCCGAACTGCTCGGCTTCCTTGCGCTCGCGGTGCTGCTGCTTCTCATCCTGCCGCTGTCGCTCGATATCTTCCGCCTCAACCTCGTTGCCAAGTACCTGACTTACGCCTTCGTCGGCATCGGCCTCGTGCTGTGCTGGGGCTATGGCGGCATCCTGAGCCTCGGGCAGGGTGTGTTCTTCGGCCTCGGTGGCTACTGCATGGCGATGTACCTCAAGCTCGAGGCGTCCTCGGTCGCGAACACCAAGATCCAGTCGACGCCGGGCATCCCCGACTTCATGGACTGGAACCAGCTCACCTCGCTGCCTTTCTTCTGGAAGCCGTTCCACAGCTTCCCAGTCACGCTGCTGGCGATCTTGCTGGTTCCCGCGTTCTTCGCACTGATCATCGGCGCCGCGATGTTCAAGCGCCGGGTCGGCGGCGTCTACTTTGCGATCATCACGCAGGCGATCGCCGCGATCCTCACCATTCTGATCGTGGGACAGCAGGGCTACACCGGCGGCATCAACGGCATTACCGACTTGCGCACGCTGCACGGTTGGGACATCCGCACCGATCACGCCAAGTTCATTCTGTATTTCGTCGAGGTTGTGCTGCTGTTCGGATGCATCGTCGCCGCGCAATTCATCCGGCTGACAAAGCTCGGGCGCATCCTGGTGGCGATGAGGGAGCAGGAGGATCGCGTGCGCTTCTCCGGGTACAGCGTCGCCAACTTCAAGATCTTCGCGTTCTGTGCCGCGGCGGTGTTCGCTGCGATCGGCGGCGCCATGTTCACGCTCGAGGTCGGCTTCATGTCGCCGTCCTTCGTCGGCATCGTGCCGTCGATCGAGATGGTGATCTACACCGCGGTCGGCGGCCGGATGTCGATCTTCGGCGCGGTCTGGGGCGCGCTCTTGGTCAATTTCGCCAAGACCAGCCTTTCGGAATCCTTCCCGCAGCTCTGGCTGTTCGGCCTCGGCGCGCTGTTCATCGCGGTCGTGCTGGCCTTCCCGAACGGGCTGTCCGGCATCTGGGCGGATCACATCCAGCCCCGCATCGATCGCCTGTTGTCATCGCGCAAATCGAAATCGGCAACCGGCATGATCGCCGACGGCGCACCGGCCGAGTGAGGAGGGACCATCATGCTCGTCGGCCATCAGCCCAAGGAATTCCTGCTCGCGGTCTCCGGTCTCACCGTGTCGTTTGACGGCTTCAAGGCGGTGAACGATCTCTCCTTCTACGTCGAGGAGAACGAGATCCGGGTCATCATCGGCCCGAACGGCGCCGGCAAGACCACGGTCCTCGACCTGATCTGCGGCAAGACAAGGGCCACCTCAGGCTCAATCCAGTTCCGCGGCCAGGAGCTGACGAGATTGCGCGAGAACGAGATCGTGCAGGCCGGCGTCGGGCGCAAGTTCCAGACGCCGTCCGTGTTCGAGGACCTCACCGTGTTCGAGAACCTCGAGATTTCCTTCCCGCGCGGCCGCACCGTGTTCGGCTCGCTGACGTTCCAGCGCGACGACGCCGTCAAGCAGCGGGTCGAGGAGGTCGCTGAGATGATCTTCCTGAAGGACCGACTCAATACCTATGCGGACCAGCTCAGCCACGGCCAGAAGCAGTGGCTCGAGATCGGCATGCTGCTGATCCAGGACCCGGACCTGCTGATGCTCGACGAACCGGTCGCCGGCATGAGCGTCTCCGAGCGCGCCAAGACCGCCGAGTTGCTCAACCGCATCATCAAGGACCGTTCGGTGCTGGTGATCGAGCACGATATGAAGTTCGTCGAGGACATCGCCCACAAGGTCACGGTGCTGCACCAGGGACAGATCCTGTCCGAGGGGACGATGGAGCACGTCAAGAACGATCCCAAGGTGATCGAAGTCTATCTGGGGCATTGAACGATGGTCACGGTAGGACGAGCCGCGAACTCGGTGCACCTCTCCCCCTGTGGGAGAGGTCGGATCGCATCGCCAGATGCGATCCGGGTGAGGGGAGATGCTCTCTCGTGGGACCTGAAGGCCCTCACCCGGCGCTGCGCGCCGACCTCTCCCCGATGGGGAGAGGTGAAGACAAGCATCTATACGTAGGAGCATCGCATGCTGGCAATCAATGATCTTCACGTCGCCTACGGCCAGAGCGAGGTGCTGCACGGCCTCAACGTCAAGGTCGCGGCCAATGAAATCGTTGCGATCATGGGCCGCAACGGCATGGGGAAGACCACGCTGATGAAGTCGCTGATGGGCATCCTGCCGGCGAAAAGCGGCTCGGTGTCGATGGACGGCGCCGAGCTCGGCGCGATGAAGAGCTACGAGCGGGTCGCTAAGGGGCTCGCCTATGTGCCGCAGGGCCGCATGATCTTCTCCACCATGACGGTGAAGGAGAACATCGAGACCGGGCTCGTGGTGTCGGGCGGCTCCGAGGTGCCCGGCGATATCTACGAGCTGTTTCCGGTGCTGCTCGAAATGAGGGGTCGCCGAGGCGGCAATCTCTCGGGTGGACAACAGCAGCAGCTTGCGATCGCCCGTGCGCTCGCGACCAAGCCCAAGGTGCTGCTGCTCGACGAGCCGACCGAAGGCATCCAGCCCTCGATCATCAAGGACATGGCGCGGACCCTGAAGCGGATCCGCGACGAGCGGGGCCTCTCGATCGTCGTCTCCGAGCAGGTGCTGAGCTTCGCGCTCGACATCGCCGACCGCGTCCTCGTCATCGAGAACGGCGAGATCGTCCGCGACGATCCGCGCGACAGCGTCGATGCCGCGCAGATCTCGAAATATCTGTCTGTGTAACCACCACCGGTAAACGAAGGGGAGCAATGCGATGCCAGATACACTGATCAAGGTCGATCTCAGCAAGTCGGCCTATGAGAACGACAAGATCCATAACCGCTGGCATCCAGAGGTTCCGATCGTCGAGTGGGTGAGCCCCGGCGACGACTTCATCATCGAGACCGTCGACTGGACCGGCGGCTTCATCAAGAACAACGATTCCGCCGATGACGTGCGCGACATCGATCTGTCGATCGTGCACTTCCTGTCGGGCCCGATCGGCGTCAAGGGCGCCGAGCCTGGCGATCTCCTGGTCGTCGACCTGCTCGACGTCGGTCCCTTGAAGGAGAGCCTGTGGGGCTTCAACGGCTTCTTCTCCAAGCAGAACGGCGGCGGCTTCCTCACCGATCATTTCCCGCTGGCGCAGAAGTCGATCTGGGACATCAAAGGCCTCTACACCTCGTCGCGTCACGTCCCCGGCGTGAACTTCGCAGGCCTGATCCATCCCGGCCTGATCGGCTGTCTGCCCGATGCCAAGATGCTGGCGGCCTGGAACAAGCGCGAGGCCGAGTTGATCGCGACCAACCCGACCCGCGTGCCGGGCCTCGCCAATCCGCCGTTCGCGCCGACCGCGCATGCCGGCCAGGCCAAGGGCGACACTAAGGCCAAGATCGGTCTTGAGGGCGCCCGCACCGTGCCGCCGCGCGAACATGGCGGCAACTGCGACATCAAGGATCTGTCGCGCGGCTCGAAGATCTACTTCCCGGTCTATGTGCCGGGCGGCGGGCTCTCGATGGGCGATTTGCATTTCAGCCAGGGCGACGGCGAGATCACCTTCTGCGGCGCCATCGAAATGGCCGGCTGGCTGCACATCAAGGTCGACATCATCAAGGACGGCGTCTCGAAATACGGCATCAAAAACCCGGTGTTCAAGCCGTCGCCGATCACGCCGAACTACAAAGACTACCTGATCTTCGAGGGCATCTCGGTCGACGAGGCCGGCAAGCAGCACTATCTCGACGTCCACATCGCCTATCGCCAGGCCTGCCTGAACGCGATCGAATATCTGAAGAAGTTCGGCTACTCCGGCGCCCAGGCTTATTCGATCCTCGGTACCGCGCCGTGCCAGGGCCATATCTCAGGCGTGGTCGACGTGCCCAATGCCTGTGCCACGCTGTGGCTGCCGACGGAGATATTCGACTTCGACGTGATGCCGTCGTCGGCGGGACCGATCAAGCACATCAAGGGCGACGTCCAGATGCCGATCTCGCCCGACAAGTGATGCTTTAGGTGATCCCTGCGCGAAGGGTGCGGGACGGCTGCGTATTGGCCGCCCCGCATCCATCGCCGGATCTCACGACTGCGCAAGGATTAAGGAAATGCCGATCTACGAATATCTCTGCAACGACTGTGGGCCCTTCACCGACATGCGGCCGATGGCCGAATGCGACCTGCCGCAGGACTGTCCGCAATGCGAGACGACGTCGCCGCGGGTGATCCTCACCGCGCCGGCGTTCTTCTGCATGCCCTCGGACAAGCGCAAGGCGCATGCCACCAACGAGCAGAGCCGGCACGCGCCGAAGACGCTCGATCAGTACAAGGCGGCGCATGGCCCCGGCTGCGGCTGTTGCTCCACATCGGGAAAGAAGAAGCCGGCGCGGCTGATGACCAAGACCAAGAGCGGCGCCAAAGGCTTTCCAACCGCGCGCCCCTGGATGATCAGCCACTGAGCACGTGGCTGATCGTCAGCTTTCCTCAAACTGGCGCTGCTTCGTCATGGCCGGGCTTGTCGCGGCCACGTCTTTCTTTGCCCGATTGGAGCAAAGACGTGGATGCCCGGCACAAGGCCGGGCACGACGGAGCTAGTTTAGGAAGTCTCGACGTCATTGATCGCATTTCGAAACAGGCTCTCAGGCCTGTTCGGCAACCTTCAAGGCCTCGGTGCGAATTTCCTCGACCAGCCGCTCCTTGAGCGCGACGAATTCAGGCGTGGTCTTGATCTTGTAGGAGCGGGGATGCGGCAGGTCGACCGCAATCTCGGCCTTGATGCGTCCGGGACGGGCGCTCATGACGATGACGCGGCTGCCGAGGAAGATCGCTTCCTCGATGTCGTGGGTGACGAACAGCACCGTCTTCTGGTCGCGCTCCCAGATCCCGAGCAGCATCTCCTGCATCAGCGCCCGGGTCTGGTTGTCGAGCGCGCCGAACGGCTCGTCGAGCAGCAGGATCTTCGGATCGTTGGCCAGCGCCCGGGCAATCGCGGTGCGCTGCTGCATGCCGCCCGACAGCTGCTTCGGCCAGTGGTTTTCGAAGCCCGATAGCCCGACCCGGCGAATGAAGGCGTCGGCGATCTCATGGCGCTCGGCTTGCGACGCGCCGCGCTCACGCAGGCCGAAGGCGATGTTCTCGCGCACGGTCAGCCAGGGAAACAGCGTGTAGGACTGAAACACCATGCCGCGGTCGGCACCCGGGCCGGTGACCTCACGCCCGTCGAGCGTGACGCGCCCGCTGGTCGGCCGGTCGAGCCCGGCGATGATCCGGAGCAGGGTGGACTTTCCGCAGCCGGAGGGGCCGAGGATGGTGACGAAGTCGTTGTCGCCGACATCGAGCGTGGTCGGTTCGAGCGCCCGGGTCGGGGCGTGGCCGGTGCGGGCGGAGAAAGTTCGCGAGACCCGATCGATCCGAAGCAGGGTCATGCGAGCTTCCACGGGAACAGCCAGGCGTTGAAGGCCTTGAACAGGAAGTCGGAGATCAGGCCGATCAGCCCGATGACGATGATGCCGAAGATGATCTGGCCGGTGTTGAGCAGCGCCTGGCTGTCCGTGATCATGTGTCCGATGCCCGACGATGAGCCGATCAGTTCGGCGACGATCACGTAGGTCCAGGCCCAGCCGAGCACCAGCCGGAGGATCTCGGCAATCTCGGGCGCGGCGGAGGGCAGCAACACCCTGCGGATGATGCCGCTGTCGCGCGCGCCGAGCGTGTAGGCGGCCTCGACCAAGTCACGCCGCGTGGCGCCGACGGTGATGGCCACCATCAGGATGATCTGGAACACCGCGCCGATGAAGATCACGAGCAGCTTTTGCAGCTCACCGATACCGGCCCACAGGATCAACAGCGGGATGAAGGCGGAGGCCGGCAGATAGCGCGCAAAGGACACGAAGGGTTCGAGGAAGGCCTCGACCGGCTTGTAGGCCCCCATCAGGACCCCGAGCGGCACCGCGATCACGGCAGCAAGCACAAACCCGCCGATCACGCGCCAGATCGTCATCCCGATGTCGAACAGGAAGCCCTGCTTGGCAAGCAGCTCGTAGCCCTCCTGGACCATGGTCAGCGGGTTGGCGAGAAATGTCTTCGACACATGGCCGCCGAAGGTCGCCCAGGACCAGAGGGCTATGAACAGCACGAAGAAGGCCAGGCCATAGGCCACGCGCTGCTTCGATGTGGTGGGTTCGAGGGGACGCATCAATTGATCCGGGCGTATCTCATGCGCCGATCCAGCCCGCAATGTTGCGAGGCGGGACCGGCCAAATTCGCTGTTGCGCTACTTGATGAAGCTCGCGTCGTAGATGTCCTCGATCTTCGGCGCGGCTTTGATGATGCCGACCTCGAGCAGCAGCTCCGCGGCGTCCTTGTTGAATGTGAGGAAGTCACCGGCGAAGAACTTCTGGTTGGCGGCCTTGTCCTGCCAGCGCAGGTACTTTGCCGAGTTGCCGAACTGCTCGCCGGACTGCTTCACGTCGGCGCCCATGATCTCGTAGGCCTTGGCCTGATCCTTGGCGATCATGTCGAGCGCCTCGAAATAGCTGTTGGCCAGCGCCTGCGCCGCCTTCGGATTGTCGGTCAGGAATTTCGGTGTGCAGCCGAACGTGTCCATCACGATCGGATAGTCGAGCGTCGTCGCGGTGATCTTGCCCTTGTCGGGCGCGGCCCGCACCGTCGATAGATAAGGCTCGTAGGTCATCGCGGCGTCGTTCTGGCCGGAGACGAAGGCCTGCGCCGCAGCAGCGGGCTCCAGGTTGACCACGGTGACGTCCTTTACCGTGAGGCCGTTCTTCTTCAGCATCCAGGCCAGCGCGAAATAGGGCGAGGTGCCCGGCGCCGATGCCGCGACGGTCTTGCCCTTGAGGTCCTTGATTGCCGCGACATCGTTGCGCACGGCCATGCCGTCCGCGCCATAGCTCTTGTCGAGCTGGAAGATCTGCTTGGTCGCGACGCCATTGGCGTTCCAGGAGATCCAGGTCTCCACCGTCGTCGCGGCGCACTGGATGTCGCCCGAGGCGATCGCGAGATGCCGGTCCTTCTGCGGGATCTTCTTCAAGGTCACGTCGAGGCCGTTCTTCTTGAAGATGCCGGCTTCCTTGGCGAGCGTCAGCGGCGCGAAGCCGGTCCACCCGGAGATGCCGACGCCGACCTTGACGTCATCTGCGAACGCGGCGGTGGACCCGAGCAACACGGCGATTGCAGGCAATAGCTTGAAGGAACGCATTGTCGACCCCTTGAACGATGGATTGAACCCAGTTGATGTCTTCATGTCAGTGATGTCTTCACGACAGTCGCGGCGGATTGCCGCACGAAGCCCGTCGGCGGATGGTGGCCCATGATGCATTGCATGAAATATGCCGCGCAAGGCGTCCTCAGCCTCCCTTGAAGCGAGCGACCAGCCGGTGCGTCTCGCCTGGATAATGCAGCCGCACCGCCGTCACCGTGCGTGCGCTGCGCCAAGTGTAGCGGTCGATCACGAGACAGGGCGAGCCGACAGCGATGTCGAGCGCCTTGGCTGTGCGATCGTCTGCGACGACAGCGCTGATCGTATGTTCGGCCTCGGTCCACGGCACGTGATGCAGCAGCCACGATCCCGGCGGTTCGCGTGCAAAGTCCGCAGTTGCGGCCTCCGGAACCGTGGAGAGATCGATCAGCCTGTCTTCAACCGCGAACGGCACGTCGTCGGCGCTGTGCCGGCAGGCGATCGCGATCACCTTGCCGGCCGTGCTCACGCCGAGCCGGGCGCGATCGGCTGCGGTCGCGGTGCGTCGCCGGCAATCGATCAGCTGATAACCGTAGCTGCGGCCGAGCGCGGTAATCTCCGCGCGGATGTCGGAGATCTTGAGCACCGCCGACAGATGCTGTGGACGGCGCACGAATGAGCCGGCGCGCCGCCGCCGCTCGATCAGGTCGGCCTGCGCCAGTTCCGACAGCGCCTTGTTCACTGTCATGCGCGAGCAGCGATAGCGCGCCATCAACTGGTGCTCGAAGGGAATGCGGTGGCCCGGCGGCCATTCGCCGGTCAGGATCCGCGTCTCGATGTCGAGCCGGATCCGCTTGTAGAGCGTCGGTTTTTCGGCCGCGCCCGGTCTAGCCTGATCGGAAGCGAGGCTCATGCCACAAGCCTCCGGACGCACGCATTGAACCGCTCGCGTGACATGTCGCGCAACCGGTGCCGTCCGCCGGCGACAACCTTGTCGCCGCCGGCCCAGACGCAATCGATCGCGTCGCCTCCGGCTGCAAACAGCCAGCCATCGAGGACGGCATCGCCCAATCGCCCCGCCAGGGACGGGTGCGTGGTGTCGAGGCTGACGATGTCGGCGCGCGCGCCGGACACAAGCCCGGCGTTGGATTGTGCGAGGGCTTGCGCGCCGCCGGCGAGTGCGTGATCGAACAGAGCGCGGCCGGTGGACGCGCCAGGACGCCCCGAGAGCACGTTGCGCTCGCGGTGCTTCAGCCGCTGGCCGTATTCGAGTTGGCGAAGCTCGTCCGCGACCCCGACCAGCACGTTGGAATCGGTCCCGATGCCGAACCGGCCGCCGGCGGCGAGGAATTCGCGCGCGGAAAAGATGCCGTCGCCGAGGCTTGCTTCGGTGACGGGGCAGAGGCCGGCCACGGCGCCGCTGCGGGCGAGCGCCGTGACTTCCTGCTCCGTCATGTGGGTTGCGTGAATCAAGCACCAGCGCTGATTGACCGGGGCGTTTTCGAGCAGCCATTGCACCGGCCGCCGTCCCGACCAGGCCATGCAATCGTCGACCTCACGCACCTGTTCGGCGGCGTGGATGTGGATCGGCTCCGCCCCGGCAAGCGGGATGATCGCCGCGAGCTCGTCGGGCGCCACTGCGCGCAGGCTGTGCGGGGCAATGCCGATGTTGGCGCCAGGGAGAGTCCGGATCGCCTCGCGCGAAGCTGCCATCAGCGCGGCGAACTGATCGACCGAGCAGATGAAGCGACGTTGCCCGGCATGCGGTGCTGCGCCACCGAACGTGCTGTGGGCATAGAAGCTCGGCAGCAGCGTGAGCCCGACGCCGGAGGCTTCAGTTGCCTCCGCAATGCGCACGGCCATCTCGGCAGGATTAGCGTAAGGCGAACCGTCGCGATCGTGGTGGAGATAGTGAAACTCGCCGACGCGGGTAAAGCCGCGCTCGAGCATCTCGACATAGAGCAGCGTCGCAACGGCTGTGACATCGTCCGGCGTCATCGTCAGCGCAAAGCGATACATCGTCTCGCGCCAGGTCCAGAACGTATCGGTCGTATCGCCGCGCAGTTCGGCCAGGCCGGCCATGCCGCGCTGAAAGGCGTGGCTGTGCAGGCTCGCCAATCCCGGAACCGCCAATTGGTGGCGTTCGTCGCCGGCGGCCGGCGCGACACCTGCTGATACGGAGGCGATCTCGCCGTCGGCGACAACGACCTGCACGTCATCGGCCCAGCCCGAAGGCAGCAGCGCGCATGCGAAATGCAGTCGTGTCATTTCATTTTTCCACGCCGGCTGGACAGAACCGCGACACGATTATATGTCTAGACATATAAGTCAAGCATCCCAGCTCGAGGGGACGATCGCATGGCAGAGCGTTTCGACCGCATCTGGCACAACGCCCGGCTCGCCACGATGCGTGGCGATCGCGCCGATCTCGGTGAGATCGAGCAGGGCCTGATCGCAGCGCGCGGCGGCCGCATCGTCTATGCAGGCACGCAGTCGGATTTTCCCGTCGATGCGGACGCCGTTGAACGGATCGATTGCGCCGGCCGCTGGATTACGCCGGGACTGGTCGATTGCCACACCCATCTGGTCTTCGGCGGCAACCGCGCGCATGAGTTCGAGCTTCGCCTGAAGGGCGCGAGCTATGAGGAGATCGCGCGCGCGGGCGGCGGCATCGTCTCGACCGTTGCCGCGACGCGCAAGGCGACCGAAGCTGAGCTCGTTGCCGGCGCGCTGCCGCGGCTTGACGCGCTGATCGGTGAGGGCGCAACCACCGTCGAGATCAAGTCCGGCTATGGCCTCAATGCCGAGACCGAGATGCGGCAGCTGGCAGCTGCACGCAGGCTCGGCCGCGAGCGGCCGGTTGCCATCCGCACGTCGTTTCTCGGTGCGCATGCGCTGCCGCCAGAGGCCGATGGCGACAAGGACCGCTACATCGATCTGGTTTGCAACGAGATGCTGCCGGCGGTGGCCAAGGCCGGTCTTGCCGATGCGGTCGACGGTTTCATGGAGGGCATCGCGTTTTCGGCCGAGCAGACGGCGCGGGTGTTCGCGACAGCGCGCGCGCTTGGATTGCCCGTCAAGCTGCATGCGGATCAGCTGTCGAATCTCGGCGGCGCGGCGCTCGCCGCAAAATTCTCCGCGCTGTCAGCCGATCATCTGGAGCACACGGATGAAGCCGGTGCGGTCGCGATGGGGAAGGCGGGGACCGTGGCGGTCCTGCTGCCCGGCGCGTTCTATTTCATTCGCGAAACGCAGAAGCCGCCGGTCGAGCTGTTCCGGGAGCACGGCGTGCACATGGCGCTGGCGACCGACTGCAATCCCGGCAGCTCGCCGCTGACTTCGCTGTTGCTGGCGATGAACATGGGTGCAACCCTGTTCCGGATGACCGTCGCCGAATGCCTCACAGGCGTGACGCGGGAAGGCGCGCGCGCGCTCGGCGTGCTCGCCGAGACCGGCACGTTGGATGCCGGCAAATGGTGCGACCTGGCGATCTGGGACATCGAGCGGCCGGCCGAACTGGTTTACCGCATCGGATTCAATCCGCTGCACCGCCGGGTGTGGAGGGGGCAATGAGCGATCCGGGCGCGCCTGATGTCGTAACCCCCGGAACGGTTGGCCTCGACGTGCTGGCGCGTGTGCTCGCCGGCGCACCCATTGTGCTCGATCCATCGTTCTGGCCGCGCGTCGAGGCCGCTGCAACGATCGTGGCGAAGGCAGCCCATATCGACGTTCCCGTCTACGGCATCAATACCGGTTTCGGAAAGCTGGCATCGACGCGGATTGCGCCCGACCAGACCGCATTGCTTCAACGCAACCTCATCCTGTCGCATTGCTGCGGGGTAGGCCCCGCCACACCGGAGCCGATCGTGCGCCTGATGATGGCTTTGAAGGTGATTTCGCTCGGCCGCGGCGCATCCGGCGTGCGGCGTGACGTCATCGAGCAGTTGCAGGGCATGTTGATGCGCGGCGTCACTCCGCTGGTGCCGCAGCAGGGCTCGGTCGGCGCTTCCGGCGATCTGGCGCCGCTCGCCCATATGACCGCCGTGATGATCGGGGAGGGGCAGGCGTTTCTTGATGGCAAGGTCGTGCCGGGCGGTGAAGCGCTGGCCGCTGCCGGCCTCGTGCCGCTGACGCTCGGTCCCAAGGAAGGGCTCGCACTGATCAACGGCACGCAATTTTCCACCGCCTACGCCATCTCCGGCCTGCTGCGCGCGCATCGTCTGGCCTGTGCCGCGCTGGTGACCGGTGCGCTATCGGTCGATGCGGCGATGGCGTCCACGGTGCCGTTTCGCCCGGAAATTCAATCCCTGCGCGGCCATGACGGTCAGATCGCGGCAGCTGCGACCCTGACCGCGCTGCTGGACGGCAGCGATATCAGGCAATCGCACCTCGAAGGTGATGAGCGCGTGCAGGACCCGTATTGCCTGCGCTGCCAGCCTCAGGTCGCGGGCGCCGTGCTCGATCTGCTCGCGCAAGCCGCGCGCGGGCTGACCATCGAAGCCAATGCCGTCACCGACAATCCGCTGGTTCTGGTCGAGACCGGCGAGATCGTCTCGGGCGGCAATTTCCATGCCGAGCCGGTGGCGTTCGCCGCCGACCAGATCGCGCTGGCGCTCTCGGAGATCGGGGCGACCAGCGAGCGCCGGATCGCGACCCTCGTCGACCCCGCCTTGAACTTCGGCCTGCCGCCGTTCCTGACGCCCGAGCCCGGCATCAATTCCGGCTTCATGATCGCCGAGGTCACGGCGGCGGCGCTCTATGCCGAGAACAAGCAGCGCGCGATGCCGTGCTCGATCGATTCCACGCCGACCAGCGCCAACCAGGAGGACCACGTCTCGATGGCCGCGCATGCCGCGCGCCGGCTGTCCGACATGGCCGACAACCTCGCTTCCATCCTCGGCATCGAGCTGCTGGTTGCTTCGCAGGGCATCTCACTGCGCGCGCCGCATGCGACCAGCGCGCCGCTCGCCGCCGTTATCGCCGCGTTGCGTGCGCAGGTGCCGGCGCTCGCGGCGGACCGCTACATGGCCGATGATCTGGCGCGCGCAGCGAGGCTGATCGAGGCCGACGCGTTGCCCGCTGCCGCGATTGCGGCCCTTTCGACCGATCCATTTCCAAAACTTGCTAGCCGACAGGGACATCCGTCATGAATAGCCGACTGGATAACGAACGTATCATCCGTGCTCCCCGCGGCGCCGACATCAGCGCGAAGAGCTGGCTGACCGAAGCGCCGCTGCGCATGCTGATGAACAATTTGGACCCTGATGTCGCGGAGCGTCCCAGCGAGCTCGTGGTCTATGGCGGCATCGGCCGTGCAGCGCGCGACTGGGAGAGCTTTGACCGGATCGCGGCCTCCTTGCGCAAGCTCGAAGGCGACCAGACGCTGCTGGTGCAGTCCGGCAAGCCGGTCGGAATCTTTCGCACGCATGCGGACGCGCCGCGCGTGTTGATCGCGAATTCGAACCTGGTGCCGCATTGGGCGACGCTCGATCATTTCAACGAGCTCGATCGGCAAGGCCTGATGATGTTCGGCCAGATGACGGCGGGCTCATGGATCTATATCGGCAGCCAGGGGATCGTGCAGGGGACTTATGAGACGTTCGTCGAGGTCGGCCGCCGCCACTATGGCGGCAGTCTTGCAGGCAAATGGATCCTCACGGCGGGACTCGGTGGCATGGGTGGCGCCCAGCCGCTGGCCGCGACCATGGCCGGCGCCTCGATGCTCGCCGTCGAATGCCAGCCGAGCCGCATCGAGATGCGGTTGCGCACCGGGTACCTCGATCGCCAGGCGGCGACGCTGGACGAGGCGTTGGCAATCATTGCCGACGGCGCCAAGACCCGGAAGCCGGTGTCCGTCGGCCTGTTCGGCAATGCGGCCGAGATCTTTCCGGAGCTGGTGCGCCGCGGCGTGCGGCCGGACATCGTCACTGACCAGACCAGCGCGCATGATCCGATCAACGGCTATTTGCCGAAGGGATGGACGCTCGCCGATTGGGACGCGCGGCGTGCCGCCGACCCGAAGGCGGTCGAGACGGCCGCCAAGACCTCGATGGTCGATCACGTCCAGGCCATGCTGGATTTTCACGCGCAGGGAATCCCGACGCTCGACTACGGCAACAACATCCGCCAGATGGCCAAGGACATGGGCCTGAAGCAGGCGTTCGATTTTCCGGGTTTCGTGCCGGCCTATATCCGTCCGCTGTTTTGCCGCGGCGTCGGTCCGTTCCGCTGGGCGGCGCTGTCGGGCGATCCCGAGGACATCTTCAAGACCGATGCCAAGGTCAAGGAGCTGATGCCGAACGATAGCCATCTCCACAACTGGCTCGATATGGCGAGGGCGCGCATCAAGTTTCAGGGACTGCCGGCGCGAATCTGTTGGGTCGGTCTCGGCGACCGTCATCGCCTCGGCCTTGCCTTCAACGAGATGGTGGCGCGCGGCGAGCTCAAGGCGCCGATCGTGATCGGCCGCGATCATCTCGACAGCGGCTCGGTGGCGAGCCCGAACCGCGAGACCGAGGCGATGCGCGACGGCTCCGATGCGGTGTCCGACTGGCCGCTGCTCAATGCGCTGCTCAACTGTGCGAGCGGCGCCACCTGGGTGTCGCTGCACCATGGCGGTGGCGTCGGCATCGGCTATTCGCAGCATGCCGGCATGGTGATCGTTGCGGACGGCACGCCGGAGGCGGCGCGCCGGCTCGAGCGCGTGCTGTGGAACGACCCGGCGACAGGTGTGATGCGTCACGCCGACGCCGGCTATGACACCGCGATCGACTGCGCGCGCGCCAACGGGCTCGATCTGCCGAGCCTGCGCTGATGCGGGTCCATGGTTCGGGAGTTGCTCGCCGCCGGCTGTATCTCCTGATCTGGGGCGTGGAGCTTAGCGAGCAATCTCCTTGCAGCTCTCAACCTTCCGGTTGATGTACGCGCGGTAACCGGCCGGACGTGTCTTGCAACCGGTGGTACAGCTACCGGAGATAGACGATCCGTGGCGCGCTGCACCTGTGATCGATTGCTGGCGACTTTTCCTCATCTGCCTGCTTTCGCGTCAGCGTCGCTGACAGGATGAGCGGCGAGGGTCCTTGTCTCGCGACAGATGACATGCAATCTTCCGCTCCCGGCAATGCTGTTCGAGAGCAACAAGAACAATAATCCCTCTCGTCCCTCCAATTCTGTCGAGGGCCTGATCATGTCGAACCCTACCCAAACAACCTCCGCTCCTTGGCGGATAGGCGTGCTGTTCTCGCGCACCGGCTTCATGTCGGTGATCGAGGAGACTCAGTATCAGGGCACGCAGCTCGCGATCGAGGAGGTGAACGAGGCGGGCGGCGTCTGCGGCCGCGAGCTGGTTCCCGTTGCCTATGATCCCGGATCGGATTCGGCGGCCTATGGCCACTACGCCAAGCGGCTGATGGTCGAGGATCAGGTCAGCACCATCTTCGGCTGCTACACCTCGTCGAGCCGCAAGGCCGTGCTGCCGGTGGTCGAGCGGCTGAACGGCCTGCTTTGGTACCCGACGCTTTATGAAGGCTTCGAGGCGTCACCCAACGTCATCTATACCGGCGCCTCGCCGAACCAGAACAGCCTCGCGCTGTGCCGCTATTTGATGGATACGTTCGGAACACGGTTCTATTTCGTGGGATCGGATTACATCTATCCGCGCGAATCCAACCGGGTGATGCGGGAACTGCTCAAGAGCAATGGCGGCTCGGTCGTCGGCGAACGCTACGTCAACGTCTATGCGCGCTGGCAGGACTTCGTGCCGATCATCCAGGACATCAAGCGTGTCAGGCCGGACGTGATTTTCTCGACCGTCGTTGGCGAGGGCACCGTCTTTCTCTATCAGGCCTACGCGAATGTCGGGCTCGATCCAAAGCAGGTGCCGATCGCCAGTCTGACCACGACGGAAGCCGAAATAGCTGCCATGGGCTTCGACGTCGGTGAAGGACACGTGACGGCGGCATCGTATTTCCAGGGCGTCGAGGGCAGCGCCAACAACGTGTTTGTGCAGCGCTTCAAGAAGCGGTTCGGCGCCGATATCTCCACCAACATGTGCGCCGAAGCATCCTATTTCCAGCTGCATCTGTTCGCGAAAGCGCTTCAGCAGGTCAATTCGCTCGACACCGAAGTGCTCCGCTCCATGGTGTTCGGCACCAGCTTTGATGCACCGCAAGGTGCTGTCACCGTCAACCCGATGTCGGGGCATACTGATCTGTGGACCCGCATCGGGCGCGCCAACCGTCAGGGCCAGTTCGATGTCGTCAGTCAGTCAAAAGAGCCGGTGCATGCCGATCCGTTCCTGATCGGATATGGTCGTGCAACGCAAACAGGAAGCGTCCAATGAACGAAATGTCGCGTAAGCCGACGCTGAGCCGAGACGTCGGCGGGCGCAAGACCATGGTTCAGGAACTTGCCGATCTGTCGGCCGTGGTGGTCGCGCCGGTCGACGATCAGGTCGGCATGTTGCTGCGAGAATTGCAACGGTTCAGGATGCGGGTGCGTCAGATCTGGCCGATGCCGGAGAGCGTGCCGGCCGATGCCGACGTGGTGTATTGCGAATATTCGCCGGATCTGGCGCGGCGCCTGCCGTGGATTCCCGGCGATGCGCGTTCGGCGCTGGTGGTGATCCTGCCGGCGACGGAAGCGGTTCACGCCGACGCGCTGTGTCATGCGACGCCCAACGCCGTTCTGCCGCGGCCGTTCACGCAGAATGCCGTGTTGTCGAGCCTCGTGCTGGCGCGCAGCCAGTTCAGCTACGAACGGCGTCTGCGCAGCAAGATCGAGAAGCTCGACGACAATCTGCGCTCGATGCGCACGGTGGAACGCGCTAAGGCGATTCTGATGGCGACGCGGCAGATGCCGGAAACCGAAGCCTATGGCTTCATCCGACGGCAGGCGATGGATCGCCGCGTATCCGCAAGTGCAGTCGCTGCGGCGATTGTTGACTCGTTCGAACTGCTTGGCTACGATCATCAACAGTAAGCCCCAATAGCGGGGCCGGCGGCGACAGCGCCGCCTTCGACAAAACCGGCAACAAAGCCCTCCCAATGCTCGCGTAAGCGCGCATCGGGAGGGCTTTTTGTTTTTTTCAGTCCTGAAGGGAGCTAGGGATGAGCATTTCACGGCGGACTTTGCTGAGGAATACCGCGGCGCTTGGCGCGTTTGCCGGCGCCGGACTGCCGCACATCTGGATCAAGAACGCCGACCTCGCTTATGCCGCCGGCGGCGAGATCAAGGTCGGCGTGCTGTTCTCGCTGACGGGAACGACCGCGATCATCGAGGAGTCGCTCAACAAGGCGACGCTGCTTGCGATCGAGGAAATCAACGCCGCCGGCGGCATCAAGGGCAGCAAGATCGTGCCGATCGTCGAGGATCCTGCGTCCGATCCTGCGACCTTCTCGGAGAAGGCGCGCAAGCTCGTCGTCGGCGACAAATGCGTCAGCGTGTTCGGCTCCTACACGTCGGCCAGCCGCAAGGCGGTGCTTCCGGTGTTTGAGCGGCAGAACAATCTCTATTGGTATCCGACGCTCTATGAAGGCCGCGAGTGCTCGAAGAACGTGATCTACACCGGCGCGGTGCCGAACCAGCAGCAGGACGAGTTCGTGCCCTGGCTGGTCAAGAAATTCGGCAAGAAGTTCTATCTGATCGGCTCCAACTACATCTATCCGAAAGAAGAGAACAACTACTGCAAGAAGCTGCTTGAGAAGCTCGGCGGCGAGGTCGTGGCGGAAGAATATGTGCCGCTCGGCCATTCCGAATTCTCTTCCGTCATCAACAAGATCCGCTCGACGCAGCCGAACGTGATCTTCTCCACAGTGGTCGGCGATTCCGTGGTCGCGCTGCATCGTCAGTACAAGGCTGCCGGCCTCGATCCCGAGAAGATGCCGATGGCGAGTCTCACGACCTCCGAGAACGAGGTCGCGGCGATGGGCGGGGAGGCTGCCGCCGGTCACTTCACCTCGGCACCCTACTTCATGGTGCACAAGTCGCCGGAGAACGAGAAGTTCGTCGAGGCCTACAAGAAGCGCTGGGGCGCCGACAAGGTGACGCATTTCGTGTCTGAGGCCTGCTACTTCCAGACCTATCTGTTCAAGCAGGCGGTCGAGAAGCTTGCGACCAGCGACCTCACGCCGCCGAACATCCGCGACGCGGTCAAGGGCCAGGAAATGGTTGCGCCGCAGGGCAAGGTCCGGATCGAGCCGGAGAATCTGCACACCTGGCTGTGGCCCAAGATCGCGCAGGCGAAGTCGAACGGCCAGTTCGAGATTCTCGTCGAGGCCAAGGATTGGCTGAAGCCGGTGCCTTACGCGGCCTATCCCGGGCAGTCCTGCACCGAGAAGGGCCTGGTCGAGAAGAGCTGACGATGGGGGCGACAACGGCCGTCGGCGTGCGGCGCCGGCGGCCAGCATCCCCGCAACGAATGCCGCTCTCGCACAGCGCGTGCGAGAGCAGTGCCTGCCAACGAATATCGAAAGCGGATCCCGACGTGGACCAATTCATCGAACAAATCGTCACCGGCCTCAGCATCGGATCGATCCTGCTGCTGGTCGCGCTGGGCCTGTCGATCATCTACGGCTCGATGGGCATCATCAATCTCGCCCACGGCGAGTTCGTGATGCTCGGCGCTTACGCAGCCTGGGTGTTTCACACCTATCTCGGACTCGGCCTGCTGGCGAGCCTCGTTCCGATCTTCCTCGTGGTTGCCGCATTCGGCTGGGTTATCGAACGCTACGTTCTGAGCCTGCTCAACAACCGGCCATTGGATACGATTCTTGCGACCTGGGGCGTCGGCATCATGCTGCAACAGGCGGTGCGGCTGATGGTTGGCAGCGAGCTGCGCTACGTGCAGCTGCCCCCGGCACTGTCGAGCAGCATGAGCGTGTTCGGCATCCCGGTGTCGTCATATCGCGTGTTCCTGTTCGTGGTGTCGATCGCGCTGTTCGGGGCGACCTGGTTGCTGATGAATCGCACGACGGTTGGGATGAAGCTCCGCGCCATCATCCAGGACCGTTCGGTCGCAGCGTCCTTCGGCATCAACGCCAAACGGGTCTATGCGCTGACCTTCGCCTATGGCGCGGGCCTCGCGGGACT
Source organism: Bradyrhizobium acaciae (assembly GCF_020889785.1). Classification (GTDB taxonomy): domain Bacteria; phylum Pseudomonadota; class Alphaproteobacteria; order Rhizobiales; family Xanthobacteraceae; genus Bradyrhizobium; species Bradyrhizobium acaciae. The sequence continues at coordinate 131,571 of NZ_JACMYK010000003.1, forward strand.
TGCCGGGGCGCTGGTGTCGCCGCTGAAGAGCGTATCGCCTGACATGGGCACCGGCTACGTGGTCGATGCCTTCATGGTGGTGGTGCTCGGCGGCGTGCAGAGCCTCGCCGGAACCGTCGCGAGCGCCTTCATCCTCGGCGAGCTCTCCGGCGGCATCGCCTTCCTGCAGAACGACACGGTGGCCAAGGCGATCGTGCTGCTCGCCATCGTCGTCCTCATCCGTTTCCGCCCCGAAGGGCTTTTCACCGCACGCGTGCGGGCCTGAGACAGATCGCTCATCTATGCCGTCGCATGTTTCTCACTCCAGCGGATTGCAGCGCCTGATCGCGCAGCTTGCACCGTTGCTGATCGTCTGCGCCGTGGTGTTCGCGCTCCCGGTGCTGCTCAACAATGATTTTCTGCTCAACAAGGTCGCGCGCTATCTGGTGCTCGGCATCCTCACGGTGTCGCTCGGCCTGTCCTGGGGCTTCGGCGGCATCCTGAACCTCGGCCAGGCGATGAGCTTCGGGCTCGGCTCCTACGCCATGGCGATGGCGCTGAAGCTCAAGACCGTGCCGGTGCATACCGGCGCGAGCGGGCTGCCGGACTTCATGGTCTGGAACAACGTCCAGCATCTGCCGTGGTTCTGGGAGCCGTTCCGCTCGCTGTCCTTCGCCATCGCTGCGGGCCTCGTCGTGCCGGCGCTGGTCGCGGCGGCGCTCGGCTGGTTCATGTTTCGCGGACGTGTCACCGGCGTCTATGTCTCGATCATCACGCTCGCCACCATGGTGGTGATCAATCTCGTGATCATCGACCAGCAGAGCTACACCGGGGGCTTCAACGGCATCACCGATCTGGCGCAGCTCGAGATTTTCGGCGTCGCGTTCGATGCCTATGGCCGCGCAACCTACTATCTCGTCGCCGGTTGCGTCCTGCTCAGCCTGCTGGTGGCCTTTGCCTTCACAAGGACCAAGGCCGGCCTGATCGTGCAGGCGATCCGCGATCACGAGAGCCGGGTGCGTTACTTCGGCTACGACGTTGCGCTCTACCAGATCTTCGTGTTCGCGCTGTCGGCGGCGATCGCAGGCCTTGCCGGCATGCTCTACACGGTGGTGATGGAGTTTGCCTCGCCGACCTTCCTCGGCGTGCAGCTTTCGCTTTCGGTGGTGGTGTGGTGCGCCGTCGGCGGCAGGCAGAGCCTGGTCGGTGCGTTCCTCGGCGCGGTGCTGGTGGCAGGCATGCAGGGCGCGCTGTCGGAATCCGCAGCGTTCCTGGAAACCTGGACACTGGTGATGGGCGCGCTGTTCGTGCTCGTGGTGCTGTTCCTGCCGAAGGGGCTCGCCGGCCTCGCGCAGGTCGTCCTGCGCTGGATCGTGCAGCGCCGCCAGGCTGCCGGTCGCGGCGTTGCGCAAGGCGTCGGCCAGACGGAGGGCAGCACATGAACTCCCATCTCGATCTTCGCGACGTCTCGGTCAGCTTCAACGGCTTCAAGGCGCTCAACGCGCTCAACATGAGCGTGCGCAAGGGCGAGCTGCGCTGCCTGATCGGGCCGAACGGCGCCGGCAAGACCACGGCGCTCGATATCATCTGCGGCAAGGTCAAGCCGAGCGCGGGTACCGTCAGCTTCGACGGCACCGCGCTGCAGGATCTCGAAGAATACGAGATCGCCCGCGCCGGCGTCGGCCGCAAGTTCCAGGTGCCGAGCGTGTTCCGCGAGCTTTCGGTGAGCGAGAACCTCGAAGTGGCACGGGCGCGTCGCACCTCCGTGCTCGGCAATCTGCGCTGGAACATCGGCAATACAGGGCGCGCGGACGTCGAACGTTTGGCCGAGCTGGTCGGGCTCACCGACGAGCTCGACCGCCCCGCCGCCTATCTGTCGCACGGCCAGACCCAGTGGCTCGAGATCGGCATGCTGGTTGCCCAGGACGCCGAGCTGATCCTGATGGACGAGCCGACCGCCGGCATGACGGCGCAGGAGACCCGCAAGACCGCCGAGCTGTTCGCGCGCTTGAAAGGCAGGCACACGCTGATCGTGGTCGAGCACGACATGGGCTTCGTCAAGGCGATCGGCGACGTCATCTCGGTGATGCATATGGGCCAGATGCTCGCCGAAGGCACCGCCGCGGAAGTCGAGGCGCATCCCGAAGTCCGCCGCGCCTATTTGGGATCGGGAGGCATCAGCCATGCTTGAGCTGACCGACGTCGACGCCTTCTACGGCAACAGCCGGGCCCTGCAGGGCATCAACCTGGCAGTCGGCAACGGCGAATTCCTCTCGGTGCTCGGCCGTAACGGGGTCGGCAAGACCACGCTGATGCGCAGCATCCTCGGCCTGATGGACCGCTGCACCGGACGGCTGTCGCTCGACGGCGCCGACATCTCGCCGCTGCGCACCCATCAGCGCGCCAAGGCCGGTATCGCCTACGTGCCGCAGGGGCGTGGAATCCTGCCGCGCTTCACCGTGCGGGAGAATCTGACGCTTGGAACCTTCGCCGCGAAATCGGCCAACGGCATCGAGGAATGGGTGCTCGAGTTGTTTCCGGTGCTCAAGGATTTTCTCAATCGTTACGGCGGCAATCTCTCCGGCGGCCAGCAGCAGCAGCTTGCGATCGCCCGTGCGCTGCTCGCCCAGCCCAAGGTCATCCTGCTGGACGAGCCGACCGAGGGTATCCAGCCGAACATCGTCGAGCAAATCGAAGACGTGATCACCCGCCTCAACCGCGAGCGCGGCATCACGGTCGTGCTGGTCGAACAGAATGTCGCGTTCGCGCGGCGCGCCTCTCACCGCTTCGCGTTGCTCGAAAAGGGACGCGTCGTCGCCAAGGGTGCGATCGGTGAGCTCACCGATGATCTCATCCAGCTGCACATGGCCGTGTAGCGGGAATATTCAAGAAAGGGAGTCGAGACATGTTGCATGGAGACATATCGAGCAGCAAGGACACGGTCGGCGTCGCCGTGGTCAACTACAAGATGCCGCGTCTGCACACCAAGGCCGAGGTGCTGGAGAACGCGCGCAACATCGCCAAGATGGTCGAGGGCATGAAGCTCGGTCTGCCGGGCATGGATCTCGTGATCTTCCCGGAATACTCGACCCACGGCATCATGTACGACTCCAAGGAGATGTACGAGACGGCTTCGTCGGTGCCGGGCGAGGAAACCCGCATCTTCGCCGACGCCTGCCGCAAGGCCAAGGTCTGGGGCGTGTTCTCGCTGACCGGCGAGCGCCATGAGGAGCATCCGAACAAGGCGCCGTACAACACCCTGATCCTGATGAACGACAAGGGCGAGATCGTTCAGAAGTATCGCAAGATCATGCCGTGGGTGCCGATCGAGGGCTGGTATCCCGGCGATTGCACCTATGTCTCTGATGGCCCGAAGGGACTGAAGATCAGCCTGATCATCTGCGACGACGGCAATTATCCGGAGATCTGGCGTGACTGCGCGATGCGCGGCGCCGAATTGATCGTCCGTTGCCAGGGCTACATGTATCCGGCCAAGGAGCAGCAGATCCAGATCTCGAAGTCGATGGCCTGGGCCAACAACTGCTACGTAGCGGTCGCCAACGCCTCGGGTTTCGACGGGGTCTATTCCTACTTCGGCCATTCCGCGCTGATCGGCTTCGACGGCCGCACGCTCGGCGAGTGCGGCACCGAGGAGAACGGCATCCAGTATGCGCAGCTGTCGGTCTCCCTGATCCGCGACGCCCGCCGCAACATGCAGTCGCAGAACCATCTCTTCAAGCTGATGCACCGCGGCTATACCGGCCTGATCAACTCAGGCGAAGGTGATCGCGGTCACGCGGTCTGCCCCTACACATTCTACAAGAACTGGATCACGGACCCTGAGGGCACGCGGGAGATGGTCGAAGCCATGACCCGGCCGACCGTCGGAACCGACGAATGTCCGATCGAGGGCATTCCGAACCAGAAGGTCGCGCATCGCTGATCGGAAAAACCGGGCTGCGCCGGCGCGATCGCTTGCGCCGGCGTGGCTCCGAAACTGTTGCAAAGGGAAACGGGGGTTACCATGAGCAGCCAAACGGACAACGGACTGGTTCAGCAGACCGAGGGGCAGATCGACGATCTTCTCGGCCATGAATTCGAACACGAGCCGGTGCCGATCAGCGCCAGGCGCAGCGCCTTCTCGGTCATGATGGTATGGCTGGGCTTTCCCATGATCATCACCGGCGCGATGACCGGATCGCTGCTGGTGCTCGGCATGGGCTTCAAGAATGCACTGGTGGCGATGATCGTCGGCAATCTGATCATGTTCGCCTATGTCGGCGCGCTCGGTCTGATCGGCACGCGGCGCGGCATGAACTTCGCGCTGATCGCCAGCATCGTGTTCGGAAAGAAGGGCTATGTGCTGGCGTCCGGCCTGCTGTCGACCTTGCTGCTGGGCTGGTACGCGGTGCAGACCGGCATCACCGGCGCTCTGATCTCCTCGACTTACGGCCTCAACTATGTGGCGATGACGATCGTCGCAGGCGTGCTCTATATCGCCATCACCTTCGTCGGTGTGAAGGGATTGCACTATATCGGGTTGGCATCGGTGCCGCTCTTCGTCGTTCTCGGCCTCTGGGTCGCGGCTGATGCCGCCTCGACCACGACAGCCACAGCCATCTTCAGCTATGCCGGCAATAACGGCGTAACCAGCATGTCGATGGGCGTCGGTCTCACGGTGGTGCTCGCCTTGTTTATCGACGCCGGCACGGTGACCGCGGACTTCAACCGCTGGGCACCGAGTCCACGGGCATCGCTGGTAGCCACGTTCAGCGCATTTCCGTTCGCCAATCTGGTGGCGATGCTGGTTGGCGGCGTGATGACGGCTGCGCTCGCGGTGCCGAACGCCAATCCGTTCGGCGTCGATAACATGTTCGGTTACATGAACGGCAAGCAGCTCACCTGGCTCAGCATCCTCGCGTTCATCTTCCTCTACGCCAATCTCGGCTCGGTCTGCTCGCACTGCCTGTACAACGCGGCCACCGGCTGGTCGCGCATCCTCGGCACCAACATGCGCCTGATGGCCGTGATCCTCGGCGCCATCGGCATCGTTGTCGCCGCGGGCAATGTCTGGGCGTTCTTCATCCAGTGGCTGTCGCTGCTCGGCATCCTCGTGCCGCCGATCGGCGCGATCATCCTGGTCGATCAATACCTGTTGCGGGCCGGAGCGCGAGCGGACGTGGACTGGCGTGCGAAGCCGTTCATCGCCTGGGGCATCGGGTCGCTGTGCGCCTTTGCGGTTGAAAATCTGATGCCGGGGCTGTCCACTGCGATATCAGCCGCGCTGGTCGCCGGTATCGTGTACGGGGCGATCGCGCGGGTGGAGTCGTCGACGGAGAAGGTGGCGCGTCCCGCGTAAGCGATCAGCTCAATCAAGCAAGAAGGGTACATCAATGAGCGTCGACTATCAGATCTATGATCTCGGCAATCTGACCTTGCAGCGCGGCGCGACCATCCGCGACTGCAAGCTCGCCTACAAGACGTTCGGCCAGCTCAACGCGGCCAAGGACAATGTGATCGTCTATCCGACCTGGTACTCGGGCCAGCACTACGACAACGAATGGCTGATCGGGCCGGGCATGGCGCTCGATCCGGCGAAGTACTTCATCATCATTCCCAACATGCTGGGCAATGGTCTGTCGTCGTCGCCGAGCAACACGCCTGAGCCGTATAATGGGCCGCGCTTTCCGCAGGTGACCGCCTATGACAATGTGCGCGCCCAGCACCGGCTGGTGACCGAGAAGTTCGGCATCAAGCACATCCGCCTGGTGGTCGGCTGGTCGATGGGCGCCTTGCAGACCTTCCATTGGGGCGCGCTCTATCCCGACATGATGGATCTCTTGGCGCCGTTCTGCGGCTCGGCCAAATGCTCGCGGCACAATTATGTGTTCCTCGAAGGCGTCAAGGCCGCACTCACGGCGGACGCCGCCTGGAAGGAGGGCTGGTACACCGACAAGCCGGCCCGCGGCCTGCGCGCCGCCGCGCGGGTCTATGCCGGCTGGGGCTTTTCGCAGGCGTTTTATCGCGAGCAGCTCGACATCAAGACGATGGGGTATTCGTCGCTGGAGGATTTCCTGGTGGCGTTCTGGGAGGGCTTCTTCCTGCCGAAGGACGCCAATAACCTGCTCACCATGCTGTGGACCTGGCAGAACGGCGACATCAGCGCCAACGAGATCTACAGCGGCGATTTGAAGGCGGCGTTGCGGGCGATAAAGGCCAAGACCTACGTCATGCCCGGTCAGACCGACCTCTATTTCCCGCCGGAAGACAGCGAGAACGAGGTCGCGAACATGCCGAACGCCAAGTTCGTGCCGGTGCCGTCGATCTGGGGCCATTTCGCGGGCGGGCCGGGAACCAATCCGGTCGATGTCGCCTTCATCGACACCAAGCTCAAGGAATTGCTCGCATCGTGATCTCAAACGATTGCGAACGACTGCCTGCGCGATCATGGGAGGCGTGAGCTTGTCCAATCCCGCTTTGCTGCTCGACCAGTACCGGATCCGGGAAGAGCCGTACTACCGGCCGCTCAAGGACGAGGTCGAACTGTTCGGCGCAGCCTATGCGAACCGCATGCCGGTGATGCTGAAAGGTCCCACCGGCTGCGGCAAGACCCGCTTCATCGAATACATGGCGTGGCGGCTCGGCCGGCCGCTGATCACGGTGGCCTGTCACGAGGACATGACGGCGGCTGACCTGGTGGGGCGGTGGCTGCTCGACGCAGAGGGCACGGTGTGGAGCGACGGGCCGCTGACGACAGCGGTACGTCTTGGCGCGATCTGCTATCTCGACGAGATCGTCGAGGCGCGGCAGGACACGACGGTCGTGATCCATCCGTTGACGGATGATCGGCGCGTGCTGCCGCTGGAAAAGCGTGGCGAGCTGATCCACGCGCATTCCGACTTCCAGCTCGTGATTTCCTACAATCCCGGCTACCAGAGCGCGATCAAGGACCTCAAGGAATCCACCAAGCAGCGCTTCGCGGCGCTGGATTTCGGTTACCCCGACCGGCCGGCCGAAACCGAGGTGGTGTCGCGCGAGGCCGGCATCGAACCCAACCTCGCCGATCTCCTGGTGAAGATCGCCCAGCACAGCCGCAACCTGAAGGGCCAAGGTCTCGACGAGGGCGCCTCGACCCGGATGCTGGTCAATGCCGGCCGCTTGATCGGATGCGGCATCAGCCTCGAGAAGGCATGCGAGACCACGATCGTCGTTCCGCTGACCGATGACGCTGACACCAGGAACACGTTGCGCGACGTGATCTCGGCCTGTGCGTGAATGGAAACTCGGAGGTGGCGGTCGCGCAAATCAGTTCGCTCGATAGCTTCCGATCCGGACGCCGGCTTGCGGCGCTCTTGCGTGGCCACGATGACATCGGCGCGGCCGTGCAGGCGGCCCGGGCCGCATTGTACCGGATGGCTCCGCCCGATCATCTCGCGGCCTGGGACGAGGCTGTGCACGACCTGTTCGAGGCCAATCTCGGCAAGGCCGTGCTGTCGGGCTTTCTGCAACTGTCGCAGCAATGGCGAGCGCCGCGATCGACCTATGACCTGATCGCGATCGGCCGCGCCGCTGGGGATATCGGCCGCAACGCCGGCAGCCGCGCTGCCCATGCGCTGCTGGCCGAAATGTCCAAGGTGCTACCCCGGCTCTCGGGGGCTGGAGAGCTCTCGACCGTTCTTGCCGCGCTTGGCGAGCTCGCCGATGTGGGGCCGGAATCGGTCGGCCTTGCGATCGGCCGCCTTGGGCAACTGCTTGCGCATGCAGGCGGCGAGGATTTCTCCGCCTGGGTTTCCGCCGGCTTGCGCGCAAGCGGCGGCCGCGCGGCGCGGCGGCGCACTTATTTCGCGCTCGACGATCCGCTCTCGGCGCGGCTGTTCGCCGTCGGCCGGACCGGCGACGATTTCGCACGGCTGGAGAAACGCCTCGCTGCCACAACGATCGCCTTGTGGAACAGGAAGCCACGCTTCCGCAAGCTAGCCGTTGCGCCGGCACCGGTGCCGCGGCGCACGTCGCTCGTCGCCGGCCTGATCGGCCTTCCCGAGACCTTTCCCGGCTTCGAGAGTGAGGCGGCGGACGCGGTCTATCTCGCAGCCGTCGCGCATGCCGGTGCGCATCTGGCGCTTTCCACCGTCCGCTTTCCTGTCGGGCGACTGAAGGCGCTGCAGATTGCGCTGATCTCGCTGATCGAGGATGCCAGGGTCGAGACGTTGACGCTGCGCGAGATGCCCGGCCTCCGCCGGCTGTGGCTGCCGTTCCACACTGTGACGCCATCGGGGCAGGCCACAGCAGCCGGACTGATGATGCGGTTGGCGCGGGCGCTGATCGACCCGGACTATCGAGATCCGGATGCGTGGGTGACCAAGGGACATCAGCTGTTTGCCGATGCCGCCGGCCGCTGGACCGATCCGGCCATCAGCCGCGAGATCGGCGGGCTGCTCGGCAACGACATCGGGCAGATGCGGCTGCAATTCAATGCCAAGAGCTACGTCGTCGAACCGGCCTATCGCGACGACAATCTGGCACTGTGGGATTTTGGCGACCAGCCGGACAGCCCGACCGAGACGATCGAACTTGCGATCGATTCGGTACGGATCGAACGACGTGACGATCCGAGCGGTCTATCAATCGATAACAGCGCCAAACCGGACGAGACGCTGCGCGCGAAGGCCAGCGCGGTGACGCTGCTGGACGGATTTCCGGTCGCGACCTACCCGGAATGGGATTATGCGGCGCGTACCGAACGGGCGGACTGGACCACGATTCTGGAAGCCGATGCCGACGTTTCCGCGCCGCCGTTCGATCCTTCGACGGACACCGAGGCGATGCGCTGGATCACCGAGCTGACCCGCGACGCGTCGATTGGTCGCCGCGTCCGGCATAAAGGCCAGCGTGATGGCGATGCGCTCGACATCGACGCGGCGATCGCACTGACGATCGAGCGGCGCGCCGGCAGCATCAGCGAACCAAGAGTCTACCAGCGTGATGCGCCGGGACCGCGCGATCTGGCGATTCTGCTGCTGCTGGACCTGTCGCAATCGACCGCCGATCGTGATCGCCGTGGCCGGACGGTTCTCGATGTCGAGCGCAAGGCGGCCGCGATCATGGCGACGGCGGTCGACGCCGCCAATGACGCGATCGCGGTGCATGGCTTCAGCTCCGACGGCCGCGAGCGCGTCCGCTATCTGCGCATCAAGGGCTTTGAGGAGCCGATGGACGCCGTCGTTCGTGCGCGCCTCGCGGGGCTTGGCAGCAGCCATTCCACCCGGCTTGGGGCGGCGTTGCGCCATGCCGGGGGCTATCTCGCAGGCCGGCGCGCGTTCCGAAAGGTGCTGCTGGTCCTCACCGACGGCGAGCCTTCCGATGTCGACGTGCCCGATCCGCAATATCTCGTGGAGGACGCACGCCGTGCCGCGCAGCAGCTGCGGCGGCGCGGCACCGATATTTTCGCCTTTGGTGTCGGCGAGGACAGGTTTCCCCAGCTCGATCGCATTTTCGGTGAACGCTGTGCCCTCCGCGTGCCGCGGATCGAGGTGCTGCCGCAACGGGTGATGCAGCTTTACGCCGAACTGAAGAAATAGAGGGTGCTGCCGTCCCGGGACGGTTCAGATCCTCCTCCGCGAGCCTACGCACCGCTGTCACACTTCGGCGCTAACGTTGCAGATTGGACACAGCGGCCCGCTTGGGAAACAATCGACGCGGATACGATGGGCATTCGATTTCTTTCGAGGGGCTTGGCGGGAGGCCCCTCAGACGCTCCTCGTCGATTGTGCGTCTTGATCTGCCTCTGCATGCTGGCCGCCGGCACCGATGTCGCCGTGGGACAAGAGGGGCCGAGCGCCTCTGCAATGCGCATCACGTTCGATATTCCCTCGCAACCCCTGACATCCGCGCTGGAAAGCTATGGCGCCACGTCGAAGCGCGAGGTGCTTTACGATGCGCGGCTTGCGACCGGCCGGCTCTCGGGCGAGGTGAGGGGAGTCTTCGCGCCATCTGAAGCCTTGCAGATGCTGCTCGATGGGACCGGCCTTGTCGGCCGTCTGACGTCTGAGAATGCAGTGGTGATTGTGCCCTCGTCTCCGGCTGCCGGGCAGCGGACGACGCCCGACGCCGAAGCGCTAAAGGGCGATCCAATCATTCGCGCCCGTTACTATGCCGTGGTGCAGGAGCACGTGAGGGACGCATTCTGCCGGGATACAGTGCTGCGGCCGGGCCGGTATCGGATCGCCGTGCAGTTCTGGATCGCTCCAACCGGAACCGTCCAGCAGACCAGGCTTCTGAGCAAGACCGGCGATGGGCGCGTCGATGGTGCGATCGAGACCACGCTTCGCGGATTGAGAATGAAGGAGGCGCCTCCGCCGGGGATCTCGCAACCCCTCACCATGGTTGTTGCGCCGCGCCCGTCGGAACAGGCGAAGGATTGCGCCGGCATCGACGCAATCCGCAACCAGCGGCCAGGCGAATTGAGCGTGCCGCAATGAGTGACGCAACCCGGACCATGCTCCGCAGCTTCCTGGCTGCCCGTTACGATGATCTCAAGCTGCGGCTTAGCCGTCGTTTGGGATCGGCGGAGCTGGCCAGTGATGCGTTGCAGGACACCTATGTGCGTCTCGGACGTGCGGAGGTGGTGGGTTCGGTCCAAAGCCCGGCCGCGTATCTGTTCCGCATGGCCTTCAATGTCGCAATCGATCGGCAGCGGGCAGAGAAGCGGCGCCTGGCCCGCAACGAGGTCCAGGATCTGCTGCATATCGTGGACGAAGCGCCGGGGCCGGGTCAGATTGCGGAGGCCCGCTTCGAGATCGAGGCCTTGGAGAAGGCGATTGCGGAACTGACGCCACGGCGCCGGGTCATCCTGTTGGCGGCGCGGCTTCAGGGGATGCCGCAGCGGGAAATTGCCAGCCGGCTGGGGGTCTCGTTGCGTCTGGTCGAGAAGGAGCTCCGCCTCGCCCAGGAACACTGCGCGCTGAGGCTGGGAAAATAGTTGTGCGGTTTATGGCTATGGCGAACGTCAAATGGACAAGCGGACGACCCGGCTGCGGAGGCCGCCGATGGCGTGCGCTGCGAGGCAAGTCCGAATGACCAGCGAAGGCGGCAAATCGACCATGGGGCTCGGCGCGATGGAGCGGGAAGCACACGCCTGGGTGAGGCGCCTGACGTCCGGAGACGCGACGGTCGAGGACGCCGATGCGTTCCAGGTGTGGCGGCGGCAGAGCGCAGCCCACGCGATTGCTTTTGCGAGTGCAAGCAAGCTTTGGGAGACGGTTGGCAACGCCGGTCATAACCTCCGGTACGACCCTGCATCGCTCGGCGCGTTGCTTGATGGCGAAGCAAGGCGCGTGATGAACCGCAGGCTGGTCCTTCGCGGCGGACTTGCCACCGCGGCGGTGGCTGCCGGGGCAGTCGCGCTGCGTCCCCCGCTCGAGCTCTGGCCGTCATGGTCCGAGCTTGCGGCAGATTACCGGACGGGTGCGGGAGAGCAGCGCAAGCTTGCCTTGAGCGACAGCGTCTCGATCAACCTCGACTCGCGAACCAGCATCGCGCTGCGGCCGGACCACGGCGACACCAGCCGGATCGAGTTGATCACCGGACAGGCATCGATCGCGACAACTCCGCAGCTGTCGAGACCTGTGACTGTGATCGCGTCCAGCGGTCAAACGGTTGCGACGCAAGCCTCGTTCGACGTGCGCTACCTCGGCGCCGAGGTGCGTGTCACCTGTTTGGGAGGCGAGGTTCGCGTCGAGCATCAGGGGATTGCCCGCACTGTTCGTGAGAGGCAGCAGATCGCCTACGACGAAAGGCGCTTGAGCGATATCGTCGCAATCGATCCGGCGGTCGAAGCGGCCTGGCAAGAGGGCTTGCTCGTCTTCCGTTACACGCCGCTGCCCAAGGTGGTGGAAGAGGTGAACCGGTACCGATCGGGCCGGATCTTCATCGTCAATGCCGATCTGAACGCGCATCTGATCAACGGCCGCTTCCATATCGATCGGATCGACGAGGTTCTTCTGCAGCTGGAGCAAGCCTTTGGCGTGAAAGCGAAAACACTTCCCGGCGGCATTGTGCTGCTGAGCTGAGGAGGCGGCCAACGGGGGGTGCGAAAAAAGTTCGAGTCCGGCGTGCGGGTCGACCCGTTGGGGATCGTCACAGCCGCAAGGGTCTCGGTGCCGGCGCCGGGACACGAATGTTCGGCTCGACGTCGCCCCGCGCAAGAAAGCGATTCCATGGTTCCCCGCTTCTCCAGGTCTCTATCCGGCGCAACCGTTCGCGCTGCATTGTTTGGCAGCGTCAGCGTCGCGGCCCTTCTTGCCAATGCGCCGGTCGCCGCGCGCCCGTTTGGATCGGCCTGGACAGCATCACCATCGGCTGCGGCGATGGCAGCTTCGCAATCGGCTGCGCAGGATGCGGCAGCAGCGGCCAAGCAAGGTCAGGATGCGACGGCGCGGGCCACGCGCGCCATCCAGGCGATGCAGGCCCTGCAGAATGCGGCGCGGAGCTCCGCGCAGGCCTCGCAGCGCTCGGCGACGCTGCCGCAGGTCGCCGTACCCAACGGTCTCACGCCCGGTGGCCTGCAGGCGGCGCCGGGATGGCAGGGTGCCAATGCGCCGACGCAGGCGGTCGATGCCGCCGGCCAGACCCAGGTCGGCATCCGGCAGACCAGGGCGCAGGCGCTCCTCAACTGGAATTCGTTCAACGTCGGCGCACGCACTACGCTGACCTTCGACCAGCAAGGCAATGCGAATTGGGTGGCGCTCAACCGCGTGGTCGGCAGCACGGCGCCGAGCCAGATCCTCGGCAATATCAAGGCCGACGGCTCGGTCTATGTGATCAACCAGAACGGCATCATCTTCGGCGGCGCGAGCCAGGTGAATGTCGGCTCCCTGATCGCCTCGACTGCAAACATCGCCGATACCCAGTTCCTCACCAACGGCATCTACGCGCAGCAAGCCGGCGGCCAATACGTGCCGAGCTTCACCGGGGCCCGCGGTGCCGTGACGGTCGAGGCCGGCGCGCTGATCACGACCAACGCGCCATCCTCGGTGACGCAAGGCGGCGGTTTCGTCCTGCTGATGGGAACCGAGGTCAACAACGCCGGCTCGATCAGCGCGCCGCGAGGCCAGGTGCAACTCGCCGCCGGCAACGACTTCCTGCTGCGCCCGGGCTACAGCACCGACGCCAACCAGGCCTCGACCACGCGCGGCAACGAAATCTCGCCGATCGTTCGCGACGCGATCGCGGCTGTTGGCAACTCAGGTTTGATCTTCACCCAGCAAGGCGACATCACGCTCGCGGGCCGCAGCATCACCCAGAGCGGGCTGCTTGTCGCCACCACCTCAGTCAACACCCGCGGCACGATACACCTGCTGAATTCAGCCTCCGATGCGGCCGGCAGCATCACGCTCGGCAGCGGCAGCCTGACCGCAATCCTGCCCGAGCTCGACAGCAGCGACACCGCGCTCGACAGCCAGCGCAGCCAGCTGGTCGCCGATTCCAAGGCCTTCACCCACGCCCCGGTCGCCAACGCCCAGTTCGATAACCTGTTACAGCTCGCCGACCGGCTCGACCAGGGACGGATCGAAATCGTCAGCGGCGGCACCGTCAACTTCAAGGACAGCTCGACCACGCAGGCGCAAGGCGGCCAGGTTGCGGTCAGCGCCAGCCATCGCGTCTTCGCCGAGAGCGGATCCATCGTCGACGTCTCGGGCGTGCGCGGCGTGCTGCTGCCGATGTCGGCCAATAACCTGCCGATCAACGTACAAGGCAATGAGCTGCGCGACTCGCCCGCCAATCGTGATCAGGGCAATCTGAAGAACGCGGACGTCTGGATCGACGCGCGCGACCTGGTGCTGGTGCCGGCAGGCACCGGCGGTTATGCGACCGACCGCTACTACACGCCGGGCGGCCTGCTCGAGGTCTCCGGATATCTCGCCAATACCGCCCATCGGATCGGCGAATGGGCCGCGGTCGGCGGCTCCGTCACGCTGTCGGCGCAGGAAGTCGTGGCGCAGAAGGGAGCGGTGTTCGACGTCTCCGGCGGCTCGGTGAGCTATCAAGGCGGCTATATCCGCACCACCAATTTCCTTGGGGCGGACGGCCGCGTCTACGGTGTCGGGCAGGCACGCGCCGACGTGCAGTTCTACGGCTTCGGCGGGGGTTTTGTTCACGAGCACAAGCTCGGCGGCAAGGTTGCGTCGAATCTGACTGAAATCTGGACCAGCCCGTTCGGCAAGGGTCGCGTGACGAGCCGCTGGGAGGATGGCTACACCATCGGCCGCGATGCCGGCTCTCTGATTCTGTCGACGCCGACGGCGCTGTTCGAGGCCAACATCGTTGCCGACGTCGTCACAGGCTCACGCCAGACGACGGCACGGCCGGACGGCGTCACCGACGGCTACAAGCTGTCGCAGTATGTTGCGCCGCTCCAGGGCAAGCTCGCGCTGGGCGGCTATTCCGGGCTTGGCCTTACCGCTGCATCCGCCGCGCGCGTCGTCTTCGGCCAGACGCCCGGGATCACCGAGGCGCTGAACGCCACGTCGGTCCTGCCCGACGATCGCATCGGGACTGCATTCTTCAATTCTGACGCGCTCAATGCCGCCAAACTGGGCGGTCTCAACTTTGCGAGCAGCAAGGAAATCCTGGTCGAGGCGCCGCTGGAGCTTGCGCCCGGCGCGCAAGTGATCTTCGCGGCGCCGCACGTCGAACTCGGCGCAAACCTCACGGCGCATGGTGGCAGTGTGACGCTGACCAACCTCATGCACGCCGTGTTCGGCCAGAACCAGAACGAGCAATGGTGGGCGCTGAACGACGCGAACGGCAAGGCGCAGGCTACGGTCGGCCAGAACGTTGCCGTTGATCTCAGCGGGCTGTGGAGCAACGAACAGACCGGAACGGATGGATCGGGCCGGGCGCATCTGGATGGCGGCAACTTCATCGTTTCGACGACCGGCGGCATCACGCTCGCGAGCGGATCGCTCATCGACGTGTCGTCGGGTGGCGCTATCCTGACGACCGGCAAGACGCAGGGCGGCAAGGGCGGCAATGTCAGCCTCGTGGCCAATGACTATTCGCATCTGGCCTGGACGCAGTTCTTCACCAACCCGCTCATCCTTGATGGCGCAATTCGCGCGTATGGATTCAGCGGCGGCGGCACGCTGACGCTGAACGCAGGCCAGGAGATTGCGATCGGCGAAGCGCCGGCCGATGCGCTGGTGCTCGATCCCGCGATATTCCGGTCCGGTTTCACTACCTACAACATCGGCAGCAACACGGGCATCGAGATCGGCGAAGGCATGCGCGTGGACGCCGAGGTGCCGGTCTATCGCTTTACCCAGCGCAGCTATACCGCGCCCAGCGGGAGCCTCGTCTCGGATGCTGCGGAGCTCTGGACGCCACAGAGGTTCACGATCGATTCCTTCAAGCGCAGCGCCACGCAGCGCGTCGGCGCCGATGTAACGTTCTGGAGCCTGCATGATTTCACGCTGGCCAAGGGCGCGTCCATCAACGTCGATCCGGGACGTTCAGTCTCGATCTTCGCCAATCGCCAGACCGTCATCGACGGCGCGATCACGGCGCCCGCCGGCAATATCCTGATCACGAGCCTCCAGGATGCGCCCGGCGACAGCCGGTATAATTCGGGTTACGGCGAGTTCGGCCTGACCCGCTCGTTCTGGATCGGCGACGACGCGGTGCTGGATGTCTCGGCGCGCAACGCGGTGGGGCGTGATGTCCGCGGGGTTTCCTACACGGCAGTGCCGGATGGCGGCACGATCCGCATCGGCGGCACCGGCGCGTTGGATCCAAAATACCCCGTCGTCAGCGACGCCTTCGTGATCGTTCGCCCCGGCGCGTTGATCGACGCGTCAGGGTCGTCTGCGGTGGTCAACGTGCTCAGCGGCAACAACTATGTCCCGACACCTGCCGCGAGTGACGGCGGGACGATCTCGCTCTATTCCAGCTTCGGCATGGCCCTCGACGGCACCTTGCGCGCGGCGGCCGGCGGCAGCGGCGCGTCCGGCGGCGCGCTGAACCTGACCATGTCGTGGCGTGGCTACATCGTCGGGCAGCCGAACGCGAGTTCGCCCCATGCCAGCACCGACCTGCCTCCGGAATTCCAGCGGTCGCGCGATATCACGCTCGTGCAAAACGCTCCGGGCAGCGGCTTGAGTGCCGATCTGTCGCCCGGTCAGGCCGATCCGGCGCTGCAATTCGGGCGGGCGGTGATTGGCGTCAACCAGGTCCAGAAGGGCGGCTTCGGCGCTCTCGCGCTCTATACGCGCGATCTTCTCGTCTTCGACGGCAATGTGGGCCTCAGCCTGTCGCGCAGCCTTCGTCTGTCGAGCGGTGTCATCACATCGGCACCCAACACGCCGAACAGCACGATTCATTTGTCCGCGCCCTATGTCCGTCTCGATGGCGTCTACAACGCCGAGGACTCGCAGACGGCGGTGGGATATTCCCCCGGGATCAACAATGTCGGCGTCCGGAATCCGGCGGCTGGCGGAAGCTTTACCATCGCAGGCGACCTGATCGATGTGTACGGGCCGGTCCAGTTCGGCGCCACCGGCCAACAGGGCAGCGGGGCCGTGGACATCGGGCGTCCCGTCAGCCTTCCATTCGATGCCCGCGGCTTTCATCAGGTCGCGTTGCAGAGCAAGGGCGATATCAGGTTCGGCACTGGCGAGCTCAATGTTGAAAATCTCGCACTGACCGCAGACCAGATCTATCCGCTGAGCGGCGCGCTGGCGCTGATCAAGGTTGGGCTCCGTCCGAATGAGGCAATCGCCGCGTATGACCCAGACGCCCGTCTCGTCATCCGGCGCAATAACGACGAAACGCCACCGGTACCGGCCTCGGCCTTTGGCGATCTGGTTCTCATTGCCGCCGACATTGATCAGGGCGGCGTTGTTCGCGCACCGCTTGGTCGCATCTGGTTCAACAATTCACGCCTCGACAAGGGTCCGTTCTATCCCCCGGCACCTGACGCGCATATCACCTTCCGCAGCGGCAGCATCACCTCCGCAAGCGCGGCCGGATTGATTATGCCGTTTGGCGGCACCTCCGATGGCATCACCTATCAAGGCGCGGACGGCACGCTGCATAATCTGGCGAGCGCCTCCTACGACGATCATGTCAGCGGCCTCATGATTGCGAGCGGCATTTCGATCAACGCCGCCTCTGTTGTCGGCGAGCCCGGGTCCGTGCTCGATCTGTCCGGTGGTGGGACGCTCACCGGAGCAGGCTTCATCTCCGGTCGTGGCGGCTCGGTCGATGTGCTGAAGACAGCCCTCGTCAATGCCAACCCGATCAACGGCTATAGCGCTCCCGGCAACAAGGTCTATGCCATCCTGCCCGGTTATGCGGCCGAATACGCACCGTCGATTGCGACCAATGGCGCCGGTGATCCTGTGATCGGCCAGCAGATCACGCTTCCTTCAGGTGTGCCCGGACTGCCCGCAGGCACCTACACGCTGTTGCCGTCGAGCTATGCACTGCTGCCCGGCGGTTATCGCGTCGAGCTCGGCTCGACCGGAACAACCGTGATGCGCCCCGTCGCTGCGGGCAATGGTACCGTCGTCACGTCGGGCTATCTCGGCGTCGCCAACACCGCAATCCAGGACACGCTGCCGACGCGGGTAATCGTTACCTCCGGCCAGGCCACGCGGCTCTATTCGCAATACAACGAGATCGGTTATGCCGATTTCGAACGCACGCAGGCTGCCACATTCGGCGGGTTCCGGCCGCGTTTGCCGGAGGACGGCAAGGTTCTCGAAATCGGTCTCCTTCCTCAGTTGGATAATGCGAAAGCATTGACGTTCGCCGGTACGGCCCTGTTCAACGGCGCCAAGGGCGGCGTCGACGGCACGCTGGTGGTCAGGCCGTCGACTCTCGATTCGTCGACCGCTGCGCTTGACATCACGGCGCCGGGCGCAACGCCGATAGCCGGTCATACGTCGATCTCCAGCGTCGACATCAATGCCTTCAGGGCATCCACACTCCTGCTGGGTGGCACCAGCGTGTATTCGGTGCAGAACAATCCCGGGGCGGGTGCCCAAATCTATTTCGACGGAAACGTGACCGTAAATCTGCTCGATGGCGCCAGCATCCGGGCCGGGCAGGTGTTCCTGGTTGGCAGCACGGTCAATATGGCAGGCAGCGCAATCATCGATACGCGCGGGCTGAGCAGCAATACGATCGATTCCACGCTTGGCTACACGTATGGCAACGTAGACTCCACGTCGACCAGTCCGACGGACGGTCGGCCGGCCGTGCTCGCCGTCGCCAACGGCCGATTCCAGTTCCTGGATGCTGTCGGATCCGGCAAGATCAATATCGCGAGCGGCGCGTCGCTGCTGACCGATGGCAGTGTGGTGCTAGCCGCGCCGGGCGGCCTCTCCATGGGCGACGTCAATTTCGGCGCGCGTTATCTCAACGTCACGCAAGAGCGGGTCAATGTCGGCACCGAGGCAACACTGGCGGCAGCGCAGGCTGCGGGCCAGCTACCGGCGGGATGGAATCTCACCCAAAGCGTGCTCGACAAGCTGCTGCGGCCGTCGACGACCGCCGGCAGCCCTGCGCTCGAACAGCTCATCATCACGGCAAGCGGCGCTTTCAACCTGATCGGAACGGTCGATCTCGACACCACGCGCCAGGGCAGCGCCTCCTCAGGCTCCCTCAAATTCGTTCTCAACACGCCGGCCATTTATGGCCTCGGCGCCGCTGGCGACACCGCCGGCATCACTGCCGACATACTGGTCTGGAACGGCATTCGCACGGGCAACGGCGGTACCATCCCTTACGGCAGCCAGGCGCCCGGCGCTGTCGTGCCCGGCGGACCCGGCACGGGGGCGGGGCATCTCGCGATCACGGCAAACGAGATTCTGTTCGGCTACGATGCTTCGCTGAGCAGGCCGACCGATGGCGCAACGCCGGGCCGCCTTGCGCTCGGCTTCACCGATGTGACGTTGACGGCCGCGAAAAGCATCACCTCGAACAGCAATGGCACGCTGAAGGTGGCGCTCAGCCAGGACGCTGGCGGCGCCCTGCAAGGCGGCGCCCTCACCATCGCAACCCCGCTGATCACGGCGAGCAATGGGGCCAAGCTCGATGTCAGCGCGGGCGCCGCCTTGCGGCTGGTCGCGCCGGCGGGGGCCGCTCCTGCCGATACGCGTGGTGTGACGGATCTCGGCGGCACGCTCTCCTTCACCGGCGACAGCGTCTTTGTCGACACCGCGTTCGCCTTGCCGTCCGGCAAGCTGACGCTGAACGCGACGCATGACGTCGTGCTCGGCGCAAACGCGACCGTCGACCTGTCGGGCCGCGGCATTGCCTTCTTCGACGTCACCAGGTTCAGCTGGGGCGGCGATCTCATCCTGAGCTCCACCAGCGGCAATATCATCCAGAACGCGGGTTCGGTGATCGATGTCTCCGCCGCCTACAATGCCGCGGGCTCGATCACGGCCAAGGCGATCGAAGCGGCGCATGGGCAGGTCTCGTTCGCCGGCACGCTCAGGGGATCGTCGACCGGCGATTACGACAGCGGACAGTTCACGGTCGCGGCGCAGAATTTCGGCGATTTCGCCGCGTTGAATGCCAAGCTCAACGATGCCGGTTTCTTCAGTGCCCGCAGCTTTGACCTCCGGCAGGGCAGCCTTGTGATCGGTGACAGCGTCAAGGCGCGCTACCTGACGATCTCGGTCGATCAGGGCAGCCTCACGGTCGACGGCAAGATCGACGCAAGCGGGGCCAGGCCGGGCACCATCCGTCTGTCCGCGCGCGACGATCTCAGACTGAGCGCGAATGCCGTGCTCGATGTCCATGGCAATGTGCTGCAGGCCGACCGCTACGGCGCGCCGATCGAGGCCAACAACACCGCCCATGTCGAACTCACCACCACGCACGGCACCATGACGCTGGCTGCCGGTGCGACCATCGACATGAGCTCACCGGACGGCGTCTCGCGCGGCAAGATCGAGCTCAACGCGCCGCGCCGCGGCGGCGCTGGCGGCGACGGTGCGGGCGCCAACGACATCGCCATCGATGCGCGTGGCCCGCTCAATTTTCGCGGTGCCGGCAGCATCGCGATCAACGGCTTCCGCACCTACGACCTGCCGGGCGGCAGCATCATCGACCAGGCCTATCTCGACGGCCTGCATAATGACAGCACGGCATTCATCATTGCTGCGCTCCAGAATGGCGATTTGCAGAACCGCCTGGCCGGGCTTGCGGCCTATGGCTCGGCCTTCCATCTGCGGCCCGGCGTCGCCATCACCTCGAGCGGTGATCTGTCGACCAAGGGCGATCTCGATTTCTCCGCCTATCGCTATGGGCCGAATGCCGATCCGGCCGTGCGTGGTTCGGGCGAACCGGGCGTGCTGGTGGTCCGCGCCGCCAGCGATCTCAAGATCAACGGCAGCATCACGGATGGTTTCGCACCGCCGCCGGCATCGCCCGATGCGGTGACGGTGATTGCCTCCGGAACGCTGTCGGACGCCTATGTGACGAAGGGTGGGGAGGTCCTCGGCAAAGGTTCGACCATTCCGAGCGATGGCACGATCAACATGGAGCTCAATCTCGTCGGCGGCAGTGTCCAGACGAGCCCCGACGCCGCAAATCCGCTTCCCGTCGCGATCACGTTGGCGGAGGACTTCACGGTGCTGGGACCTCCAAATCCCGCAAGGATAGTGCATGGCGGGCGCATCATCACGCCGGACAGGATTTACAACCCGGGTGATACGATCCCCACCAGAACGGTGTTTCCGGCCGGCACCGTGTTCGAAAAGGGCCTGTATCTCACCGGCAGGGTCTTCATCAATGCATCGCTCAGTCTGGTGATTGAGCCTGTGACACTGCCGGCGGGGACCAGCCTTACCCTGTTCGGAGATTACACATTCACCGCGGATACGCCGCTTCCGAAGGGCACCGTGTTGCCGGCCGGCATGACGAACGTCAACCTGATCGGTTCCGGCGATCGCCAGGTCTGGCCGATCGCCCCGATGCTTGCGGCGGGCACGCAGTCCTGGTCGATGCGCCTGGTCGGCGGTGCCGATCTCGCGAGCGCCGACAGCCGCGCGCTGCAAACGGTCGCCGCATTGGCCGGCTCGGGCAACGTGGTGTTGAACGATCCGTATAACGTCACCGTCAACAAACCGACCACGCAGGGCGTCAGCGTCGTGCGCACCGGCACAGGTGACCTCGAGATTCTGGCCGGGGGCAATTACGATCAGCAGACACCATTCGGCGTCTACACGGCCGGCACCGCGATCAGGGAGACCGGGACGGCAGCGAATGCTGACTACAACCTTGACCGCGGCACGGTGACCGATGGCACCGTGCTGGGATCGGCAAATGCCAGCTATGAAGCGACGCTCGGCTCGCAGCGAATGTATTATCCCGAGCGTGGCGGCGATTTCCTGCTGGTGGCGCAAGGCGATGTCAGCGGCGCGCTGACGAAGGGTACGAATCAGATTGGGTCGTGGCTATGGCGCCAGGGTGGCTCGGAGATTGGTCAGACGACCGCCTGGGGCATCAATTTCGGCAGCTATACGCTCGATCAAATCCGTGACCCAAGCATCTTGTCCTTGGGACTTTCAGCCTTCTCCGGCCTCGGTACGCTCGGCGGCGGCAATGCCACATTGCAGGCCGGCGGCACGATTGGCGGCGCCGGTCGTGGTGTGGTCGTCGCTGTCGGTGGCAGCGGCCGTGTGATGGCCGACGGCAGCCTGGTGCAGACCGGCGGCGGCACGCTTTCGGTGAAAGCGGGCGATATCGGCACGGGCGGCAATCAACTCGTCAATCTGCGCGGTGCGATGGATGTCGCGACGGGCGATTTCGGCAGCCTCGTCTCGAACAACCTCCGCAATGATAACGGAGCGGATCCGCGGCCGATCAATCCGTTGACGTCCTATTCCATGATCACGGCCGCTGGTGGGGATTTCGCACCGGGCGATAGCGCGATCAACATCCGTGCACGCGGCGATCTGGCTGTCGGAACCATCCTCGATCCCGGCCTTGTCGGTGTCACCGGCGTGACGGCCGCCAATAACGGCAGCACGAGCGGCCTGGGCGCCAGCTGGTTCACGCTGTGGACGGGCCAAACCGCCGTCAACATGTTCGCCGCGGGCGGTTCGCTCGCGCCAGGCAGTGCGGCATTCGGCTTCCAGTTCCTGCCGTCGCACGTGCGGGCGATCGCCGCGAACGGCAACATCTACAATTCGATGGGTGGGATGTTGCTGCCGTCAGACAACGGCAGCGCGTTCGAAATGCTGGCGGAAGGATCGATCTTCAGCACCACGAACGCCATCGGGGCGTCGATGGCGCCGGCGTCGGCTCTCGCGACACCATTCCGGCCCGCTTGGGCGATCTCGATCAACCAACCGGGGGGACTGGTCATCACAGGCTCCAATTACTGGGGCAATTTCGCTCAAGTGAACGACATGATTAGTGGATTGGGTGTCTACTCCTACGCGACGGGCGGGTACCCCTTCGCCTTTGGTGCAAACACGGTGAAGGATAATCCTGCGCAGAACCAGGGCGATCCCGCGCGCATCTACGCGGTGAGCGGCGACATCACCGGGATCACTTATGGGCAGGCCATTACGGTGGGCAACACCATCGGCGGCCTTGGCGTCAACAATGTCTACTATCAGGCGGCGGGACCGCTGCGGATGCTGGCGGGCGGTGACATCGTCAATACCAAGGGCCTGATCCTCCACAACGATCCCAACGATGTGTCCACCATCGCGGCCGGCGGCAACATCATCTATGCAGGCTGGCCCGGACTCGATTCCGGGGTGAATGGCGGCTGGGCGATCGCCGGCCCGGGAACGTTCGAAATCACCGCGGCCAGGAACATCTACCAGGGATCGGCGGCGACAGTCGAAAGCATCGGAGCGCTGGCCGCCGGTGACAAGCGGCCCGGCGCTGGTGTCGTCATGCAGGCCGGCGTCGGGGCGGGCGAGGTCGGTGTCGGCCAGGTCGACTGGACCGGCTTTGCCAAACTCTATCTCGATCCGAGTAATCTCGCTGGCGCCGGGCCGCTTGCCGACCAGCACGGCAAGGTGGCGAAGACTTACGGGGATGAGCTTTATGCCTGGCTGACCGAGCGTTTCGGCTACAGCGGAGCCAAGGGCGATGCGCTCGGTTACTTCCTCGCGCTGCCGGGCGAACAGCAACGCATCTTCCTGCGGCAGGTCTACTATGCCGAGCTGACCGCGGGTGGGCGCGAATACAACGAGGTCGGCGGCCCGCGCGCCGGCTCCTATCTGCGCGGGCGTGAGGCGATCGCCGCGCTGTTCCCGGACCGAGCGGCCTATCGCGGCGACATCACGATATTCACCGCGGCAACCGGCACGCCGGGCAACGCGAACTACGCGATTCAAAGCGGCTTCGTTCACACCGATTTCGGCGGCGACATCCAGTTCCTCACGCCGGGCGGAGGGGTCACGATCGGGACCGAGGGGCTGGTTCCCGGTGCCGACGCGGGCCTCATCACGCAAGGCGCGGGCAACATCCAGCTCTATTCGCAGAACAGCGTGCTGATGGGGCTCTCGCGCATCATGACGACGTTCGGCGGCAACATCGTCATCTGGTCGGCGGAGGGCGACATCAACGCGGGCCGCGGCGCCAAGACGACCGTGATCTACACGCCGCCCAAGCGCGCTTACGACAGCTACGGCAACATCACGATATCGCCGGTGGTGCCGTCGAGCGGCGCCGGCATCGCAACGCTGCAGCCGATTCCGGACGTACCGCGCGGAACGGTCGACCTGATCGCGCCGCTCGGTACCGTCGATGCCGGCGAGGCGGGTATCCGCGCGTCGAGTTTCGTCAACATCGCTGCGCTGCATATCGTCAACGCCGCCAACATTCAGGCGCAGGGTGGCGTCATCGGCGTGCCGCAGGTCCAGGCGCCCAACATGGGCGCCCTGAGCGAAGCCTCGAACACGGCGGGCGCAGCCGCCCAGCAAGCCGCCATGCTGCCGCCGCGCACCAACGAGCAGCCCTCCGTCATCATCGTCGAAGTGCTCGGCTACGGCGGCGGCGACGGTGGCGATGAACAAAAGCGGCGCGGCAACGACAAGCAAAGCCAATACGATCCGAACAGCGCCTTCCAGTTGATCGGCGACGGCCAATTGAACGCGGAGCAGTTGAAGAAGCTGACGCCGGATGAACGCCGGCAGGTCGTGAACTAGATCGCCTTCGGGCGAAGCGGTGACCGGTGCGCGTGGAGAGACCGGCGATGCCGGTCTAGCCGGTTGCCCGGGGCAGGGAGCCGTTTGCCGTGATCTCGGCCGAGAGCTCCTCGATCGTCTTGCGCTGCTCCATGGCGGCCCGCCGGATCAGCGCAAAGGCGGCCGGCTCGGCCAGTGCATGGGTATGCATGACCTGAAGCACCGCGGCGAGCACGACGCGACGGGATCGAAGCCGCTGTTCGAGCTTCACCACCTGCTGCTTCAGCTCGCTGGTGCGTTCGCTTCGTTCGAAGGCCAGCACGAGCGCAGCATAGATACCGGCGGAGCGCAACGGCTTGACCAGGAACGAGGCCGGATCGAGGTCGAGCACCAGCTTCAGGCGGCTCGGCGTCTCGGTGCCGAGCAGGGCGATGACCGGGCTTCGTCCAAGCGCCGCGCGTTGGGCCGGCGAGGTGAGCGGCAGGAACTCGTCGTCGATCAGCGCCACGTCCGGACGGCAGTCGATGTGGGCGCCGCCATCCCATGTGACGATGTCGATGCCGAGACGCTCGAACTGCCGCCTAACGATCGTGGCGTCGCGTTCGTCCTTGATGGCAACGAGCGCCTTGCGTCCGCGCAGCGAAAATGAAGACGGCTTGCTCATTTCACAACCCGCAAGTGCGGCGCATTCGGCAACGTTCCATCCCTTGCGGGGCTGGCGGCGATGTCGAGCTGCGTCAGATAGGGATCCGGCTTAACAGGAGCTTCAGCTTCCCAGAAGATGTCGAACTGTCCTTCGGCGTTGGAGACCGCGAGCCGCGGCGTCAGGACGCAGTGGTTGTTGCTGCCGTCGATCCAGACCGGACCTTGCGGCGAATTGTAGCGATGGCCGGCCGCGGCGCGCCGCACCTCGCCGATGTCGGATGTGCCGGCGCGCTGTAGTGCGCGGGCCAGCAGATAGACCGCGACATAGGCTGATTGCCCGTCCACGGATGGGCTGCTGTGTTCGCCGTAACGCGCCTTCCAGCGCGCGACGAAGGCCCGGTTTTCGGGCAGGCGAATGCTTTCGAAATAGGCCGACGAGGTGATGCAGCCGGCCGATGCCGGGCCTGCGATCTTGAGCTCGGGCTCGCACAGGCTGCAGCTCAGCATCGGGATGTCGAGGCCTGCCGCGGCGGTTGCGGCATGAAAGGCGCGGATGAAGTCATAGCTCGAACTGCCGACCAGCGTGTTGAACACGACCGGCGGCCGGCGCCGCACGATCTCGTCGACGATGTGCGTGACCGCGCTTTCGCCGAGTTCGAGCAGGCGCTCGGCGAGAATACGTCCCCGCGCCGCCGTCACCAGCTCGCGGGTGACGCGATTGGTTTCCCAGGTCCAGACATAGTTTGAGCCGACGCAGAAGATCTCGCGCGACAGATTGTCGAGCACGTAGCGCACCAGCGGCAGCACGTTGTGATTGGGCGAGGCACCGACATAGATGACGTTGTCGGAGCATTCGAAGCCCTCGTAGCGCGCCGGATACCACAGCAGGCGGTCGGTGCGCTCGACGATCGGAAGCACCTGCTTTCGCGACGCCGAGGTGTAGCAGCCGATGATGTGCTCGACCCCGACATTGCGAATGAGGTCGTCGCAGACCGTATGGTATTCCGAAATGATTCCGCGGGGATCGCGGACATGCGCAGATATCGCGAAGTCGAACTCGTCCTGGCCGTTGATTTCGTCGACCGCCATCATGGCGCTCTTGAGGATCTCGCGCCCCATGGCCTGATAAGGCCCGTGCTGCGAGCAGATGATGCCAACGGGAACGGACGGCTTTGTCATCGACGACTTTCAGTGCAACTCTCGAAGGAAACCATCTTCGCAGAGGTCGGTGCAAGTGGTCATGCCGTTTTGCTGCGCATGCACGTTGCGAAATTTGTGCAGCCGGCCTCGTTGACAACGCGCTGCACACCTCCTTAGAATTTTCTCCTACAGGGCTTCCTGTCGAACCTTGCGTGCGTCGATTTGGCCGATGACGTCCCGATCGCCGCGCAGAGTGCTCCGTTCGATCCTGGACCCTAGCGATAGATCATAGCCGCGGCATTTGGGCCATTCGTCACCTTCGTTTTGGAGGGGCGGGTGGCTTTTTGCTTTTGCCGCCAAATCAATTGGCGACACACCCGTGTCGCCAAGCCGGAGGCGCATGCGCGGTGGTGGGCAGTGCCTGCGCTTGCGTCGTGCCAAGTGCGGGGATGAGAAACGATGTCGACGACGGATCTTTACTATCTCGGGCTCATCGAGGTCGGGCAGCAAATCCAGTCCAGGAAGCTCTCGCCGGTCGAGGTGACCAAGGCGATGCTCGGGCGGATTGAGCAGCTCGACAGCCGGCTCAAGAGCTACGCTTATGTGATGGGTGATGCAGCGCTTTCCGAAGCCGCCGCAGCCGAGAAGGAGATCGCATCCGGCAAGATCAAGGGGCCGCTGCACGGCGTGCCGATCGCCGTCAAGGATTTGTGCTGGGCCAAGGGCGCGCCGGCCGCTCACGGCATGACCATTCACCAGGACTTCCGTCCGAGCGAGGACGCTACGGTGGTCGCGCGACTGAAGCAGGCCGGTGCTGTCATCCTCGGCAAGCTGCAGCAGACCGAAGGTGCCTATGCGGATCATCACCCGAAGATCGATCCGCCGAAGAATCCGTGGAACGCCGATCTGTGGTCCGGCGCGTCTTCGAGCGGTTCCGGCGTCGCCACCGCGGCGGGGCTCTGTTTCGGTTCGCTGGGAACCGATACCGGCGGTTCGATCCGCTTTCCCTCGGCCGCCAACGGCATCACCGGGCTGAAGCCGACCTGGGGCCGCGTCAGCCGTTACGGCGCTTTCGAACTCGCAGCGACGCTCGATCACATCGGCCCGATGGCGCGCAGTGCGGCCGATTGCGGCGCGATCCTCGCCGTGATCGCGGGCCAGGATCCGAAGGACACCACGTCCGTGCCGTTGCCCGTGCCCGACTATCTTGCTGGTCTAACCGGAGATTTGCGCGGCGTGACGATCGGGGTCGATCGGCGCTGGACCAGCGAGGGCACCGACGAGGCGGCCGGCAAGGTGCTCAGCGAAGGCCTGCGTGTTGCCGCCGATCTCGGCGCGAAGGTCAAGGAGATCACGTTCCCAGATCCGAAGGCGGTGATAGAGGACTGGTTCCCGCTGTGCGGCATCGAGGTGGCCGTCGCGCACGAAGAAACCTATCCGGCACGCAAGGACGAATACGGTCCGGCGCTTGCCGGCCTGCTCGACCTCGGCCGGACGCAGTCCGGCATGGACTATCAGAAGATCGTGCTGCGGCGCGAAGCGTTCCGCGGCGCCGTGCGGCTGCTGTTCGAGACGGTCGATCTGATCGCGGTTCCGGCCCAGGCCTTCGCTGCGCCGACATTGGCCAAGATGGCGGCGCTGGGTGAGGACCCGTCGCTGATCACCGGGCTGCTGCGCTTCACCTGTCCGTTCGACATGACGGGGAGCCCGACCGTGACGCTTCCCGGCGGCTTCGCGCCGAACGGCGGTCCCGTCGCCTTCCAGTTCGTCGGACGGCACTTCGACGAAGCAAGCCTCGTCCGCGCGGGCGATGCCTTCCAGCGCGTCACCGACTGGCACAAGCGCCATCCCGCGATCTGAGTTGAGGAGGAGCCGTTCGCATGACCGAAGATTGGTTGAAGAGTTCCATCATGGCCAAGCGCGCCGTTGCCAAGGGCGCGACCGGCACGACCCATAGTCTGACGATCGAGCAACAGGGCGGTTTCCACTACGTCTATGGACCCTATGCCAAGCCCACACTGTCGATCGATCCCGGCGGAGTTGTCGTCGTCGAGACCGAAGATGCCTTCGGCGGTGTGTTGACCAGCGAAAGCGACAGCCCCACGGCGAAGCTGAACTTCCCTTATCTGAACCCGCAATGCGGGCCGATCGCGGTGAAGGGCGCCAGGAAGGGCGATTGCCTCGCCGTCTATATCCGCGACGTCGAGACCCGTGGCGCGCAGCCCGCCGGGACCACCTGCATCATTCCGGAGTTCGGCGGCCTGGTCGGGACGGCGTCGACGGCGCTGCTCAATCCGCCGCTGCCCGAACGCGTCAAGAAGCTGCATGTCGACCGCAACGGTGTGCGTTGGAACGACAAGATCACGCTGCCCTATGAGCCGTTCATCGGCACCATCGGCGTGTCGCCCGAGATCGAGGCGATCTCCTCGCTGCAGCCCGATTATCACGGCGGCAACATGGACCTGCCCGACGTCGCCCCCGGCGCGATCATCTATTTTCCGGTGCACACCGAAGGCGGGCTGCTCTATGTCGGCGACTGCCACGCCACCCAGGGTGATGGCGAACTCTCGGGCGTTGCGCTCGAGCAGCGCGCGACCGTGACGCTGCAGGTCGACCTGATCAAGAACTGGAGCTTCGCCTGGCCGCGGCTCGAGACGCGCGACTTCATCATGACGATCGGCAGCGCGCGGCCGCTCGAAGACGCGGCGCGGATCGCCTATCGCGAGCTGGTGCGGTGGATGAGCGCCGATTACGGCTTCGATGAGATCGATGCCTACATGCTGCTCAGTCAGGCCGGCCGCATGCGGCTCGGCAACATGGTCGACCCCAAATACACGATGGGTGCGTCGATCCTGAAGAATTACCTCAAGGCGTGACTTCCAACATCCTCAACGACAGGGAACATTGCGATGAATTCGGGGCGTATAGTCGGAATGGTTTTGTTTGCTGCCGTGCTCGGAACGGCGGCAATAGGTAGCGCGCAGGCGGCAGAACCGCCGCTGAAGGTCGGCTTGCTGGAGGACGTCTCCGGTGACCTCGCGTTCATGGGCATGCCGAAGCTGCACGGCTCGCAGCTGGCGGTCGAGGAGATCAACAAGAGCGGCGGCATTCTCGGCCGGCAGATCGAGCTGATTCACCTTGATCCCCAAGGTGACAATGCCCGCTATCAGGAATTCGGCCGGCGGTTGCTCAATCGCGACAAGGTCGACGTGCTGATCGGCGGCATCACCTCTGCCTCGCGCGAGGCGCTGCGTCCGATCGTCGATCGTACCACCACGCCGTACTTCTATACGAACCAGTATGAAGGCGGCGTCTGCGACGCCAGCATGGTCAGCATGGGCGCGGTGCCGGAGCAGCAGTTCTCGACCTTGATCCCCTGGATGGTCCAGAAGTTCGGCAAGAAGGTCTACGTTATCGCGGCAGACTATAATTTCGGCCAGATCTCCGCAGAGTGGAATCGGAAGATCATGAAGGACCTCGGCGGTGAGGTGGTGGGCGAGGAATTCATCCCGCTCGGTGTGTCGCAGTTCGCGCAGACGATCCAGAACATCCAGAAGGCGAAGCCGGACTGGTTGCTGACGATCAATGTCGGCGCCGCGCAGGATTCGTTCTTCGAGCAGGCGGCAGCCGCGAATCTCAACCTGCCGATGGGGTCGTCGATCAAGGTCATGCTCGGCTTCGAGCACAAGCGGTTCAAGCCGCCGGCGCTCAACAACATGCATGCGACTGCGAACTGGTTCGAGGAGATCGACACCCCCGAAGCCAACGACTTCAAGAAGCGCTGGCACGCCAAGTTCCCCGACGAGCTCTACATCAACGATATGGGCTACAACGCCTATAACGCGCTCTACATGTACAAGGCGCTGGTCGAGAAGGCGAAATCGACCAAGCTCGATGACATGCGCAAGGTGATCGCGTCAGGCGACGCCTGTATCGACGCTCCCGAAGGCAAGGTCTGCATCGATCCGAAGAGCCAGCATACGTCTCACCGCATGCGCCTGATCTCGGTCGGGCCGAAGCATGAGGTGACCGTCGAGAAGGACTACGGGACGATCCAGCCGTATTGGTTGGGCGAGATCGGCTGCGACCTCACCAAGAAGAACGACAAGGATCAGTACACGCCGAGTCATCTTCCCAGCAAATCGTGACGCACGCGGGCACGAATCTTGCTCGTGTCGTGCGTCATGACTTCCAGGCGAACCGGCGCCGCAATGATGCGGCGCCGTGATCACGGAGAGCGGAATGTCGGCTGAACTCTTCTCGGTATTCTATCAGTTCGCCGACGTGTTCGCGTTCCTGATCCTGTCCGCGGCGGGCCTTGCCATCGTGTTCGGCATGATGGGCGTCATCAACATGGCGCATGGTGAGTTCATCATGTGCGGCGCCTATGTCACCGTGGGCCTCGTGAATCTCGGCGTGCCGCTCCCGATCGCCCAGATCCTGGCCGCGGTGACGGCCGGGATCATCGGCATGATCGTCGAGTTGCTGATCGTGCGGCGGTTCTACAAGCGTCCGCTTGACTCGCTGCTTGCCACCTGGGGCCTCAGCCTGATCGTGACGCAATCGATGCTGCTGATCGTCGGCTCCGCGGTGCGCGGCATCGGCACGCCTGAGGGAAGCTTTGCGATCGGCGGCTACACGTTCTCGACCTACCGCCTGGTGCTGTTCGGCGCTGCGGTGGCGGTGCTGGCCGGGCTCTACATCATCTTCATGAAGACGCGCTTCGGCGTGGTTGCGCGCGCCACGATGCAGAACGCGGCGATGGCCAAGGCGCTGGGAGCACGAACCGGGCGGATCTATTCCATCAGCTTCGGGATCGGCACCGCACTGGCGGGCCTCTGCGGTGCGCTCTACGCGCCGACCATGACGCTGATCCCGACCATGGGCGCGACCTTCGTGGTCGAGAGCTTTGTCACCGTGGTGATCGGCGGCGCCAATGTTCTGCTCGGAACCGCGCCGGCCGCGGTGTTCCTGGCGATGATCCGGATGGCGCTGAATGCGAGCTATGGCCAGATCATCGGGCAGATCGGCATGCTGTTTGCCGTGATCCTGATCATACGTGTGCTGCCTGAAGGGCTTTCCAGCGTGCTGGTTCGTCGTGGGCGCTAAACGGGAATTTCTGATGTTGAAGTTGCTCGACGGCCCGCAGACGCTCGGACGCGGGAAAATCTTCTGGTCGTGCTTTCTGGCCGTGCTGGCGGGCGCGCTGATCTATCCGCTGTTCGCCGATTCCTATGATGTCGGAAATTTCGCTTACTTCCTGATCTGGATCTTCATGGCGCTTGGGCTGTGCCTGATGTGGGGGTACGGCGGCATGCTGTCGTTCGGCCAGACCTTCTTCTTCGGCATCGCCGGCTACGGCTATGGCGTGCTTGCCATCGATATGGGCGGCGGAACGGCCACGATTGCAGCGCTTGTCCTCTCGGTGGTCATTGCGATGATCGCGGCGGGAATCCTCGGCTATTTCATGATCTGGGGTGGGATCAGCGGTATCTTTTTCGGCATCGTGACGTTGTCGGCGACGCTGGTGCTTGCGTTCTTCCTCGGGCAGACCGCCGGACCCGAATGGCATATCGGTCCGGCGCGGCTGAACGGCTTCAACGGCATGAAGGGAATGGACCCGCTCACCGTCGGCAGCTTCGATATCGAGGGTTCGGCGCTCTACTATCTCATGATCGCGCTGATCGTGATCGTTTACATCGCGCTGCGGATGCTGGTGAACTCGAGCGTCGGCAACGTGATTGTGGCGACGCGTGAAAATCCGCAACGCGCCGAAATGCTCGGCTATGACGTCCGAAAGTATCAGCTCCTGACATTCGTGATCGGCAGCGGCCTCGCCGGCCTCAGCGGTGCGCTGTACACGTCCTGGGGGCAGTTCATCACGCCGTCGAGCATCGGCCTGCCGGCGGCGGCGATGCCGATCGTGTGGGTCGCGTTCTCCGGACGCAACGATCTGACCGCGACGCTGGTCGGCTCTTTCCTGCTGCTGTTCGGTTTCCAGACCATCACGGTCTACAGCCAGCAGGCGGCGCTGGTGCTGATGGGCGTGCTTCTGCTCGCCACCGTGATGTTGGCGCCGCAAGGATTTGTGCTCGGCATCGGCAAGCTCGTGGTCGATTGGTGGACCAGGCGCCGACGGCGCGACGAGGGCCCCGCGCTGGCCGATACCGGCCGTCTGCAATCGGATGAGACCTGACCCATGGCACTCGTCGAGGTGAAAGGCGTATCGAAGCGTTTCGGCGGATTGACCGCCGTCTCCGAGGTCGACCTGACGGTGAACGCCGGTGAGGTCCACTGCCTGATCGGGCCCAACGGGGCCGGGAAGAGCACGCTGTTCAAGCTGATCGTCGGCCTCTATCCGCCGACCGCGGGCAGCATCCTTTTCGACTCCATCGATATCACCGCGGAACGGCCGTTTGCGCGGGTCCAACGGGGCATGAGCATCAAGATGCAGGCGCCGAGCGTGTTCAAGGAACTGCCGGTGCGGCAGAACATCCAGATCGCGTTGCAGGAACGCCTTTCGGGCGCGGAATGCGCGGCCGAAGAAGAACGGCTGCTGTCGCTGCTCAATCTGGCCGAGGACAGCGGCAAGCTCGCCGGCGCGCTGTCGCACGGCCAGCAGCAATGGCTGGAGATCGGGATGGCGCTGGCGTTGCAGCCGCAGCTTCTGCTGCTCGACGAGCCGACCGCGGGCATGTCGCCGGAGGAGACCTACAAGACCGGCGAGTTGATCAAGTCGTTCAATGCCGAGGGCATGACGGTGCTGGTGGTCGAGCATGACATGGCGTTCGTCCGTCAGGTCGCGCAACGCGTCACCGTTCTGCATCTCGGCAAGATCTTTGCGCGCGGCAGCCTCGACGCCATTCTGGAAGACGAGAAGGTCGCCGAAATCTATCTGGGTAAGACCCATGCCCACTGAGCGCATTCTGGATGTATCGGGACTTTGGGCGGGTTACGGCGCGACGCCGATCCTGCAGGGCGTCAGCATGTCGGTTTCGCGCGGCGAGACCGTCGGTGTGATCGGCCGCAACGGGGTCGGCAAATCGACCCTGATGCGCTGCCTGATCGGGTTGCTGCAAACCTGGCGTGGCACCATCAGCTTCATGGACCAGGACGTCACCCAGCTCGAGGCCGATGCGCGGGCACGTGCCGGCTTCGGCTACATCCCGCAGGGCCGCGACGTGTTCCCGCAAATGACCGTCGAGGAGAATCTGCAGGTCGGCGAGCTGATCGGCGGCCCCGACGGCAAGAAGCTGCCGGAGCTGGTCTACGCGTATTTTCCGCGCCTGAAGGAGCGCCGGCGGCAGATCGCGGGCACCATGTCGGGCGGCGAGCAGCAGCAGCTTGCGATCGGCCGGGCGCTGATCGGAAATCCGGCGCTGATGATCCTCGACGAGCCGTCCGAGGGCATCCAGCCGTCGATCGTGCAGCACATTTGCGAGGCGCTGAAGTCGTTCCGCACCGAGCTCGGCACCACGATCGTGTTCGTCGAGCAGAATCTCGACACCATCCTGGAGATCGCCCAGCGCTGCTACATCATGGAAAAGGGCAAGATCATGCGATCGCTGGCCGGTGAGGAGGTCAATGCCGACAATGTCCGCGCGCAGCTGTTACTGTGATCGGCCGCGCCACCTGGTGAGGAAGTACGCGTTCCATAATCGATAATAACGGAGGGAATGGATATGGATCTGGGACTCAAGGGAGCAAAGGTTCTCGTCACCGGCAGCACCAAGGGCATCGGCAGGGCGATCGCCGACACGTTTGCGGCCGAGGGCGCCAATGTCGGCATCTGCGCGCGCAATCAGGCGGATGTCGACACGGCGGTTGCCGCGATCAAGGCCAAGGGCGTGGCGGCGTTCGGTAGCGCCGTCGACGTCTCGAACGGGCCGGCGCTGAAGGCCTGGGTGGCCGACATGGCGTCGAAGCTCGGCGGTATCGATGTCGTGGTCGCCAATGTCAGCGCGCTCTCGATCGGGCAGGACGAGGAGAGCTGGGAGAAGGAATTCTCCACCGACATGATGGGCACGGTGCGGCTGGTCAACGCGGCGATGCCGTATCTCGAGAAGAGCGGCGCCGCTGCGATCGTCACCATCTCCAGCGTCTCGGGGCGCGAGGTCGATTTCGCCAGCGGTCCCTACGGCACGTTCAAGGCCGCGATCATCCACTACACCCAGGGCCTTGCCTATCAGCTCGCGGCCAAGGGTATCCGCGCCAACTCGGTGTCGCCGGGCAACACCTATTTCGAGGGCGGCGTCTGGAACATGATCAAGGACGGCAATCCCGAACTGTACAAGACCGCGCTGGCGCTCAACCCGACCGGCCGCATGGGCACGCCGCAGGAGATGGCGAACGCAGCGGTGTTCCTGGCGAGCAAGGCGGCGAGCTTCATCACGGGGACCAACCTCGTCGTCGACGGCGCCTTGACGCGCGGTGTGCAGTTCTAGGCGGGGCCACAGCGACATGTCAGCGGATCCATTGCATTACAAGTCGATCACCGAGATCTCCGAGCTCATTCGCCGCGGCGAGGCAAAATCCTCGGAGATCACGGAGGCGATCCTCGGCCGGATCGCGAAGCTGGACGGCCAGTTTCGCGGCTACGCGCACGTGCTTGCGGAGCGGGCCATGGGCCAGGCGAAGCAGCACGACGCGGAGATCGCCAAGGGCATCTGGCGTGGTCCGCTGCATGGTGTTCCGATCGGGCTGAAGGACCTCTGCTACACCACGTTCGCGCCGACCGCGGGCGGCACCGCGATCCACGCCAGGTTCGTGCCGTCCTTCAACGCCACGATCGTGGACCGGCTCGAACTCGCCGGCGCGGTGACGCTCGGCAAGCTCAAGATGACGGAGGGGGCCTATACCAGCCACCATCCGTCAATTCAGGCGCCGCTCAATCCCTGGAATGTGAACTATTGGGTCGGCTCGTCGTCGAGCGGATCGGGCGTCGCGACATCGGCAGGTCTTTGCTACGGGTCGATCGGCAGCGACACCGGCGGCTCGATCAGGTTTCCGTCGGCGACCTGCGGCTTGACCGGCATCAAGCCGACCTGGGGCCGCGTCAGCCGGCACGGCGTCTTCCCGCTGGCGGACTCGCTCGATCACGTCGGACCGATGTGCCGCAGCGCTGCGGACGCCGCGGCGATGCTCGGCGTCATCGCAGGCGCAGATCCCAACGACCCGACCGCCTTGCAGGCGCCGGTGCCGAACTATCTGGCCGGCGTTGGTGAGAGCATCCGGGGTTTGAGGATCGGCGTCGATCGCAGATACACCCAGGAGGGTATAGACCGGCAGGTTGTGACCGCCCTGGTGCAAGCCGAGCGCACGCTCGCCGATCTCGGTGCCGACATCCGCGAGGTGCATTTCCCGCCCTACCAGAAGCTCGTCAGCCAATGGATTGCGATGTGCTCGGTGGAGACGGCGGAGGCGCATCTGGACACTTACCCGTCGCGGAAGTCGGAATACGGACCTGATCTCGCACAGTTGATCGAGCAGGGCAGGGCGACGAGCGGCGTCGACATTGCCGCGATCCATCACGAGCGGCTGAAGTTCAGCGGCAGCCTGGCTGCGATGTTCGAGGATATCGATCTCTTGTTGATCCCGACGATGCCGGTGCCGATCCCGACGCTGACGAAGATGAGCGAATACGGCGCCGACCCCAACGTGCTCTTGAACATCCTGCGCTTCACGGCGGTGTTCGACTTCTCGGGCAGCCCGACCATCACGCTGCCGATGGGGATGGCCTCGGACCAGACGCCGCTCAGCATGCAGCTGGTCGGCCCGCACCTCTCGGAAGACGTGCTGGTCCGCGCCGGCGTCGCGTTCCAGTCGGCGACGGACTGGCACACACGGCGGCCGCCGATCGAGTGATGCGTCGTCGCTGATGCCCCCGTCGCAAGCCGTCAGGCCTTGTCGCTGAGCCTCGCCGCGATCGCGCGGTAGCCGCGCATCCACATATGATCGAGATCGAGATCCATCGGCAGCGGCTGCGAGGAGACGCGCGCGATCACGGTCTCGCTGGCCGGATCGACGTAGATCCACTGGCCATGGATGCCGACGGCCGCAAACGGCGTTTCGCGCCGGTCGAGCGTGTACCACTTGTTCCGGTAATTGCCGTTCGGGAACACCTTGGTCAGGTCGCCGCGCGACCAGGCCTCGGCATTGCCGTTCTGCCTGATGTCGTCGACCCACCAGCTGGGCACGACCTGGCGTCCGTTGCTGATGCCGTGATTGCGCATCATCTCTCCGAACCGGGCGAGATCGCGCAGCGTCGCGCAGATGCCGCCGGCGACGCGCGCCGCGCCGCGCGAGTCGACCGTGATGTAGGCGTCGTGCTCGGCACCCATCGGCTGCCATAGATAGTGCGAGAGGATCTTCGCATAGGACATGCCGCAGGCGCGCTCGTAGACCCAGCCGAGCACGTCGGTGTTGGTCGAGACGTAGTGGAAAGTCTCGCCGTGCGGCGCGCCGTTTGGCCGCAGCGTGCGCAGATAGTCGCGCAGATTGCTCGGCGGGACGGCCGGATCCGGTAGCTCCCAGCCGGTCGAGCGCCGGTAGTTCATGACGTCGCCATCGCGCGCCATGTAGTCCTCGTCGAAGCGGATGCCGACGCTCATGTCGAGCAGATGCCGCACCGTGCAGCTGCCGCCATAGACCGATCCTTCCATCTCCGGGATATAGCGCGTCACCGGCGCGTCGGGTTCGAGCTTGCCGTGATCGGCAAGGATGCCGCCGAGCGTGCCGGCGACCGACTTGCTGACCGAGAAGATCAGATGCGGCGTGTCCGGGGTCAGGCCGTGCGCATACCATTCGAACGCGATCTCGCCGCGATGCGACACGACGATGCCGTCGGTGTGGCTCGTGCGCAGCGCCTTTGCGACATCAACCGTCTCGCCACGCGGGTCGGCGAAGCTGACGTCGTCGAGATAGCGCGGTGCGAACGACAGCGGGGCGGGTGCGGCCGCGCGTGCGATGTTCGCGGTCGGCAGCAGTTCGCGGACATTGCGGAATGCCCATTCGTTGAACGGATGCTGACGCCAGTTTGCGAGCGTGACCTGTTCGTCGGCCGCTGACGGGAAGGCGGCCATGATGCGACGCGAATTCATTCTTGTTCCAGCGATGCCATTGGGGGACGTGCGAAAGTTCCGCATGCGCCGTGTCACTCGCAATCAACCGGATGGTGGAGGGGGGCCCCGGGTTACTTCGGCGTAACCGTTTCAGGATGTGCGCTTGGCCCGCAATTTGCTTGACTATGGCCTGCGGCTGCCCCAGCGTGACGGGCACGCGACGCGCAGACGTTCGCCATCGGGAAACATCGGGAGGTAGGTCATGATCGCGCTTCTGGGCCGACCGGATCCGGCAACCACGCAAGCCATTCAGTTCGCGCGAGGAATTCTCGAGGGATCCGCGACCGCGTTCTACGAGGTCGACGGCAATTTGACCCTCAATCGGTTCGTGCTCAGCAGCAACGTCCCGCCGAGCTTCCACGACCAGTATCTCGCCGGCATGAACCGGCTCGATCCGCTGCATCCGCGCTCGGCGAGCAACCGGCCGATTGCCCGGCTGAGCGTCGCGCTGAGTCAATGCGCGACCCAGGAGGCGGCGACCTATCGTGCCTTCGCCGGTCAATGCGGCGTTGCCGACATGATCGAGTTCTTCTTCCGCCGCAACGACCGGATCGTGGCCGGCATGAGCGTGCTGTGGGCGCCGGGCTGCACCATCCCCGACGGCAGTATGAACATTGCCGAGAAGATCCACGACTATCTCGAATTCAACCTGACCAGCCGCCTGTCCCCGAGCGCCGACGAACCGCCGCGCTACGGCCTGACCTCGCGCGAGATGGAGGTCGTCGAGCTGTTATGCTGCGGCCGGACCAACCGCGAGATCGGCGAGTGCCTGAGCATCGGTCTCGCGACGGTGAAGACGCATTTGATCCACATCTTCGAGAAGCTCGGCGTCGAGACCCGCTCCGCCGTCGTAGCGCTGATGTCGCGGCCGCATTAGGGCGCGGGTTCACGGCTCTTTCCAACGTCGTCCCGGCGAAGGCCGGGACCAATAACCACAGGGCTGTGTTGTTGAAGAACGCTGTGGCTACGGCGCCGCGCAACTATTCGCATTCGTTGTAATGGGTCCCGGCCTTCGCCGGGACGACGTTTGAGTGTGTGGCACGCCCGGTGAATCATACATCCGCATTCTCGCAGCGCATCCACCCGATCCACCGTTAGGTGGATTGCCGCTCACCGCACGGCCAACCGAGAATCCCCCAAGGACCGATGTCGTATTCGACAATGTTGGCGAGCGGCCGCCGCGCGCAATATCAGAGGATTCGACATGCGTGATTTCATGGCCATCGGCCGCTCGGTGGCGGTTGCCGAGCGTGGCATGGCCGCAACCTCGCACCCGCAGGCGACGCTGGCCGCAGTCGAGATGCTGAAGGCCGGTGGCAATGCCGTCGACGCCGCGGTGGCGGCGATCGCGGTGCAGGGCGTGGTCGAGCCGCAGATGACCGGGATCGGCGGCGACTGCTTTGCGCTGTATTCGCCCAAAGCCGGCGAGCCGATCGCGCTGAATGGCTCCGGCCGCACGCCGGCCGGTACCGATGTCGAGAAATATTCCGCAAGCGGGGCGCGCGACATTCCGCCGACTGCTCCGGAGGCGGTGACTGTGCCCGGAGCGATCGACGCGTGGTGCCGGCTGGTCGCCGATCACGGCAGCAGGTCGCTGGAGGAGATCTTCCGACCGGCGATCGCGGCAGCCGAGCAGGGCTTTTGCGTAACGCCGCGCGTCGCCGAGGACTGGCGCCGCTTCCGGGCCCGGATCGAGATCGATCCCAATGCGGCGGCGCAGTTCCTTCCAGGCGGCAAAGCGCCCGACGTCGGCGACATCCGGACCCAACCTGCGCTTGGCCGCACCCTTCGCCGGATCGCGCAGCACGGGTGCGAGGCGTTTTATGCGGGCGAGGCCGCCGATGAGATGGTGGACGTCCTGCGCGCCCTGGGCGGAGCCCACAGCACCGACGATTTCGCGGCGCAGAGCTCGGATTACGTGCGGCCGATCTCGGCGCGTTACCATGATCACGACGTGGTCGAGTGTCCGCCGAACGGGCAGGGTCTGGCCGCGCTGATGATCCTGCGGACGCTGGCAGGCTTCGATGTCGCAGCACTCGCGCAGGCCGATCGGATCCATCTGCTGGCCGAAGCGACCAAAGCCGCTTACCGCGCGCGCGACGCCTTCTTCTGCGATCCAACGACCAGCAAGGTCGATCCGGCTGCATTCCTGGCCGAAGACTATATCGGCAGGATCCGCAGCAAGGTCGACATGGGCCGCGCCTCCGCACCCGCGGCCTGGGACGATATCGAGCATCGCGATACCGTCTATGTCACGGTGGTCGACCGTGACCTCAACGCCGTCTCGCTGATCAACTCGTTGTTCTATCCGTTCGGCAGCGGCATCTACGCGCCGAAGTCGGGTATCCTGCTGCACAACCGCGGCTGGAGCTTCCGCGCCAGGCCGGGACATCCGAATTCGCTCGGGCCGCGCAAGCGCCCGATGCACACGATCATTCCGGGCCTGCTGCGCAAGGATGGCAGGACCGTGATGTCGTTCGGCGTGATGGGCGGGCACTACCAGGCCGCCGGCCATGCCAATCTGATCTCGAACATCTTCGATTTGAAGATGGACATCCAGGCGGCCGCCGAGGCGCCGCGCTCCTTTGCCTTCGATGGCGCTCTATCGCTGGAGACGACGATATCGCCTGATATCCGCGACGAGCTGCGTGCCCGTGGTCACGAGGCCCGCTTCTCCGAGGAGCCGATCGGCGGCTGCCAGGCGATCCGCATCGACCACGCGCGCGGTGTCCTGTTCGGCGCCTCCGACCACCGCAAGGACGGGTTGGCGCTGGGTTTCTGAAGTGCCTCGCAAGGCTTCGGATTAATAGAATTAGATCGCTGATTTGCCCGACATGTCAAGTCGCCATGTCGAATGCCGGCACGCCGCCGGCTCCTTTGCATGGGGTTGTTTTCGATATTTTGCAGTGCGCCCCTGCGGAGGCAGGCAATGCGCAAAGGCCCTGCGCTCGCGGGGAGGCGGCGGAGCATCCACCGGACGGTGGATTGTTCCAAATGCCGACATGCCGAACGTTTGGCGTCACGCTGGTGTCGTGCGCGGTTCGGCCGCTGTGCACCGCACAGTGATCGCTCCAGGCTTTCCCAATCGAGAAGTTGATCCGTATGAACAGGACATTCGCCGACACGGTCTTCCGGAACGGTCGGATCTACACGTCGAACCGGGCGCAGCCCTGGGCGGCGTGCGCGGCGATCAAAGCCGGCCGGTTCATCGCCGTCGGCGAGGAGCACGACGTCGCGTCGCTTATCGGTGAGGGGACTGCGACCGTCGATCTCGGTGGACGAATGGCGATGCCGGGGATCGTCGACATCCACAATCACATCATGATGGGCGGGCAGGCCGATCTCTACGAGCTGCGCTTCTCCAACGCCGACAGCGTGCCGAGGATCGCCGAGACCCTGCACAAGGCCGCCTCAGCGGCT
Organism: Bradyrhizobium acaciae; assembly: GCF_020889785.1. Classification (GTDB taxonomy): domain Bacteria; phylum Pseudomonadota; class Alphaproteobacteria; order Rhizobiales; family Xanthobacteraceae; genus Bradyrhizobium; species Bradyrhizobium acaciae. The sequence goes on from NZ_JACMYK010000003.1 coordinate 172,036, forward strand.
AAGCCCGGCGCCTGGATCGTCGGTGGGCAGTTCGGCAACAATCTGCTGAACGAGATGAACACGGCCGAGTCCTGTGCGCTGCTGGACGCGGCGTGCCTTGGACATCCCGTCGTGCTGCGCGACGACACCTATCATAATCGCTGGGCGAGCTCGGCGGCGCTGCGGCTGGCCGGCGTGCAGGCCGACACTCCGGACCCGACCGACGGCGAGATCGGCCGCGACCTCAAGACCGGAACGCTGACCGGGATCATGATCGAGGCCGCCTCGGGCCTGGTCGAGCGCGCGCTCGCGGCCTCCGGTCACTACACAGCCGAGATGGACCGCGCGGCTGTGGCCCGCTCGATCTCGGTGCTGAATGCCTATGGCGTCACCGCCTTCATCGATGCCGCCAGCATGCAGCCGATCATGGCGGCGCTGAAGGGGCTCGACGACCGCGGCGAGCTCACCGCCTGGGCGGTCTGCGCGATGCCGGTGGTCGAGCCGGGCTTCATGTTCGGCAAGGCCGGCGAGGAGCTGTTTGCGCTGCGCGAGGACTACCGCGGCGCCCATGTGAAGCCCGACTATGTGAAGGTGTTCCTCGACGGCGTGCCGGGCGCCAAGACCGCGGCCTTCCACGAGCCATATGTCGCCGATCCCGTGCGCGGCTGCTGCTTCCGCGGCGCGACCATGCTGACGGTGCCGGACCTGATCCGCTGGCTCGGGCGCTGCGAGAAGCTCGGCCTGGCCGCCAAGATCCATTGCGCCGGCGATGCCGCGGTGACCCAGGCACTCGACGCCATCGATGTGGTGCGCAGCTTCAACGGGCCGACCCATCTGATCCATCACATCGCGCATGCGAGCTACATCGCGCCCGATGACATCAAGCGCTTCGCCGAGCTCGGCGTCGCCGCCGATCTGTCGCCGATCATCTGGTATCCGACCATCTTCCTCGAGGCGCACAAGGCCGCGATGGGCGAGGAGCGCGCGCAGCGCTTCTGGCCGAACAAGGATTTGAAGGAGGCCGGCGCGCTGATGGCCGGCGGCTCCGACTGGCCGGTGATCCCGATCCCCGATCCCTGGCAGGGCATCGAGGGCATGGTGACAAGGCAAAATCCCACCGGGGATTTTCCCGGCAAATCGCTGTGGGCGGAGCAGGCGCTCGATCTCGCCACGGTGATCGACATCTACACCATCGACGCCGCCCGTGCGGCCGGGCTCGGCCAATCGATCGGCTCGATCGAGGTCGGCAAATCGGCCGATCTGATCGTGCTCGACCAGATGATCTTCGACATCCCGCAGGATCAGCTTGCCGATACGCGGGTCGAGATGACCTTCTTCGAGGGCCGCAAGGTCTACGAGCGGGGCGCGTGATGGCAGCGGTGGACCAGATCCCGGTCACGGTGCTCACCGGCTTTCTCGGCAGCGGCAAGACCACCGTGTTGAACCATTTGCTGCGCCAGCCGGAGCTCAACGGCGTCGTCGCCATCATCAACGAGTTCGGCGAGGTGGCGCTCGATCATCTTCTGGTCGAGAGCAGCAAGGATCGCCTCGCGCTGCTCGACAATGGCTGCATCTGCTGCTCGGTGCGCGAAGACCTGATCGAGACGCTGGCTGACCTTGCGTCACGCCGTGCGGCAGGGACGATCCCGCCGTTCCACCGCGTCCTGGTCGAGACCACCGGGCTCGCCGATCCCGTGCCCGTGCTGCACACGCTGATGACGGCGCCCGATGTCGTCGGTCGGTACCGGATCGACGGTGTGGTCGCGACCGTCGATGCCGTCAACGGCGCGCGTACGCTCGAGACGCATGATGAGGCCGTCAGGCAGGTCGCGGTCGCTGATCGGCTGCTCGTAACCAAGACCGATCTTGCCGCCGATGACGAACTGTCACGGCTCGATGCCCAGCTTGCGGCGATCAATCCGGTCGCGGCTCGCCATCACGTCCGGGATGGGATCGTCGATCCGGCCAGAGTCCTTGATGCCGGGCTGTTTGATCCGTCGGCGCGGTCAGCCGATGTCGTGCGCTGGTTCGATTTGGCAGCGCAGGCCGCGAACGCGCCGCATCATCACGGCGACCAGGATTGCGATGGTGGAGATTGCGGTCACCAGAGTCACCACGCGCACGATGCCGGTGTCTCATCCTATAGCCTTGTTATCGACGAGCCGATCCAGCGCGAGGCGTTCGCACGCTGGCTCGACTATGTCGCCGCGCTCAAAGGCGAGGATCTGCTGCGCTTCAAGGCCATCGTGCATGTCGCCGAGCAGCCGGATGCGCCCATGGTGGTGCATGGCGTGCAGCACGTGTTCCAACCGCCGATCACGCTTGCCGGCTGGCCGTCGGCGGACCGGCGCTCGCGTCTGGTCTTCATCGTGCGCGGCATCCCGCGCCAGATCATCGAGAGCACCTTGTGCAAATTCGCCGCGGTGAGCCGTGCGGCGATCCAGCGATCCGCGGCCTAGGCGTGAATTTAGAATGTAGATCAATTGTTGAGGGGAGTGGGACATGACTGAGAATTCAAAGACGAACCTTTCGCCCGGCCGGCTCGACCGGCGCACGCTGCTGAAGGCGGCCGGTGCCACCGGCCTCGCTTCGGCGATGAATGTGCCGCTGGTCAACGTCGCACGGGCCGCGGGCAACACCATCAAGATCGGCTGGGTCGGTTGTCTCTCCGGCGTCCGCGCGCCGTTTGCCGAGCCCGACACCTGGATCCATGAACGCATCAAGGCCCGGCTCAAGGATGGCCTGAAGATCGGCGGCAAGACCTGGCAGGTCGAGTTCGTCTTCAAGGACAATCAGTCCGATCCGAACCGCTCGTCGGTGGTGGCGAGCGAACTGGTGCTGCGCGAGAAATGCGACCTGATCCTGATCGAGGACGGTGACGCGCAGGCCCCGGTGCAGGAGCTCGCCGATGCCCGCGGCATCCCGTCGATTTCGACCATGGTGCCGTGGCAAGGCTGGATGTTCCCGCGCAAGTCGACGCCCGACAAGGGGTTCCCCTACAGCTATCACTTCTTCTGGGGCGCCGACGACGTCGTGAAGAATTTCATGGGCATGTGGCAGTCGGTCGAGACCAACAAGAAGGTCGGCACGCTCTATATCGACAATCCCGCCGGCCAGGCGTTCTCCGATCCGAAGGTCGGTCTGCCCGGCGGCATTGCGGGGGCCGGCTATCAGGAATTCTCAGCCGGAAAATTCCAGATCGCGACCGACGACTTCACCAACCAGGTGTCGTCGTTCAAGAGCAACGGCGTCGATATCGTCTCCGGCTTCACCTACGGCAATCACTGGGTGACGCTGTGGAACCAGGCGGCGCAGGCCGGCTTCAAGCCGCAGATCTGCACCGTTGCGGCGGCCTTCCTGTTCCCGAGCGCGGTGAACGCGCTCGGCGATCGCGGCGACGGCATGTCGACCGAGGTGTGGTGGACGCCAGCCTATCCGTTCAAGTCGTCGCTGACCGGACAGAGCGCCGCCGAACTCGCGGCAGAGTGGGAGAAGACCACAGGCAAGCAGTGGACCCAGCCGATCGGCTACGCGCATGCCCTGTGGGAGGTCGCGCTCGCCGCATTGCAGAACAGCGACCCGAAGGACAAGAACTCCCTGCGCGATGCAATTGCCGGTCTCGACATGGAGACCGTGGTCGGACCGGTCAAGTTCAAGGGAACGCCGATCAAGAACGTCGCGGTGACTTCGCTGTCGGGCGGGCAATGGCGCAAGACCAAGGGCGGCAAGTCGAAGTATGAGCTGCTGATCGTGCACAACGGAACGGCGCCGTTCATCCCGAAGCAGGCCGATCTCCAGCTGCTCTCCAAGCTGGCCTGAGATGGCACCGCTTCTGCGCGTCGGCGGGCTCTTCAAGCGCTTCGGCGAGATCGTGGTCGCCGACAATGTCAGCTTCGAGCTGGCGCGCGGCGAGTGCCTCGGCGTGATCGGCCCGAACGGCGCCGGCAAGAGCTCGCTGTTGAACCTGATCGTCGGCCTGCTCAGGGCCGACGGCGGCTCGATCATGCTGGACGACACGGAGATATCAGGTCTGCCGCCGCATCGCCGGGCGCGGCTGGGGCTCGGGCGGGCATTCCAGATCCCGCAGCCGTTTCCGCATCTCTCGGTCTATGAGAACGCGCTGGTCGCGGCGTCCTACGGCGCAGGCCTCTATGGCGAAGCGGCGTCGAGCTGGACCATGGAGGTGCTGCAGCGGACCGGGCTCGACGGCAAGGCGGACAAGCTCGCGGGCGCCTTGCCGCTGATCGACCGCAAGCGGCTGGAATTCGCCAAGGCGCTGGCCTCGAAGCCCAAGCTGATCCTGCTCGACGAGATCGCGGCCGGTCTGACCGAGCCCGAGGTCGAGCGCCTCGTTGCCATCATCAAGTCGGTGAAAACAGACCACGCCATGATCTGGATCGAGCACATTCCGCACGCGCTGCGTGCCGTGTCGGATCGGATCCTGGTGCTCGATTTCGGCCGCAAGGTGCTGGAAGGACCGCCGGCTGACGTCATGGACAGCGCGGTGGTGCGTGAAATCTATATGGGATTGAAGGCCGATGGCGTTGCTTGATGTGAATGGCCTGCAGATCTTCTACGGCGATCTCCAGGCCGTGTTCGACATGAACTTCACCGTCGCGGACGGCGAGGCGGTGGCGCTGGTCGGTGCCAACGGTGCCGGCAAGTCGACGTTCCTGAAGGCGCTGGTCGGGCTCAACGAGGAGCGGCGTGGCGCGGTGCATTTCGACGGCGTGGACATCTCGCAGATGCCGGCGGAGGACGTCTCGCGGCTCGGGCTCATCATGGTGCCCGAGGGGCGGTTGCTGTTCGACTCACTGTCCATCGAGGAGAACCTGCTGATGGGCAGTGTCAACCGGCGCAAGGGCAGCTGGACCTTGCGGCGGGTGTTCGACCTGTTCCCGATCCTGGAAGAGCGGCGACGGATGTTTCCCGGACAGCTCTCCGGCGGCCAGCAGCAGATGGCGGCGATCGGCCGCGCGCTGATGTCGAACCCGCGGTTGCTGCTGTGCGACGAGATCTCGCTCGGGCTGGCGCCGGTCGTGGTCGAGCAGATCTATCGCTCCTTTGCCGACATCCGCCGCGAGGGCACCGCCGTCGTGCTGGTCGAGCAGGACGTCAAGCGCGCGCTCGCGACGTCGGAGCGGATTTATTGCCTGTTGAAGGGGCGGGTGTCGCTGACCGGCCCGGCGCAAGGCTTGCAGCCGGAACAGCTGACACACGCTTATTTCGGAAACTAGCCAGGATTGGCATGACATGATCTGGGTTGAGACATTGATCAACGGAGCCCTGCTGGGTGGGCTCTACGGCCTGCTCGGCATCGGGCTCGCGCTGGTGTTCGGCGTGATGCGCGTCGTCAACATCGCCCATGGCGAGTTCATGGTGCTGAGCGCGTTCTGCGCCGTGCTGTTGTCCAATATGTTTCCGCAGGTCTCGCCGCTGTTGATGCTGGTCCCGGTGATCGCGCTGTCCTTTGCGGTCGGCTGGCTCTACCAGGCGCTCATCGTCAACCGCGTGGTGACGTCGCCCGATCCGCTGTCGCCGTTGTTGCTGACCTTCGGCGTCTCGGTCATCCTGCGCAACGTCATGGTCGAAATCTTCGGCGCCGACGTGCGCAGCCTCCAGGTCGGCGAGCTGTCGCGCGCCAGCCTCGAGATTGCCGGCCTCAACATCGGCATCATGCCGCTGCTGACCTTGGTGCTCGCCGCATTGCTGTTCATGGCGCTGCAGCTCGTGCTGCGCCGTACCGAGTTCGGGCGGATCGTGCGCGCCACCGCCGACCGCCGCGACATCGTCCGGCTGTCCGGGGTCAAGCCGGACCGCGTCTATAATTACGTCATGGGCCTGTCGCTCGCACTCGGCGCGATCGGCGGCGTGCTGCTTGCGGTGCGGTCGAGCTTCACGCCGTTCTCGGGCGCCGAGCGGCTGTTGATCGCCTTCGAGGTCGTCGTGCTCGGCGGGCTCGGCTCGTTCTGGGGTGCGCTGCTCGGCGGCATCGCGCTCGGCATGGCGCAACTGATCGGGCTGAAGATCGACCCGAATGCAGGGCTGCTCTATGCGCATCTCCTGTTCTTCATCATGCTGCTGATCCGCCCGTCGGGTCTCGTGTCGAGCAGGGTGTGACGCCGATGCCGACTCGGACAATTCTCATGGCCTGCGTCATCGTGCTCGTCGCTGTCATCGCCGGCGCGCCCTTCGTGCTCAACGAGGGCTTCCTGCGGCTTGCGACCGAGTGCCTGTTGCTGCTGACGATGGCGCAGATGTGGAACCTGCTGGCGGGCTATGCCGGACTGGTCTCGCTCGGCCATCAGGTCTTCATCGCCTTCGGCGCTTATGCGTTGTTCCTGACCTCCGGCTGGCTCGAGGTCACGCCAATCTGGGTGCTGCCGGTGGCGCCGCTGGTGGCGGCGGCGGTCGCTGCGATCATCGCGTTTCCGCTGTTTCGCTTGCGCGACGCCTATTTCTCGATCGCGATGTGGGTGTTCGCCGAGATCATCGGCGCCTTCACGATGAAATCGCAGGCGGTCGGCGGCACCTCGGGTATGCCGCTCGCCACCAGCAAGCTGATCGATTTCGACTGGTTCGAGCCGACCATGTTCTGGCTCGCAGGCGGCCTGACGCTCGTCACCATCGCGGCATTGTACAAGATGATGACCTCGAGCTTCGGGCTCGGGCTGATGAGCGTGCGCGACAATGATCTCGCCGCGATGAGCGTCGGCGTCGACGTCCGCCACAACCGCTTCATCGCCTTCGTGCTCTCGGCGGCGGGATGCGGGCTTGCCGGTGCGTTGAGCTTCATGGGCAATCTGTTCATCGCACCGCTGGCGGCGTTCGACGTCAACTGGTCGGTCTACATGATGTTCATCGTGATCATCGGCGGCATCGGAACGCTGGAAGGTCCGATCCTCGGCGTCATCATCTTCTTCGGCCTGCGCGAATTGATGACCGGCCCGCTCGGCCTGTCCGGCGGCTGGTATCTGGTCGGGCTCGGCATCATCGCCGTCGTCGTGATGATCGTGGCGCCGCGCGGCATCTGGCCGGCCTTGCGCGATCGCCTCGGCGTCCGGCTGCTCGATGTCCACCGCGCTGCGCCGCGGCCGGCTACGGCGACCATCCTGCCAGCCGCGTCGGAACGGGTTACCGGATGAAGCGGGCCTTCACGCCGTCACCTTTGCTTGTATTCTGACCGTTCTGGCTTTGAGTGGAGGGCGTGATGGCTCCGATTTCCCGGCATGGCGGATTGGCATTGGCCGGCCTGGTTGCAGCGACACTGGCGGCGCCGCTGCCGGCGCAGGCTGAGCGCAGGATGTGGCCGCAGGCGGCCGCAACGCACCCGATGGACGGGCTGACCACGGACGAAATCCGTTCGGTCTCCGAGATCCTCCGCGGCGCCGGCAAGCTCGACGATGCGGCGCGGGTCGTCTCCATGACGGTCGACGAAGACACCAAGGACGAGGTGCGGGCATGGAAGCCCGGCCAGCCCTTCGCGCGCCGTGCCAACGTGACGCTGTTGAGCGGAGGCCATCTCTACGAGGCGCATATCGATCTCGCCGCGCGCAGCCTCGCCGGCTGGGATGAGATCAGGGATCATGAGGCCGCGCTGACCATCGACGAGCTGATGTCGGCCGGCGATCTGCCGAAGCAGGACCCGCGCTGGATCGCTGCGATGGCCAAGCGTGGCATCACCGATTTCCATAATGTGCTGTGCCTGCCGCTGACGGTCGGGCCGGTGACCGATCCGGCCCTGAAAGGCCGTCGCCTGCTCAACGTGCCCTGCGTCGACACCACGGGCGCCGCCAACAATCTCTGGGGCAAGCCGATCGAGAACCTGGTCGCCCAGGTCGATCTCAAGAGCAAAACGGTGCTGTCGGTGACTGATCTCGGCGTGGTGCCGCCGCCGGCGCAGACGCCGTCGCACGCCTATGTCGACTCCGGAAAATACCGCAGGCCGCCAAAGCCGATCGAGATCGCCGCACCCGAGGGAAGCAATGTGAAGGTGGAGGGCGGCCAGGTCCACTGGGACAATTGGTCGTTCCATGTCCGTCTCGAGCCGCGCGTCGGCGCGGTGCTGTCGCTGATCCGCTACGACGACCACGGCACGCTCCGCGACATCGCCTATCAGATGTCCGCAAGCGAGATGTTCGTGCCCTATATGGATCCGGCGCCGACCTGGTCGTTCCGCGCCTACATGGATATCGGCGAGTACGGCTTCGGCGTGCTGTCGAGCGAATTGCAGCGCGGCGTGGATTGTCCCGAAGGCGCGCATTATCTCGATCTGACGATCGCGGACACCAAGGGCAATCCGGTCGTCTCCAAGGGCGCGGTCTGCATCTTCGAGCGCCCGACCGGCGATCCGATCTGGCGCCATAGCGAATTGCTCAACAGCACCGCCGAGGTGCGGCCGAACAACGAGCTGGTGGTGCGGATGGCGCCGGTGGTCGGCAATTACGATTATCTGGTGGACTACGTGTTCGACCGCGCCGGCAATATCGATGTCCGGCTCGGCGCCTACGGCATCGATGCCACCAAGGGCGTCGCAAGTCGGACACTGAGCGACCCGACGGCCGCGCAAGATACCGCCTACGGAACGCTGGTCGACGAGCGGTTGCTTGCCGTCAATCACGATCACTACATGACGTTCCGGATCGACATGGACGTCGACGGCGCCTCGAACCGGCTGGTCGAGGATCGCTTCAGCGTTCGCCGGCTGGAGCAGGGCCAGCGCAAGAGCCTGTGGCAGGTCGACACCAGGCCGGTTGCGACCGAGGGGCCGGTCACGACGCCGCTGAGCGCGGCGCAATTCAGGATCGAGAGCACGGGCAAGACCAACAAGCAGGGCTACCGCACGAGCTATCAGATCATGCCCGGCCACTCCGACGTCTCGCTGCTCGCCAAGGACGACCCGATCCAGTTGCGCGCCGGCTTCAGCGCCTACACGCTGTGGACCTCGGCCTACGCCAGGGATGAGCGCTACGCCGCGGGCATGTATCCGAATGAGAACCCTGAGGTCGACGGCCTGCCGAAATGGACCGCGGCGAAGCGGCCGATCGAGGACCGCGACCTCGTGCTCTGGTACACGGTCGGTTTCCGCCACGTGCCGCGTGCCGAGGATTGGCCTGTGATGCCCGGCCTGTGGCACGGCTTCCGGCTGCGTCCGTTCAACTTCTTCGATCGCAATCCCGCGCTCGACGTGCCGCCGATGGTGAATGCCAGGACACCAAATGAGGGGCCGCGCGGATCGCGCTGGAGCGGTGGCCGGCGCGCTGCTGACGTTGCTGGCGACAGGGCCGGCCGCGCTTGGCGCCGCGGTCGAAAGCGCTGACGATGCGTCCTTGCTCTATTTGAGCAGCAGCGACTGGGACCGGCAGCCGGCGCCGCGCAAGGTCGCGCTCGCGGCCGACTTCATGCGGATCTTTTGCACTGTTCAGACGATGTCGGCCGCATCGCTGGCCGACTGCCTCGACCGCAACGCGGCGGATGGCGCGCCGTTCGAGCGCGCCATGGCCTGCGTCAGCGCACTGTCAGCCGGCCGCTGAGAGGCCGGTGTCGATCCCTTCGGCGATCCGCTTCACGTCGGCTGACGTCAGGATCAAGGGCGGTGACAGGATCAGATTGTTGCCGGAGACGCGCAGCATCACGCCGGCCTCGTAGGCGACATCTGCGACCTTTGCCATCGTCTTCTTGTCGGCAGGCTTCTTGCTGTCGCGATCGGCCACGAGCTCAAGCGCGGCCATCAAGCCCTTGCCCCTGACGTCGCCGACCAGCGGATGCTTGGCCTTGAGCGCGGCCAGCGCCCGTGCGAGGTCCTCGCCGCGCGCGGCGGCATTCTCGTCGAGCTTGAGGCGGCGGGTCTCGGCGAGCGCCGCAAGGCCCGCGGCGCAGCCGACCGGGTGGCCCGAATAGGTATAGCCATGGCCGATCGAGCCGAACGTCGTGGTATCGGCCTCGAAGGCTTCCGCGACCTGCTCGCCGATCAGCGTCGCACCGAGCGGGAAATAGCCGGAGGTAATCGCCTTGGCCATCGTCATCATGTCGGGCTTCACGCCCCAGAGCCGCGAGCCCGACCATGCGCCGGTGCGTCCGAAGCCGGTGACGACCTCGTCCGCGATCATCAGGATGCCGTGACGGTCGCAGATCTCGCGCACGAGCTTCATGAAGCTGTCCGGCGGCACGATCACGCCACCGGCGCCTAACACCGGCTCCATGATGAAGGCCGCGATGGTGTCGGCGCCCTGAAATGCGATCTCCTCTTCCATCGCCGCCGCACAGAGCTGCGCGAGCTTGGCTGGATCGGTCTCGTTGAACGGGTTGCGATAGGTCGAGGGCGCGGGGATATGGAAGACGCCGGGCAGCATCGGCTCATAGTTGCGGCGGAAATTGGCGTTGCCGTTGACGGAAGCTCCGCCGAAATGGGTGCCGTGATAGCCCTTCTTCAGCGCCAGGAACTTGGTGCGGTCGGCCTGGCCCTTGATCTTCCAGTATTGCCGGGCCAGCCGCAGCGCAGTCTCGACCGAGTCCGATCCGCCCGAGGTGAAGAAGGCCCGAACCATGCCTTCGGGCTTGAACCATTCGGTGAGCTCATAGGCGAGCTCGATCGAGGGACCGTTCGAGGTGCCGCGAAAGCCCGAATAATAGGGCAACGCGCTGAGCTGGTCTGCGATCGCCTTCTTGATCGGATCGCAGCTGTAGCCGAGATTGACGTTCCAGAGGCCGCCGACCGCATCGATCACGGTCTTGCCGTCGATGTCGGTGACCTCGACGCCTTCGCCCTTCATCACGATCCGCGGCGGCTGCGTCCGCATCTCGGCGGGATGGGCCATCGGGTGCCAGATCGGCTTGGCGTTGTTCTCAACCAGGAAGTTTCTGTCGCGCATGATGGTTCTCTGTCACTCGAATTGCAGCCCGAAATGCCGCAGCGCCTCGCTGTAGGATGCCGCCGGGTTTCGCACGTCGAACAGCACCGTGCGCATGTTGCACGCAGCGGCGCCCGTGATGTTGCGGCGCTGGTCGTCGACGAAGATGCAATCTTCTGCCCGCAGCGCCAGTTCGTCCAGCACGCTTTGATAGGCGCGCCGATCGGGTTTCAGGATCCCGGTATGGGTCGCGTCGACGATGGTCTCGAAGCGCTTGAGGATGGGCAGACGAGTGCGGAAGTCGGCGCCGTAGAACAGGTCGAGCTCGTTCGAGAGGATGGCGAGCCGGAACCCGGCGTCGGCGGCGAGGGTGATCGCACGCGCCGCTTCGGGGCGGATCACGGTTTCGGGGTCGGCACCGCGCGCGCGTTTCACGAAAGTCTCCATGTCGCGCCAGTCTTCACCGAGCATGCGGCCGACCTCGCGGCTGCGGGTCAGCCAGTAGTCGCGTTCCGAAATCTCGCCACGCTGCATCGCCGTCCAGAGCGGATCACTGTCGGGGGCGAACGGTCCGAGCCATTTCAGCGTGCACGGTGCGAGCCCGAGCGTGCGCTCGGTCAGGTCATGGGTCTCGAACAGCGTCTTCGAGATCACGCCGCCGAAGTCGAGCACCAGCGCCTGGGCGAGCGGACGGGTCATGCGGCCGCCGTGCTGCGGCCGGGGCGGACGATGCCGGCTGCGACCCATCGGTCGAAGATGCCGAGCACCGTTTCATTGAATGCCGCGCTATTGATGTGATCCCTGATCTCGTGCAGCTCGACCGGTGCCTGGACCGCCGAGCGCATCGCGTCGACAAAGGCGGCGAGGGCGGCGGGATCGTGCAGAGCCTCGCCCTCGCGGTCCCATTGCTGGATGCCACCCGTGGGCAGCACGAGGGCAACCGGCGCGCTGGCCTGGGCCAGCTTCCCGGCAATCGCGCGCGCGATCCGCCGGCGATCGGCGGCGCCTGAAGTCGCCGACGCAAGCAGCCGGTTGTGCGCATGGAACGGACGATCCGACAGCTCCTTTGGAACGCCAAGCCATGCCGGGAAGTCGACCATATCGATCGCCCCGGGCGCGACGATCTGAGGAACGCCCGCTCTGCCGGCGTTCTCCAGCCGGTCGGCGCCGGAATTGACCACCGAGCCGGTGAGCTGATTGGCGACTTCCTGCAGGCTGAGGTCCAGTACCGCGGCAAAGCCGCCTTGGGCCGCGATCGACTCCATCGCGCGTCCGCCCATGCCGGTGGTGTGGAAGACGACCACCTCATAGCCGCGGCGCTCGAGCTGCGGCTTGAGCTCGACCATGTAATGCAGGCAGCTCTTGCCAAGCGACGTGATCGCAACGACCGGCCGGTCCCGATTGGGCTTGATCGCGCTCCTGGCTGCGCCGACGATCGCGCCGCAGGCTTGCGACAGCACGGCCATGCAGGTGCCGTTGAGGCCATAGAGGCCGCCGGCCCACAGGATCATCATCAAATCGGCCGCGACGCGCTCCGGCGGGATCAGATGCGAGAATGCGACGGTCGAGACGATCAGCTTCGGCAGGCCGAGCGGCAGCGCCTGCGCGACGTCGAGCGCAAGGTCGGTTCCCATCGTGCCGCCGATGGCGATCACGCCGTCGATGGCATCGCTGTCAGCGAGCTCGCGGGCCAGGTTTGAGGCGCCGATCGCCATCAGCGACATCGCGGAGTTCTCGTCGCCGCTCGATGCAATCGCCTCGATCGTGGTCTGGGCTGCGGCGGCCACCGCGTGCTTGTCATGCGCCGGCTGGTACGGCGGATCGCCGAGCACGCTGATGTCCATCATGATCGTCCTGCCGCCGGCACGGGCGATGCACTCGCCCATGAACAGCAGTTCGTCGGCCTTGGTGTCTCCCGTTCCGATCAGGAGAATGCGGGGCTGCGTAATCTCAGGCATGACCTTGTCAGTGTTCGCCCGCAGGCGTGAATGATGGTGGGCGACGGGTTTTGCACCGAGCGTGCAGGACGTTCGGCCATCGTGCAATCACGCTATGAGCGCGCCGGCTGCGGTGACATCCACCTATCGGTTGATTGCTGTCAAAGCCTTGATTTGGCGAGGATTGCACCATGCCCGCGGTCCCGGTCGGGAGCCGCTTTTGTCATCGTCACAATGATCCCGCATGCAGCAAGCCCAGATCGATCGATATCGCTCGGCCGTCGTTCCGGCCCAACAGCTCTTCATCGGCGGCCGCGCCGCGGAGGCGGTCAGCGAGGCACGGCTCGATGTCGTGTCGCCGATCGACGGCAAGCTGTTGACGAGCATTGCCGACGGCGATGCGGCCGACGTCGACCTTGCGGTGAGGCAAGCGCGGCGGGTCTTCGAGCAGGGAAGCTGGTCGCGCGCGGCGCCGGCGCAGCGCAAGAAGGTGCTGCTGCGGTTAGCCGATCTCATCGAGCAGCACGCGCTCGAGATCGCGGTACTCGGTGTGCGGGACAACGGCACCGAGATCAGCATGGCCTACAAGGCCGAGCCGCTGTCGGCGGCGGGCACAATCCGCTACTACGCCGAAGCGATCGACAAGGTGTATGGCGAGATCGCGCCGACCTCGGGCGACGTGCTCGGGCTCGTGCATCGCGAACCGCTCGGCGTCGTCGGCGTGATCGTGCCGTGGAACTTCCCGCTGATGATCGGTGCGTGGAAGATCGGTCCGGCGCTGGCCGCCGGAAACTCGGTCGTGGTCAAGCCGCCGGAGCTTGCGTCGCTCACGCTGCTGCGGCTTGCCGAACTCGCGACGGAGGCAGGTCTGCCGGACGGCGTGCTCAACGTCGTCACGGGCCGCGGCGCATCGGCCGGCGAGGCGCTGGCGCTGCATATGGATGTCGACGTGCTTGCCTTCACCGGCTCGGGTGCAGTAGGCCGGCGCCTCTTGGAATGCTCGGCGCGATCGAACCTGAAGCGCGTGCATCTCGAGCTTGGCGGCAAGTCGCCCAACATCGTGTTCGCCGATGTGCCCGACATCAAGCACGCGGCCAAGGTCTCGGCCAACGGCATCTTCCGCAACTCCGGCCAGGTTTGCGTCGCCGGCTCGCGGCTGCTGGTGCAGTCCGCGATCTATGATCGCTTCATGGATGAATTGCTCGACGCGACCGCGAAACTCAGGGTCGGCGATCCCCTCGAATTGACCTCGGACATCGGCGCTATTTCGAGCAAGATACAGTTGCGCAAGAATCTGGACGCCGTTGCCCGCGCTGAAGCGCAGGGCGCGAAGCGGGTGACGGGCGGCGAGCAGATCCGCGTCGAGAGCGGCGGCAACTTCATGGCGCCGGCGATCCTCACCGAGGTGACGCCGGCGATGGAGGTCTGGCGCGAGGAGGTGTTCGGCCCGGTGCTGTCGGTCACGCGGTTCGACGGCGAGGACGATGCCACAGCGCTCGCCAATGCGACGCCCTATGGACTTGCATCGGCGGTGTGGACCGGAAGCCTCTCGACCGCGCATCGCATGGTGCGCGCCATCAGGGCCGGTGTCGTGCACGTCAACGCCTATGGCGGCGCCGACATCACGGTGCCGCTCGGCGGCTTCAAGCAATCCGGCTTCGGACGCGACAAGTCGCTCCACGCCCTCGACGCTTATACCGACCTCAAGACCGCCTGGATCGCGCTATGACATCTGCAACTGCTGAACGCACCGGCACTCTGAATCGATTGCTCGACGCCGAGCAGGAGCGCTTTCGGGCGCTGCATCCGCGATCGGCGGCGGCGTGGCAGGAAGGCAGACAGCACTACCTTTATGGCGGCCCGTCGCACTGGATGCGGCGCTGGGCCGGTGGCTTCCCGGTCTATGCCGAGCAAGCGAATGGCGCGCATATCAGGGACATCGACGGACGCGACTATATTGATTTCTGTCTCGGCGACACCGGCGGCATGTGCGGGCACGCGCCCGAGGCGGTGACGGAGGCTGCGCTCGCTCAGCTCAAGCGTGGTGCGACCATGATGCTGCCGACGGAGGACAGTATCTGGGTCGGTGCGGAGCTGTCGCGCCGTTTCGGTCCGAAATACTGGACGCTGACGACGTCGGCGACCGACGCCAACCGCGCTGCGATCCGTATCTCGCGCATGATCACCGGCCGGCGCAAGGTGCTGGTGTTCTCCGGCTGCTATCATGGCGGCGTCGAGGAAGCGCATATCGAGATCCGCGACGGTCGGGTCGGCCTGCGCAACATGATCCATCCCAACGGCATCGATCATGATGCCGTGAGCCGGGTCGTCGAGTTCAATGATGTTGCCGCGCTCGCGGCGGCGCTGGCACATGGCGACGTCGCCTGCGTGCTGACCGAGCCGCTGATGACGAATTTCGGCATGATCCCGGTCGATCCTGGTTTTCACCGGGCGTTGCGCGACCTGACCCGGCGCGCCGGCACTGTCCTCATCATCGACGAGACCCATACGCTGTCCTGTGGACCGGGCGGCTACACGCAGAGCCACGGGCTCGAGCCCGACATCTTCGTCGCGGGCAAGGCGATCGCGGGCGGCATCCCGGCCGGCATCTTCGGCCTCAGCGAGGAGATCGCCGAGCGGCTCTGGAAGCTCGTTCCCCATGTCAATCCGCGCCAACGGCAGTCCGCGCATCTTGGATTCGGCGGCACGCTCGCCGGCAACGCGTTGACGGTTGCCACCATGCGCGCGGTGCTGGAGAAGGTGCTGACCTCTGCGAATTACGAGCGGATGATCGGAACCGCAACCTGGCTCGCCCAGGAAGCGCGCCGGTTGATCGAAGCTGCCGGTCTGCCCTGGCACGTCACCCAGATCGGCGCGCGCGCCGAGATCATGTTCATGCCGAAGCCGCCGCGCAGCGGCGCCGACGTCATCGCCGGGAGACAACCCGATCTCGAGACCTTGCTGCATGCGTTCTACATGAACGAAGGCATTCTGGTGACGCCGTTTCATACCATGCTGCTGATGTGTCCGGCGACGTCGGCCCGGGACGTGGACAAGCACACGGCGGTGTTCGCGCAGTTCATCGATCTCGTGAAAGGGGCGGGAGCAATCTGATGCAGGCGTCTCCGTTCAATCTTGACGGTCGGGTCGCCATCGTCACCGGCGGCGGCAGGGGGATCGGCGCAGCCATCGTGACGAGGCTGGCGCAGGCCGGCGCGACTGTGGTGATCGCCAACCGGACGCTCGATGTGGCCGAGGCGCTGGCGCGTGAACTGGCGGCCGATGGACGGTCGGTGCATTGCGTCCCGTTCGACCGGCTCGACCGGGGTAGCTTGCGTGCGATGGTTGACGGGGTCGCAGCCAAATACGACCGGCTCGACATTGTCGTGCACAACGCCGGCGGCTGTCCGTGGGCCCCGCTCGAGGAGCTTGATGAAGCCAAGCTCGACGAGACGCTGGCGCTGAACCTGAACGCCAGCATCTGGCTCGCGCAGGCCGCAGCTCCGCATATGCGCGCCGCCAGGTTCGGGCGCATTCTCGTGACGTCCTCGGTATCCGCGCGTGTCGCAATGGGCGGCGGCGCGCATTACTCGGCAGCAAAGGCCGGCGTCAATGCATTCATCCGTGGCGCAGCGTTCGAGCTCGCGCGCGCCGGCATCACCGTCAACGGCGTCGAGGCGGGCTTCATCGAGAAGCCGGGCCGCGGCACCATGAGTGCGCCTGAGAGCAAGGCGAAACTCGAACGCTTCATTCCGATGGGACATATGGGGAGGGCCGACGACATCGGCTGCGCGATGCTCTATCTCGCCTCCACCGAAGCCAGATATGTCACCGGGCAAACCATCGTCGTCGACGGCGGCTCGACGCTGCCGGAGACCGGATTTGCCATCGAACGGCAGTGGGGAGTCTAGATGAGCATGGTCTTTTCGGATAACCGGCTTCCACTTTTCCGGATCATGCTCTGATGCCGCGGCTGGACGGAAAGACGGCGCTGGTGACCGGCGCAGCCACCGGGATCGGCCGGGCCACGGCTGCGCTGCTGGCGTTGAGCGGCGCGCGCGTCGTGCTGTTCGGACTCGGCGACGCCGCGCTTCAGGCCGCTGCGGCCGAGTGCGGCGGGCAGGCGATCCACGGTGACATCACCCGGCCGGACGACGTCGCCAGGGCCGTCAACGCCTGCGGCGTGTGGCTCGACATCGTCGTCAACGCGGCCGGCCTGATCGTGCCGGATCAGCCCGCAACCGTCTCCGACGAGGTCTGGGCCAGGACGCTTGATGTCAACCTCACCGGGACCATGCGGGTCTGTCGGGCATCCTTGCCGCTGCTGCAGCAGCGAGGGGGAGCGATCGTGAACGTCGCCTCCGTTGCTGCGTTCAATGCCAGCCCGGATAGCGCAAGTTATGCTGCCAGCAAGGCGGCCGTCGTCGCCTACACGCGTTCGCTGGCCTACGCGCACGGCGCCGACGGCATCCGCGCCAACGCGGTCGCGCCCGGCTGGGTGCGGACGCCGATGAGCGCCTATGAAATGCAATTGCTCGCAGACCAGAACGGCACCACACCCGATGCCGAGTTTCGCGGTGTCGAACGGCGGATCGCTTTGGGACGGATGGCCGAGCCCGCCGAGATCGCGGCGTGCTGCCTGTTCCTGGCCTCCGACGAGGCGTCCTTCGTGACCGGTGCGGTGCTGGTCGCCGATGGCGGCGGCCGCTCGCCCACGCAGAATCGCGCAGTCTAGAGCCTCGTTCCGATTAAGTCGGAACGAGGCTCCAGGTTTTTGTTTTGACGCGTTTTCTTCACGCGAACCGGGATCCACTTCGCTCGAAAACGCTCTGGATCGGTCGATTGGCGTCGGAGTGTGGCGGCCGGCACCTTGATAAGGACCGGTGGATTTGGCACTCTCGTGCCGTCACGTCATTCGATCGAGGGGCGTTATGAACAAGTCATTTTCTGTGATCATTGCGGCGGCCGCTTCAATCGTCGTCCTGTCATCGACGGCGGCGCGATCTGGCGAGATCTACCCATTTGGCGATCCGCCGTACCGGCTGGACTACGTGCAGGAGCCTCAGATCGAATCGGGCTGCTGGAAATGGAATTGGCAGCTGTACCAGTGGCAGGACCACTGCCCGGTCTACGTCTATCCGAAGGCTTACATGTTCTCGCGCTCGTCGCGCGTCGTGCTCCACACCAAGGGGTGAGGAGCGCTCAGCTGCTTGAAGTGCTCTGCGTCACGCCAATTGGAGCGACGCAGCGCATTTATGAGTGCGCGATGCTGCACGCCACCTGGTGGTGCTTGCCGAAGTTGAGCAGTGCATTTTCCCGGAAGCCATCAAGCCAGACGCCACGGCCGGCATAACGATAGCCGACGCCCATCGGCACGTGCCGCACATGGATGCCGCCGCGGCCGGTGAGCAGGGAGGCCGTCACCACTTCGCCCTCGACCGACACAGCGCGCGGGCACAGCGGATACTGATGGCCGTTCTCGCAGGTGAACACGATCTCGGTGCAGGTGCCGACCGGTGCCTTCGTGACCAGGCCGAGATCCGCGGCGGTCGCTTGCCGGGAAGTGCCCGACAGCGCTGCGCCCAAAGCCAAAATGCCCGCGACCATGTAGCCAATTCGAATACGCATCTGCGCCCCCTCGTCCAGCGATAGGCAAAGTAATTGAAGAAAAATATCGCGCGCTAAATGAGCAAAAAAAGTCTCCAAGGTCAAACCTGCGGCAGAGGTAGGCACAGGGTTCGAGCGCCGAGTGTTGCAAGTTTGCTGCAGTGGAACGGAATTAGTTTGAAGGCAGCCGTGCTGCGACAACGTGCCTTTACTGGCCACAATTGGCCTGCAAGTGGTGGGGGATAGTCGAGTCGTTTCGTGGGACTGCTTCGAGAGCCTGACCGGATCGCATCGCGAACGGGTTTCGGACGAACATCGGGGGTGGGAATGAACTTCCGTGGTGCCATTGCAGGTTCGCTGCTCACCTTGATGATCGTCCCGGCGGCGTCCCTGACGGCGCATGCGCAGGCACCATCTCCCCAACCGGCGAGCGGCCGGGACGCCGCGGCTCAGCCCGCTCAACCCTTTTCCGGCCCCAGCTTTCGCAAGGGCTTGTGGCGCTTTATCCGAACGCTCGACGTCGTCAGGACCGCCAACAAGAATTTCAAGTATCGGGTGGTCAACGCGGAGACGACGCGCTGTGTCGATCCGACCTTCGCGATGAGGGCGACCTTTTCGCCGGATCCGGTCGGAAACTGCGTCTCGGACAAGCCCGAAAAAGTCGGCAATCAGTACACCTTCGGGCATCGATGCGATTACATGGGCGCGGTCAGCACCGTCATCACCGTGCGCAGCGACGAAGCCTATACCGAGATGAACGAGGTCAGCACCGGAGAGCATCCCAAGACCGACACGGTCGTCGCGACGAGGATCGGCGACTGCGATGACGGAGGTGCAGCCAACTCCGAAAAGTCGGCTCCGGCGCGTTTGCAGCACTAGTTTGGCGATCAGCAGGGAAGCGAGCAGGCAAGCTTGCCGGCATCAGTTCGCGGGCGGCTGAGGTGCGGGCTTGATTTGCGACCGGCCTGGACCGCGCCGGCTCATAGCGGCGCGCATTCGACGGCGGAGAACCTCAACCAAAAGGGCGAGCATTTACTCGACTTTAACGCGAAGTGTTCTGGAATGAAGTGAGGTTGGGCGTGCTTCAAGTGATAGTCACGCGATGCGCTTCATGCGGCCGATAAGGATTCAACAAATGACTTCGCGTGAGGACTTCGGGCGGTCGAAGGTCTTCGCACGCATGCTTGGCGTCGTGATCACGCTTGCCGTGTCCATGCTTGCCTCCCATGGCGCGGTGGCCGACGACGGCTTCAACGGACCGACTTTCCGGAAAGGCATGTGGCGCTTCGTGCGGACGATGGAGCTCGTGTCGCCGTCGAACGTGCGGCAAAAGCTGCTCGAGCGCGAAATGACCCGCTGCGTCGATCCGACCCAGGCGATGAAGGCAACGTTCTCGTCCCCATCGATCGGAAATTGCCATTCTTCGAGGCCGGAGAAGATCAGCAACAAGTACGTGTTCTCCAACCGGTGCGACTATATGGGCCCGGTCAGCACCGTCATCACGGTTTTGAGCGACGAGGCCTACACCGAGGTCAACGAAGTTCACGGCCAGGCGCCAAGGATGGACCGGGTGGTCGCCCGTCGGATCAGCGATTGCAACGAGGACAAGGCTTCGCTTGGCCAGCCGGCTGCCGCACCGAGCGAGGTCTCGCGCGAGTTGGAGCAGGAGACGGCTGAAGGCGATCCGCTCTGAGGCGGAGTTTCAGGCCCGGAGCGGCTGGACGCCGGCGCGCCCATGAGAGCGTGGGCCATGTCGCCGGTCGCGTTAGATCTTTTGCTGGCCGCCAGGCGCGCTCACCTTGACTGTGATCTTCTGAATTTCGGTGCGGCCGCCCTGGTACTTGACCTCGAGGGTCATGGCGTCGTCGCCGAGAAATTCGGGCGGCGACTTGTAGAAGGCGACATAGGCGGGCACCTCGAGCGCCAGGCAGGCCTTGTAATTGGTCGTCTTGACCTTCGCTGTCTTCACCACGACCTTTCCGGCGGCCGGTGGCGTGACCAGGCGGATGGTCGGCAGCGGCCCGGACGTGCAGTCGGATAACACGTTGAGGTAGATGCCGATTTGAGTGTCCCGGTTGGCCAGGGCGCGAACCTGGCGTTCGACCGTGGTTTCCGGCGGGACTGGCGTTGGGGCTTGCGCGGCCGCCGCGCCGAAAGAGCCGCAAATCAAAATGGCGGCACACGCCTGAAGAATCACCCGCATCGACCGCTCCAAATCGCCGGCAAAGACGAACAGGGCCGGGCAAATACTGCCTTTCGACCAAGTCAAACGGGCTAAACCATTGTTCTTGCAGCCCCGACCTGTTCGATCTTTACCACACTTCTACGGAAAGCATTGATTAACCAAATACATTCCTTGACCGGGGGGAGGGTTAACAATAGCCTAAAACTAAATTTTTCTACAATTTTTCCTCTAATCGCATTTTGCGGAGCTGATAATGCAGGGTTCGTTTCAGGTCGCTCAGGCTACCGGCACCGGCAATTCCACCACCAATTCGGCTCCCGTAAGAATTTACACGCTGACGAAGCCGCTGACCGATCAGGCGGTCGTCGTCAATCTTGGATACGACCAGAAAGCGAAGATCGACTTCTCGGCGATCGCCAAGGAGAAGATCACGCTGGTTCATATCGGCGAAAAGCTGATCATCCTGTTCGACAACCAGTCGACCGTCACGGTTGAGCCGTTCTTCGACTCCCGCGCGGATGGTCAGAGCAACGTTACGATCGAGATGGCGCCCGGTCGCGACGTCTCGGTGCAGGAATTCACAAGCCTGTTCCCGATCAGCACGGACGGCTCGGTGTTGCCGGCCGCCGACAATGGCGGCAACTCGAACGGCAACGCGCAGGCGAGCGGTGCGCACTTCAGTCCGTTTGCGGTGGATGATCTCGGCCCCGTTCCCACCAACGTTCTGGCTGGGCCGGAACCGCTGCCCAATTTCAACGACACGCCGCCGACCGGCCCCACCGTCCCGCAGTCGTCTACTCCTGCTGCCCCCACTATTTCCTTGGGCGCCGCGCCGGATCTGGCGGTGGACGAGAGCTTCTTGACCGTTGCGACCAACGGGATCGCCGGCTCCGGACTGGGACCCGCAGGATCGACCGTGGCGACGGGGCTGATCCCGTTCTCGATCACCGTGCCCGGAGGCGAGAAGTCGCTGACCTTCGCGCTGTCGATCAGCGCGCCAGGCGTCGATACCGGTTTGATCGATTCGCAGACCGGCAACCACGTGTTCCTGTTCGTCGAGAACGGACAGGTCGTCGGCAGGGAAGGAGGTCAGAACGGCCTCGCTGACTTCACGATCTCCGTGGATGCGACCGGCCACATCACGCTCACCGATCTGCGCGCGATGCACCAAGGGACCGGCGAGGTCGGAGGTGACATCAACGAAGGCGCTCATTTGCCTGCCGGGATGGTCACGCTGACGGCGACGGTGACGGACAACAGCAACCAGACCGGCACCGCGACCGCCGATGTCGGTCCGCATCTGACGTTCCTGGACGATGGTCCGGCGATCTCGCTGAGCGGGACGACGAGCTCGTTGAACACGTTCGAAGCCTATCTGTCGGCCGCGACCAACGCGGGCATCAACGGCTCGACGCCGGATGCGTCGCCGACGCAGGGTCATACGCTGGACAAGGAGAATTTCGCCAACGCGTTCACGGTGGTGCCCGGCGCGGACGGCGGAACCACTGCCTATGCGCTGAGCATTGCCGCCAACGGCACGGCGACCAACCTGATCGACAGCAACTCCGGTCTCGGCGTCGTGCTGGACCAGAGCGGCAACACGATCTCCGGCTATGTTGCCGGCCACGAGGGCCAGGCCGCCTGGCTGGTGTTCACGCTGACCGTCAACACCGCAACCGGCGACGTGACGTTGACGCAGGACCGTGCGGTGCACGAGCTAACCGCGTCGAGCCCGGACACCCATGAGGGCGTCAGCCTGACCAATGGCCTGGTGACGCTGACGGCGACTGTGACCGACAATGACGGCGACAGCGTAAGCCAGAAGCTCGATCTCGGCACGCATGTCACGTTCCACGACGACGGCCCGTCGATCTCGCTGAACGAGACGGCCGCCTTCCTGAACACCTACGAGGCGTACCTCTCGGGTTCGACCAATGCCGGCGTCAACGGCTCGACGCCGGATCTGGTGCCGACCCAGGGCCATACGCTCGATACCGAGAGCTTCGCCGGTTCGTTCACGGTGAAGACAGGCGCGGACGGCGGCACCACGGCCTATGCGCTGAGCATCGCGGGCAACGGCACTGCGACCAACCTGATCGATAGTGCTTCCGGTCTTGGCGTCGTGCTGGACCAGACCGGCAACACGGTGTCCGGCTATGTGACCGGCCATGACGGCGACCCGGCGTGGCTGGTGTTCACGCTGACAGTCGACCCGGCGACGGGCAATGTGACGCTGACGCAGGATCGTGCGGTGCACGAGAACATCGCCTCGAGCCCGGACACCCATGAGGGCATCAGCCTGACCGGCGGCCTGGTGACGCTGACGGCAACCGTGACCGACAAGGACGGCGACAGTGCCAGCCAGCATATTGACCTGAGCAGCCACGTCACCTTCCACGAT